>NZ_JBIAVG010000008.1:0-384995 GCF_042893955.1 Streptosporangium sp. NPDC001559
GGGGCACAAACTTCCGTGTTCCCATCCTATCATTTCCGGCCGGTCCGTGTCAACCCGCCGCCTTCGCAGCTACTCGACACCAACCCGCCAGACCCGCTAGGATCTCGCTCACCCCGTCTCCGGAGCAACCCTTCCAACTTACTCTGACATCCAGCTTCTGTCCAATCCCTCAGACAGGCCAGATCTTCAGTGATTTTTTGGAGGGGTGTGTGGGATCTCGTCCCACTTGAAGAACTCTAGCAGTCCATTCGGGCTCTCAGGACCAACTTGCCGGTAACAACTAAGTCTTCCCCGGGTCACCATGTCTCAAACGTGTGCCCGACGCCGGCGCACGAGAGCCCGGGACCGCCAACCGATCCCGGGCTCTGTACGCGATCGAGTGTTCAGCCGACGGGCAGCGCGTCGAGCTGGGCCGTCAGCCTCGCGATGTCCTGATCCGCCTGGGCGGCACGGGCACGCACCTTGGCCACCACGTCATCGGGCGCCTTCGACATGAACTGCTCGTTGCCAAGCTTGGCGGCCACCTGGGCGGCTTCCTTGCGTGCCACCGCGAGATCCTTCTCCAGGCGCTTACGCTCGGCCGCCACATCGATCGTCCCCGCGGTGTCGATCTCCACCTGGATTCCGCCCACGTCGAGACGCGCGGTCGCGGCGAAGGAGTCGGATGGCTGGTCGAGGCGGAGCAGCGACCTGATCGCCTCCTCGTGCGGGGCCAGGGCCGTACCGGTGAGGGAGAGGCGTGCCGCGACTCGCTGGCCTGGCTTGAGACCCTGGTCGGAGCGGAACCTGCGGATCTCGGTGACCAGCCCCTGGAGGGCGACGATCTCCTTCTCCGCGTCACCGTCGCGCAGCGACTCCTGAACCACGGGCCAGGAGGCGACCACGATGGAGGGTGCCGCGGTCACCACTCGCCACAGTTCCTCGGTGACGAACGGCACCAGCGGATGAAGCAGACGGAGCAGCGCGTCGAAGACATGCCCGAGCACCAGCCGGGTGTGCTCCTGCCCCGCGGCCAGTTGGATCTTCGCCAGCTCCAGGTACCAGTCGCAGACCTCGTCCCAGGCGAAGTGGTACAGCACATCGGAGACCCTGGCGAACTCGAACTCCTCGAAGGCCGCGTCGACCGTACCGATGACCTCCTGCAGCCGAGAGAGGATCCAGCGGTCGGCCGCGGTCAGCTCCTCGACAGGAAGCTCGCCGACCGTCGCGCCGTTCATGAGCGCGAAGCGGGTGGCGTTCCAGATCTTGTTGCAGAAGTTGCGGGAGCCGCCTGCCCATTCCTCGCTGATCGCCACGTCGGATCCGGGGTTGGCACCGCGCAGGAGCGTGAAACGGGTGGCGTCCGCGCCGAAGCGCTCGACCCAGTCGAGTGGGTCCACCACGTTGCCGAACGACTTGGACATCTTCTTGCCGTACTGGTCTCGGACCATCCCGTGCAACGCGACGGTGTGGAACGGAGGACGACCCTCCATCGCGTAGATGCCGAACATCATCATCCTGGCCACCCAGAAGAACAGGATGTCGTAACCGGTGACCAGGACGGAGGTCGGGTAGAACCTGGCCAGTTCGGGGGTCTTCTCCGGCCAGCCCAGGGTCGAGAACGGCCACAGCCCCGAGGAGAACCAGGTGTCGAGGACGTCGGAGTCCTGGACGTAACCGGCGGGCGGCTCCTCGTCGGGACCGACGCAGACGACCTCGCCCTCGGGGCCGTACCAGACCGGAATCCGGTGTCCCCACCACAGCTGCCGTGAGATGCACCAGTCGTGCATGTCGTCGACCCAGTCGAAGTAGCGCTTGGCCAGCTCCGGCGGGTGGATCCGGGTACGTCCCTCACGGACCGCGTCGCCGGCGGCCTTCGCCAGGGGCGAGACGTTGACGAACCACTGCAGCGACAGTCTCGGCTCGACCACTGTCTTGCAGCGTGAGCAGTGACCGACCGAGTGGAGGTAGGGCCGCTTCTCCGCGACGATCCGGCCCTGCTCACGCAGGGCGGCCACGACCGCGGGCCTGGCCTCGAAGCGGTCGAGCCCCTCGAACGGACCGTGCGCGGTGATCACTCCGCGTTCGTCCATGACGATGAGAGAAGGCAGCGAGTGACGGCGGCCGATCTCGAAGTCGTTGGGGTCGTGCGCCGGAGTGACCTTGACCGCTCCGGTGCCGAAGGCGGGATCGACGTGCTCGTCGGCCACGACCGGAATGCTGCGGCCGGTCAGCGGGAGCTCGACCTGCCTGCCGACCAGGTGCGCGTAGCGCTCGTCCTCGGGGTGCACGGCGACCGCGGTGTCGCCCAGCATGGTCTCGGCGCGGGTCGTGGCGACGATGATCTCGTCCTCGCCGGAGCCGTACCGGATCGAGACGAGTTCGCCCTCGTCCTCGCTGTGCTCGACCTCGATGTCGGACAACGCCGTCAGGCAGCGCGGGCACCAGTTGATGATGCGCTCGGCGCGGTAGATGAGCCCGTCGTCGAAGAGCTTCTTGAAGATGGTCTGGACCGCACGGGAGAGGCCGGGGTCCATGGTGAAGCGTTCACGAGACCAGTCGACGCCGTCGCCGAGCTTCCGCATCTGCCCGAGAATCCGGCCACCGGATTCCTCCTTCCACTGCCAGACGCGCTCGACGAAGGCCTCCCGGCCAAGGTCGTGGCGAGAGAGGCCCTCCTTGGCGATCTCACGCTCGACGACGTTCTGGGTGGCGATGCCCGCGTGGTCCATGCCCGGAAGCCAGAGCGTCTCCTGCCCGCGCATGCGGGCGCGACGGGTCAGCGCATCCTGGATCGAGTGGTCGAGGGCATGGCCGATGTGCAGGACACCGGTTACGTTCGGCGGGGGCAGGACGATGCTGTACGGCTCGCACTCGCTGCTGGGGTCGGCGGTGAAGTACCCCTCGGACACCCAGCGCTCGTAGCTCCGGGTCTCCACGTCGGCGGGGGTGTACTGGGTAGGCAGCTCTGGCGTCGTCACGGTGTCCAATTCTAGAGACGTCCGGACGGTCGATGTCCCCGACTCGCGGCCGTCGTCAGGTGTCCGCACACCTTCCGCCCTGTCCAGACATGTCTCTCTTCGGATGGCGGCCGGACTCCAGCCGCCGGAAAGACCCCGGAAAGGCCGTGGACACGGCGACGCCCCCGCGTAGAGGAACGCGGGGGCGTCGCCGTGTCGGATCGTCCGGCGCTGAGGTCAGGCGGACTTCTCGCGCGGCGTGCGCTGCTGCTTGTTCAGCTGGTCACGGGGCACGAGAGTCGGGTTGACGTGCTCGAGCACCGACTCTCGGGTGATGACGACGCGGGCCACGTCCTGTCGGGAGGGCACCTCGTACATCACCGAAAGCAGGACCTCCTCCAGGATGGCGCGCAGGCCTCTGGCGCCGGTGCCCCGCAGGATCGCCTGGTCGGCGATGGCCTCCAGAGCGTCGTCGCTGAACTCGAGCTCGACGTTGTCCAGCTCGAACAGGCGGCGGTACTGCTTGACCAGGGCGTTGCGCGGCTCGGTGAGGATCTGGATGAGCGCGTCGCGGTCAAGGTTGTGCACGCTGGTGATGACCGGGAGGCGGCCGACGAACTCGGGGATCATGCCGAACTTCAGCAGGTCCTCGGGCATGACGTCTCCGAAGATGTCGGAGGTGTCGATGTCGTCCTTGGAACGGATGATGGCGTTGAAGCCGATGCCCTTCCTGCCGACCCGGGACTCGATGATCTTCTCAAGGCCCGCGAAGGCTCCACCGCAGATGAACAGCACGTTGGTGGTGTCGATCTGGATGAACTCCTGGTGGGGGTGCTTGCGCCCGCCCTGCGGCGGCACGCTCGCAGTGGTGCCCTCCAGGATCTTCAGCAGGGCCTGCTGCACGCCCTCGCCGGAGACGTCCCTGGTGATCGAGGGGTTCTCGCTCTTGCGAGCGATCTTGTCCACCTCGTCGATGTAGATGATGCCGGTCTCGGCCTTCTTGACGTCGTAGTCAGCGGCCTGGATCAGCTTGAGCAATATGTTCTCGACGTCCTCGCCCACATAGCCCGCCTCTGTCAGGGCGGTGGCGTCGGCGATGGCGAACGGCACGTTCAGCATCTTCGCCAACGTCTGGGCGAGCAGTGTCTTGCCGGAACCGGTCGGGCCCAACAGCAGAATGTTGGACTTGGACAGCTCGATGCCGTCGTCACGCCCGCGCTCGCCGGACTGCACCCGCTTGTAGTGGTTGTAGACCGCCACCGAGAGCGCCTTCTTCGCCTGGTCCTGACCGATGACGTAGGCGTCGAGGAACTCGTAGATCTCCCTCGGCTTGGGCAGACTGTCCCACTTGAGCTCGGAGGACTCGCTGAGCTCCTCTTCGATGATCTCGTTGCAGAGATCGATGCACTCATCGCAGATGTATACGCCGGGTCCGGCGATGAGCTTCTTGACTTGCTTCTGGCTCTTCCCGCAGAAAGAGCACTTCAGCAGGTCTCCCCCGTCGCCGATGCGTGCCACCCCAGATACTCCTTTGCGTGGGACCGCCCTGGCTTCGCGGTCCGTTTCTTCCGACCGGACCGATACCCGGTGCGAAAAGTCATCCCGCTCAGGTTTCGACGTTACCGTCTTCTGAGCCCTCAGTGAGCCCCCTAGCGGCGAGTCGCACCGGAAGGTGCCCAATTGGGCACCGTTCCGGTGCGATAGACCTCATTAGGAGGCTATGGCCTTGGCGAGCTTCTTGCGTGACGGGATGATGTCGTCGATCAGCCCGTACGCCTTGGCTTCCTCGGCATCGAGGATCTTGTCCCGCTCGATGTCCCTGCGGACCTCTTCGGCGCTCCTGCCCGAGTGCCTGGACAGGATCGACTCCATCTGCGTGCGCATCCGCAGGATCTCACGCGCCTGGATCTCGATGTCGCTTCCCTGGCCGCCGCCCTCGGTTGAGGGCTGGTGGATCAGCATGCGGGCGTTGGGCAGGGCGAACCGCTTGCCGGGCGTGCCGCCGGCCAGCAGGATCGCCGCCGCCGAGGCGGCCTGACCGAGACAGACCGTCTGGATCTCCGGCCGGACGAACTGCATCGTGTCGTAGATCGCCATCATGGCGGTGAACGAGCCGCCCGGCGAGTTGATGTAGATGCTGATGTCGCGGTCGGGGTCGATCGACTCCAGCGTCAGCAACTGCGCCATGACGTCGTTGGCCGAGGTGTCGTCAACCTGCACGCCGAGGAAGATGATGCGGTCCTCGAAGAGCTTGTTGTACGGGCTCATCTCCTTGACGCCGTACGACGTGCGCTCGACGAAGGTAGGGATAACGTAACGGCCGTTGATGTCTCCCGGCCGGATCAACTCACTCACCTTTTGCCCCTTCAGGAGACGGCGCCCGTTGAGGGCACCTGCCGGGCGCTGCGCACGACATTGTCGATGAAGCCGTAGTCCTTGGCCTCCTCGGCCGTGAACCAGCGGTCACGGTCGGAGTCGGCCTCGATCTGGTCGAGCGGCTGACCGGTGTGGAAGGCGATGCGCTCGGCAAGGGTCTTCTTGACGTAGAGCATCTGCTCCGCCTGGATGGCGATGTCGGCGGCGGTGCCACCGATGCCTCCGGACGGCTGGTGCATCATGATGCGTGCGTGCGGGAGCGCGTAACGCTTGCCCTTCTCACCGGCGCAGAGCAGGAACTGCCCCATGGAGGCGGCCAGCCCCATCGCGACCGTGCACACATCATTGGGCACGTATTCCATCATGTCGTAAATCGCCATACCGGCGGTCACCGATCCGCCCGGCGAGTTGATGTAGAGCCAGATGTCCCTGTCGGGATCGTCCGCGGCGAGCAGCAGCAGCTCGGCGCAGATTCGGTTGGCGATCTCGTCGTTGACCTGGGTGCCCAGCACGATGATGCGCTCACGCAGCAGCCGCTGATAGAGCTGGTCTTCGAGCCTGAACGAGCCGTTCTGCTGGCTCATCGACTCGGGCCCGGAGCCGGTCGGCTGGTAGAAGGTCGGCGGGCTGGTCACAGCGTCACCTTCCGATGCGTCGTAATCGATTGGCTTTGCTTGTGACCTTAACGCGCGGCGCCTACCGGACATGCCCCCTCCACGTGCTGTTCGCTGACGGCGCATGCTCCCCGCACCGTCCCACACCCCTCCGCCCGGTCCGAGCCTGTACGGCCCCGCCACCGAATCCGCCGTGTACGGCGGCGTCCACGGCGCGGGAAGGCCCCTGGAGGGCATCTGGGGCAGGCCGCCCTTGGGACAAAGGGCGCGCGACACGCCGGGGCACCTGTGCGGCCGCTCAGCCGTGCCTGACCGCCTGGATGGGGGTTTCCCGTGTGTGGGAAAGCGTGACGCCTCCCCGGTGCCGGGCACCGGGGAGGCGTCACGTAGGTCGTGGAACCGCCTTATGGCCTACTCGGCGGCCTTGTCGGCGTCGCCTTCGGCGGCCTCGGCGCCCTCAGCGGGCTCCTCGACCACTTCCTGGCCGTTGATCTCGCTGTAGATGGCCTTGAGGTCGACCGTCTCGCCAGCCTCGTCGACCACCTTGGCCGCGTCGCCGACGACGCTCTTGGCCTTGTCGCGGACGATCTCGACCATGGCCAGCGTGAGCTGGTCGTTGTCGGCCAGGTGCTTGGCGAGGGCGTTGGGGGCGACGTTCATCTGCATGGCGCGACGCACCACGAAGTCGGTCAGCTCCTGCTCGCTGACGCCGAGCTCCTCGTTCTTGACGATCTTGTCGAGCACGAAGCCGGTCTTGATCGCCTTGGCGGAGCTCGTGTCGAACTCGGCGAAACGCTCCTCCTCGGTGGTCTGGTAGAGGCGGAAGTAAGCTTCCTTGCTCAGGCCACTCTCGGCGATCTGGTGCTCAAGGTTGTGCTTGCGGCTGTCGACCTCGGCCTTGAGCGCGCTCTCCGGGATCGGAATGTCGAGCTTGTCGAGGAGGGCGTCGAGGGCGTTCTCGCGCGCCTGGACGACCTGCTCGATCAGCTTGGTGCGGCGCACCTGCTCGCGGACGCTCTCCTTGAGCTCGTCGAGGGTGTCGAACTCGCTGGCCAGCTGGGCGAACTCGTCGTCGAGCTCGGGGAGGACCTTCTCCTTGACGCTCTTGATGGTGATGGTCACCACGGCCTCCTCGCCGGCGTTCTGCCCGCCGACCAGGTTGGTGGTGAACTCCTTGGCGTCACCGGCGGACATGCCGACCAGCGCGTCGTCGAGGCCCTGTAGCACGGAGCCCGCGCCGACCTCGTAGGAGACGTCGCCCGCCTGCTGCTCCTCGATGTTCACACCGTCGATCGCGGCGGCCAGGTCCATCACGACGTAGTCGCCGTTGGCCGCGGCGCGCTCGACGCCGGTCAGCGTGGCGAAGCGCTGGCGGAGGCCGTCCAGCTGGGCCTCGACGTCCTCGTCCGTCACCTGGGCGACCGGGACGGTGACCTCGATGCCCTCGTAGTCGGGGACGTCGAAGTTCGGGCGGACGTCCACCTCGGCGGTGAACTCGACCTGCTCGCCGTCATCGATCTTGGTGACCTCGATGCTCGGCTGACTGACCGGGAAGATGTCGCTCTCGTCGACGGCCTGGCCGTACAGCTTCGGCACCGCGTCGTTGAGGGTCTCCTCCAGAACCACCGCGCGGCCGAAGCGCTGCTCGATGATCCGGGCCGGGACCTTGCCGGGGCGGAAGCCCGGGACGCGCACCTGCTGCGCGACCTTCTTGTACGCCGCCTGCATGCTCTCGCCGAGCTCCTCGAACGGCACCTCGACAGTGAGCTTGACCCGGGTCGGGCTGAGCTCCTCGACAGCGGTCTTCACGGGGTGGTCTCCTTGATCAAGCTTCGAGTGATCGCGGGCGCGTCAAGTCGTACGGCTACCGCGGCAAGCTCGCGCGCCGCGCCCACATGAGCGGCACCGGACACAGCCGTTCAGACATGCGATATTAGGGCATGATCAACTGTGGCGGGTGTCCAACGCCGCTGGCCAGTCTAGGGCAGAGCCGCGCCTGGGAGCGACCGGCGCTCGTTCAGTTCTCCTTGATGATTCTTCGCAGGATGTCGGTCGTCTCCCCCGGAGTGGTGCTGACCGCGCACAGCCGTTCCATGACCTCGCTGTAGCGGTCGACCTCCTCACGCTTGTCCAGGTAGAGGGCGCTGGCGAGCTGTTCGACGTAGACCACGTCGGGAAGCTCGCTGTCCTGGAAGCGCAGCACACTGAAGGCACCGCCCTCGGCGCTGTGGCCGCCGAAGCTGAACGGCATGACCTGAATCGTGATGTTGGGCTGGCGCATGAGGTCGAGCAGGTGCTCCAGCTGCGCGCGGGACACCTCGGCGCCGCCGATGGGGCGACGCAGCGCGGCCTCGTCGATGACGGCCCAGAAGAACGGGCCGTCCGGGCGTTCGAGCACCCGCTGGCGCTGCATCCGCAGGTCGACGCGGCGCGCGATCTCCTCGGGGGAGATGCCCGCGCTGCCCGCGGTGATGACCGCCCGGGCGTACTCCTTGGTCTGGAGCAGGCCCGGCACGAACTGCACCTCGTAGGTGCGGATGCGGGAGGCCGCCTCCTCAAGGCCGACGTAGGTCTGGAACCACGAGGGAAGCAGGTCGTTGAAGCGGTGCCACCAGCCGGGCTCGTTGGCCTTGAGCAGCAGCTCCATGACGGCCGCCCTGGCCTCTTCCTCCTCGACACCGTAGAAGGTGAGCAGGTCGGCGACGTCGCGTTCCCGCAGGCCGACCCTGCCGAGCTCCATCCTGCTGATCTTGGACTCCGACCCCCTGATGAGGTGCCCGGCCTCCTCGCGCGACAGGCCCTTGGCCTCGCGCAGCCGGCGCAACTGGGAGCCCAGGAGGATCCGCAGAGCCGTGGGACCCGAGCCCGGTTGAACCTGCGTCACTTCGCCTCCCTCTTCAGTTGGGCCAGCGCACACAGTGTCACCACTTCCGGGCGCCATGACAAGGTCCCAACTCCGTGTCCGGTCCGACAACCTCTTCTACTGTTCGCCCATGCGCCTGCACGATGCAACTGCACGTGCATTTGGGTCTTGCAGCGGACGTTCCGGTGACCCATGATGGCCTAGTGCATATTGGGCTTATGGTGCACAAGCTCTGAAAACTCACAACCAGCGCGGAGACTCACGATGAGAGCGGGAGATACCGGCAGGATGGTGGAGGAGCCGAAATCGGCTGCCGGCTACCTGCAGGCGACTCGCGAGGTGAGCTTCGACGACCTGCTCACGGCCAGGCACTCCGACGCCACGGCGTGCCCGCTTCCCCACCAGGCGGACTCGGTGAAGACCGCCCGCGAGGTGACGAGGTCGAAGCTGCGGGAGTGGGGCCTGTCGGAGCTGAGCGACGACGCGGCCCTGGTGGTCTCCGAGCTCGTGACGAACGCGGTGCGCTACGCGCTGCGTCCGCCGAGCACGATGGAGGCCAACCCGATCACCCTCGTGCTGCTGCACCTGTCTCCCCACGTGCTGCTGGCCGTCGCCGATCCCAGTGACGAGGTCCCCACCCCCAAGGAGCCGGACTTCATCTCGGAGAACGGCCGCGGCCTCTACATCGTGGAGACCTACAGCAAGTGCTGGGGCTGGGACCACCTCAACCGCGGCGGCAAGGCCGTCTGGGCGCTCTTCAGCGGCACGCACTGACCCGCCCGACAGCGTCGGACGAGCCAGGCGAACCAGATGAAAAGGCCGACCCAGATCGAATCCGATCGGATCGGCCCCCACCAGCGTCGGGGTGACAGGATTTGAACCTGCGGCCCCCTGCTCCCAAAGCAGGTGCGCTACCAAACTGCGCCACACCCCGTACGTCGGTGCGCGCTCGCTCCGGATCTCCGGTACGATTACGCCCTGACGACCGGATGAAGTCTAGACCAGACTGACACCGGCTCGCGCGGACGTAGCTCAATGGTAGAGCCCCAGTCTTCCAAACTGGCTACGCGGGTTCGATTCCCGTCGTCCGCTCAGATGGCGAAGGGCCAGGTCACCTCCATGGTGTCCTGGCCCTTCCGCTATCGGGAACCGTCTGATCCTCTGTGGCCGTTCTCACGCTTCCGATCTTTCGTCCGGCCGTGTCGCGAAGGATGACCATCCGTCCGGCGGGGAACGGTCCGCACTACGGGGGCGACCTCGTACGGCACGGGCGTCGCGCGAGGCCCGGGACCGGCCGCACCGGATTGGGAACTCGACGGCCATCGGGTTTACGCTGCGGAGAAATATCGGGAAATCTGCGCCAAATGCGGATACGGGATATAGATCGTTCTTTACGATTCTCCATGAGCGGCAGTCAAGTCACCGGAGGGAACGTGGCGGGGTTCGAGGGCGTCATGATCGGCCGCGCGGGCGGCCACCCCGGCGGACCGGGTCCGGTGACCCCTCGCTGCGGCGCCCGCGGGGCCGCCGGAGTCCCGGCGCACAGCGGGAAGCGGGGCACGGAGCTGCGGTGGAACGGGTGAACCGCCGTTTCGTCGCCAAGGACCCGGCGTCGTCGACCCCCAGGATGAGCAGTCCGGCGACCATGCACGAGCAGCTCTCCCTGCTCAACGCGGCCAGCAAGCGGATCGGCAGCACGCTGGACATGTTCGAGACCGGCAGGGAGCTGATGAACGTCGCCGTGCCGCGCTTCGCGGACGCGGCGGGCATCCTGGTCCAGGACAGACTGCTGACCGAAGGAGAGTTCGCCCAGCGCAGCATCGACGGCTCGGCGCTCGTACGGCGGATCGCCGTCGGGGTCTCCAGCACGACCCCGGACGAGTACGCCGAGGCCTTCCCGGTTGACGAGGTCACCAGCTACGCGGCGTGGACGCCGTACGCCAGGTGCATGGCCACCGGGAACCCGATCCTCTACCCCCGCCTGGGACGCAGGACCTCGGAGGAGATCGGGCGCTCGTCCAAGCGTGACTCGGTCGCCCGGGTCCTGGAGGAGAGCTCCTTCCTGGCGGTGCCGCTGAAGGCGCGGGGCCGGGTGCTCGGCTTCGTCATCTTCACCCGCAGGCCGGACAGTGAGCCCTTCGACGAGCAGGACGTCAACCTCGCCGAGGAGCTGGCCGCCAGGACCGCGGTCTGCCTCGACAACGCCCGGCTCTACAACCGCGAACGCCGTACCGCCCTGACCCTGCAGAGCAGTCTGCTGCCCGCCGACCTCTACCAGCCGCTCGGTCTGACGATCGCCTCCCGGTACCTGCCCGCCAGCGACCTGGTCGGGGTCGGCGGCGACTGGTACGACGTGATCCCGCTGCCCGGCTGCCGGGTCGCCCTCGTCGTCGGCGACGTGATGGGACACGGCATCAGGGCCGCCGCGACGATGGGCCAGCTGCGCACCGCCGCCCGTACGCTGGCCAGTCTCGACCTGTGCCCCTCCGAGGTGCTCTTCCGGCTCAACCGAATGAGCCAGGACCTGGACACCACCCAGATCGCGACCTGCCTCTACGCCACCTACGACCCGGTCACCCGGGCCTGCGCGATCTCCTGCGCCGGCCACGTCCCACCCGTCCTCGTACGGCCGGGCGGCGAGACCGAGCTGCTCGAACTGCCCGCCGGCCTGCCCCTGGGCATCGGTAACGAGCCCTTCGAGCGGCGTGAGCTGGTGCTGCCGCACGACTCGATCCTCGCCTTCTACACCGACGGCCTGGTCGAGAGCCGTGACCGGGACATCGACGAGGGCATCGGCATGCTGCGCGACCTGCTCACCGGCGGGCGCCACGATCTTGAGGAGCTCTGCGACCTCACGATCGGCGCGCAGCGTCCCGGGCACGAGCGCGACGACATCGCGCTCCTGCTCGCCAGGGTGCGCGAGCTGGACGAGGACGACGTCGTCGACCTCCTGCTGCCCCCCGACCCCCGCTCCGCGGGCCAGGCCCGTGCCTTCGTGCGCGCCACCCTCGCCGAGTGGCGGCTTGAGGCGATCGTGGACAACGTCGAGCTCATGGTCAGCGAGCTGGTCGCCAACGCCGTCGAGCACGGTTCGGGAAGCGTCGGACTGCGCATGCTGCGCGGCCCGACGCTGGTGTGCGAGGTGAGCGACCGTTCCACGGTGCTGCCGTCGATGCGGGACGCGGGCAGTGACGACGACACCGGCCGCGGCCTCCACCTCGTCAACTGGCTCGCCCACCGATGGGGCTCCCGGACGACCCCCAAGGGGAAGGTCGTCTGGGTCGAGCAGCGGCTGCCGTAGGTCAGGACAGGGCTTTTCTCCTGAGGGAGGGCATGCGCCCGGCCAGCCTGAGCGCGCCCCTGAAGGCCGTCCTGGCCAGGCGGTTGTCGTCGACGAACTGCCTGGCGGCCCTGAGCGACCTGCGCACGGCGGCGAAGCCGTACTCGCGCATCTCGGTCTCGTAGCCCGCGATGGCCGTGACGGGGTCCGTTCCTTCGCGCAGGGCGCGGGTGAGCAGGCAGGCGTCACGCAGGGCCGCGTTCGCCCCGATCCCCCGCATCGGGGTCATGCTGTGCACCGCGTCGCCGAGCAGGGTGATGTTCGTCGCGGGCCAGGGATCGACGGGGACCGCGGTGCGGATCGGCAACAGGGAGACGCTCTCGGGGGCCGAGGCGGTGACCAGCCTCCGCAGGTCGGGGTGCCAGGTGGCGACCAGCCCGGCGACGGTGTCCCTGAGCTCCTGACCGGTCATGCCGGACAGCCCGGTGGGGAGGCGTCCCGCCGAGGCGCCGAAGACCCACATGACGTAGTCGCCCGCCCCGTCGCTTCCGGCGTCCCGCTGTCCGAACTCCTGCGGCGCGGTGAACATGCCGCACCCCCTCGGAGGGATGATCATGTTGGGGCCCCGCCACAGCCGGGGGGCGACCCGGGCGCGTGTCTCGTCGGTGAGCGGGAACCTGCCCGCGACCGTGAGGATGCCGGTGTCGATCCGCTGAGCGTGCGGGAGGTACTGCTTTCTGACCCGGGAGTTCCCCCCGTCCGCGGCGACCACGACGTCCGCGTTCTCGGTGGTCCCGTCGGCGAAGTGCAGGGTCACGGTCCCGTCCGGTTCCCGGGTGTAGCGCTCGTAGGTCCTGTCGAACCGCACAACGTCGGACAGGCCGGTCAGCAGCAACTCCCTGAGCGTGACCCGGCTGATGGAGTGGTGGTTGTCCAGCGGGTCCGGCCGGTGTGGGGTCTCCATCACCATCAGGGGGTTCATCCCCTCGGTGAGGAAGCCGAAGTCCCGCCCGCTCCCGGAGGCCGACGCCAGGAACGTCTCCCATAACTCCGGAGGCAGGCACTCGTTGAGCGCGCGGGCCCCCGTCGGGTCGATGTGGATGCGGTAGCCCTGGAGACGGTCGCCGGGAGTGCGGTCACGCTCGTAGACCGTCACCTCCACGCCCGCCCGGTGCAGCCCCTGCGCCAGGCACAGTCCGCCGAGGCCGCCGCCGATGATCGCCACTCGCGAGTTCGTCATACCTCACTATCGGCCATCGTGAGGCTCGTCGAGCGAGTCCGTCACACCCCGGCGTCATGCCCGACAAGCGCGATGACTACTGGCCTCCCAGGAGTTACGGTCGAAATGAGGAGCTGGGAGGGCATGATGATCACCGACGTACGCGAGGCCTACCGCCGCGCGCTGGACGACTTCGGCACTCTCGTTCACAGGATCGCTCCGGAGCAGTGGCACAACCGGACGCCCTGTGTCGACTGGGACGTGCGGGATCTGGTCGAGCATGTGGTGGGCGAGAACCTGTGGGCTCCGGAACTGCTCGGCGGACGGACCGCCGCCGAGGTCGGGGACGACTTCGACGGCGACCTGCTCGGCGACGACCCGTTGAAGGCGTTCGACACCTCCGCCACCGCCGCCGTGCAGGCCGCCTACGAGGAGGGGGCGTTGACCCGCCTGGCCAGGCTCTCCTTCGGGGACGTGCCCGGCGGGGAGTACGTCACCGAGTTGTTCGCCGACGTCCTGATCCACACCTGGGACCTGGCCAGGGCGATCGGCGCCGACGAACGGCTCGATCCCGAGCTGGTCGAGGCCTGCGCGGCCTGGTTCGCGGGCGCCGAGGCCGGTTACCGGCAGGCGGGGGTCATCGGGGAGCAGCAGCCGATCTCCTCCGGCACCGACGCCCAGATCCGGCTGCTCGCCTCCTGGGGACGACGCGGCTAACGCGACGTCGGGCGTCTTCCGTGATTGGCCTTGTTCCGTTTGCGGGCCCGGTTCTTACGCGCTCGTTTGCCCACGCGGCCTCCTTCCGTGAACCCCGCCGGGTGCGGGACCCGCCTCTTACGTTCCTCCCGGGGCACCCGCCGTACAAGAGGGCGGATCTAGGCTGCCTCGCATGAGCGAGAAGCTGATGGAGCGCTGGCGTCTCCTGGTCGGGACCCAGGCCGACCGGCTCGGCGCGGACCTGCTGTCCCGGTACGGCGAGCCACACCGCAAATACCACACGACCGCACATCTGACGGCCGTGCTCGACCACGTCGACGCGCTCGCCGGCAGTGCCGCCGACCCGGACCTGGTACGGCTCGCGGCCTGGTTCCACGACGCCGTCTACGACCCCCGGCGCGGCGACAACGAGGAGCGCAGCGCCAGGCTCGCCGAGCGGGCGCTGCCCGAGCTCGGGATGTCGCCGGAGGCCGTCGGGACGATCGCGCGGCTGGTCAGGCTCACGATCACCCACGCCCCCGACCTGGGGGACGCCGACGGGGCCGTGCTGTGCGACGCCGACCTGGCGATCCTCGCCTCCTCTCCTCAGGAGTACGCCGCCTACGCGGCGGCGGTACGCGAGGAGTACTCCTTCGTCCCCGACGAGCTCTTCAGGCAGGGCAGGGCCGCGGTGCTGCGCTCACTGCTCGACCTTCCCGTGATCTTCCGCATCGCGGACCTCGAGGCGCGAGCGCGGGCGAACATCCATGCCGAGCTTGAGCGACTGTGAGCACTTAACCCCCAAAATCCAACATTCACTCCTGTGAGTCTGTGGTAATTTGCTGGAGTCTGGTGGATTAAGGAGGGGATCGATGCTCGCCCAGCAGCGGCAGCAGGTGATTCTCGAACGGGTGCGCGGCAGCGGCGGGGTCAGGGTCGCCGACCTGGTCCGCGAGTTCGGCGTCTCCGACATGACGATCCGCAGGGACCTTGAGGCGCTGGCGGAGCGCGGCCTCGTGGAGAAGGTCCACGGCGGGGCGACGGCCACGGGACCCGGGTCCACCGAGGAGCCCGGGTTCACCGCCAAGTCCGCGCGTCAGCAGCCGGAGAAGGAGGCGATCGCCAGGCACGCCGCCGGGCTCGTCAGGCCGGGCACGGCGATAGCGCTCTCCGCGGGCACCACCACCTGGACCCTCGCCCACTTCGTGACCGACGTACCCGAGTTGACGGTGATCACCAACTCGATCCGGATCGCCGAGGTCTTCCACCGCGCGCCGCGCGCCGACCGCACCGTGGTACTGACCGGCGGGGTGCGCACCCCCTCGGACGCCCTGGTCGGCCCGGTGGCCGTCGCGGCCATCAGAGGACTGCACGTGGACACCCTGTTCCTCGGCGTGCACGGGATGAGCGCCCGCGCCGGGTTCACCACCCCCAACCTGCTCGAAGCGGAGACCGACCGGGCGCTCGTGGCCTCGGCGCACCGCCTGGTCGTGCCCGCCGACCACACCAAGTGGGGGACGGTCGGGATCAGCACGATCGCCGAGCTGTCCGAGGCCCACGTCCTGATCACGGACACCGGGCTGGGACGGGAGGCCCGCGAGGAACTCGCCGCCAGCGTCGGTGAGCTGGTCGTCGCCGGTGACGGGACCCACGACCGATGAGGCGCACCGCGACCCATCTGGCCGACGGCCGCGAGCTGTTCTACTTCGACCTGCGGGACGACGCGGAGCGCGACGCGGTCGACACACGCGACCTGCCGCCCAGGCCCGCCGCCTCCGAACTGCGCTACGACCCGCTCACCGAGGAGTGGGTCGCGGTCGCCGGGCACCGGCAGAGCCGTACGTTCCTGCCGCCCGCCGACGAGTGCCCGTTGTGCCCCTCGGCGCCCGGCCGTCCGACCGAGATCCCCTCCCCCGCCTACGACGTGGCCGTCTTCGAGAACCGCTTCCCGTCCTTCTCCACGAATCTGGGCGTCTATCCGCAGGTCGGCGGCCTGAGTGAGGTACGGCCCGGCGTCGGCAGGTGCGAGGTCGTCTGCTTCACCTCCGAGCACGACTCCTCCTTCTCCAGGCTTTCTCCCGAGCGGGTCGAGCTGGTGATGGAGGCGTGGATCGACCGCACCGTCGCGCTCTCCGCGATGCCCGGGGTCGAGCAGGTGTTCTGCTTCGAGAACCGCGGTCCGGAGATCGGCATCACCCTGCCCCACCCGCACGGTCAGATCTACGCCTATCCCTACGTGACCCCGCGCACCCGGACCCTGCTCGGCGCGGCGCGGCGGCACAGGGAGCGCACCGGCGGCAACCTCTTCGCCGACGTGCTCGCGGCCGAACGGGAGGCCGCCGAGCGTGTGGTCGCGGCCAACGAGCACTGGACGGCGTTCGTACCCGCCGCGGCCCGCTGGCCGGTCGAGGTCCATCTCTACCCGCACCGCGGGGTTCCCGGCCTCGACGGACTCGGCCCCGCCGAGCGCGCGGCGTTCGGGCCGCTCTACGCCGAGGTGCTGCGCCGCCTGGACGGGCTGTTCGGGGTGCCCATGCCGTACGTCTCGGCGTGGCACCAGGCACCGGTGCGGGTGGACAGGGACCTGGCGTACACGCATCTTGAGCTGTTCAGCATCCGCCGGGCACCGGACAAACTCAAGTATCTCGCCGGGTCAGAGTCGGCCATGGGGGCCTTCGTGAACGACGTTCCGCCCGAGGAGACCGCTCGACGTCTGCGCGCGGTTATCACGGAATGATCACTGATCGGTCTCGACTCGGGGTCGCGCGGTCACCTTTTTACCATTACTATCCTCACGCATCGGACAAACAGCACGATATGCCTAATCTCAGGTGCCTCACCTGAGAGCCGGGGACCCACGCATCTGGGGTGAACCACTTCGGTGGAAGGGCTTCCTCCAGCCCGAACCCGTCAGCTAACCCGGTCGGCGTGAGGAGAGGAGAGCTGTGACGGCTCTGTCCCCCGCTTTCCATCGACGTACGGCCGCCGCCTGCCTGGCCTCGGCCCTCACCTTCACCTTCGTCCTCGGCTGCACGGGAACGGCGGACGCCGCACCGAAGCCCGACGAGTCCCGGCTCCGCGCCGAGCTGACCCAGCTCAACAAGAAAGTCGACCGGCTCATCGAGGCGTACGCCGCCAAACGGGAGTCGCTGAAGAAGGCGCAGGAGGCGGAGAAGACCGCGCAGGCCGACCTGCGCCAGGCGGAAGCGGCCTATGCCGAGGCGGGCAGGGAGGTCGCCTCCATCGTCCAGATCCGTTACCAGAGCGGCCCCCTCGACCTTCCCTCGATCCTGGCGGCTCCCGAAGTGGGCGGCGCGGCCGTCATGGAACAGCTGACCGCCCAGCAGATCGCCCAGCTGCAGGGCTTCGCCCGGAGCCGGGACCTCATGAAACAGGCCGCGGACAGGACGGCCCAGCTCTCCAGGCAGATCGAGCAGGAGGCCAAGGCGGTGCAGGTTCAGCGTGAGGACGCGGAGAAGGTCATCCGCGTGATCGAGGACAAGCTCGAACAGCTCGTTCCCACGGGCTCGGGGCGCCGCACCGACGGCAGCTGGGCACCCCAGCTGCCCGCCGGAACCGACAACATCACCGACCGCACGCGGATCATGCGCGATGCCGTCGGACAGGCCTTCCAGCTGCCCCACGAGGTCGGCTGCTACCGATCGGCGAACGACGGGGGCGAGCACCCCCTCGGCCGTGCCTGTGACTTCATGATGAGCACCGGCGGGTCCATGCCCACCGCGGCCAACGTCAAGCTCGGCGACGAGCTCGCCGCCTGGGCCCTGAAGAACAGGGACAGGCTCGGCATCAAGTACGTCATCTGGCGTCAGCGCATCAACACCGGTTCCGGCTGGCGTGCCATGTCCAACCGGGGCGGCGTGACCGCCAACCACTACGACCACGTGCACATCTCGATGTACTAGCCGATCGCCCTGCTCATCCGGGCTTCGATGAAGGCGCCGGCCTCGTGCCTCCCGCGTGCGGCCGGGTCGCGAGACGGCGGTGGGCGCAAAACCGTTTGCCTCATGTGGCGGGCTCAGGGAACGTGGTGTTCATGGCGCCGTGTTCATGACGTCCTGACGGACAGCGCCACGTCACTCCGAGACGCCACGGCGTCAACGCGCCCCGCGGCGCTGTCAGCCTGCCCCTTTTAAGGGAAGAGAGCCTTTTTGTCGCAACAACGCCCCCCGCTGCCGCCCACGGCCGCAGGTCCGGCCACCGTCGCCGTGTTCGCCTCCCCTGAGAGCTGGATCGAGTCAGACGCCCTCACGCAGTGCCACCAGGTGGCCGCCCTCGACGGCATGACGCACGTCGCCGCCATGCCGGACCTGCACCCTGGCAAGGGCGCCCCCATCGGCGCCGCCATGGCGTCGACCGTGCTGTACCCGTTCCTGGTGGGCTCCGACATCGGCTGTGGCATCGCCGTGTTCCCCATGAAGCTCAAGCGCGCCGTGCCCGAGAAGCTCGCCGCCCGCTTCCCCGACCTCGATCGCGCACTGGATCCCGAGCAGGACGCCGACGATCCGGCCTGGGTCGTCGTGGAGGGCGACATCCCCGCCGGTCACGTCGAGGGCCTCGGGACGGTCGGCCGGGGCAACCATTTCGTCGAGCTGGCCCGGATCGGGACCGTCTTCGACCCGGGCCACGCGAGCCGTCTCGGACTCACCGCCGGCGACCTCGTTCTCGTCGTCCACAGCGGTTCCCGGGGGCTGGGCGAACGGATCCTGCGGGAGCACACCGCGGTCCACGGCGCGGGCCCCGCCCCTGATCCCGGCGCCTACCTGGCGATGCACGACGACGCCGTACGCTGGGGATCGCTCAACCGGCGGTTGCTGGCGGCCCGGGTCGCCCATGCCCTGGGGGCCGAGCCCGCCGAGCCGTTCCTCGACCAGTGCCACAACCTGGTCGAGATCCGTGACGGGGTCTACCTGCACCGCAAGGGGGCGGCACCGGGTGACGGCCGTGACGTGCTCATCGCCGGTACTCGAGGCACTCCCTCCTATCTCGTGGCCGCCCACGCCGGGCCGGACGCCAACCATTCCGTCGCGCACGGCGCGGGCCGCAAGATGTCGCGTTCGGACGCCCTGCGCCGGGGTCGGGCCAAGCACACGGTCGAGGAACTGCGCCGCACGCCGGTGGGCTCGCTGGTGGTGTGCGGGGACCGTCAGCTCCTCTTCGAGGAGGCGCCGACGGCTTACAAGCGCATCGAGCAGGTGATCGCCGATCTCGTCGACCACGGCCTGGCCACGCCCGTGGCAACCACGGTCCCCCTGGTCACCTACAAGACGCCCGACCTCGGGTCCGTGCCCCAGCGGGACCAGCGCCGCAAGCGAGGCAGGCGGTGAGGCCGAGGTGAGCGTCCACCTGCTCCTTTCGGCCGGGCGCGGCCCGCAGGAATGCGCCTGGGCTCTGGCCCGGCTGCTGCGCCGCCTGGAAGCCGATGCCACCCGGCAGAACCTGGAGATCCTCCGGGTCCAGGTCGTTCCCGGCGACCGGCCCGACACCTACCGATCGGTCCTGATCCAGGTGTCGGGAGCCGGTGCCGAGGCGTTCGCCGCCTCATGGACCGGAACCCTGTGCTGGCAGGCCGCCAGCCCGTACCGCACCGGCACGGGCCGGAAGAACTGGTACGTCATCGCTCAGCCGTGCCAGGTCGACACCCCGCGCACAGCCTTCACGGAGGCGGACGTCGACGTCGTCGCCTGCCGCACCGGCGGCCCCGGCGGTCAGCATCGGAACAAGGCAAGCACGGCGGTACGGGCGACCCACCGGCCCTCGGGAATCGTCGTCGTGGCCGACACAGAACGGCAGTTCAGCCTCAACCGCCGCATCGCCATGCGACTGTTGCGGCAGCGCATCGAGAACGGAGACGAGACGGCGGAGCGTGCCGTCACCGCCGCCCGCCGGCACGTCCACGACGAGCTCGTACGCGGCGACCCCGTCCGTGTCGAACGTCCGACGCCGGAGCGGAAACCGGCGCGCCGACGGCCGTGACGGTTCACCCGAGGCGCTCAGCCCACGGCCGTCTCCGCGATGGCCTCCGCGATGAGCCGGTCGAGATGCGTCAGGTCCGGCGGGTGGGCCACGCTCTCCTCGGCGAAACGGGTGAGCAGCCTGGCGAAGACCTCCCGGTCTCCCTCGTCCCAGTCGGCGATCAGGCTGTCCACGTAGGCTCGCCTGGAGGCGACGACCACCTCAAGCACCCGTCGTCCTCGCGGGCTCAGCCGCAGCCTGGCCCGTCTGGCGTCCACCTCGGACTCCTCGCGCTCGACGAATCCAGCGCCGACCGCGTCGTTGACCAGCCTGCTCGCGGTGGAGGGGTCGACGTCGAGCTGTTCGGCGACGGCCCCTACCGTCACCTCGGGAACGTTCAGGTTCAGCTTGTGCACGGCGTGCACGACCATCACGTTCGACATCTGCACCGCCCGGTGCGGATCGGCGGCCCGGCGCGGACGCAACGGCCGCGCCCAGATCCTGCGCAGCCTGAACAGCGCCACGTCGATCGCCGCTCCCGGCGTTACGTCCCTCACGACGCAACCTTACCGGTGCGCATGACCGGTTCCCGGAACGTTCAGCCGGCCAGACGGACCGGGTTGACCAGGTCGGCGTACATCAGCAGACCGGCCATGATGACCATCACGAAGGCGATCGCGTAGGTCAGCGGGAGCGCCTTGGCGATGTCCACGTGCCCGGGCGTGGGACGGCGGGTCACCCGCGCGAAGGCACGCTTGAGGCCCTCCCACAGGCCGCCCGCGATGTGCCCGCCGTCGAGCGGGAGCAACGGGATGAGGTTGAACAGGCCGATCGCCAGGTTGAAGCCCGCCAGCAGGTTGATGAAGGTGGCGACCTTGTTCTCCAGCGGGGCGGAGGAGGCGGCGATCTCACCGCCGATACGGCCCGCCCCGATGATGCCGATCGGGCCGTTCTTGTCGCGCTCCTCACCGGAGAAGGCGGCGTTCCACACCCCGACCATCTTCTCGGGGAAGCGCGCCAGCGAGCCCGCGGTCGCCGCGGTGAGGTTCCACATCTGGGTGGTCACCGAGCCGATGCCCTGCCGTTCGATGACCGTCGTGGGGCTGACACCGAGGTAGCCGACCCCCTTCTCGATCTTCCCCGGCACGTCCAGCGACTCACGGTCCTGGGCGATGAGGGTGGCGTTCAACGTGACCGCCTGCCCGCCCCGCGTGATGCCGATCGCGACCGGTCCCGCGCCGTGCCCCCGGATGGCCCGGGTCGCCTCCTCCCAGGTCGGAGTCGACTTGCCCGCCACGGAGACGATGACGTCGCCGGGCCGCAACCCGGCCGCCGCAGCGGGACTCGCCTGATCGGCGGAGGTGCACTCGGGGTTCTTGGTGTACTCGGCGGTGGTCTTGACGCACTTGGGGACCGAGTCGACCCGGTTCGTCAGGACGCCGACGCCGAAGCCCATCAGCACGACCGCGAACAGCACGAAGGCCAGCACGAAGTTCATCGCGGGACCGCCCGCCATGACGATGACCTTCTGCCACCACGGCTTGCGGTAGAAGACCCGGTTCTCGTCGCCCGGCTTGACCTCTTCGAGCGCCACGTCACGGGCGTTCTCGATCAGGGCGCGCCACGGGCCGGTCGAGACCGCGCGCAGCTTGTTCGGGTCGTCGGCGGGCCTCGGCGGAAGCATGCCGATCATCCGGATGTAGCCGCCGAGAGGGATCCACTTGACGCCGTACTCGGTCTCACCCCTGCGCCGTGACCACATCGTCGGGCCGAAGCCGACCATGTACTGGGTGACCTTGACCCCGAACAACTTGGCCGGGACCAGGTGGCCCACCTCGTGCAGCGCGATCGACGCCATCAGTCCGAAGAAGAAGACAGCGATCCCGAAGAGCCAGCTCACAGGTTCCTACCCCCCGGTCGCGGAGCCGCGGACAACGCCCCCTAAGAGATTAGCCGAATTATCGCGGTTCCAGGCGTCGCGAGCGAACGTCCCCGCGTTCCGCCCCTTGCGCGGGCCTTGCCGAACGGAGAGACTTCGTTGACAGTGAGCGACCGCTCGGTGACCCAGCGAGAGAGCTGTCGAGGGGGCGAACGTGATCGGGATCCTGGTTGCCGAGCACCGGCCGGTGGTCCTCCGGGGCCTGGTGGCCTCGCTGGAGGGCGAGGCGGGCATGAAGGTCGTCGCGGCGGTCGGCACGGGAGACGCCGTTCTGCCCGCGGTCCTCGAGCACCGCCCCGAGACGGCCGTCATCGATCTCGACCTGCCCGGCACCGACGGCTTCGCCGTCACGCTCGATCTGCATGCGCGGGCCCCTGGCTGCGGGGTTCTGCTGGTCTCGCACCGCCCCAAGCCCGGTCAGGTCCGCCGGGCCTTCGCCGTACACGCGCTCGGGCTCATGAGCCTGGGCGTCAGCCCGGAGCAGCTCGCCTCGGGGGTCCGCAGGGTCGCGGCCGGGCAGCGGGTCGTCGATCCCGAACTGGCCGTCGCCGCCCTGGAGATCGCGGAGAACCCGCTGACCCGCAGGGAGATGGACGTACTCAGGCTGGCCGCTCTCGGAGCGCGGTCCAACGAGATCGCCGACCAGCTCTTCCTCTCGGTTGGAACGGTCCGCAACCATCTGTCGAGGATCATGTGCAAGACCCGGGCCCGCAGCAGGCTCGACGCCGTACGCATCGCCAGCGACTCAGGGTGGCTGTGAGCCCCCCGCTCAGGGACGCCAGATGAGGATCAGCGCGCAGTCGTCGTTGTGCCCGGCGGACATGGAGGAGACCAGGCTGCGGGCCCCGCTGCGGAAGCCCGAGGGAAGCAGCCGTTCCGCCTCCCCGAGCAGGCGGTCCAGTCCCGCGTCGATGTCGCGTCCTGGCTGCTCGATCAGCCCGTCCGTGTAGAGCATGAGGGCGTCGCCCTTGCGGAGCATCCCCCGGTCGGGCTCACAGTGCAGGTCGGGGACGATGCCGAGGACCACGCCCTTGGCCGGGGAGACCCGCCAGGCGCCCGCCCCCGAGTCGAACTTGACCACCGGGGGGTGGCCCGCCGAGGTGATGACGTACTCGCCGGTGGCGAGGTTGAGCCGTACGTGCACGGCCGTGACGAAGCCCTCGGCCTCGCGTTGACGGTGCAGGTAGGTGTTGCACGAACCCAGGAAGTCGGAGACGGAGCCGAGCAGGCCGCCGAAGGTCCCGGAGAGCATCAGCGCCCTGGTGCCGGCGTCGACCCCCTTGCCGGAGACGTCCACGAGGGCGAGTTCGACCGTGTCGCCCTCGCGCATGGAGACCAGGAAGTCACCTCCGAAGGAGGAGCCGCCCGCCTGGGTGAGCACGACCCGTGAGTCCCATCCCTTGGGCAGCCTGGGCAGCTCGCTCTGGCGTTTGAGCCGGTCGCGTAGTTCGAGCAGCATCGCGTCGCCGCGCAGCCCCTGCACGCCGAGCTTGCCCCTGGTGCGGGCCATCAGCGTGGCCAGCACGCCGGTGAAGCCGAAGGTGGCCATCAGACCGGGGCCGATGTGCCTGAAGCCGAGCGCGATCCCCACGTAGAGCAGGCAGGCGGCGACCGCGCACAGCAGCTTGACCAGGCTGCGGAGCCTGAGCTGCAGGCCGCCGACGAGGGTGATCGGGATCATGAGCGCGGGTGAGAACCACTCCGCGGAGACCCTGGCCGCCAGTCCTCCGAGCATCAGGGTGAGCACGGTCAGCGTGACGAGCAGGTTACGGTCACGGGCCAGCGGCCCGCGGCGCAGAAGCCGTACGAGAGGGACCAGAAAGGGCACCCTCACCAGGAACGCACGGAGCGCCGGAGGTATCAGCGGCACCGGACGGGAACTCATGATGCGCTCGACTGTATCGGCCCGCACCCCGTTTGGGCAGCCCACTTGACCAATGCCTTGATCATTAAGGACGGATATTGAATGGCCGGGAGGGTTTGTCCGCCATACCGTAGGACAAATGAGCCTTAACCTGCGTCCCCTGACCGAAAACGATTACCCGGCGTGGATCCGGACCGACGAAGAGGCCTTCGGCAACCCCATCCCCCCGCACCGGCGTGAGCTGTTCAAGGAACTGATCGACTTCGACCGGTCACTCGGCGCCTTCGACGGCGAGGAGCTCGTCGGCGCCACGTGCATCTGCGGTTTCACGATGACGGTGCCCGGCGGGCCGGTCCCGGTCGCGGGCATCACCGCTGTCGCCGTACTGCCCTCGCACCGCCGCAGGGGTGTCCTGTCCGGCCTGATGACCCGCCAGCTCGGCGCGCTCCGTGAGCAAGGCGAGGCGGTCGCCGCCCTGTACGCCTCCGAGGCTGCGATCTACGGACGTTTCGGATACGGCAGAGCCTCGGACAACCTCGCCTTCGACGTCCCCACCCACAGTTCGGCCTTCGTCAGGCACGCCCCGGTCGATCCCGCGCTGCGGCTGCGCGTCGTCGACCCCGTGGCGGCCAGGAGCGTCTTCGAGAAGGTCTTCGAGGCCCAGCTCGACAGCCGTCCCGGGCTCTACGCCCGCACACCGGCCCGCTGGAACACTTTCCTGTCGGACCAGGAGAGCGACCAGGGGGGCGCGGGCCCGCTGCGCGCCGTGGTCGTCGAGGACGACGAGGGTCCCCGTGGCTACGCGATCTTCCGGATCAAGCTGGCCTTCACCACCCATGACGTGCCGGACGGCGAGCTGCGGCTCAAGGAACTGGTCGGCCTCGACCCGGCCGCCTACGCCCTGCTCTGGCGGCACGTTCTCGACCGTGACCTGGTCTCCCGGGTCAGGACGGCCCAGCGGCCCCCGGACGACCCGCTGATCCACCTGCTGGCCGAGCCCCGCCACCTCAACGCGGCGTGGATGGACGAGCTGTGGGTCCGTCTCGTGGACGTCGAGCGGGCGCTCCCCCTGCGGCGTTACTCGGCGCCCGTGGACGTGGTGATCGAGGTCGAGGACACGGTCTGCCCGTGGAACGCGCGCCGCTGGCGGCTGTCGGCCGACACTCGGCAGGCCCGGTGCGTTCCCGCTGACGACGCCGAGGCCGACGTGGTCCTGCCGGTCTCCGTGCTGGGCGCGGCCTATCTGGGCGGGCGTCCGCTGGCGGCGGTGCAGGCCGCCGGGGTGGTGCGCGAGCTGCGGGAGGGAGCGGTCAGGCAGCTGTCGACCGCGATGTCGTGGGACCCGGCCCCCTGGTGCGGACTGATCTTCTGAGCCTCCCCCGGCGTCGCGACGCGGGTTAGGGTGAGGCATGGCACTGCAGAGCTTGCAGATCAACGCGACCGTCGCCATGCGGGCCAGGGACGTCTCCCGGCCGACGCGTGAGCAGCAGGAGGCCGCCGAAAGACGGCCCCTGCGGGACGAGACACAGCGCGGACAGTCTTCCGCGCGCCGCCGGGCCTCCACGTCGAGGCCCGGGGAGGAACGTCAGGGCAGCGGCGGAAGCTGACCGATCGTCTCGTAGGACGTCAGCTGGGCGATCCTGCGGTTGTGCCGCTCCTGACCCGAGTAGGCGGTGGTGAGGAACAGCTCGACGAAGCGGACCGCCTCCTCCTGCGTGTGCATCCGGGCGCCGACGCTGATCACGTTGGCGTTGTTGTGCTCACGGGCGAGCTTGGCCGTGTCCTCGCTCCAGGCCAGGGCCGCGCGGATGCCGCGCACCTTGTTCGCCGCGATCTGCTCGCCGTTGCCCGAGCCGCCGATGACGATTCCCAGGCTGCCCGAGTCGTCCGCGACGCCCTGCGCCGCGCGCAGCACGAACACGGGATAGTCGTCCTCGGCGTCGTAGACGAACGGCCCGCAGTCCGTCACGTCATGGCCGTGCTCCTTGAGCCAGGAGACGAGATGGTTCTTGAGGTCATAGCCGGCATGGTCGGCACCGATGTAGACACGCACAGGCCCAGTTTCGCAGGTACGGCTGGCCGCCTCGACCCCCACCCCGGATAAGGTAACGGTCGGCATACCGCTTCAGCCCTTACAAGAGAGAGTCCTCATGCGTGACATCCGAGTGGTCGGCGACCCGGTCCTGCGTACGCCAGCCGAGCCGGTCACCGAGTTCGACCGTGATCTGCGCCGTCTGATCGACGAGATGTTCGACACGATGTACGCCGCGCAGGGCGTCGGGCTCGCCGGTCCGCAGATCGGCGTCTCGAAGCGGATCTTCGTCTACGACTGCAGCAAGCGCAAGGGGCACGTGATCAACCCCGTGCTGACCGTCGACGACGACGCCGAGGTCCTCGAAGAGGAGGGCTGCCTGTCGATCCCCGGCAAGGACAGCGGCACCCCGATCTACGCCGGGACCCCCCGCGCCGCCGGTGTCACGGTGCGCGGCCTCGACCGGCTCGGCCGCCCGGTCCAGATCAAGGCCAGGGGCATGCTCGCGCGTTGCTTCCAGCACGAGACCGACCACCTCGACGGCATGCTGTACGTCGACCGCCTCGCCAAGGACGCCGCCCGCAAGGTCCTTCTCCAGGCTCGCTGAGCGCGCCCGCCCCTCAGGGAGAAGGCTCCGCGGAGGGGCGGCGGCGCAGGCGAAGGAGGGGCCAGGACATCAGGCCGAGCCCCGCGGCCAGCAGCAGGACGACCACGATCCACTCGTTGGAACCGCCTTCGCCGTACACGTGGCCCTGGCGGCCGGTGTCGAACGCCCTGACGGTCTGGCCGGGGGTGAAGGTGTCACGGTCACCGCCGTAGAAGCCGACCTCCGGCCGGACGAGCCGACCGCCCCTGAACTCCCCCGTCCAGGTGCACTGCTCGTGGCCGGGGTGTGAGACACACTCGACCCGCCTGGCGGTGAAGGTGCCCCAGGTGCCCACCCCGCGCAGCGCCGCCAGGGCGGGACCGAGGTTCTGCGCCGCCAGCACCACCAGCAGCAGTCCTCCGGCGACGATCACCAGGTCGAAGGCGGTCAGACGCGTGGTGCCCAGTCTCATGCGGCGCCCTCCGGCAGAGGCGATGCCCTACGTGCAGGTCCTTACGAATCCTTCCGGAGGGTTTTACCCAGGATGTCCTGCGCTGACCGTCCGATACCGGACATCGGCCTACAGTTGGATCGCCTTGGTCTCCAGGAACTCCTCAAGCCCGGACTCGCCCAGTTCCCTGCCGATACCTGACTGCTTGTATCCCCCGAAGGGCGCGAGCGGGTTGAACCTGCCCCCGTTGACCGTCACCTGGCCCGCGCGCAGCCTGCGCGCGACCGAGAGCGCGTGCTTCTCCTCCCCCGCCCACACCGCGCCCGCCAGGCCGTACGGCGTGCCGTTGGCGATGGCGACGGCCTCGTCCTCGCCCCGGCTGTAGGGGACGATCACCAGGACCGGGCCGAAGATCTCCTCCTGCTCGATGACCATCCCGGGCTCGACGCCGGCGAAGACCGTGGGCTCGACGTAGAAACCCCGCTCCCGGGGGTTGTCGGTACCGCCCGTGACCAGCCTGGCGCCCTCCTCCTCGCCCCGGTTGATGTAGCGCACGACCCGCTCGCGCTGCGCGGCCGAGACCAGGGGGCCGAGCCGGGTGCCCTCGTCGAAGGGGTCGCCCACGGTGTGGGCCTTGGCGATCTCGGCCGCCAGCCAGACGGCCTGGTCGTACTGGTCACGGTGGACGATCATGCGGGTCCAGGCCGAGCAGGTCTGGCCGGAGTTGAGGAAGGCGTTGGCCACGGTCGCCTTGACCGCGGTCTCCAGGTCGGCGTCCGGCAGCACGACACTGGCCGACTTGCCGCCGAGTTCGAGGGCCACGCGTTTGACGGTCTCGGCGGCCAGGGCCG
Source organism: Streptosporangium sp. NPDC001559 (assembly GCF_042893955.1). Lineage (NCBI taxonomy): Bacteria > Bacillati > Actinomycetota > Actinomycetes > Streptosporangiales > Streptosporangiaceae > Streptosporangium > Streptosporangium sp. NPDC001559. The sequence goes on from NZ_JBIAVG010000008.1 coordinate 27,684, forward strand.
CGACCCTTCTGCCCGCCCTGGTCGAGCCGGTGAAGGAGACCATGTCCACGTCGGGATGGGTGACCAGCGCCTCACCGACGATCGGACCCCGGCCGCTGAGCATGTTGAAGACCCCGCGCGGCAGCCCTACCTCGTCGAGGATCTCGGCCAGCGCGAACACGGCCAGCGGCGCGACCTCGCTGGGCTTGAGCACCACCGTGCATCCGGCGGCCAGCGCGGGGGCGACCTTGGCCACGGCCTGGTGCAACGGGTAGTTCCACGGGGTGATGGCCCCGACGACCCCGGCGGGCTCTCTCAGGAGAAGGGAGTTGCCGACCCGGCCGCCCTCGAAGTCGTAGGTCTCGGCCAGCCTGGCGTAGGAGGACAGCACCTCCGCGGGCAGGAGCGTCTGCACCCGCGTCGCGATGCCGTACGGGGTGCCCACGTCGGTGGCGATGAGACTCGCGATCCGGTCGGCGCGGTCGCGGATCAGGCCGGCCGCGGCGCTCAGCAGGCGGGCCCGTTCCGCGGGAGCCGTGGCCGACCACGCGGGCAGGGCCTCACGGGCGGCGGCGACGGCGACCTCGACGTCGGCGGGGGAACCCGCGGGAACGCGGTCGATCGTCTCCTCGGTCGCGGGATTGACGACGTCGAGCCCCTCGCGGGACGCCGACGGCCGCCATGCTCCGTTCAGGTACAGATGACGCATGTCTCTCATCCTCGCGCGAGTGGTGGCGGGACGAGGGCTCCACGGGCCGCGACCGTCCGCCTTCGCGACGAGCGTACGGCCAGGCGCTCCCCCGAGTGGGGAATCCTCGAGATCCATGAGAACTCGTGACATCCGGGCGGCACGCGTCCCGCCGGGCCAGGAGACGGCGGGACGCCGGATAGGCCGGGCTCAGTCGAAGATCGGAGGCCGGGTGCGGGAGCGCTTGAGCTCGAAGAAGCCGTCGATGCCCGCGACGAGCCTGACGCCGTCCCAGAGTTTGGCCGCCTCCTCGCCCTTCGGGGCCGGAGAGATGACCGGACCGAAGAAGGCGACGTCCCCGACGGCGATGACCGGGGTGCCGACCTCCTGACCGACCCGGTTGATGCCGTCGTTGTGGGAGGCGCGCAGGATCTCGTCGAACTCCTCGGAGTCCATCGCGTCCGCGAAGGCCCGCTCAAGCCCGGCGGCCTCAAGGGCCTCCTCGACGGTCTCGCGGAGGCTGTCGAGTTCCTTGAGCCTGCCCTGGTTGTGCAGGCGTGTGCCGAGCTCGGTGTAGAGCCTGCCGACCGTCTCCGAGTCGTACTTGTCCTGCACGGCGGCGACCACGCGAACCGGGCCGATGGCCCTGGCGATCATCTCGCGGTAGGTCTCGGGGACGTCCTTGTCCTCGTTGAGGATGTTGAGACTCATGATGTGCCAGCGCGGCTCGATGGGCCGCACCTTCTCCACCTCCAGCAGCCAGCGGGAGGTCATCCATGCGAAGGGGCAGAAGGGGTCGAACCAGAGGTCGACCGGAGTGCGCTCAGTCATCTCTCAGCTTTCTGATCGTGAGGGCTTCGCACAGCGACAACCCGCATCACCGAGTTTCCTATTCCTACGACGGGTTATCACCTTGACCGGCCCCTTTATCCCCGAACATGATCGACAGTCGACTCCCAGGCCGGCGGGGGCGACGATCCAGGGCCTCACGTGGCAGGATTCAGGCACCCCTTCGCAACGAAGCGGGGGAATTTGTTGACGAGGGAGCGGTAGTGGCAGGCAATCTGACCCGTGACGAGGCGCGGGAGCGCGCACGGCTGATCAGCGTGCAGTCGTATGTCGTGGAGCTCGATCTGACCGAGGGAGACGAACGCTTCGAAAGTATCACCACGGTTCGCTTCACCGGCACCCGTCCCGGCGCGGAGACCTTCATCGACCTGGCGGGGGCCAAGGTCAGAAAGGCCGTGCTGAACGGCGTCGAGCTCGACGTGGACACCTACGACCCGGAGACCGGACGGCTGCCGCTGCCGAACCTGGCCGAGGGCAACGAGTTGCGCATCGACGCCGACTGCTCCTACATGCGCACCGGAGAGGGCCTGCACCGCTTCGTCGACCCGGTCGACGACAGCGTCTACCTGCACAGCCAGTTCGAGACGGCCGACGCCCACCGGATGTACGCCTGCTTCGACCAGCCGGACCTCAAGGCCACCTTCGAGCTGACCGTGCTCGCCCCCTCCTCCTGGGAGGTGATCTCCAACGCGGCGCCCGAGTCGGCCGAGGAGCTCCAGGAGCACAGCGGCCGTCACGGCACGCTCCAGGCCGCCAGGCGCTGGCACTTCCCGCCGACCCCGGCGATCTCCACCTACATCACCGCGCTGTGCGCCGGGCCGTACCACAAGGTGACCTCCGAGCACGACGGCATCCCGCTCGGCCTGTACTGCCGGGCCTCGCTCGCCGAGCACCTCGACGCCGACAACCTCTTCGAGGTCACCAGGCAGGGCTTCGACTTCTTCCACCGGGTCTTCGGCATCCGCTACCCCTTCGGCAAGTACGACCAGCTGTTCGTACCGGAGTTCAACGCGGGCGCGATGGAGAACGCGGGCTGCGTGACCTTCCTTGAGGACTACGTCTTCCGCTCGCGCGTCACCGACGCGATCATCGAGCGCCGCGCGGAGACGATCCTGCACGAGATGGCGCACATGTGGTTCGGCGACCTGGTGACCATGCGCTGGTGGGACGACCTGTGGCTGAACGAGTCGTTCGCCACCTACGCCTCGGTGCTGTGCCAGGCGGAGGCGACCCGCTGGGGCCAGGGCGCCTGGACGACGTTCGCCAACGTGGAGAAGGCCTGGGCCTACCGCCAGGACCAGCTGCCCTCGACGCACCCGATCGCCGCCGACATCGTCGACATGCACGCCGTCGAGGTCAACTTCGACGGCATCACCTACGCCAAGGGCGCCTCGGTGCTCAAGCAGCTCGTCGCCTACGTGGGCCTGGACAACTTCCTGGCCGGTGTCCGCGACTACTTCAACGAGCACGCCTGGGGCAACACGACGCTCGCCGACCTGCTCGGCGCGCTTGAGCGCACCTCGGGGCGCGACCTGTCCTCCTGGTCGAAGGAGTGGCTGGAGACCTCCTGGGTCAACACGCTGCGTCCGTCGTTCACCACCGACGCCGAGGGGCGTTTCCTGGAGTTCGACGTGCTGCAGGAGGCCCCGGCCGACTACCCGACGCTGCGTTCGCACCGCGTCGCCATCGGCCTGTACTCCCTGCGGGAGGGCGCCCTGGTCCGCACCCGGCGGGTCGAGCTCGACGTGGTCGGCGCCCGCACCGCGGTCGCCGAGCTGGTCGGTGAGCTCCAGCCGGACCTGGTCCTGATCAACGACGACGACCTGACCTACGCGAAGGTCAGGCTCGACGGGCGTTCGCTGCAGACCCTGGTCGACGGCGGCATCGCCAGGTTCACCGAGTCGCTGCCGCGCGCCCTGTGCTGGTCGGCGGCGTGGGACATGACCCGTGACGCCGAGATGTCCACCCGCGACTACGTCGCGCTGGTGAACTCGGGCATCGAGTCGGTCAAGGACATCACCGTCGCCCAGACGGTGCTGCGTCAGGCGCGCCTGGCCGTCCAGCAGTACGCCGACCCGTCCTGGCGTGAGGAGGGCCTGGCGTCGCTGGCCGCGCGCCTGCGCTCGCTCGTCGCCGCCGCCGAGCCCGGCTCCGACCACCAGCTCGCCTACGTCAACGCCCTGTCGGCCGTCGCCTCCAACGAGGAGGACCTGGCCTTCCTGAAGGGCCTGCTCGACGGCTCGGCCACGCTCGAAGGACTGACCGTGGACGCCGACCTGCGCTGGACGCTGGTCCAGGCCCTGGTGTCCGCAGGCGTCCTCGGCGAGGAGGACGTCGCGCGGGAGCTGCAGCGTGACGCGACCGCGACCGGTGAGCGCTCCGCGGCGCTGGCCAGGGCCGCGATCCCGACGCCCGAGGGCAAGGCCGCCGCGTGGGCCGCCATCACCGAGGGCGGGCTGAGCGGTGCCCTGCTGCGTTCGACGATCCTGGGCTTCGTGGACCCACGCCACCCGGACCTGCTCGACCCGTACGCGGAGCGCTACTTCGAGGAGATCGGCGGGATCTGGAAGTCCTGGACCTCCGACAGCGCCCAGAACTTCGCCAACGGCTGCTACCCCGTCCTGGCGATCTCACCGGAGACGGTGGCCAGGACCCAGGACCTGATCTCGGAGAGTCAGCCTCCGCAGGCACTGCGACGGCTGCTGCTCGAGGGCGCCGACGGCATCAGCCGTGCCCTGCGCGCCCAGGCGAAGGACGCCTCCGCGGCCTGAGCGACCGGGTTCCGCGTGACACCTGACGCCCCTCATCCTCGTTCGGTGAGGGGCGTCAGGTGTCAGGGCAGGATGTGGCTCCGCGTTTCGAGCAACGCCAGGTGCTCGGTCGTCACCAGGTCGTGCCGCAGCGCGAGGGACACCAGCGCGACGCGTCGCCAGTCGGGCCTTACCGGCCGCTCCGGCATCCTCACCTGAAGCTTCACCCTGGCGAGATAGTCGATGTGGAAGTTGACCGCCGAACGGCCCAGCCCGAGGTGGGCCAGCCGGATGATGATCTCCGGAATGGTCGGGACGACCCCGCAGAGCGGATCGCGCAGCCGTGGTTCGCAGAGGGCGACCAGGATCAGGAAGTAGGTCGCGGTGGCGTCAAGCGGAACGGTCGGCGCCGTCTCCCGCTCCTGCCTGGGGGCGTCGGGGTGGAGAAGGACGTGTTCGGGGGCGAACACCAGGAACGACGCCATACCTCCTGACGGGTCCCCGGACAGCCGTACCCTGCCCAGTTCGAAGGGGATCGGGGCGCGCATCCGACCCGCGGGCACCCTGACGAACTCACCGTTCCCCTCCGGGGTGTCCACCACGTAGGTGGAGCGGCGGCTCAGGTTGGAGATCGTCCAGTAGTCGTCAACCGCGTCGATCCGTCCGGCGAGCCGGGAGACGGAAAGGTCGGGCAGCACCAGGTCGACCGCTCCCCTGCCGAAGGTGACATGCTCGCCGGGAGCGAGCTCCAGCACCTGCTCCCCCCTCTGGACAAGGATTCCTGAAAGCTTACGGATACTCACGGTGACGATCCTCGCGCACCCGGTGACCCTCCGCAGAGGAAAGGGGAGGAAAACGGGACCGCGAACCGCGCCGCGAGATGCGCTGACACACGGTCATCACATGGTAACGATGAGTGCATGGAAGTCCCCCCGACCATCGGCCGCTACCGCGTGGAGCGGTTTCTCGGCCAAGGCGCGTTCGCCACGGTGTGGCTCGCGCATGACGACGACCTGAGCGCCCCCGTCGCGGTGAAGGTGCTGGCCGCCCACTGGGCCGACCACCGGCGGATACGCAGGCGCTTCACCCAGGAGGCCCGGATGATCCGCAGGGCGGACTCCCCTCACGTGGTGCAGGTCCACGACGTCGGCGCGCTGCCCGACGGACGGCCGTTCTTCGTCATGGGCTACGCCGACCGCGGCACCCTGCGCGACCGCCTGGCCGTCGGCCCCGTGCCGTGGGCGGAGGCGGTCGAACAGGTCCTCCAGATCGCCGCGGGGGTGGCCGCGCTGCACGACAACGGCATCGTCCACCGTGACCTCAAGCCCGCCAACATCCTGGTCCGCTCCCTGCCCACCGGCGGGGAGCGGCTGCTCGTCGCCGACCTCGGCATCGCGGGTGAGCTCGCCCAGACCTCCGGGCTCACCGTCGGCGGCGGCACCCCCGGCTACATGGCGCCCGAACAACTGCGGCCCGGCTCCCTCCCCGACGAGCGGGCCGACGTGTACGGCCTTGCCGCGGTGGCCCACCACCTGTTCACCGGCGGGCCGCCCGGCGGGATGGCGGGCTCCTTTCCCGGTCCCGTCGGCGACGTCATCGCCCGGGGGCTCGCCGACGACCGCGCGGAGCGGTGGCCGAACATCCGTTCCTTCGCCGCGGCGCTGGCCCGGGCCGCCCGCGAGGAGGCCTCCTCCCCTGGCGACGAGACCGCGGACGGCACGCGGGTGCGGGAACGCGCACGGCGTGTCCCCTTCAGGACGGGGTGGCGTCCACCGGTCGCGCTCGCCCTGGCCGCGGCCGCCGTGGCCGGAGGTGTGGCACTGGCCCTGACCAGGGACGACCAGGACTACGGACGGTGGCTGCGGCCGGACGCCGACCTCCCGGGGCGTTACCGCGCGGCCATCGTCGAGGCGGGCACCTGGTGCACCGGCGTCCCCGGCCTCAGCCCCGCGCTCGTCGCCGCGATGCTCAAGGCGGAGAGCGGCTTCGACCGTGACCTGACCGACGCCACCGCCGGCGAGTACGGCATCGCCCGCTGGACACCCGACGTCCTGGCCGCCTACCTGCCGCCGAACTACTCGCGGTCGCCCCTGGCCGGGGCGATGGATCCGGAGATCGCCATTCCCGCGATCGGCAGGTTCCTGTGCACGCTCGGCCCCCGGATACGGGACGTGCCCGGCGACCCCGCGCTGAATCTGGCCGGTCTCTACCGCAGCTCGTCCGATGCCGTACGGCAGGCTGGAGGGGTGCCCGCGAAGTGGCGTGAGCACGTCGCCAGGGTCGGCCTCTATCTGAGGGCCTATCTGCCTCCGACGGGTTCCCGGTCACTGCCCCGTGGTCTGGTCGGCCGCCAAACGATGATAAGAATAGGCACTTCTTGGGAGGACGCCGAAAAACCATATTTTGCGCAGTACGACATCGCCGTCGTTCACCGACCGTGAAAGGGTGATCAAGTGGAATCGGCCCGTGATCTGCTCGTGTCCCTGGCCCGGAGGTACGCCTTCGCCGACGTCGGGGCACTCGCGGCGGACGTCGTGGCCGGGGCGGACGAGATCGAGGCGGTGTGCGAGTTCGGGCAGCGGCTCATGTCGCTGGACGCGGAGGACTTCGCCGCCGAGGCGCGGTCCGTGCCCGCGGACCTGAGACGGCGGGCACGGGCGTGCACCATGCCGCAGACGCCGAAGGAGCAGCCGCGCGGAGCGCTCGAGTCACTGCGCCCGGCCTACGCGCTGCTGCTCGAAGTGATCGCGATCCGGTGGCACAGGCGTGAACTGAGCCCGATGGTCGCCGCGCTGCACATCGCCAGCGAGTATCTCCCGCTGCTCGCCTTCGAGCCGGTGCTCGGCAACGCCGGCGACCCGGCTCGCTGGCCGCCCGGGCTGGCCGCGCCGGGCAGCCGTTTCGGGGTCATCGGCGAACGCGAGTGCGACCACACCAAGGCCGAGCAGTCGGCGGCCAACCGGACCCTGCGGGTCGCCGGGGAGCCCGGGGAGGGCTGGCGGGCCTACTTCGACCGCCAGCACAGCCAGGTCGCGGGCGCGCTCGCCACCTGTGTCGCGACCTGCCGCACCCCGTGCTCCGCGATGGAATGGATCGAGCCCTCCCGCCGCGAGGACCTGTCCACGCGGGCGAGGGTCGCGCTGACCTTCGCCGACACCCCCCTCGTACGGCTGCGCCACGCCGCCCCCGTCGGTCACGGGTTCGGCGTTCCCTCCCCCGAGGAGGTGCTCGACGCCTGGGAGCGCAGCCGTACGATCCTGGCAAAGAACGAGATCGGCAACGCCGCGACGGAGGACGACGGCTTCCCGCTCGCGGGCCTGCCCAGCCTGTTCTCCGCGATCGCCACCGCTCCGACGACGCCCTCGACGCTCCTGTCGGACATCAGCACCCACCTGGTACGCCTCCTGCGCTCCTGAGGGCCCCTCTCAGGCGCCCAGGATGGCCTGGCCGACGACGACGGCGAACAGGCAGCAGACCGCGGCCACGAGGAACAGGAGCATCCCCCTGCGGATGTAGCGGTCCTTGGCCTGTGCCACGGCGCCGAGCCTCCTGATCCGCAGCACCAGGTCGTCGGCGCCGGTCTGGGCGTCCTGGCCGCCCAGTCTCGCCCACAGCTCGGCGAGTGCCTCGTCGGAGAAGGCTCCGCGCGACCTGCCGCTCCGCGTCCGGTCTTCGTCCTCCTGCCGGACGGGCGGGCTCCAGGTGTGCAGCCGGCCCGCGTACGAACGGCGGCGCTCGATGGTCCTGCCCGCGAGTCCCGAGCTGAGCGGATGCAACGCGCCGACGAGCATCACCGCGCCCATCGTGCAGAAGAACGCTCCCGTCCACCACAGCCACTCCACCTGGCCGGGCAGGACTCCCGGTTTCAGCATCCCCGCGACGACCGCGGCGAGGACGGCCGCGACCAGCAGCGCGACCGCCTTCCTGTTCTGCCCTCGGTTGTCCGCGCGCACCTCCGCCAGGACCTCGTCAAGGTAGGAGAGCACCTCGTCCCTCTCCTGGGCCACCTCGCCCTCCCGTGGGACGCCTTGGGAATCACGCCCGATCTTCAGCACGCCCGCATTATCCGAGAACTCACCTGCGCCGGGAAGCCAGATCGGCAAGCATCCACATTCCTGTGACAAGTCCGCCGACGAGGTTGCCGCCGCCGAAGGCCGTCGCCATCGAGACCGCGGCGACGCGGCACTCACCGTCGCCCAGTCTCAGCCTGGCGACGGGGCCGGTGACCACTTCGACCGCCCTGGCGTCGGGGTCGACGAACACGAGCACAGCCGTGTCCGCCTCCTCCCCCAGCGCGGCGTGCAGCCGTTCGGAGAAGTGGCGGCGCGGTCCGAGCGCCGGGCCGAGGTAGACGGCGAAGCGCAGGCCGCTGCGGCGCTCCGCCGCGCGCATCGCCTGCCGGATGTCACGGGCCTGCGTCGAGGTGAGGCCACTGACCGTCAGCATGTCCTCACTGTTTCCTCACCATGCCGCCGAAGCCCCTCCAACCTGTCTGCCCGGCTCGGAGACCCGGGCCAGGGCCACCCAGTCGACTTCGGGGGCGAGGTTCGTGGACGGCACGGGGTCGACCAGGACCTGGCCCGAGGAGAGCGCCTCCCGCTCGCTGCGGAACGGACCGCCGAACCACACCGCGGCCGCCGAGGTGCCCCTGACCGCGCTCGCACGCATCCTGCCGGGAAGCAGGACAAAGGCACTGATGATCAGGAACAGGCCGCCGGAGGCACCGAACAGGAGCTCCATGACCTGGATCGTGTCCACGGGTCCACGGTAGATCCACGCCGCCGACCCGTCGAGTCCTGTCTGTGACCTCGCCGCTCACGGCTCTCACATGGCGTCCAGGTGACGACCTGCGGCTTCCGGCGTTCCCCGGGCCCGGGAGCGCCGGAAACGGTAAGATCACGTCGCGGACGACGCCTTCTCGCGGACGACCTGGGTTCTCTAGAGAGAAACAACAGACATACCCGGTTCGGATAAACGTCATGCGAACGGCGAAGGCCACAAAAGTATGAGAAACGCAATACTAGGCACCCACATAGGCGTCAGCTACGGTGAGTCACGTGGATTCCGGTCAGGCACCAGAAGACGGTAACACTACGTCACCCATTTGGGTCGGCGACCGCACGGCCGACGACAGGCCGCCGTCTCGACCCGCCACACCCGCGTCCGAGTACGCGCCCGTCGAGCGCACCTCGCTGCGCGTCCTGCTCGACGACCCCCGGTACGGCCATCTCAGACGACGTGCCCTGGTCGCGGTCGCCTCGGGCGTCGTGGGAGGCATCCTCTTCTCCGACATACGGCTGGGCGTCACCTGCGCGATCATCGGCGCGATCGTCGACACCGTGCTGCGGGCCCGCACCCACTCGACCGTGCCCGCCTGGCGCCGCGGCTCGGTCGCGGAGCGTCAGACCGAGGCGCAGCTCAAGAGAATGGAGCGGGGCGGCTACCGAAGCCTGCACGCCCGCGCGATCCCCGAGAGCGAGGCCCAGATCGACCACCTGGTGGTCGGCCCGACGGGGGTCTACGCCGTCGACTCGGAGAAATGGGACAAACGCCTTCCGGTCCGCGTCCAGTCGCACCGCAAGCTGTTCCACGGCCCCTTCAACCAGAAGCCCCGTCTCGACGAGGCGCGCTGGGAGGCCTCCAGAGCCTCCGAGCTGATCGGTGAAGCGCTCGGCCATGAGGTGACGATCATTCCGTCCCTCGCGATCTACGGCCCGGCGATCCCGTGGAAGGTCCTCACGGTGCGCGATGTGGACGTCTTCGACGGCGGCCGCGTCCGTAAGTGGATCACCAAGCGCGAGCGGTCGCTCACCGACGCCGAGATCGACGAGATCTACGAGGCCGCCGAACGGGTTCTGCCCGCCCGTTATCCCGAGCCCTGACCCCTTCTCACCGTTCCTCCACGCGCCCCGGGACTCCTCCTTGCCGAGGTCCCGGGGTTCGTGTCTCGCGCCGTGGACGCCCGTCTCACGCACCGGGCGATGGCCGTACCATTTGAGGACACGGTTTCGATGATGGGAGAAGCCTCATGCCCGCCCTCAGGTCTCGTACGGTCACGCACGGCAGGAACATGGCCGGTGCCCGGGCCCTGCTCCGGGCGACGGGCGTAGCCGGGGGCGACTTCGGCAAACCCATCATCGCGGTGGCCAACAGCTTCACCCAGTTCGTCCCAGGCCACGTCCACCTGCGCGAGGTCGGCGACGTGGTCGCGGGCGCGATCAGGGAGGCGGGCGCGATCCCGCGCGAGTTCAACACGATCGCGGTCGACGACGGCATCGCGATGGGCCACGGCGGCATGCTCTACTCGCTGCCCAGCCGCGAGCTGATCGCCGACGCCGTCGAGTACATGGTGAACGCGCACTGCGCCGACGCGCTGATCTGCGTCTCCAACTGCGACAAGATCACCCCGGGTATGCTCCTGGCCGCCTTCAGGCTCAACATCCCCACGGTCTTCGTCTCCGGCGGGCCGATGGAGGCCGGCAAGACCCCGGGCCGCAAGCTCGACCTGATCGACCCGATGATCGCCTCCGCCGACGACGCCGTCTCTGACGCCGAGCTGCTGGAGATGGAGGAGAACGCCTGCCCGACCTGTGGTTCGTGCAGCGGGATGTTCACCGCCAACTCGATGAACTGCCTCACCGAGGCCATCGGCCTGGCGCTGCCCGGCAACGGCACGATTCTGGCCACCCACAAGGCGCGCAAGAAGCTCTACCAGGATGCCGGGCGGCAGCTGGTCGAGATCACCCGCCGTTACTACGAGCAGGACGACGAGTCGGTCCTGCCGCGCAGCATCGCCACCAAGGAGGCGTTCGAGAACGCCATGGCCCTCGACGTGGCCATGGGCGGCTCGACCAACACGATCCTGCACATCCTGGCCGCGGCCCGTGAGGCCCGCGTCGACTTCGGCCTCAAGGAGATCAACGAGATCTCACTGCGGGTGCCGTGCCTGTGCAAGGTCGCCCCCGCGACCGCGAAGTACCACGTCGAGGACGTCCACCGCGCGGGCGGTATCCCGGCCATCCTCGGCGAGCTCGACCGGGCGGGCCTGATCCACCGCGAAACGCCCACCGTCAACGGCGGCACCATCGGCGACTACATCGACGCCTGGGACCCCTGCTCGGCGGGCGTGCTGCCCGAGGCGACCGAGCTGTGGCACGCGGCCCCCGGCAACGTCCGCACCGTCAAGCCCTACTCGCAGGAGGCCCGCTGGGACTCCCTCGACCTCGACCGGTCCGAGGGCTGTGTGCGCGACTCCGAGCACGCCTACACCCGTGACGGCGGCCTCGCCGTTCTGTACGGCAACATCGCCACCGAGGGCTGCATCGTCAAGACGGCCGGGGTCGACGAGTCGATCTGGCGGTTCTCCGGGCCCGCCGTGGTGTTCGAGTCCCAGGACGACGCGGTCGAGGGCATCCTGAACAACCGGGTCAAGCCCGGCGACGTCGTGGTCATCCGCTACGAGGGCCCCAAGGGCGGCCCCGGCATGCAGGAGATGCTCTACCCGACCTCCTTCCTCAAGGGCAAGGGCCTGGGCAAGGCCTGCGCGCTGATCACCGACGGCCGTTTCTCCGGCGGCACGAGCGGGCTGTCCATCGGGCACGCCTCCCCCGAGGCCGCGGAGGGCGGCACCATCGCCCTGGTCGAGGACGGCGACATCGTGGAGATCGACATCCCGGGCCGGTCGATCGAGCTGAAGGTCGCCGAGGAGGAGCTGGCGGCCAGGCGTGAGCGGCTGCTGGCCGAGCTGGGCGGCTATCGCCCCCGTGACCGGCAGCGTCCGGTCAGCGCGGCTCTGCAGGCCTACGCCGCGCTGACCACCTCGGCCTCGACCGGCGCCTCAAGGGACCTGTCCCAGCTGTCGCGATGACGACCGCCACCTCGGGGGGTACGGCTGGGCCGTACTTCCCGAGGGAAGGCCGCTGTATCCGACAGGCAGTTCGAAAATTGTCGGTGGCGGAGCATACCATGTGACCATGGCCAACGTCATGAAGCCCGCACGCAGCCCGTTGACGACCGCCGAGATCGCCGCCCTCGCTCTGTCCCTGGCCCATCTGGGCTCCGACCCGCAGGCAACCGCCGCCCGCAGCGGCCTGCGTCACGCGTTCGAGCACATGGAGATCGACGACGAGGTCGTCTCCACCACCCTGGCTACCCTGACCGAGCCGATGCCCGACCCTGTCGCCGACCGGGCCAGGACCATCGCCAACGCCATCACCTCCCACCTGGTCGTCCGGCTGCACTACCGCGACGTCTCCGGGCGGGTGACGGTGCGCGACGTCGATCCCGTGACGTGCATGGTGCACCGCGACTACTGGTATCTCGTGGGCATGTGCCGCATGCGCGGCGCGATCCGCGCCTTCAGGTTCGACCGGATCGTGGCCACCGAGCCGACCTTCATCCCCGCCCGCCCGCACAGGGCCGGTGACTTCCTGCCCTTCCAGGGCAGGCGCGCCGTCCAGCGGGGCCGCGAGGCCGCCTGACCTCACGGCCCCTCGGCGACAACCGGCGTGGTGGGCGGCGAAGCGGCTATCCGCCGCAGCAACCGCCCCCACAGCACCCGCCACCGCCGCCACCGGCCGGGCGGGGCGCCGTGACGCCTGAACCACCCGTCACGGCGACCGTGGACAGCAGCTTGACGGTGTCGTCGTGGCCCTGAGGGCAGAGCGCGGGCTCGCCGGAACGGGCCATCGGGCGGGAGATCTCGAAGGTCGATCCGCAGGCGCGGCAGCGGAAGTCGTAACGCGGCATGGCACCAGGTTACTCAGCCGTGGACCGTACGGGGACGGCCGTACGGGCGTGAAGGAATCCCGGCACGGACACATCCGGGGGTGGGCGTCGCGAGCACGCCTCGCCCGCTCAAGGACGCGGCCGTCGTTCAGCCGAAGACGATGGAGGCGTAGTCGGCCACGGGCCGGTAGCCGATCGTCTGATAGATCGAGTTGGACACAGGGTTGGACAGGTCGGTGAACAGCAGCACCTCCGCCGCCCCCCACTCCCGTGCCCTGGCCGTGACGGCGTGGGACACCGCGGTGCCGTACCCCCTGCCGCGTTCTTCGGGAGGGGTGTAGACCGGGCCGACCCGCGAGACGCCCCCGATCGGCACCGAGGCACCCGCGTAGGCCACCGGCCGCCCTTCCACCTCCCACAGGAGGATCTCCCGCCTGCCGACCCGCCCGGCGAGCACGGCCGCGAGACCGCTGGACGAATGGCCGCCCGCCTCACGCTGGAAGGCCTGTCCCCAGGCGACCAGCGGTTCGAGGTCCTGGGTGCCCGCCGTACGAGGGGCACCCCGGGGGCGGACAGGCGGCGGGGTGAGCGTGTCCAGGCGGTAGAGACGCTCGGAGCGCCGCGTCCTCTCCGGACGCCACCAGGCCGCGGCGAACGTCTCGGCGAGGGCGACGCCGCCCCGGACACCGAGGACGGGACGTTCGGCCTCGATGAGCGCGGTGGCCAGTTCGCGGACGGCCTCGGCCGGCATGTCGGCGAGCATCAGGAGCTGGGGAGGGGCGTGCAGGGCCGCGGCCACGACCTCACCCTCGGGACCCGCCGCCCACCCCATGAGCGGGTCCTCACTCCACAACCCCTCACGGAGCGCGCGCAGCATCGTGAGCTGGATCGTGTTGCGCACCGGCTCACGCAGCAACCACGGCTCCGCCGCCCCGGCGTACACCTCCGGATCGGAGGTGAAGGTCCATCTCATGCACCCGATTGTGCAGACACGGACTCCGCCGGGGCGAACGGGTATAGCACCGTGGACCGTCAGGCGGCGCTTTCCTCCAGGTAGGGCGCCCACTGGGGGTCTCCGACGTTGTGCGCGCCGATCAGACGCCAGTGGACGCCCCGTGGGACCACGGGGGCGACGTCCAGCGTCCAGCCCAGCTCCTCCAGCATGCGATCCGCCTTACGGTGGTTGCACGGCGTGCAGGAGGCGACGCAGTTCTCCCAGGTGTGGGTTCCTCCCCTGGACCGCGGGATCACGTGGTCGATGGTCTCGGCCCGCTGTCCACAGTAGGCGCACCGGTAGTCGTCCCGGCGCATCAACGCGGTCCTGGTCAGCGGGATCCGCGACCGGTAGGGAATGCGCACGTAGCGGCGCAGCCTGATCACCGACGGCACGTCGAGCGTGCGGGTCGCCGAGCGGACGACCGCGCCCCGCCCGTCGCGGTGCACGACATCCGCCTTCTCCCTGAGCACCAGCACGACCGCGCGGTGCAGGGAGAGGGTGGTCAGGGGCTCGTAGGTTGCGTTCAGCAGCAGGACTTGGCGCATCAGCGTGCCTTCCCCGCCGCGCGACGCTTCGTCTGAGTCTGAGGGGGCACGCAGGCACGTGCCCCGATTGGCGGCCCCTCCTGGGGCCCGGATGCTTCCGTCACAGGGACCTCCGCCGGACGGCCCAGCGGATGGTCACCACGGCACCGTCCTCCACCAAGTTTGGCTTCTGCATCGTCATTTCCGCCACCCATAAATGACAGGAGAGACGCCTGGTACGTTTTATGCCCGCATTACCAGTTTTTACTCCTCGATCCGAAGATCGACGACACGGCCTTCTCAAGATCGAATACGCCCCTCGCGCAATGGCTCCGACCAGCCTTCCCAAGGTCGTAGGGTTCCTGCCATGACCCGACAGCCATATCCACCAGCAGGCCGTGACGACCTCGTCGAAGAGCTCCACGGCGTCCCCGTCGCCGACCCCTACCGATGGCTGGAGGACCCGGGCAGTCCGGCGACCGAGGAGTGGCTGGCCGCGCAGGAGAAGCTCTTCTCCGACGAGCTCGGGGCGCTCACCGGCCGCGACCGGCTCAGGGCGCGGGTCGCCGAGTTGCTCAGGTCGGGCTCGATCGGCGCTCCGGCCTGGCGCGGCGAGCGGCGCTTCTTCATGCGGCGCACCCCCGACCAGGAGCACGCCGTCCTCTACACCGTCGACCCCGGCGGAACCGAGCGCGCGCTGCTCGACCCGACGGCGCTCGACCCGAGTGGGCTCACCACGCTCGACTCATGGCAGCCCGACAAAGAGGGCAGGCTGCTCGCCTACCAGGTCTCGGTCGGCGGTGACGAGGAGTCCACCCTCTACCTGCTCGACGTCGCCTCGGGCGAGCGGGTGGAGGGGCCGATCGACCGGTGCCGTTACTCCCCGATCGCCTGGCTGCCCGGCGGCAAGGCGTTCTACTACGTGCGCAGGCTGCCCTCGACCGAGGTGCCCGAGGGGGAGGAGCAGTTCCACCGCCGCGTCTACCTGCACCGGGTCGGCACCTCGACCGAGGAGGACGTGCTGGTCTTCGGCAAGGACATGGAGAAGACCAACTACTACGGTGTCGCGGTCTCCCGCGACGGCCGCTGGTTGCAGATCTCCGCCTCCAGGGGTACGGCGCCGCGCAACGACCTGTGGATCGCCGACCTCACCGCCTCCTCGCCGGACTCGCCCGACCTGGTCGTCGTCCAGGAGGGGCTCGACGCCCAGACCGCGCTGCACTTCGGCCGTGACGGCAGGCTCTACGTCTTCACCGACCTGGACGCCCCCCGGGCGCGCATCTGCGTCGCCGACCCGGCTCTGCCCCAGCCCGAGCACTGGCGTGACCTGATCCCGCAGGACGACGAGGCCGTGCTGTCGGACTTCTCGATCCTCGACGACCTTGACCGCCCGATCATGCTCGCCGGCTGGACCCGCCACGCGATCAGCGAGATCTCCGTGCACGACCTGGTGACGGGTGAGCGCGTCGGCCGGGTGCCGACGCCGGGGCTCGGCACGATCGGCGCCATCTCCGAGCGTCCGGAGGGGGGTCACGAGGCCTGGTTCGTCTACACCGACAACACCACCCCGCCGAGCATCCAGCGCTACGACGCACGCACCGGGGAGACCACCCTGTGGGCCGCCTCCCCCGGTGCCGTCGAGGTGCCCGCCGTCGACACCGAGCAGGTGGTCTACCGCTCAGCGGACGGCTCCGAGGTCCACATGCTGGTGATCACCAAGCCGGGCGTCGAGGGTCCGCGCCCCACCATCCTGTACGGCTACGGCGGTTTCGGCATCTCGATGACCCCGGGCTACTCGGCGTCGATCCTGACCTGGGTCGAGGCGGGCGGCGCCTACGCCATCGCCCAGCTGCGCGGCGGTGGGGAGCAGGGCGAGGAGTGGCACAGGGCCGGCATGCTCGCCAACAAGCAGAACGTCTTCGACGACCTGCACTCGGCGGCCGAGCACCTGATCGACACCGGGATCACCGCCCCGGAGCAGCTAGCCATCTCCGGGGGCTCGAACGGCGGCCTCCTGGTCGGCGCGGCCCTCACCCAGCGCCCCGAGCTGTACGCCGCGGTCGTCTGTTCGGCCCCGCTGCTGGACATGATCCGTTACGAGCTGTTCGGCCTGGGCGCGACGTGGAACGTCGAGTACGGCTCCGCCGCGAAGGCCGAGGAGTTCGCCTGGCTGAACGCCTACTCGCCCTACCACCACGTCCGTGAGGGCGTCTCCTACCCGGCGACGCTGTTCACGGTCTTCCAGTCCGACACCCGGGTCCACCCGCTGCACGCCTGGAAGATGTGCGCCGCCCTGCAGCACTCCCAAGCCTCGGACCGGCCGATTCTGCTGCGCAACGAGGCTGAGACCGGTCACGGGGCGCGTGCGGTCAGCAAGACCGTCGAGCTCGCGGCCGACCAGCTCACCTTCCTCGCCCACCACACGGGCCTGGCCGTCTGACGGCCCGCCGCGCGGGGCCGCCGTCGGGAACGGCCCCGCGCCGGCACGTCAGCGGGGGAAGACGATGGTCTTGTGCCCGTCGAGCAGGACACGCTGCTCGGTGTGCCACCGTACGGCGCGGGCCAGGACCTGGCACTCGACGTCGCGGCCGATGGCGGCCAGGTCCTCCGGCGA
Organism: Streptosporangium sp. NPDC001559; assembly: GCF_042893955.1. Classification (NCBI taxonomy): domain Bacteria; kingdom Bacillati; phylum Actinomycetota; class Actinomycetes; order Streptosporangiales; family Streptosporangiaceae; genus Streptosporangium; species Streptosporangium sp. NPDC001559. The sequence continues at coordinate 44,812 of NZ_JBIAVG010000008.1, forward strand.
GTGGGTGTGGTTGACCCGGGCGACCTCCTGCTCGATGATCGGGCCCTCGTCGAGGTCCGCGGTCACGTAGTGGGCGGTCGCACCGATCAGCTTCACCCCGCGCGAGTGCGCCTGGTGGTACGGCTTGGCACCCTTGAACGACGGCAGGAACGAGTGGTGGATGTTGATCACGTTCCCGGCCAGCTTGACGCACAGATCCTCGGACAGCACCTGCATGTAGCGCGCGAGCACCACCAGGTCGGCCTGGTAGTGCTCGACCAGGGCGAGGATCTCCGCCTCCTGTCTGGCCTTGGTGCCCGGGGCGACCGGCAGGTGGTGATAGTCGACGCCGTACGACTGGGTCAGCGGGCGCAGGTCAGGGTGGTTGGAGACCACGCCGACCATGTCGATGTCGAGCAGACCTGAGCGCGTCCGATAGAGCAGGTCGTTGAGGCAGTGGCCGAACTTGCTGACCAGCACCAGCACCCGCTGCTTGACCGCGGTGTCGCGCAGTTTGAAGTCCATGCCGAAGCCGGGGGCCAGGGCGGCGAAGGCCTCGCGCAGGACCGCGTCGGGCAGCGACGAGGAGAACTGCACCCGCATGAAGAACCGCTGGGAGACGGGGTCACCGAACTGCTGGCTCTCGATGATGTTGCACTCCCGCCCGGCCAGGAGGCCGGAGACGGCGGCCACCACCCCGGGACGGTCCGGGCACGACAGCGTCAGGACGAACTGGGCCTCGGAGCCCCCGTTCAGCCGATGGTGGCCCGCGCCGGGCCCTGTGACTCGCTCGCTCATGACTTCACTCTCGAAGGGGTCGGATCGTACGGTGCCACAACACCGACCTGGGCAGAGTACAGCGCGTCACCCACACCCACCCGCGCACGCCACCCGGTGCCGCCCGGTGCCACCGGCGGGCCGTGCTGGTAGCGTCCGGGATCCATGAACGACCCTGAGGTGAGCGACCGCCCCGCGACCCGGGTGGTCTGCGTGGCGGGTGACGGGCGGGTGCTCCTGCTGCACTGGCACGACCCGGTCGCGGGCAGAACCCTGTGGGAGCCGCCCGGCGGCGGGATCGAGCCGGAGGAGACGCCGCTGGAGGCCGCCCGGCGGGAGCTGGCCGAGGAGACCGGCCTGCCGGGTACGGCGGTGCTCGACCGATGGCTGCCGGTGCCCAGGGAGCTCGACTGGCTCGGTGTCCGCTACGTGCGGACCGAACGGTTCTATCTGGCCAGGTTCGACCACACGCCCCGGGTCGTCCCAGAGGCGTTCACCGCGGAGGAGAACGACACCTATCTGGGCCACGGCTGGTTCTCACTCGAGGAGATGGCCGTGCTTCCCGACGCCCTCGAGCCCCCGTCGCTGCCCGAGATAGTCTCCCGGCTGGTGTGGCCCACGAGCCTTGAACGATGATGAGTGACTTCTTGGAAACCGGAAAACGACGCCGGGCCCTCGTGGGATTTCACGGACGCCCCACTGGAACGGGCTTCAACAAAGCTCCCACGAGGGAGCAAACAGCAATTATCCCGACATTTCACCAAATAATAACCTAAAAGCGGTAAACCGTGTTATTCAGTTGAGGCGGCCATGGAAGAAATCAGTGGGTCCTTCTCCATGTAGACCACGGTGTGTTCACCGCGTCCCTCGCGGCGGATCTCACGCCAGCCGTGTTTTCGATAGAGGTGGATCGCGGCGGGCTGGTTCAGTGTGGTGTCCCCGCGAAGCCGGACGTATCCCAGCCCGGCCGCGCGGCTTTCCAGTTCTGTGACCATCCGGTCGCCGAACCCGCGCCGCTGGAACTCGGGATGGACCCGCAGGCGGCACATCTCCCCCGAGGCGTCATCGACTCTGCGCAGAGCGCCCATCGCCATGACTCGCCCCTCGGGGGCCTCCCCGACCAGGAACTCTCCCCCGTCGATGAGGTAGATCTCCTCGATCCGCGCAAGGTCGTCGTCGTAGTAGACCCCGTCACCGGGGAAGAGCCCGACCTGGGCGAGACAGACCTGGTGCAGCGACCGGACGGAGTCGAGGTCGGACCGGCGATAACGCCGAATCCTCACACCTCCTCCTCGATCGGGTCCGGCAGGGCCGCATCGCGCAACATCTCCAGATAGAGCTTCAGGTCGGGATTGTTGGGATCCTTGCCCTCGACGTCCCTGGCCACCTCGTGGGCCCGCTGCATGAGGATGTCAGGTTTGCACCCCTCCCCCAGGCCGGCGAGCGCGGCCTTGGCGATGTTCAGCGCCTCGCCGACGTCGCCTTCGAGAAGCTTGCACTTGGCCCGGTCGAACTTGATGAAGGTCGGATCGAGCCAGTCGCCGGGGCCGTACTTGGTGAGGGCCTGTTCCAGGATGAGGTCGGCCTCCATGGGCTGCCCCAGTTTGACCAGGGCGTCTCCCTGGTGGAAGTAGAGCTGCCGCTCGGTGTATCCGAAGGCCGCGTCCTCCTGCTCGGCCGCCCCCATCTGGGAGAAGGCCGCCCTGGCCCGTGCCAGTGCCCGCTTGGCCTGGTCGACCACATCCTTCTTGCCCGCGTTCGACATCATCGCCAGCGCGCGGGCCTCGACGACGGGGGCCATGGCCTGGGCCGCGCACGGTGTCTGCCCGGCCAGGTCGCGGCTCTTCCTGGCGAGGTTGAGCGCCTCGCGCGGATCACCGTAGTAGAGCGGCACCAGGGCCTCCCTGGCGATGACCCAGGCCCGCAACGCGCGGTCACCGGTGTCGTCCGCGGCGATCCTGCCCGTCCTGAAGAAGGAACGGGCCATTCTCTGGTCACCGAGGTTGATCATGATCATGCCGCTGAGGCCCGCGAGCTGGGCCGCCATCCGGCACAGCCGTTCCTGTAGGTCGACCGGTTGGCGGTGCTCCATGGCCTTGCGCACGGCGCTGAACTCCAGCAGAACGTCACACAGCAGACGTAACGGCGGGGTGTTCATGTACTGGCGGCCGAAGCCGACGGTGGACTCCTCCCACTGGTCCAGCATCGCGGGTGAGACGGTGCCCGAGACCAGGGTCTCGTCCATCCTCCGCCGGATGTTCTCCACCGCTCCGAGCACCTGCCCGTCGAGTCCGACGACGGTGCCACCCGCCAGAATCCTCAAGAGCGTTCTCCGCAACACGTTCTCGTCCTCCTCGCTCCCGTCCGCGGAGGGGCCGCCGCCGATCTGCCGGATCAGCGACTCACGCGGACCAGGGGAAGTGTCGGGTCTTCCATCCTGGAGATCACTCCGGACGGCACCCGGCATCTTGTGGCCGTGGCCACAGATGCAGGGCCCCTCGTAGCCGAGGGAGGGGGGCTCGACCCGGTATGCGGAACACAGGTAGTGGAGGTATTCGGGCCCGGGACGCTTCAGACCGCTCTCGTACGCGGACAGAAGCGTCTCCCCGATCCCCGGAGCTGCCTTGCCGTCGCGCTCGAACAGCGCCCGTATCTGTTCGATCACGTCGGCCAGAGCGACACCGTGTGCGAGACGATGAGCCTTGATGCGGGTGGTCCCGAACTGCTGACCACACTTGTCGTGGATCTCTTCGGCGATCTGGGCCGGGTTACGCCCCGTTGCGAGGCCCCTGGCGCGGATTCGCCGCGCTAACTCCGTCTCCCTGTGCTGCCTGCCGGACATACCGGCCCCTCTCTCGCGGCCAGCTGGGCTGGTTGGCACGCTTGTCCCGACCGGTCCTCTCCCCGTAGACCCAGTGTGATTCGGGTATCGCACTGCGCCTAGAGAGAATAATGGACCACCATTGCCCCACCCGGAACGCACGAATGAGGCCACCGGCTAAGGATCGTCCTCTGATGGACTGTTTCTTTCAACCTCCTTGGCAGAATGCGCATCCCGATCTTGGTTGGCCCGGCATTGACCCATCGGACTCGGTGAGTCATCTTTGGCCAACCAGCGTCGATTCGCGTAACCGACCAAACACGGTTCGATGACGAATCGGCTGAATCCAAGAGGAGGAACGAGGTGGGGGAAGACGGCTTCGGGCACCTGGAGCGGTTGGTGTCAGAACTTGACGCTCGCGGGTTCCACGCCCGGGTGGTACGGACCCACACGGGCCGCGCCTTCGTCCGCGTGATCAACCCGAACGCGACCAGCCTGGCGGAGAACGTCACCTGCCGCGCGCAGACCGCCCACAGCCACCGCGACTGGTACTACTGGTGGTCCTGGGGGGAGCGGATGCACACGGCTCAGGACCCTGCCGGCGCGGCGACCAAGGTCGCCCGAGTGCTCGCCGCGGTGGGGGAGTGAACTAGGCGGCGAACCGGATGGGATCGCAGCCATCCGGTCCGTCGTACCCGTCGCGGCGCGGCGGAGCCGGTGGGGTGCCCGGTGCGGAGCGTCCTCGGGACGCTGGGTTCCCCACCGGCTTCGAGAACGAAGTCAACCTGTCGTGGGTGCCCCGCAAGGCGGCCGACACGACGACAAGCCGCCGTCCGGATGACTCCGGACGGGGATCGGAGGGATTCCTCCCGGAACGGCACGGGACACGCTTCCGGGTGCGTGCCCCGCGCCGGGCCGTTCGTCACCGGACTGTCCGGACCAGCCTCCAGGGCCTGGATCCGGTGTTCCCGTCCTCCCCGGCGTGATGTGACGACGGCCGGTTCGCTCGGCAATATAGGTAGGTCACGTGACTTGCCCCCATTTGTCAGACGAACCGATCCGGGAGGGATCTTCTCCGTGTTCCTGCTCGCCCCCTCACCCACCCCCACCGTGACACCGTCCCCCACACCGTCACCGTCGAGCCTGCCCGGCCTGGAGGACCTCACGAACATGGGAGCGGCCTTAGTGAACGGTGCGTGCGGACGTGACGGCGGGGTGATCTGCGAACTCGCGCAGACCGTGCTGCCTCCGGCGTGGGCCCCCTTCGTCGCGAGCGTGCTCGCGACACTGATCGCCATCATGCTGATCACCGCCGTCGCGCTGATCCTGCGCAAGGTGGCGGTCCGCCTGATCACCGGAATCGTGCAGCGGGCCTCCTCCGGCAGGCCGACCCTGGCGGGACGGCTGCGGGGCAAGGATCCCGCCCCCCTCGAAGGCCTGGACGCCATCATGGCCGAGCGGCGCAGGCAACGGGCCGAGACCATGGGGTCCGTGCTCAACTCGACCGCCTCGGTCATCATCCTGGGCACCGCCGCCCTGACCATCCTCGAACGGCTCTCCGTCCCCATCGCCCCCGTGCTGACCAGCGTCGGCATTCTGGGCGTCGCGATCGGCTTCGGAGCCCAGGAACTGGTCAAGGACTTCATCGCCGGCATGTTCATGCTGCTTGAGGACCAGTACGGGGTCGGTGACGTGATCGACGCCGGTGCCGCGTCCGGGACCGTCGAGGCCGTCACCCTGCGCATCACCAGGCTTCGCGACGCCGACGGCCGGGTCTGGTACGTCCGCAACGGCACCATCACCCGCGTCGGCAACGAGTCCCAGGGGTGGTCCCGTGCCACGGTCGACGTGCCGGTCGCCTACACCGCCGACATCCCCGTGGTCCGCGACCTGCTCAGGAAGGTCGTCGAGGAGATCTGGAACGACCCCGACTACCGCGACTCGGTCGTCGTCGAGGAGCCGCAGGTCTGGGGGATCGAGCAGATCTCCGGCACGGCGGTTGTCTTCCGGGTCAACGCCAAGACCATCCCCTCACACCAGAGCGAGATCGCTCGGGAGCTGCGTATCCGCATCAAGTCGGCGCTCGACCAGGCTTCCATCCCCATAGCGAACGTCGCTTAGGCTTGGGGCGTGTCCGCCAACCCCGAGGAACCCCAGTCCTTCTACGACGCCGTCGGTGGCGAGGAGACCTTTCGGCTTCTCGTCCACCGTTTCTACGAGGGCGTCGTCAAAGATCCCCTGCTCTGGCCGCTCTACCCCCAGGACGATCTCGCCGGGGCCGAGGAGCGGCTACAGCTCTTCCTGATGCAGTACTGGGGCGGTCCGAACACCTACAGCCAGCAGCGTGGGCACCCGCGCCTACGCATGCGGCACAACCCGTTCGTCATCCGCTCCGCCGAGCGTGACGCGTGGCTGAAGCACATGCACGACGCGGTCATCTCCCTGGAGCTGCCCGAGGAGCTGGAGAAGCGCCTGTGGGACTACCTCGTCTACGCCGCGCACAGCATGGTCAACGCCCCTGACGCATAAACCCCGCCGGGCAGGGGCAGCCCATGCACATGAAAATCCCCTGGTGGCGTGACGCCGTCGTCTACGAGATCTACGTACGCAGCTTCGCCGACGCCTCGGGAGACGGCGTGGGCGACCTGCCCGGTATCAGGGGGCGGCTGCCGTACCTCGCCGATCTCGGTGTCGACGCGATCTGGCTGACCCCCTTCTACCGCTCCCCCATGGCCGACGGGGGCTACGACGTGGCCGACTACCGTGACGTCGATCCGCTCTTCGGCACGCTGGCCGACTTCGACGCCCTCGTCGCCGACGCCCACGCGCACGGCCTGCGGGTGGTCGTGGACATCGTGCCCAACCACAGTTCCAGCGAGCACCCCTGGTTCAGGGCGGCGCTGCGCGGCGAGAACCGCGACCGGTACGTCTTCCGCGACGGCGGGGACCTGCCGCCCAACAACTGGCAGTCGACCTTCGGCGGCCCGGCCTGGACCAGGACTCCCGACGGGCAGTGGTACCTCCACCTGTTCGCCCCCGAGCAGCCGGACTTCAACTGGCGCGACCCACAGGTGCACGCGGAGTTCCTCGACGTGCTGAGGTTCTGGCTGGACCGTGGGGTCGACGGGTTCAGGATCGATGTGGCGATGGGCCTGTACAAGGCGGAGGGGCTCCCCGACGCCCCCGCGACGGATCAGGCGTTCAAGGGCGAGTCGCCCATCTGGGGCAGGCCCGAGGTCCATGAGGTCTATCGGCGCTGGCGTGAGGTGCTCGACTCCTATCCCGGCGAGCGGATGGCCATCGGCGAGGTGTGGACCGACTCCGCCGAGGACCTCGCCCGTTACGTCCGGCCCGACGAACTGCACCAGAGCTTCAACTTCGCCTGGCTTGAGGCTCCCTGGTCCGCGACCGCCTTCCGCAAGGTCATCGACGACACTCTCGCCGACATGACCGCCCCCACCTGGGTGCTGTCCAACCACGACGTGGTCAGGCACGTCACGAGGTACGGCGAGGGCCTGCCCAACTCCACGGCGGGGCTGGCCCGAGCGCGGGCGGCGCTGCTGGCCATGCTCGCCCTGCCCGGCTCGGCCTATCTCTACCAGGGAGAGGAACTCGGTCTTCCCGAGGTCCGGGATCTGCCCGCCGAGGCCCGTCAGGACCCCATCTTCGCCCGTTCCGGTGGAACTCTGCCCGGGCGGGACGGCTGCCGGGTGCCCCTCCCCTGGTCCGGGCAGGCGCAGCCGTACGGCTTCGCGCCCGAGGGCACCGCGCCCTGGCTGCCCCAGCCGGTCGAGTGGACGGCGTTGAGCGCCGAACGTCAGGCGGACGATCCGGGATCGACGCTGAGCTTCTACCGGCAGGCTCTGCGCGCCCGCCGGGAACTGCGCGGCGCGCTGCCCGACGGCCTCACCTGGCTGGAGAGCGAGGAGGACGCGTTGTTCTTCCGCCGGGGTGCGCTGACGTGCGTCGTCAACTGCGGGGTCGAGGCGGTATCGCTGCCGCCGCACGACCACGTCGTGATCGGCAGCGCCCCGGTCGAGGGCCACCTGCTGCCCCCGGACACCGCGGCCTGGCTCCACACTCCCTGACGATCCCCTCCGGTCCCCGCGCCCGTCGTACGGCGGGCGCGCCGGCCGTTTCCGGCGGCGGCTCAGCCGGTTATGAGGAAGCGCTCCAGGTAGTCGAGCTCGTGCTGCTCCAGCCTGCGCGGCCTGGCCTTCTCCACGTCGTAGGCGACGAGCACCGATCTGGCCCGGACGAAGAGCGTCTCATCGTCGACGATCTCGTAGTTGAGGACGAACTTCACCGGTTTGATCTCGGTCACCCAGGACTCGACCCTGACCGGGTCCGCGCGGAAGGTGAGAGGACGCCGGTAGTCGATCTCATGCCTGGCCACCACCAGGCCGCTGAAGATCTCGCCACCCTCGCGGTGCAGGTCGAGGTGGAACATCTCCAGGCGCGCGTCCTCGAGATAGTCGAGGAACCTGACGTTGTTGACGTGGCCCTGGGAGTCGATGTCGGCGAACCTGACCGCCCTGAGGAACACATGCCTGCGGGAATCGCTCACGGTCTCTGCCAAGCTCTGTTCAAGCACAAGCAAGAAGGTAGCGATCCCCCGGCTCCCGGCGCGCGGCGGGGGCGCGCCGGGAGCTCGGACGAGGACATCAGTCCCTGGTGAGCTTGCGGTAGGTGACCCGGTGCGGGCGTGCCGCGTCGATCCCGAGCCGCTCGATCTTGTTCTTCTCGTAGTCGGCGAAGTTGCCCTCGAACCAGAACCAGTTCGAGCCCTCCTCCCACGCGAGGATGTGGGTGGCGATGCGGTCGAGGAACCACCGGTCGTGCGAGGTGATGACCGCGCAGCCGGGGAACTCCAGCAGGGCGTTCTCCAGGCTGGAGAGCGTCTCGGTGTCGAGGTCGTTGGTCGGCTCGTCCAGCAGCAGCACGTTGCCGCCCTGCTTGAGGGTCAGCGCGAGGTTGAGCCGGTTGCGCTCGCCACCGGACAGCACGCCCGCCTTCTTCTGCTGGTCCGGCCCCTTGAACCCGAACGCGGCGATGTAGGCCCGCGAGGGCATCTCGACCTGGCCGACCTTGATGTAGTCGAGCCCGTCGGAGACGACCTCCCAGACGTTCTTGGCCGGGTCGATGCCACCCCGGCTCTGGTCGGCGTAGGAAATCTTGACGGTGTCGCCAACGATGATCTTGCCGGCGTCGGGCGTCTCACCACCGGTGATCATTCGGAACAGCGTGGTCTTGCCGACGCCGTTCGGGCCGATGATGCCCACGATGCCGTTACGCGGCAGGTCGAAGGACAGGTTGTCCATGAGCACCCGGTCCTCGAAACCCTTGGTGAGGTTCTCGGCCCGGATGACCGTCGTGCCCAGGCGGGGACCCGGCGGGATCTGGATCTCCTCGAAGTCCAGCTTGCGGTACTTGTCGGCCTCGGCGGCCATCTCCTCGTAGCGCTGCAGACGCGCGCGGCTCTTGGTCTGGCGGGCCCTGGCGTTGGAGCGGACCCACTCCAGCTCCTCCTCCAGGCGCTTCTTGCGCTTGGCGTCCTTCTGCCCCTCAAGCTTGAGGCGGGCGGCCTTGGCCTCCAGGTAGGTGGAGTAGTTGCCCTCGTAGGGGTGGCAGCGGCCCCGGTCGAGCTCCAGGATCCAGTTGGCCACGTTGTCCAGGAAGTAGCGGTCGTGGGTGACGGCCAGCACGGTCCCGGGATACTTCTCCAGGTGCGCCTCAAGCCACTGGACGCTCTCGGCGTCGAGGTGGTTGGTCGGCTCGTCGAGCAGCAGGAGGTCGGGCTGCTCCAGCAGCAGCTTGCACAGGGCGACCCGGCGTCGCTCACCACCGGACAGCAGGGTCACGTCGGCGTCGGGCGGCGGGCAGCGCAGAGCGTCCATCGCCTGCTCGAGCTGGCTGTCGAGGTCCCACCCGTTGCGGTGGTCGAGGGCGTCCTGAAGCTTGCCCATCTCCTGGAGCAGCTCGTCGCTGTAGTCGGTCGCCATCAGCTCGGCGATCTCGTTGAACCGGTCGAGCATTGCCTTGGTCTCTGCGACGCCCTCTTCGACGTTGCCGAGCACGGTCTTGGAATCGTTGAGGGGGGGCTCCTGCTGGAGCATGCCGACGGTGAAGCCGGGCATGAGCCGGGCGTCGCCGTTAGACGGCTGCTCCAGGCCTGCCATCATCCTCAGCAGCGTCGACTTCCCGGTGCCGTTCGGCCCGAGAACGCCGATCTTCGCACCCGGCAGGAACGACAGCGTCACGTCGTCGAGGACGACCTTGTCACCATGCGCCTTGCGCACGCGCTGCAGTGTGTAGATGTACTCCGGCATGTCCCCTAGCTTAGGGCCTGACGGACTCAGCTAGGGGCGGCCTCCGGCCCTGGCCGCCTGGCCGGGGGAACGGGCGTCGCGGGCAGGCAGATCCGGTCTCGTCCGAGCTCCTTGGCACGGTAGAGGGCCAGGTCCGCCGCGGCGAGCAACTCGATCAGGTCGTCTCCGTGCATGCTCATGATCGCGACGCCCGCGGAGATCGTGACGGTGACCATGTTCTCGTCCGCGGGTACGGCCATGCGGCCGATGCGGGAGCGCAGCCGTTCCGCGACCCGGCGGGCCTCGGTCACGTCGGCCCTGGGCAGCAGGACGACGAACTCCTCGCCCCCGAAACGCCCGACCACGTCGTAGTCACGCAGCTGGCTGCGGATGGTCGCCGCGACCCCGATCAGCACCTGGTCGCCGATCAGGTGCCCGTAGGTGTCGTTGACCCTCTTGAAGTGGTCGATGTCGACGATCAGCAGGGCAAGCGTCTCACCGGTACGGCGCGCCCTGACGATCTCGGTGTCGGCCTCCCGCTGCCAGGCGGCGGCGTTGAGCAGCCCGGTCTTGGGGTCGGTGCGGGCCGCGGCCTGGAGCTGGGCGTGCAGCAGGCTGCGCTGGAGCAGCACGACCGGCGGCAGCGCCAACGCCAGCAGGGCGAGGTTCACCCCGCACGCGATGGCGACGAGGACCCCCAGGCAGAGCTCGACCACGTCGAGCATCAGGCTCTCGCGATCCCACAGCACCTCCCGCCAGCGGGTGTCGGGGACGGCGGTGTGGGCCGCGATGGCGATCAGCGCGGTGTTCAGGACCGTGAACAGGACGGCACAGCCGATGGCGACGAGGATCGGTCCGCCCGTCCCCTGAGTGGGGATGTCCAGCTCACCGACCACGCTGTGGAACAGCACCGAGGCGGCTCCCCCGGCCAGGCTGATGGCGGCGGAGCTGAAGACCCTCCGGTAGACCACCGTCTCGCGCACCCGCTTCTGCAGCAGGATCTGCAGCGGAATGGGCGCCAGAAGGGCGTAGACCGGCGGCAGCAGCAGGGCCGCGGGCAGCCACCAGGCCGACAAGAGGTCGCGGGAGACACCCGCGGGCATGCCGAGCCTTCGGGTCGCCTCGATACAGACGGCACCGCAGGCCATCAACGCGACGAAGGTGAGTAGATCGTGCCAGTGGAAGTCAGCAGATGCGGCGAAAAACCCGATTGCCGTGAAATCCAGCACCACGATGCCGCAAAGATAGACAACCAGTGGACGGCGCTGCCCAAGGATGGGCCACCGATCGGCCAGAGTCGTCACGATGTCGCGTGATTTGACCGAGGTGTGACTGGGAGCCGCCATGTCGTCCCCTTCTCCGACTAACGATGTGTAACACGATAGTTGCGGAGTGTGCGCCGCGCGATGGGAACCGCTACCTTGGCGGAGTGGCTCCACTTGTCAGGTGGCTCACCGTTGGGGACCGCGCTCAGCCGAAGAACGGTCCATGGAGGAAAGGAGCAGCCCATGCTGCGAGGTGTGACCTGGACATAGGCCCTGCCCGCTAGATCTCTCACCTCCCGCGGCCGCTTCAGGCGGCATCTCGCGACGTTCCACCCCGTCCCGCGAAAACACCGCGCAGGCTTCGTGTTCGACGTGGGAACCCGGAATGTCCCGGTCCCCCAGCCGGTTGGACCCCTCCTTTCGCGGTGCTCCGCTGATCTGAGCATCGCCGACACAGACCACCGACCGGGCGCACCGCCGATCGCACACCGCTGATCAACGCGCTGCCGACCACACCCCCATCCGACGCGAGCGTCACCCGGCGATGGCGGCCGCCATCCGGCCGGACGGGCCGTCTCCGTGGCGTGTGGTCCGTCCGGCGCGCCCTCGTGCGGTGCGCCGGTGGACCGTGGCGAACCGGCGAGCGGCCCGCGGGCATGCCAGGAGATCTGCCAGGCCGGGCCATACGGTGCTCTGGGCACCCGGTGGGGCCACCTCCGCCGGTCGCTCCGGCACCTCGTCCTTTGTGGCGTCCTTTATGGCGTCCTTTGTGGCGTCCCTTAGGGCGTCCTTTGAAGGGTCGGCATCCTCTCGCTCCCGGTGAGGATGCCGACCACGAGTGCGGGGGAACTCGGGGTCTTCGGTTCAGGCCGCCGGATGCGCCTGTGTGGGCCAGGGCGTCTCGTCCTCCGACTCGGCCTCGTCCGGCTCACGTACCGTGCCCGCCGCCCGGCCGGAGCCCTGGCCCGTCTGCCCGGCGTCGCGGGCCGCCCGGCCGCGTCTTGTGCCGGACCTGCTCGCCGTTCCGCCTCCTGAACCCCCGGGTGAACCTCCGGGGCCACCGGGCTCCCCTGAGGCGCCGGGGCCCGTGGGTTCTCCAGGCGCCTCGTCCTCGTCGGCCCCGCCTCTCACCAGGGACAGGGAACCGGAACCGTCCGCGAGAGCGAGGTGGGGGTCGGGAGCGAGGGACGCGGCGCCTCCGCCCATGGCCCAGTCGTGGGTCTCCCTGTCGAGCTCGTGCCGCTCCTGCCTGCCCAGCACCGGGGCCGCCCCGCCCCGCTGGGGCTTGCTGAAGCTACCCAGGCCCCAGCGCAGGTCGTGCCCCAGTGAGCTGGCCTCGATCTCGGGCAGAAAGCGGCGCTCACCCTCGTGGGTGAACTCGCGGATCCGCAGGCGCCCCTGGACGACGACCGGCTGGCCGGCCCTGATCGACTGGGCGACGTTGTCGGCCAGCCCGCGGAAACAACGGATGCCGAAATATGTCGTCTCACCGTTGCACCACTGCTGGCTCTCCCGATCGAAGTAACGGCTTGTCGAGGCGACCCTGAGCGAGGTGACCCGCGAGCCGTCCGGGAAGGTGTGCTGGCGGGGCGGAGCCGCGACGTTGCCGGTCAACGTGATGTGGATGTCGTTCATCGTGCCTCCCAGGAGAGCGGGCGAGGTGCCCGGCGTGTGAAAGACACAGTGGCCCGCGCGGGCCGGAACCCGGCGGGCCGAACGGCGTTCTGTGGAAAACTCAGGCGCCGGGACGAGGCTGTGGAAAACCTTCCGGACAATCCACCGGGAACCGGAAGCTCCGAGTTCCTCGTCCACCATCGACGGGCGGCCTCGTCCCGCCCCGGAAGGCCCTCGCTCCGAGGGGTGTTCCTCGATGAACACCCCCGCCAGAACACAGCGCCCAGGACCCGCCGACCTGATGGGTCAGCCCCGTACGCCCCGCAGCGCGGAGTAGAACTCGTTGTATCTGGCCAGTTCCCGCTCGACCGGTTCGATCACCGTGGTCGAGGCCACCGCCCCGACCCTGCGTCGCATCTCCCGCTCCAGCCTGTCGCGTTCGTTGCCCGCCCCGAGCATGACGAAGTTACGGCTGGCCACGGCGGTGAGCAGGCCGAGCCCGAGAACGGAGACGATCATCAGCCCCACCCAGGGGACGGAGGCCGTCTCGCCGAACACCCCAAGGCCCGGCGGAAGCGTGCCCGCCTCGAACACGCCGTAGGCCAGGGCCGTACCCAGCCAGGCGATCCCGGCGAGGAAGAGCAGGACCAGGAAGTACTGCCAGACCAGCAGCAGCCGCCACCAGACGGGGACCCGGTCGAGGCGGGGCGCGATCTCGGACAGCTCCGCGGACAGCAGCCGCGGCAGTTCGGCCGAATGCGAGCGCGCGGCCTCCCTGACGCCGCTCTGCCAGGCCTCGTGCATCCCCGCGGTGAGCCCGTCGGACAGGGCGCGCACCGCGTTGTCGACCTCGGCGGCCTGCGCGCTGACCGCCCCGGCCGCCTCTCCCCTGATCTCGTCCTTGAGATCGTTCAGGCGCAGGCTGTTCAGCGGGTCGGGCCTGAGCCTGGCCGCCCAGCGGGTGTACGGCCAGCCGACCCACTCCGCCGAGCGCACGCCGTACACATTCTCCATGGCCTCGCCGACGGCCGGCACGCCGACCGCGTCGCAGAGGGAGTCGGTGAGGCCGATCCTGCGGGCGTCGTCCACGGAGGAGGCGGGCACGGGGACACCCTCCGCGGGCATGGCCTTCAGCAGGCGGAGCGTGATCCGGTCGAGGTCGGCCTCCAGGCGCTGGACCGCGGCCCCGCGCCTGGTCACGGTCTCGGCGAGAACGGCCTTGAGCTCGTCGACCCCCTCCCCTCTGGTCGCGGAGGTGGGGACGATGACGGGGGTGTCGACTCCCTCGCGGCGCAGCAGGTCGTTCAGGTCGGCGACGCACTCGGCCAGTTCCTCGGCGGAGAGCCGGTCGATCTGGTTGAGCACGAAGATCGTCACCGCGTCGTGGCCCGCCAATTCGGTCACGTAGCGCCTGTGGGTCGAGGCGTCGGCGTACTTCTGCGGGTCGAGCACCCAGACGACGAGGTCGGCGACCTGGATCAGCCGGTCGGCCTCGGTGTCGGTGAGCGCGCGGATGGAGTCGTGGTCGGGGAGGTCGAGCAGGATCAGGCCGTGCAGCCTGCCCTCCCCCTTGTCCAGGGCGCTGGCCCTGGCGAAGCGGTGGCGCCACTGGATCTGCAGCCAGTCCAGCAGCGGTCCCGCGCCGTCCAGGCCCCAGACGCAGGCGTGGGCGCGGGCCGTGGTCGGGCGGCGGACACCCGTCGGGGAGAGCTCCAGGCCCGAGACGGCGTTGAACAGCGTGGACTTGCCGCTTCCCGTTCCTCCGGCGAGTGCGACCACCGTGTGCTCCGAGGACAGCTTGAGCCTGTCACCGGCGCGCAGGAGCAGCTGCCCCGAGTCGGTGAGGAGCTTGGGATCGACCCTGCCCGGCCCCAGTTCCACGATCCGGGACAGCGCGGCGAGACGGCCGCCGAGCCCCTGACGCGTCTGGGTGGTGCCAACACTCATCGGGCGACCTCAAGGTTGTACGTTGCCTGGTAGAGGCGGGTGGCGATGGACTCGTCGGGAACGCCCGCGCCGTCGAGGACCTGGAAGTAGCGTGAGGTCTCGTCGTCGAACAGCGTGGCGATCCGGGCGCGCAGGTCGCTGCGGGCCTTGGCCCCGATGGTCCGCAGTGACTCGGCTCCCAGGAGGGCGTGCACCAACCGCTGCGGCAGCCCGCCGGTGCCCGCACCGGCGCCTTCCGCCTCCGCGGAGCCGTACCCGAGCAGGCCGATCACGAAGATCACCGCCAGCGACTCGACGTCGAAGGAGACAAGCTTGGCCACCGCCCGCTTGGTCACCCCCTCGGTGCGGATCAGCTCGATGATGTGGTCCTGCCAGCCGCTCACGGCCTTGCCCGCCCTGCGGGAGAAGTCGTCGGAGACGTCACCGAGCCCGGCGGTCGCGGCCAGTGACTCCCCGGCCCCCGAACGGCTCAGCCAGCGTGTGACCGCCTCCTCCGCGGCCCGCTGCGCCGCCGAGACGACGACGGACTCAAGGCCGGCCCTGAGCGCGGACTTCAGCGCGCTGAGCCGTTCTGGCGCCTGCTGGCTCGCCTTGCCCGCGAACCTGCCGGGCCTGCGCAGGTGCAGGGTCCGCATGAGGTCTCCGGACCCGGCGAAGTCCTGCCAGCGGGCGAGCACCTCACCGCGCAGCAGCGTGCCGTTCCCGGTGGTCTCCTCGATCTCGGCCAGCGCGCCGGAGTAGGCGGCCTCCACGTCGCCGCGCAGTTCGTTCCTGAAGGCGACCTGGGCCTCGAGCTGCCTGGCCAGCGCGGGGATGCGGATGCGGAAGCTGTCGAGCGCCCCCGACAGGGTCGTCCTGATGGCCTGGGCCCGGCGCTGGTCGTCGACGGACAGCTCGGTCAGCCACAGCCGCAGGTCGGTGACCTCGTGGTCGGGCAGCATGCCGTCGGTGACCCTGCTCTCGTCGACGACGAACCGCTCGACCTCGCCGAGGCCGTACTCGGTGAGCATCCTGACGAAGTGCTTGGTGACCACCTCGCGGGACTTGACCGGCACCCGGGACAGCACGATGGCCAGCCTGGCCCCGCGTTCCTTGGCCAGGCGCAGCAGCCGCCACGCGGGGGCGTCGGCGTAGCGGGCGGCGGTGGTCACGAAGATCCACAGGTCGGCCGCGTCGAGCATGCGGTGGGCGATCTCGTGGTGCTCCTCGACGACCGAGTCGATGTCGGGCGTGTCGAGCAGGGCGACGCCCGTGGGGAGGCGTTCGGTCGAGACGAGGACGAGGCCGCCCGGTTCCGCCGTGACCTCCGGGGCGTCGAGCCGCCGCAGGCTGCCGAGCAGGTCACTGCCCGCGAACCACTCGTGGTCCTCCGGGTGACAGGCGAGGACGGGGGTTCCGGTGGTCGGACGCCGGACGCCCGTGGCGCTGACCTTGGCGTTGGCCAGGGTGTTGAGCAGCGTGGACTTGCCCGCCCCCGTCGAGCCCGCGATGACGACGAGCGCCGGGGCGGTGCTCATGTGCACCCTGGGGATCACGTAGTCGTCGAGCTGGGCCAGGATCTCGCTCTGGGCCCGCCTGGCCTCCTCCGCCCCGGGGAGTTCCAGGCCGAAGTGCAGGTCGGTGACGGTGTTGCGCAGGGCGGCGAGCGCGTTGGTCAGGGCCTCGGAGACGGACTCGGGCAGCGGCAGTTCCCGGACCCGGTCGTCCCCGTCCTCGTGTTCGCTCTCGGGGAGTTCGTCGGACTCCTCCGGTTCGTCGCCCGGGGCCTCGGTCTCCTCCCCGGCCTCTTCCCCGACCTCCTCCTCGATGACGAGGAGCTTCGCGCGCTCGGCCGCGATCAGCGCGGCCGCCTCGTCGTCCTCGGGGTCGTTCTCCTCGCCGGTACGGCCTTCGCCGTCGGCGACCTCCTCGGGGAGGTCCTCGTCGTCCCGGTCGTCGTCCCTGACGTCCTCGGAGGCGTTCTCCGGGGCCTCTTCGGGAGTGTTCTCTGCGGTTCCCCCGGAGGTGGTCTCGGGAGAGTCCTCGGCCGGATCCCCAGAGGTCTCGACGACGGGGGGCTCAGTGGTGAAGGAGCCGGTGGCGGAGGAGTCGGCCGCAGGGGTCTCTGGGGCAGGGGACTCGGGGGCGGGGGTCTCGCCCGCTGATCGGGAGTCCGCCTCGCCGGGCGCCGAGGAGTCCGCCGTCGTGGCCGTGGCCTTGGCGACCACCTCGTTCACCGAGGAGATGGCGGCCTCTGCGGCGCGCCGGAAGGCCTCGAAGGCGTCGTCGACCGGCATCGTCGCGCCACCCTGGGAGTCCCCGCTCCGAGAAGCACCGCTCTGGGAGGCGCCGTCCTGGAACGTGCCGCCCTGGGAAGCGCCGCTCCGGGAGGCTCCGCCCTGGGACGTGTCGCTCTGGGGGGCGCCGCTCCTCGCCGCGGGGTCCTGGGGGGCGCCGCCCGCCGGCCGTGCCGTACCGGGGCCCGGGGCGCCCGTCTGCGGTGTGGCGAGCCCGTCCCGCGCGGGTGAAGTGGCGCCTCTCCTGGCCTGGAAGTTGCCCCGGCCGCGACCGCTTCCCGAGCGGAAGATGGATCCCGCTCCGCCGTCTCCTCCGGGAGCGGCGGGTGTGGCGGGGGCCTCCGGAGCCGGGGGGACCGGGGACGCCGGGCGCCTGAGGGAGGCGGCCCGGCCCGAGGGGGACTGTCCCGGGGAGGGCTGGCTCCTGGGCGCGGGGCTCTTCGGCGCCGGGGTTCCCGCGGCGCCGGAACCCTGAGTGCCCTGAGCGCCCTTGGCAGCGGGCGCGTCGCCCTTCGCCTGGACGGCCTCGACCACCTTGTTCACCGACGAGATGGCGGCCTGCGCCGTACGCCGGAAGTCCTCGAAGGCGTCGCCGGGGGCCTGCGGGGGCTCGTCGGGCCTGATGGCCGGGAACGTCATCGTCCGCTCACCGGGAGACTCCTCGTCTCCGGCGACATCGTCTGAGGAACCCTGGGGAGCCTCGGCGCCGCGGCGGTCACGCTCGCCCTGAGGCGTGGGCCTGTTGGCAGCCGATTTCACGGTATCCGCTCCGCTCGAACCATCTCGACCTCCTGGCCGACCTTCACGACATCGCCAACGATCACGATCGCGGGTGGCCGTATCCCAGCCTCGGCCACACGCTCGGCCACTGTGGCCAGAGTGGCCTGAAGAGCGCGCTGGGTGGGAAGAGTACCGTCCTGTACCACCATTACGGGAGTTTCCGGCGAACGTCCTTCTTGCACGAGTGTCTCGGCGATCGCTCCGATGCGTTCGACCGCCATCATGAGCACCAGGGTCCCCGAGGATCTCGCCAGGTTGGGCCAGTCGACGGTCGAGCGGGCGTCACCCGGCGGGACGTGTACGGAGATCACGTGGAACTCCTGGCTGACGCCGCGATGGGTCACCGGCACGTTGGCCGCCGCGGGCACCGCGACCGGGCTGGTGATGCCGGGGACGACGATGACGGGGATGCCCTCGCGGGCGCAGGCGAGCATCTCCTCGCCGCCACGGCCGAAGACGAACGGGTCGCCTCCCTTGAGCCTGACCACGAACTTGCCCTGCTTGGCGTGCTCGACCAGCAGCTCGTTGATCTTCTCCTGGGCCAGGAAACGGCCGTAGGGGATCTTCGCCGCGTCGATCAGCTCGACGTCGGGAGAGAGTTCGTCGAGCAGGGCCCGGGGTGCGAGTCTGTCGGCGACGACCACGTCCGCCTGGGCCAGCAGCTGCCGTCCGCGGACCGTGATCAGGCCGGGGTCCCCCGGTCCGCCGCCGACCAGCGCGACCCCGACCGGCTTCGTCCGGTTGCGCCGGGCGTCCACCGTGCCGTCGCGGAGCGCCTCGACGACGGCGTCCCTGATGCCGGCCGCCCTGCGGGGGTCTCCTCCCGCGGTGATCGCCACGTTGACCTCGGCCACCCGCCCGCTCGCCGGGGTCCAGGCGGCCGAGGCGTCCTTGTCGTCGGCGCGGACGCACCAGACGCGCTTGGCCTCGGCCTCCGCGGCGACCGCGGTGTTGACCGCGCGGTCGTCGGTGCAGGCCTGGACCAGCCAGGCCCCGTCCACGTCGCCCACCCGGTACGGCCTGGCCTCCCAGGCCACCTGGCCGGAGGCGATGAGGTCGTCGAGAGCGTGCGTGACGCTCGTCGACACGATGGTGACCTGGGCACCTGCCTCAAGCAGTGCCGGGACACGTCGCTGGGCGACACGCCCCCCGCCGACGACGAGCACCCGCCGCCCGGAGAGGTGCAAACCGAGCAGGTAGGGCGACATGGTGACAGATCTCCCGTTCGCAATGAATTGTGCAGGAAGTGTTAGGAGGTAAACCTACCGGTTAATGCCTCGTTGTTCGCTGCTCCCCGGGTAACGTTCGGCGTTCTCCAGGTAACGGAGCACCCGATCCGTCACAGGCTTCCCGGAAGCCCCACGATCAGGCCTCCTTGTCGGTGACCCCGGCGGAGTCGAAGGTCGCCACCTCGTGCATCACCCGGACGGCCGCGCAGACCAGCGGGTGGGCGAGCAGCCCCCCGGTCCCCTCGCCGAGCCGGAGCTCCAGCTCGACCAGAGGGCGCAGACCGAGGTGGGCGAGCGCCACGGCGTGACCGGGCTCGGCGGAACGGTGCCCGGCCACGCAGTGGTCGACCACGTCGGAGGCGAGCCCGGCCGCGGCCAGCGCCGCCGATCCGGCGATCACACCGTCGAGGATGACCGGCACCCGCAGGGCCGCCCCGCCGAGAAGGAACCCCGCGATCGCGGCGTGTTCGAGGCCGCCGACCGCGGCCAGCGTCTCCAGCGCGGACAGGCTCGTCGAACCGTCCAGGCCGTTCACCCGCAGGGCGCGCCGTACGACCTCGACCTTGCGGGCCAGCGTCTCGTCGTCCACGCCGGTTCCCCTGCCGGTCACCTCCGCCGGGTCGCGGCCGGTGAAGGCGCAGATCAGGGCGGCGGAGGCGGTGGTGTTGGCGATGCCCATGTCCCCGGTGACCAGGCAGCGCGCCCCCTGGGCGACGAGGTCACGGGCCACCGTGATCCCGGTCTCCAGCGCCGTGACCGCCTGCTCGACGGTCATCGCCGGACCGAGGGACATGTCGGCGGTGCCGTGGGCGACCTTGCCGTGCGTCAGGCCGGGAGCCGGGGCGAGTTCGGCCGCGACCCCCACGTCGACCACCGTCACCGAGGCGCCCACCTGGGCCGCGAAGGCGTTGGCCACGGCGCCGCCGGCCAGGAAGTTGCCGACCATCTGGACGGTGACCTCCTGCGGCCACGGGGACACACCCTGGGCGTGGACGCCGTGGTCGGCGGCGAAGATCGCCAGGGCCGCCGGGGCCGGCAGCGGGGGCGGGTTCACCGCAGCCGCGCCCGCGAGCCGTACGGCCACCTCCTCAAGCACGCCCAGGGCGCCCCTCGGCTTGGTCAGCCTGTCTTGGTGCGCCCTCGCCTCGGCGAGGGCGTCCGGGTCGGCGGGCCGGATCGCGGCCAGGGTCTGCTCAAGGATGGTCATGTCCCCAAGTGTCCCGCCAGAGGTCAAGGAGCGGTCATCCGGGGAGCGGTTCACCAGGTGATGCCGCTGAGCGCCTCCTCGTAGCGCTCGACGACCACGTCGGCCAGTCCCTCGCAGTCGCCGATGACGTCGGCGCAGCGGACGTCCAGGTCGGGATGGCCCGCGGCGTAGGCCATGGCCTGGGCCCAGATGCGGTCCAGGACGCCCCCGGCGAACAGCAGGTAGGGCACGACGATCACCCGCCGGGCGCCGAGGCGGCGGCAGCGCTCGATGCCGCCGGGCACGCCGGGCGGGGTGAGCGAGGTGAAGGCGGTCTCCACGGTCATGTACTCGTGGGCGTGCGTCTCCCAGAACAGCCGGGAGACGCGGTGCACGTCCGCGTTCGTCGCGGGGCTGGTCGAGCCGTCACCGACCAGCACGACGGCGGTCTCGCCGATCTCGATGCGCTCAGGCTCGTCGTCGAGCGGGCCCGCGGCGGCGGGGACGAGACGGAGGCTGGCGACCTCGGCGGCGGCGTCCGCCAGGCGCTCGGCGAGCAGCGCGAGGATACGGGGGTCGGAGCCGAGGGGGCGTCCGTAGTCGCAGGTGAGCGTGGGGTGGCGTTCCTGCTCCCTGGTCATCGCCGCGAGGGTGTCGGCGTCGGCGTGCAGGCCGCCGGTGAGGCTCAGCGGCAGCGCGACCATGCGGTGATGGCCGCGGGCGACCAGTGAGGCGACCGAGTCACGCAGTCGCGGCCTGGCCTTGGTGACGTATCCGCCGGAGACCTCGGCGGCGCTGCGGTCGAGCCTGCAGCGAAGGCGGTGGACGAACCTGCCGAACTCGACGGATTCGTTGTCCTCGTGCGAGCCCTGCCCGATGAGCAGCAGCGGCGGCTTCATAGAAACAGGACTCCAATGACCTTGACCTGGGAATACGCGGCAGCGACTGGCGAGGATATCCGATAACGGCTCGACATGGACAGGTAACGAAACCATAAAACGCATCGGATATGGCCCCATCTTTCCCATCTCCACCGAACGGTCTCCCGCGTCCCGCCCGACCCGTCTCCCGGGCCGTTCCTCTCTCAGAAGAGGTCACTTCCGAGCAGGCCGAACACCGCGACGTCACGTGGGCCGTCCGGCCGCATCGCGGCGGCGCGCAGCGTCCCCTCCCTGACGAACCCGGCCTTCTCCGCCACCCGCAGGGAGGCGTGGTTGTCGGCGTCCGCGCGCAGCTCGATCCGGCGCAGGGAGGTGTTCTCGAACGTCCAGCGGGCCAGGCCCAGTACGGCCTCCGGGGCGTAGCCGCGTCCCCGGTGCAGGGGGTGCACGCCGTAGCCGATCTCCGTCGTCCCCGCCTCCCATCGGGTCCCGAACAGGCTGATCGCCCCCACGATGAGCCCGTCGGCCTCGATCGCCAGGTGCGCGCCCTGGCCGGAGCGGCGCAGCTCGTGCGCGCCCCTGGCCAGCCAGGCGGCCACGCCCGAGGGACGGCCCGGCGCGCCCGGCGGCAGGAAGGGGGCGCGTGTCTCGACCACGACGCGAATCCTGCGCGCGTCCGAGGGGTCGAAGGGGCGCAGCAGGAGCCGTCGCGTCGTGACGGACAGGCCCGGTGCGAAGGCGGTCAATCACCCTCCCAGGCGGGCGGTGGACGCCGCCAAGCCCATCGCACGGGACCGCGTCCGCGCAACCCCGCGATCAGCGGACGATCACCACCTCAAGGGTGCGCGGTCCGTGCACGCCCTCGACGCGGTTCAGCTCGATGTCGCTGGTCGCGGAGGGCCCGCTGATCCAGGTCAGCGGGCGGGAGGGGTCGAGTACGGCCAGCGCCTGCGGCACCCCGGCGACGATCTGCCCGGCCCGCACCACGCACAGGTGGTAGTCGGGCAGCAGGGTCAGCGCCCGCCTGCCCTGACCCGGTCCTGCGTCCAGCACGATCGTCCCGGTCTCGGCGATCGCCACGGCGCAGCCGGTGACCACGCCTCCCGCGGCTTCGAGCTCCGCGGCCGACAGCTCAGGGTCGTCCGGGACGGCCCCCTCGGGCACCCATTCCGCGGGCAGGCCACCGGGGACGACCGGCCTCGTCAGGCCCTGTACGGCCAGCGCGGAGGCGATCGTCGCGGCCGCCTCGTCCTCGCCGGTCACGTGCACGACGGCCCGGTAGTCGGCGACGCGTTCGGCCAGCAGCTCGATCAGCCCGGTCTCGTCATGTGGCCCGGCGGAGGTCAGGTAGTCACGGATGATCTCCCCGGGCTCTCCGGGGCCTCCCGGGGTGACGGCCGCGCGAATTCTGGCCAGGATCAGTTCCCTGTCGTTCACCGGCTTCCTCCGTCGGTGCGCAGCCACCAGTCGCGGAAGGACTCGGCGGGGATCTCGGGCAGGTCTCGGGTGTCGGTCCACGCCGACAGCGGGCCGGGCATTCGCCGGGGGACGAAACGGCGCAGCCGTCCGGCCATGCGCTCGGCGCGTGCCATCCGTTCCGGGCGGTCGAGGACCCAGCCGGCCGCTCGCATGCCGAACCGTTCCGCGCGCGGGTGCGGAGCCCTGCCGCGCAGGCTGACCAGGACCTCGGGGATGTCGATCGCGACCGGGCAGACGTCGAAACAGGCGCCGCAGAGCGTCGAGGCGTAGGGCAGCGAGGCGTCCAGGGGTGAGGACATGCCGCGGAGCTGCGGGGTGAGGATCGCCCCGATGGGACCCGGGTAGACGGAGCCGTAGGCGTGCCCGCCCGAGCGTTCGTAGACGGGGCAGACGTTCAGGCAGGCCGAGCAGCGGATGCAGCGCAGTGCCTGCCTGCCGACCTCGTCGGCCAGGACCCGGGTGCGGCCGTTGTCGAGCAGGACCAGGTGGAACTCCTGGCCCTCGGTCGCGCCCGTCCAGGTCGAGGTGTAGGGGTTCATCCGCTCGCCGGTCGAGCTCCTGGGCAGCAGCTGCATGAAGACCTCAAGGTCCTGCCAGGTCGGCAGCAGCTTCTCGATGCCGACCACGCTGATCAGCGTCTCTGGAAGGGTCAGGCACATCCGGCCGTTGCCCTCGGATTCGAGCACGACGAGTGTCCCGGTCTCGGCGATCATGAAGTTGGCGCCCGAGATCGCGACCCTGGTCGACAGGAAGCGCTCGCGCAGGTGGCGGCGGGCGGCCTCGGCCAGGGCGCGCGGGTCGTCGGTGAGCTCCTCGGGGGCGGGGCGTCCCCAGGCGGCCATCCTCTCCAGGAAGATCTCGCGGATCTCCGCGCGGCTGCGGTGGATCGCGGGCACCAGGATGTGCGAGGGCAGGTCGTCACCGAGCTGCACGATCAGCTCGGCCAGGTCGGTCTCGTAGGCGGTGATCCCGGCCTCGGCGAGGGCCTCGTTGAGCCCGATCTCCTGGGTGGCCATCGACTTGACCTTCACCACGTCGGTCTCCCCGGTCTCCTTGACGAGCCAGGTGACGATGCGGTTGGCCTCCCGCGCGTCGGCCGCCCAGTGGACGTGGCCGCCGGCGGCGGTGACCGCCTCCTCAAGCTGGAGGAGGTAGCGCTCCAGGTTCCGAAGCGTGTGGTCCTTGATCTGCTTGCCCGCCTGCCTGAGCCGCGCCCAGTCGGGAAGCTCGTCGACCACGGAGGCCCGCTTCTCGCGGATCGTGTGCGTGGCCTTGCGCAGGTTGAACCTGAGCTGGGAGTCCCCTACGGCCGCCGCCGCGTTCACCGGGAAGGCCGGCATGCCGAGGAACGTCACCGGCCCCTTCGTCGGCCTCGTCACCGGGCGGCCTCCGTCGAGGCGAGGATCTCGGCCAGGTGCATGGTCCTGACGCCGGTGCGCTGGCGGCCGAGGGTGCCGCCGATGTGCATCAGGCAGGAGTTGTCGGCGGCGCAGAGCACCTCGGCGCCGGTCGCGGTGACGTTGCGGGCCTTGTCGGCGCACATGGCGGCGGAGACGGCGGGGTTCTTCACCGCGAAGGTGCCGCCGAAGCCGCAGCACTCGTCCGCGGCGGGCAGCGGGACCAGTTCGAGGCCTCTGACCTGTTCGAGCAGCCGTACCGGACGGTCGCCGAGGCGCAGGCCGCGCAGCGAGTGGCAGGTCGGGTGGTAGGTCACCCGGTGCGGGAAGTAGGCGCCGACGTCGGTGACCCCGAGGACGTCCACCAGGAACTCCGAGAGCTCGTGGACCTTCGGCACCGTCTCCGCGACCCGTTCGGCGAAGGCCGTGGTGGCGGGGGCGAGTCTCGCGTACTGCTCGCGGATCATCGCCGCGCATGACCCGGAGGGCACGACGACCGCGTCGTATTCGGCGAAGACGTCGGTGAAGTGCCGCGCCAGACGTCCGCCCTCCTCGGGGTATCCGGTGTTGAGGTGCATCTGGCCGCAGCAGGTCTGCCCCATGGGGAAGACGACGTCGCAGCCGAGGCGGCGCAGCAGCGTCACCGTGGCCCGGCCGGTCCCGGGAAACAGCGTGTCGTTCACACAGGTGACGAAGAGGGCGACGCGCAAGGCGCGCTCCTTCCGGTAAAGGTCGCGATCAACCGCCATGATGCCCGATCCGCCCACTTTTCGTTACGAATGACCGGGAGTGAGGGAGGGCGGTTCGACGGAATCGGCCGTACGGCAGGTGGCTCCCGAGCATGAGGCCAGGGCGTCGAGCTGCCGGTTGAAGTCCGTGATCACCGAGGGAGGGACCCGGGCGGCGAGGTTGTAGAGCTGGTAGGGGTCCCTGCCGTCGTCGTAGAGCTGGTACTCGCCGGTCGAGTAGCGCACGAAGGTGTAACGGGCCGTACGCATGCCCTGGTAGGCGGGGACCGGGGTCTGGCGGGCCGAACCGCTGTTCGTCGGCCGATAGAACTCCAGCAGGACGTTCTGCCGCCACGGGGCCGGGGTCTGGCCGCGCAGCAGCGGCAGCAGCGAGCGGCCCTCGGCGAAGGGCGCCGGTGTCGCGCCTCCGAGCTGGGCGAAGGTCGGGGCGAGGTCGACGTTGGCGGCCATCGCGCCGACGGAGCCGCCCGCCCTGACGCCGGGCCCCCTGACCACCAGCGGCACCCTGATCGACTCGTCGAAGGGGGTCGTCTTGCCCTGGGCCAGCCGGTGCTGCCCCAGATGGAAGCCGTTGTCCGAGGCGAAGAAGAGGTAGGTGTCGTCCAGCTTCCCGGCGACGCGCAGGGCCTCGACCAGGGAGCCGACGAGGTCGTCCACGCCGAGCATGGCCCTGAGCCTGCGGCGGTAGCGTTCGTCGATGCCCGCGATCGTCCTGTCGCCGAACCGCTCGCGCGAGCTCAGCCAGTGCGGTTCGGCGCTGACGTCCTCCTGGTCGAAGGACGGGGTCCGGGGGGCGGTCGCCCCGGCGAAGGCGTCGCGGTGCCTGGCGGCGAAGTTGGACGGGTTGTGCGGCGCGATGGGGGCGAGGTAGAGGAAGAACGGCCCCTCCCCCACCTGCGAGACGAAGGCGTTGGCCTTCTGGGAGAGCACATCGGGCAGGTAGTCGGCGTCCGCGGAGCCGTACGGCCTGAGCGTGCCGTTCTCGTTGAGTGTGTAGCCGTACTCGTTGTAGAGCTTGCGCACCGGCACGTCCCACTCGTCCCAGCCCGGCGGCACGTAGGTGGGTTCGGCGGCGCCGCCGGGATAGTGGTTGAGATATTTGCCCATCAGGCCGGTGCGGTAGCCCGCCGCCTTCATCCAGGTGCCGATCGTGGAACGTTCCAGATCGGAGTCGTGGAACTTGGTGAAGCCGCCCTCGGGGGCCGTGTTGGTCAGCACCCCGTGGCTGTGCACGTACTGGGAGCGCAGGATCGACGACCGGGAGGGGCAGCACCAGGAGTTGGAGACGAAGAAGTGCTCGAAGGAGGTGCCGCCCCGGACGAGCTCGTTCCAGATGTTCGGGAACTTCTGCAGGTCCCCCGCCTCCTGGTCGTCGACGAGGATGAACACGATGTTGGGCCGGGCGACCGTCCGCGCCACCGCGGGACCGAGTCCCGAGGCTCCGAGACCGGACAGCAGGACCAGGCACATGAGCTTGCGGACAGCATTAAGCACACACATCACGCTTCCCAGAAGGCCGAATCCCGACACCTCACCGAAGGGGCACCGGTACGGAACGAGCTCTGCTTCCGGGGGGAGACGTCCCGGCCACGGCGGGCGCGCCGCGGCCGGAGATCGGCGGTCAGGCCGCGACGCCCTGGACCCGCCGGGGCTCCTCAAGCCGCGCGGCCACGGCCTGGTCGAGGACGGGCACGACCGCCGCCCGCACGTCGACGCGGCCGGTCAGGAACCCGGCGTCGTAGAGCACGTCGGCGGCGTCCTGCTGCTCGGCGACGAACGTCTCGCCCACCGGTTCGAGCCGCCAGGGGAGCCGTCTGAGCGCGGTCGTCCAGGAGTCGACGGACCCGCCGACGGCCTCGACGACCAGTTTGGCGGCCTCGACGGGGTGCTCCGCCGCCCACCTGTCCGCCTCGCGCAGCGCCGAGACGGCCGCGGCCAGCTCCTGCGGCGCCGACTCGGCCAGACTCCTGCGGGTGAACAGGACCGAGCGGTCCGCGACGACCCCGGCGGTGCCGGAGAGCCTGATGAAGTGCCCCGCGCGTTCGGCCTCGACCAGGTCGGCGCCCTCGGCGACCCAGCCGGCCACCACCCCGTCACGCAGCCAGAGTCTGGCCTCCGAGGCGGCGGGCCTGGGTTCGATGTCCTGGTAGGACAGCCCGGCGTCGGCGAGCACCTTGGCCAGGAAATGGGTCTGCCAGGAGCCAACACGCAGCGAGACCGGCTGGTCCCGCAGGTCGGGCACGGTCATGACCGGCCCGTTCTTCGCGACCAGCAGGGCGCCGTGGCCGTGGCGCGGCGCGGAGGCGGCCACGTAGGCGACGGACAGGTGCGCCGCCTGGGCGGCGAGCGGCAGCGTCGAGCCGGTCCCGCCCAGGTCGATGACCCCGTCGGCCAGCAGTTCCCCGGTCCTGCCCGCGTCGGAGTAACGGTGGATCTCAATGCCTTCGAGCAGGTGATCGAGGTGGGACAGGAAGAACAGCGAGGGATTGTCGACGTGCACCCCGACACGGATCGCCATCGAATCGCTCCTTGGTCTTTTCCCGGAGGGCCCCGAGCGGTCTTTTCCGGAGGGGCCGAACCGGAGCCGGCGGACGAGGCGAACCGCCGGCTCCGTCCCGCGGGCGGCGCCCGTGGCCGTGAGGCGCCGCCCCCGTCTTCGGAGAGATCCCGGCGGGAAGGCCAGCGCCCGCCGCGGCACCTTCACCTGCCGGGGTCTCCGTGGGTCCTACCGTAACGACCCGTCGGCATATTTACAACTTTCCCTACCGGTTGGATAGGAATAGCTAGTCGGGTCTGGGCGCCGGGTTGGCCGTGACCGAACGCAGCAGCGGCGCGCTCGCCGCCCCGGCCGCGGCGACCCCCGCGAAGCCGAGCCCGACGCAGACGAGCAGCGTGACCAGGCCGGAGACGTTCATCGTGGACAGCGCGAACGGCAGCGCGCAGAACATGCCGACCGCGATCGCCCCGCCTCCCATGACGGCCAGCGGCAGGAGCGTCTCGGTACGGCGGGCCGCGTCGAGCACCTTCATCGGGGTGCCCGCCAGGTGCAGCAGCGCGTAGGTCTGCCTGCGGTCCAGGATCGAAGAGGCCGCGGTGATGCCCGCGCTGGCGATGGCCACCAGGAACGACACGGCGAGCACGGTGACCGTGCCGGTGCGGATGTCGTCCAGGACGCGGAAGCCGGAGCGGTCGTCGTCGGCCGCGGTGGTCGCGCTCCGGCCCGGCACCAGGCCGTCCAGGGCTGTGCGCGCCCGGTCCGTGACGGCGACGTCGGAGGTGCCGAGCGCCGCGACCAACACCTTGCCGCGTCCGCCCCCGCCTCCCCCCGCCTTGACGGTGACCGTGGCCCGCACCCCCGAGGCCGACAGCCGTTCCCGTGCCGTCGCCGAGAGTTCGGCCGCCTTGGCGGGCGGCACGGACAGGCGCAGGTTCGCCGCGTCGGCGTGACCCAGCAGCCCGGTCCCCGGCGTGAGCAGGCCGATGAACCCGGCCACGAACCCGGTCAGCGCGACGCCGCTCACGGTCCGCCAGGCGGCCCTGGGGTCGTCGATCATGCGGCGCCCGGCGAGAAGACCCGCGGGGCGTCTGGCCGAGGCCGCGACGATCCTGCCCAGCAGGCCGACCACCCACGGACCGACCAGGTTGACCGCCAGGAAGGCCAGGCTCAGGACGACCGTGACCACGCCGACGCTCGCCCCCATCCCGAGGGTGGGCACCACGGCCAGGACGGCCAGCAGCGCCAGGACCCGGACGAAGCGCATCGCGGGCGGCGTCTCCCTCTTGGCGACGCCGAGCGGGCTGACCACGACCCGGCGCAGGCCGACGACGGCGGACAGGCCGACGAGCAACGGCACCACGACCAGCACCGCGAGCACGGGGAGCACCCCCGGCCAGGTGTCGGAGACGAACCAGGGGCCTCCGTCTATCGAGATCCTGGTGAGCAGCGGGGTCATCAGGAAGTAGAGCACGGCGCCGAGCACCGCCCCGGCGAACGCCGTGATCATCGCCTCGGCGACGGTCATCGTGACGACCTGCCCCGGAGTGGCCCCGACCAGCCGAAGCGCGGCCAGGCGCTGGTCCCTGCGGGCCACGGTGAGCCTGGCCGCCGCCCCGCCGAAGACCAGCAGCGGCACGACCATCAGCACGCTCGCGATCAGCGCCAGGATCTGGTAGCCGATCGCGTTGTCCGTCCTGGTGCCGGTGAAGCCGGAGATCCTCGTGGGGGCGATGTCGTCGTGCCCGTCGACGGCGGGTCCCGCGGTCATGACCGGGGAGCCGGGGGCCTGCCCCCGGACGGCGACCAGCTCGTCCGGATGGACCAGGGCCGCGTCGCCGATCCTGCCGCCGCCCTTTCCTGTGAACCGTCCGGCGAGCCGGTCCGCGGGCAGCCGCTTCACCAGGTCGGCCAGCGCCGGGGAGAGCCACACCTCGCCGGGCGCGGGGAAGCGGTCGAGGCCCGGGGGCGCGGGCGCGCCCGGTTCGAGGGCCGCCACGTCGACGACGGTGATCGGCCGGTTCTCCACGTGGTCCAGGTGCACGGCCTGGATCGCGACGGCGTCCCGGGTGGCCTCGACCGGGTTGCGCCACGCCCCGCGGTCCGCCCTGCCCTGGAAGGCGAGGTTGGCGGTCACGGCGAACAGCAGCAGCCCGGTGGACACGGCCACCGCGACCACGGTCAGCGCGGAGCCGAGCAATCCTCTGCGCCCGCCGCCGCGCAGCAACCGCCAGGCGAGTCCGACGACCCCGTTCATCCCCCGACCCCGATCGCCTGGGTGGAGCCGGGGATGACCTGCCCGTCGCGGACCTCGACGACGCGGTCGCACCAGCGGGCCACCTGGAGGTCGTGGGTGACGACGACCAGGGAGGCGCCGTTGTGTTTGGTCGCCTCGACCAGCAGGCTCATCGTGTCGTGTCCGGTGCCCTGGTCGAGGGCGCCGGTCGGCTCGTCGGCGAAGATCACCGCGGGCCCGGTGACCAGCGCGCGGGCGATGGCGACCCGCTGGGCCTGGCCCCCCGACAGCTCGCCCGGCCTGCGCCCCTCCATCCCGCCCAGGCCGAGCGGGCCGAACCACTCGCGGGCCCGCCGTACGGCGTCGCCTCTGGACACGCCACCGAGCATCAGCGGCAGCGCGACGTTCTCCTCCGCGGGCAGTTCGGGCAGGAGCTGCCCGAACTGGAAGACGAACCCGAAGCGGGTACGGCGCAGCTCGCTGCGGCGGCGCTCCCCCAGCGCGTCGATGCGCTCACCGAGCAGCCTGACCTCACCCGCGTCCGGCTTCATGATCCCGGCGAGACAGTGCAGCAGGGTCGACTTCCCCGACCCGCTCGGCCCCATGATGGCCAGCGCCTCCCCACCGGCCAGGGCGAGGCCGACCCCGCCCAGCGCCACGGTCGGGCCGAACCGCTTGACCAGGCCGATTCCCTCAAGAACAACACTCATGGCCAAGACCTTCTCCCGGGAGGGCCGTACGGCGGATCGGCCGACCGGCCCCACAACCGGACTCCCTTATCAGCCGAAAGGCCGACATCGGCGTTGGGCTGGCAGAATCGATCGCGTGACGATTCGGGTACTCATCGCCGACGACCAGGAACTCGTGCGGACCGGCTTCCAGATGATCTTGGACGCCCAGCCGGACATGGAGGTCGTGGCGACCGCCGCGAACGGCGCCGAGGCGGTCGAGCACGCGCGCAGGCTCCGGCCCGACGTGTGCCTGCTGGACATTCGGATGCCGAAGCTGGACGGCCTTGAGGCCACCAGGCTGCTGGCCGGGCCCGGGGCCAGGGACCCGATGCGGGTGGTCATCGTCACCACCTTCGACCTGGACGAGTACGTATACGGCGCACTGCGCGCCGGAGCGACCGGATTCCTGCTCAAGGACAGCGGGCCCACCCTGCTCATCGAGGCGATCAGGGCCGCCGCGGCCGGGGACGCCCTCGTCTCGCCCTCGGTGACCGTACGGCTGCTCGAACACCTGGCGCGTCCCCGCCACGGCGGCGGCAGGCCGCCGAGCGAGCCGCTCACCGAACGCGAGTTCGACGTCGTCCGCCTGGTGGCCCGGGGAAGGACCAACCAGGAGATCGCCGCGGAGCTGTTCGTCTCGCTCTCGACGGTCAAGACGCACCTGGGGAGCATCCAGGCGAAACTCGGCGCGCGCAACCGGGTGGAGGTCGCGGCCTGGGCCTGGGAATCTGGCGTTGTGGCCTGATTAGCCAGGCGGCCGACGGGATACAAGAAGGGCAGGTCCTTCAGCGCGTCCCGGGGGAGAGACACATGCGCTTCGTCCCGCCGGTGCCCAGGAGATCGGCCCTCGTCGTCCACGTGACCCTCGCCGCCCAGGTGCTCACGGTCGCCGCCCTGGTGGTCTTCGAACACGTGCGGGGCAGGCGGCTCGCCCGGGAGATATCGGCGCTCGGCGGTGACCCGCACGCCCCCGGCGCGCAGGCCGTCGTCGGCGCGGTGACCCTCTTCGCCGTCCTGGTCATGCTGGTCGCGGGCGCCGCGGTCGCGGGCGCCGCGGCGTATCTGACCTGGCTGGTCCAGGCCAGGCAGAACGCCGCCCTCTCCTGGACGCCCGCCCTGCCCGTGCTGGCCGCCTGGCTCGTTCCCGGGGTCAACCTGGTCCTGCCTCCGCTGCTGGTCCACCGTCTGTGGCGGGCCTCCCGCCCTCCCGTCGACCGGCGCCCGCGCTGGGTCGCGCTGCTGACCGCCTGGTGGCTGAGCTGGCTGGCCACGCTCGCCGTCGCCGTGATCCGGCTGCCCTTCGGCGCCCCGCACGGGGACTCCGACCTCACCGGCCTCGGCCTCGCCGACCTGGCGGTCGTCGCGCTCGGCGCGCTGCTGTGCGCGGCGACGGTGCGGCAGGTCACCGTGGTCCAGGCCGCGGGCGCACGGGCCTCGGCGCACACCCTCACCCTGGCCGCGCAGGCGGGGCCGTTCCACGTGGCGGCCTGCGGGCGGCGTCAGTCCCAGGCCCGCATCAGCAGCCAGCCCTCGCCCGCGGTGTCGAAGCGCAGTTCGTAGGTGCCCCGCCCGTCTCCGGGGTCGGCCTCGACCCGCCAGAAACGGCGCTCTCCAGGGTCGCCCTCCGAGGTCTTCCACCACTCGCGTGCGACCACCCACCGGTCGAGCACCTGGCGCACGGCGTAGAGCCGGTCACGCCAGACGAACTGGACCGGCTGGCCGTCACGGGTCCAGACCTCGATCGGATCACCGTAGAGTCTGCTCACGGCACATCTCCCCGCGGTTCGCGTCCGCGCCCGGGGGAAGACGGGCCTGGTCCGTCGAACATACGTTCCTATGACATGAGGCGCAAGTCCCCCATCTGTCTCACCAGTGGGTTGGCGTCAACCGAGTTGCGGATGCTGAAGGTCACGCTGCCCGCGCGGTAGCGGTCGTCGGACCACTCCACGGGACGGCCCTCGTGGGTCGTGGTGACCCGGCGCTGACGCAGCAGCGGGCTGCCGCGCCGTACGACCAGGAGGCGGGAGTCCTCGACGCCGGCGGAGACCGCGTCGATGAGGTGCTCCCCGTAGGCGAAGACCAGGCCGACGTCCTCGTAGAGGGCCTGGGTGATCGACTCGCAGTCCGGGGGGATCCGTTCGACGGCCGGGGCGATCCAGCCCGCGTAGACGGTGCGTTCGAGCATCACCGGCTCGCCTTCGAGGGAACGCAACCGCAGCACGGAGAGCACCTGGTCACCCGGCTGGAGCGCCAGCCGTACGGCCTCGGTCGCGTCCGCGCCCCGGCGGCGCTGCTCGAGCACCTGGCCGCTGACCCGGTAGCCCATCGCCTGCGCCCACTGCGCGAAGCTGTTCAGCTCGGCGAAGCTCTGGCTGCGCTCGCGGCCGACCACGATGCGCCTGGCCCCCTGCCGGGAGCCGACCAGGCCCTCGGCCGCGAGCAGGGCGACGGCCTGGCGGACGGTGCCGCGTGAGACGTCGAAGCGGGTGGCGAGCGTCGTCTCCGAGGGGAGCTGGGAGCCCACGGCGTACTCGCCGCACATGATCGCCTCTCTCAGCTCGGCGGCGATCCCCACGTAGCGCGCCGCGGCCCGGCCGCCCGGCTCCGCCCCGTTTCCCGTGTCAACCAAGGCCCCGTCCATTCCTCGTGCCCGCGCTGCGCGCATCGGGCGCATCGGGTGCTTCGCCTTCCTCACCCTAGACAAGGGTGAATGACTCATGAAGCCACAGCTCATGCGTTCCCCTGACGTACTTCGAGCGTTCATCGAGGGGCAACCGGGAGCCGACCCGCCAAGGCTAGCTTGTTTGGACAAGTTCGTGAATTTCTGTGCTTAGTGCACGACATCCCCTCTGGGAGAGAACGTGATCTCATCTCGCGTCCGCCTCGCGGGCCTGGCCGCCCTCCTCGCCGCGGGCGTCACGGCGTGCGGCGCGGCCCCGACGACCGCGTCCCCCGCCGCGTCCTCCTCGGACGCGGCCTCCGGCGCCGCGGGACAGGCCCCGGCGGCGGGCGCGGCGGCCACCGCCACCTCGGCGGCCGACCTCGGCGGGCTGGACAAGCTCGTCGAGGCCGCCAAGAAGGAGGGCAAGCTGCACGTCATCGCACTACCCCCCGACTGGGCCAACTACGGCAAGATCATCGAGGCGTTCACCGCCAAGTACGGCATCGAGATCGAGAGCGAGACCCCGGACGCCGCCAGCGCCGACGAGATCAACGCGGTGAAGACCCGCAAGGGCCAGGACCGCGCCCCCGACGTGCTCGACCTCGGCCAGTCCTTCGCCATCAGCGGCGCCGCCGAGGGCCTGTTCGCGCCCTACAAGGTGCAGACGTGGGACAAGATCCCGGACAACCAGAAGGAGCCGACCGGCCTGTGGTTCAACGACTACGGCGGCTACGTCTCGATCGGCTGTGACGCCAAGAAGATCACCAAGTGCCCCGAGTCCTTCGCCGACCTGCTCAAGCCCGAGTACAAGGGCAAGGTCGCGGTGAACGGCAACCCCACCAAGTCGGGTTCGGCGTTCGCGGGTGTCTACGCGGCGGCCCTGGCCAACGGCGGTTCCTTCGACGACATCCAGCCGGGCCTGGACTTCTTCAAGAAGCTCAAGGCCGCGGGCAACTTCAACCCCGTCGAGACCACCCCCGCGACCATCGAGAAGGGCGAGACCCAGATCAGCGTCGACTGGGACTACAACAACGCCGCCTACGCCCCCAAGCTCGTCGACAAGGGCCTCGACTGGAAGACCGTCATCCCCTCCGACGGCAAGTACTTCCAGCTCTACGCGCAGGCCATCAACAAGGACGCCCCGCACCCGGCCGCCGCCCGCCTGTGGCAGGAGTTCCTCTACAGCACCGAGGGCCAGAACCTCTACCTCGGCGGCTTCGCCCGCCCGGTGCTGCTGCCCGCGATGCAGGCCGACGGCTCGGTGGACAAGGCGGCCGAGGCCAACCTGCCTCCCGTCGAGGGCGAGCCGACCTTCCCGACCGACGCCCAGGTCGCCAAGGCGAAGGAAGTCCTGGCCACCGGTTGGGGCGCCGCAGTCAGCGGCTGACCCATGACGGCCGAAACCATGTCTCCTCCCGGTACGGCCTCCGCGAGACGCCGTACCGGGCGCGCCTGGCCCGCCGCCGTGCCCCTGCTGGCCTTCATGGCGTTCGCGTTCGGGATTCCCGCGGTGGCGCTGCTGTTCGGCGCCTTCACCGTCACCGACCCGGCGAGCGGCCGGACCTTCCTCGGCACCGCCAACCTGGCCGAGAGCCTGCGGGGCAACTACCTCACGACCCTGCTGGGCAGCGTGCGCCTGTCGGCGGTGGTCGCGGCGCTCGGCGCGCTCCTGGGCGCCCTCCTCGCCCAGGCGGTGGTCACCTCCTCCTCGGCGGCGCTGCGCGGGGCGGTGCTGTCCGCCTCGGGGGTGCTGGCCAACTTCGGCGGGGTGCCGCTGGCGTTCCTGTGGGTGGCGACCCTGGGCAACTCCGGAGTGGTCACCACGGCCTTCGGGCTTGGCGAGTCGGGCTGGAGCCTGTACGGCTTC
This sequence comes from Streptosporangium sp. NPDC001559, assembly GCF_042893955.1. Classification (NCBI taxonomy): domain Bacteria; kingdom Bacillati; phylum Actinomycetota; class Actinomycetes; order Streptosporangiales; family Streptosporangiaceae; genus Streptosporangium; species Streptosporangium sp. NPDC001559. Next base: position 79,490 of record NZ_JBIAVG010000008.1, read on the forward strand.
TGGGGCCTGGTCCTGGTCTACATGTACTTCTCCGTGCCGTTGATGGTGCTGGTCATGGCGCCCGCCCTTGAGGGCCTGAGGCCGCAGTGGCGGGAGGCGGCCGACAGCAGCGGGGCCAGCGCCTGGCAGTACTGGCGGCACGTCGGCGTCCCGGTGCTCGCCCCCTCGCTGCTCGGCGGTTTCGTGCTGCTGTTCGGCGGCGCGTTCGCCGCCTACGCGACCGCGGCGGCGATCACCGGCAGCACGGTCCCCCTGGTGACCCTGCAGATCGCCGACGCCCTCACCGGCGACGTGCTCGTCGGGCACGAGAACGTCGCGCTCGCGCTCAGCCTCGACATGGTCGTCGTGGCGGGCCTGGTCATGGCGGTGCACCTGCCGCTGCAGAGGAGGAGCAGCCGATGGCTGCGGTGACCCCCGTCCTTGAGGTCCCCCGGAGCCTCGCCCCCGCCGGGAGGCGGCGGGTCCGCCTGTGGCGCGGCCTGGCGCTGGGACTCGCGGCGGTCTACTTCCTGCTCCCACTGGCCACCTCGTTCTGGTTCACCGCCTACAACGAGCGTCAGGGGTTCTCCCTGGCCCCCTACCCGAGGATCGTGTCCGCCGAGGGCTTCGGGACCAGCATGCTGCTGTCGCTCGGCCTGGCCGTGGCGACGATCGTGATCACGCTCGGGCTCGCCCTGCCCGCGATGCTGGCCGTACGGCTCGGCGCGCCCCGGCTTCGGGCGGTGCTCGAGGTGGTCTGCACGCTTCCGCTGGTGGTGCCGCCGATCACGTTCGTCTCCGGGATCGGCACGGTGCTGCGGTTCGGGCCGGACGCGCTGGCCGCGACGCCGTTCTGGGGGACGCTGATGGCGATCCAGGACGAGCGGTTCCCCGTGGTGCTGGTGCTGGCCTACGTGGTGCTGGCGCTGCCGTTCGCCTACCGGTCGCTGGACGCGGGGCTGCGGGCGATCGACGTGCGCACCCTCGTCGAGGCGGCCCGTGGCCTGGGGGCCTCGTGGCCGTACGTGCTGCTGCGGGTGATCGTCCCCAACCTGCGTTCGGCCATCACCGGCGCCGCGTTCCTCACCCTGGCGCTGGTGCTCGGCGAGTACACCGTCGCCGCGCTGCTCGGCTACCGGACCTTCCCCGTCTGGATCGTGACGATCGCGGGCTCCGAGGGGCAGTTGTCCGTCGCCGTCTCGCTGCTGAGCCTGTTGATCATCTGGTTGCTCTCGCTCGCCCTGTCCGGCGCGGGCGTCAAACGAAGGAGGTCGTCGTGACCGCCGGTGTCGAGTTCCGCGGGCTGCGGCGGGTGTTCGGCCGTACGGTCGCCCTGGACGGCCTCGACCTGACCGTCCGGCCCGGTGAGCTGATGGCGCTGCTCGGGCCGTCCGGCTGCGGCAAGACCACGGCGCTGCGCTGTGTCGCGGGCTTCGAGCACCCCGACGAGGGCGCCGTGATCGTCGACGGCGAGGACGTCACCCGCAGGCCGGCCAACCGCAGGGACACGGGCATGGTCTTCCAGTCCTACAGCCTGTTCCCCAACCTGAACGTCCGCGACAACGTGGCCTTCGGCCTGCGGGTCCGCAAGGTGCCCGCCGCGAAACGGCACGCCAGGGCGGCAGAACTGCTCGAACTGGTCGGGCTTCCCACGCACGGCGAGCGCTACCCGCACGAACTGTCCGGCGGCCAGCAGCAGCGCGTCGCCCTGGCCAGGGCGCTGGCTCCCGAGCCCCGGGTGCTCCTGCTGGACGAACCGCTGTCCGCGCTCGACGCCAAGGTGCGCCTCACCCTGCGGGAGGAGATACGGCGGCTGCAGCTCGACCTGGGCATCACCACCGTCTTCGTCACCCACGACCAGGAGGAGGCGCTCTCGGTCGCCGACCGGGTCGCGGTGATGCGGGAGGGACGGCTCGAACAGTGTGCCCCGCCCGCCGAGGTCTACGACCGGCCCGCCACGCCGTTCGTGGCCGAGTTCGTCGGCACGATGAACCACCTGCCGGGCCGCCTCTCCGGCAGGGAGGTCACGGTCCTCGGCCTGACGCTGCCCGTGGAGGGCCCGCTGCCCGCCGCGCCCGAGGTGGACGTGCTGGCCCGCCCCGAGGCCGTGCTCCTGTCCCCCGACCCCGAGGGGGAGGGACTCGTCGTCGCCTCCTCGTTCCGCGGTTCCTCTGCCAGGCTGCGGGTACGGCTCGGCGACCTGGAGGTGCTCAGCGACGTGCCCGGCCACGACACGGCGCGGCTGGCGCCCGGCACCAGGGTCGGCGTCGGTCTCGTACGGCGGCCCGTCCTCGTCGCGGGCCGCGCCGATGCTCCCTGAACCGCCGCCCCCTGAACTGGGCGCCGTCCTGTTCGACATGGACGGCACCGTCGTGGACACCGAGGGGCTGTGGCGGCGGGCGTGCGCGGAGGTCGCCGCCGAACTCGGCCTGCTGCCCGGCGAGGTCGACCCCGAACACGTGCACGGCCGCCCCGCCGAGCACACCGCCGCCCACCTCCAACGTCCCGGCGTTCCCCTCGGGTGGATCAGCGAGCGGCTCACCGGGGGGTTCGCCCGCCTGATCGCCCTCGGGGTGACCCCGCTGCCCGGCGCGCTCGCGCTGCTGGACGGCCTGGCCTCGGCCGGGGTGCCGACCGCCCTGGTCACCGCCTCCTCCCGGCGGATCGTCGAGCCGGTGCTCCGTACGGTCGGGGCGGAGCGCTTCCGCCTGGTGGTCGCCGCGGAGGACGCCCCGCGTGGCAAGCCCGCGCCCGACCCCTACCTGCTGGCCGCCGCCGGTCTCGGCGTCGACCCCGCCGTGTGCGTGGCCGTCGAGGACAGCCCCGTCGGTCTGGCCTCCGCCCTGGCCGCGGGGTGCAGGGCGGTCGCCGTCTCAGGGGCGGCCGTCTCGGGGGGCGCCGTAGGGGCGCGCGCCGTGCCGTACGGCGTGCTCTCCGTGAACAGCCTGGAAAAGATCGACGTCACGCTGCTGCGGAGGCTGGTGGCGGGTGAGATCTCGATAGGCTGAGCCGTTCGTGCAATGGCGGATGCGGTGGTTAGGTGTGGCGGTGGACGATCTGGATGCGGGTGATTCCTTCCAAATAGGGCAGTACAGGGTGGTCGGCCGGCTCGGCAGAGGGGGAATGGGCACCGTCTACCTCGGTGAGGCACCCGACGGGCAGCGAGTCGCCATCAAGGTCATCAACCCCGAGTACAGCCGCCACGACCAGTTCAGGATGCGCTTCCGCCGCGAGGCCGACGCCGCCCAGCGGGTACGCAGGTTCTGCACGGCCGCCGTGATCGAGACCGCGCTCGACGGCGACCAGCTCTACGTCGTCACCGAGTACGTCCCCGGCCCCAACCTGGAGGAGGCCGTACAGAACGGCGGGCCGTTGCGCGGCTCCAGCCTCGACTCGCTCGCGGTCGGCGTGGCGACCGCGCTGGCCGCCATCCACTCCGCCGGGGTGGTGCACCGCGACCTCAAGCCCTCCAACGTGCTGCTCTCCCCGGTGGGCCCCCGGGTGATCGACTTCGGCATCGCCCGCGCGCTCGACACGCTCGGCGGGATCACCGGGACCGGCGAGATCCTCGGCACCCCCCGCTACATGGCCCCCGAGGCGCTGCGCGGCGAACCGCTGTCCGCGGCGTGCGACGTCTTCTCCTGGGGCTGCCTGGTCGCCTTCGCCGCCAGCGGCAAGGCGCCCTTCGGCGGGGAGAGCCTGCCGTCGGTGCTCTACCAGGTGCTCAACACCGAACCCTCCCTCGACGGCCTTGAGGGATCGCTGCGCGAGCTGGTGACCCACGCCATCGCCAAGGACCCCCTGCGCAGGCCGACCTCCCAGCAGATCCTCGACCACCTGGTCGGCCGCTCTGCCCCGCACGAGCAGGCCGCGGACTCGGTCCAGGCCGCCTGGCAGCGCGGCCCCGCGGTGCCCGACTTCGTCGAGGCGGGCGGGACGGCCGTGTGGGCCGGGCAGGAGCCGCTCGGGACGACGGTCCTGCCGGGCACGCCCGCTCCGCGGCGACGCCGTACCACGAGGACGGTCGTGATCGGGGCGGTCTCCGCCCTGGCCGTGGTGGTCGCGGGAGCCGGGCTGTTCCTCAGCCTGGCCTCGGGCGGGCCGCCGGAGAACCTCCCCCTGCTCTACCAGGAGGACTTCACCCAGAGCGGCAACGGCTGGAGCGGCGGCGTCTACGACGGCACGGCCGACCGGTACGGCTACTCCCCCGACGGCTTCTACGCCGTGGACGTGGACGGCGGCTACCCGGTGGGACGGCAGAAGGCGCCGATCGGCTTCCTGACCGCCCCGCCCGTGGTCCCCAACCTCCTGGCCAGCCCGACCCCGGTCATCCCCGACCGGTTCCTGCTGGGCGTCGACGCCGGGACCCGCCCCGGAACCGAGGGGCCCGGCGAGTACGGCCTGTTCTGCCGCGGCGAGGAGAGCTACGAGGCGACCCGCTACGAGTTCCTGGTCGACACCCTCGGCACGGCCCGCATCCGCAAGGCCGTCAAGAGCGGCGGCGGCGAGCTGATCAAGGCCGTCCCGGTCGACCTGCCGGAGAAGGGCCCGGTGCGCGTCCAGGCCGAGTGCGCGGGCGGACCGGACGGCGTGCGACTGACCATGTGGGTGGACGGCGAGCAGGTCGGGACCGTCCTCGACGCCAACCCGCTGCCCAGCGGCCAGGTCGGCGTGCTCGCCCGGGTCGGGGAGAAGAGCAGCGCGACACTCAGGGCGTCCTTCGACAACTTCACCATGCGCGGCGTCCCGCGCGAGGACGACTCCCCCACGCCCTCCGGCGGGAACAGCGAGTGACCCCCGCGGGGTTGGGGACGTTGATCGAACCATCCAACGAGCGAAGGAGCCAGCACGATGCGTGCCATAGTCGTCTCCGCGACCGGCGGTCCCGAGGTCCTCGCCTACACCGACCACCCGGACCCGGAGCCGAACCCCGGTGAGGTGCTGGTCGACGTCGCCGCCAGCGGGGTGAACTTCATCGACGTCTACCACCGGATCGGGCGCTACCCGCTCTCGCTGCCCTTCGTCCCCGGCAACGAGGGCGCGGGCACCGTGGCCGCCGTCGGTGAGGACGTGACCGGTCTGTCCGTCGGTGACACCGTGGCCTGGGCCGGGGTGATGGGCAGCTACGCCGCCCGCGCGGTGGTGCCCGCCTCGCAACTGCTGACCGTGCCCGAGGGGATCGACGCCGAGCAGGCTGCGGCGGTGACCCTGCAGGGACTGACCGCCCACTATCTGACCCACTCCACCTACGAGGTGAAGCCCGGCGACGACGTGCTGGTGCACGCGGCGGCCGGGGGCGTCGGCCTGTTGCTCGTCCAGATCGCGAAACTGCGCGGCGCCCGGGTGATCGGCACGGTCTCGACCGAGGAGAAGGAGACGCTGGCCCGCCAGGCGGGCGCGGACGAGGTGCTGCGCTACGACGGCTTCGCCGAGGCGGTGCGCGACCTGACCGGTTCCGGCGTGCACGTCGTCTACGACGGCGTCGGCGCGGCCACCTTCGACGACAGCGTCGCCTCGCTGCGCCCGCGCGGCATGATGGCCCTGTACGGCCAGGCCAGCGGCCCGGTCCCGCCCGTCGACCCGCAGGTCCTGGCCAGGGGCGGCTCCCTGTTCCTGACCCGCCCCAGTCTCGGCCCCTACGTCGCCACCCGCGACGAGCTGGCCTGGCGGGCCTCGAACATCTTCGGCTGGGTGGCCTCCGGCGACCTCAGGGTCCACATCTCCGCCCGCTACCCCCTGTCCGAGGCCGCCCAGGCCCACAGGGACCTGGAGGCCCGCCGCACCACCGGCAAGCTCCTTCTTCTCCCGTAAGGGCTCCGCGAGGGTTCAGCCCCGCAGGACCCGCCACATGACGGACGGGCGCATGAGGGCGGACGGGGGGTCGAGCAGGCCGGTCACCCGGGTGAAGGCGACCGCGGCCTCGGCGTCGTGTGAGGCGGCCCGCTGCAGCCTGCGGACGTAGGCGTCCATGAACCTGGCCTGCGGGGTCATGGACGGCCCCGTCCCGCGCGCGGCCAGGTCGGCGCCCGTCGACAGCTGCCAGGCGGGGTCGAGGGCCTTGGCCGCCGCGGTGAAGTAACGGCGGGCCAGGCCCTCGGTGCCCTCGCGCAGGCACTCGCGCATCGCCGCCACCTCAAGCGCGGCCACCGACATCCCCTGCCCGTAGATCGGGTTGAAGTTGCACAACGCGTCCCCGGCGACCAGCAGCCCCTCAGGGAAGCGCGCCAGCCGCTCGTAGTGGCGCCGTACGCTGGCCGGAATCCTGGCCACCCCGATCTCGCCGAGCGGTTCGGCGGCGCGCACCGCCGCGGCCACCTCGGCGGGGACGACCTCATCGACCCAGGCGAAGAAGTCGGCGGGGTTCACGGGCGCGGGCGCCCCCGCGTTGCCGCCGAGCGTCGCCAGCCAGCGGTCCCCCTCGACCTGGCACAGCGCCACCCCCTTCGGCTGACCCGGGTAGGTGCCGACGAGGACCAGCCTGTCCTTCATCGACCCTTCGGGAAGGCGCAGGTACCACGTCGCGTAGGACACCTCGACCTTGACGACCTCCTCGGCGGGCCGCTCGAACCCCATCGTCTCCAGCCAGGAGAGCGTCCGCCCTCCTCTGCCCATGACGTCCACGACGAGGTCGGCGGGCAGTTCCTCGTCGTCACCGGCCCGCCCGGCGGCGGCGATCCGCACCCCGGCGACCCGTGCCGTCCCGGAGGAGGCGTCCGTCATGAGGCCGGTGACCTGGCTGCGGTCACGTACCGTCACCGTCGGCAACGCCCGTACCCTGTCCAGCACGTGCCGTTCGAGGAAGGGCCTGGTCGCCGAGATGCCCCGCTCCCCGGTCGGCGTCCGCGCGAACTCGTGGCCCCCCATGATCATCTGTAACTGCACGATCATCTCGTACGACACCGCCCCGGCGGCGACCATCTCCTCCGTGATGCCGGGGAGAAGTTCCTCGATGATCCGTAACCCCCTGGGCAGCAGGGCGTGGGCGTGGAAGCCCTGCGGCACACCCCTGCGCGGCCCGTCCTGCCCCTCCCCCGACAGGTCGTCCCGCTCGACGAGCGTCACCCGGTCGTAGAAGTCGGCCAGCCCCCGCGCGACGAGCAGCCCGCCCATCCCCGCCCCCAGCACGACCGCGTGCTTCCCCGCCCTACGAATCATCGTCGCCTCCCGTTGCCGCGCCAATGGTTCGAATCTGCCGGAAAGATCACCGAAGATCGAGACTTGACGTCAGGAAACAGCCGGGACGAAGCCGTCTATCGTGAAGCCATGGACGTGGACACCGCTTTCGTGCTCGGCGGCGGAGGCGTGCTCGGGGCCCACGAGGTGGGCATGCTGCGCGCGCTCGACGAGGCGGGCGTCAAACCGGACGTGGTCGTCGGCACCTCCGTCGGAGCGCTGAACGGCGTGGTGCTCGCGGCCCACCCCGGTGACGCGGTCAGGCACCTCACCTCCCTGTGGCGCTCCGAGGTCGTCCGTACGGCCTTCGCCGGATCGTGGGTCACCCGCCTGTCCACGCTGGCCAAGAGCGGCACCCACCTGCACTCCCCGGAGCCGCTGCGCGAGCTGCTGACCCGGACGCTGCCCGTGTCCCGCATCGAGGAGCTGGCGGTGCCGTTCCAGTGCGTCGCCGCCTCCGTCGAGCACGCCCGCGCCCACTGGTTCACCGAGGGGCCGCTGGTCGAGGCGGTCCTGGCCTCGTGCGCGGTGCCCGGGCTGCTGCCGCCGATCCGGGTCGGCGACGACCACTTCCTCGACGGCGGCCTGGTGCACAGCATCCCGGTCGGGCGGGCGGTCGCCCTGGGTGCCCGCCGCGTCTACGTCCTGCACGTCGGCCGGATCGAACGGCCGCTGACCGTCCCGCGCCGCCCCTGGGAGGTCGGCCTGATCGCCTTCGAGATCGCCCGCAGGCACCGCTTCGCCGAGGAGATGGCCGCCCTGCCCGGAGGGGTCGAGGTGCACGTCATGCCCTCGGGCTCAGAGAACAGGCCGGGCGTCGACCTCTCCCAGCTGCGCTACCGGGACTCCTCGCAGATCTCCGGATACATCCGGCGGGCCTACGAGGCCTCCTCCCGCTACCTCGCCGAGCTGGCCCGATAGAAGGGGAGGTGGCCGTGCTTCCTCCGCGCATCATCCGCCGGTTGGTCCTCGCCCCCCTCGTCATCGTGCTCACCGTGGCCGCGGTGGTCACCCTTCCCGTCTGGCTGCTGGTGGTCACCGCGGCCTCACTGCGCCTGCCGCCCCCGCAGCGGCGCGGCACCCGGCTCGTCTGGTTCGCGGTGGCGTGGCTGACGCTGGAGTCCATGGCGCTGATCGCCTGCCTGTGGCTGTGGATCATCGACCTGGGCGGCAGGCTGAGTCACGACGAACGTGAGGAACGGCACTACGCCCTGGTCAGATGGCTGCTGTCCAGCGTGTACGGTGCCGCCGTACGGATCTTCGGGCTGAGTGTCGAGATCGACGAGCCGCAGGCGACCCCCGACGAGCTGTCCCGCCGCCTGACCCGTCCGGTGATCGTCCTGTCCCGCCACGCGGGCCCCGGCGACTCCGTCCTGCTCGTCCACCACCTGCTCACCCGGTACGGCAGGCGCCCCAGGATCGTGATGAAGGCGGCGCTGCAGCTCGACCCGTCCCTGGACGTCGTGGTCAACCGGCTGCCGAACGCCTTCGTCCCGCCCGACGTGGAGACGGGCGGCGTCGTCACCGAGATCCGCCGCCTGGCCTCGGACATGGAGGCCGACGACGCCCTGGTGATCTTCCCCGAGGGGGGCAACTTCACCCCGAAACGCCGGGGACGGGCGATCCTGCGCCTGGAGGACCGGGGGCTGCGTGAGGAGGCCGCCCGCGCCCGACGCCTCGAACACCTGCTGCCGCCCCGCCCCAACGGGGCCCTGGCCGCCATCGAGGCCTGCCCGTCCGCCGACGTGGTCTTCGTGGCCCACACCGGCCTGGACGACCTGGTCACCCTCGGCGACGTCTGGCGCAGGTTGCCGGTGCGCGCCGAGGTCAGGGCGGGGTGGTGGCGGGTGCGGGCGGAGGACGTGCCCACAGGCCGGGAGGAACGGATCACCTGGCTGTTCGACCAGTGGGACAGGATAGACGCCTGGATCACCGAACACCGCTCGGCACCGGTCGCCGGGGCCGAGGGTTAGGATCTCTCGATCTTCGCGCTGCGGTGCAGCAGGTGGACGTTGCGGAACTTCTGGGTCGGGTCGGCGATCACGCGAAGCCCCGGCTTCCCGGCCAGCGGGGCCAGATCGAGATCGGATGTCATGCCTCGCACACAGACCGACCGCAGCTCGGTCAGAGAAGCGAGCGGCGACAGATCCGTCACCTGGGAGGATCTCTCAAGGGAGAGGAACTCAAGTTTCGACAGCTCGGCCAGCGGACCGAGGTCGGAGGCCGGGGTCTCGTAGAGGGTCAGGCTTTCGAGGCCGCGCTGACGAGCCAAGGGTGACAGGTCCCTCACCGGGCACGTCCCGAGACGCAGCAGGAAGAGGTCGTCGAAGGCGTCGAGCGCGTCCAGGTCGTCGACGGTGGTGTCCCACAGGCTCAGCGAGCGAAGCCGCGGACAGCGATCGGCCAGGACGCGTAGCCCGCCGACGATGTCGCCGCCGGAGAGAACGAAGCTCCCCAGCCGCGGAAGATCCGCGAGGAATCTCAGATCCTTCAGGTGGGGAACCTGATGGAGGTGCAGGCTCCTCAGTTCGGTCTGCCTGGCGACCGGACCGAAGTCGTCGATCAGCGCCAGACCCGCGAGGGTCAATATGTCGAGACGGGGCATCCGGTCGAGGAAGGCGAGATCTCCGGTGAAGCCACGGCCCTGCAGGATCAGATCCTCCAGCGCGGACAGCCGGGTGAGGGGCTCCAGGTCGGCGGGAAGTGACGACTCCACGTCGATCGACAGCCACTCCAGGCCTGTGAGAGTCCCCACGGCGCCGAGGTCGGCCTCGTCCATGGAGTCCATGGAGTACACGGTCAGCCCGCGTAACCTCGGCAGGCCGCGCAGGAAGTCCAGCCCACCGGAAACGGGACAGGACACATGGAGGTTGCGCAGCCGCTCCAGACGGTGGAGGCTGCCCAGCAGACGCGGGTTGTCGACCTCCAGCCTTTCATCGAGCAGTGGCGCGTCCGCGAGGACCTCGGCGGCGTAGCGGTCGGGGTCGAAGTAGTCCCATCCGGCGACGAGTTCCCGCTGGACCTTCTCCCGAGGGTCGCCGCCGTACCCGGCGAGCCTGCGCATAGCCCGTGAGCCGTTGATCAGCCAGCAGGTCCGCACCGTCGCCGCCGCCCTCGCCTGCGACAGGCCGCCCAGGTCGTCGGGCAGGCGGCGCAGGATCTCCTCCCCCGCGAGCGCGAGCACCCTCGCCTCGGCCGCGTTCCTGGGCGGGATCACCTCGGCCAGGCACGTCTCGACCCGCTCCTCCAGGTCACGCGGGAGCTCCTGGATCGTCTCCAGGCAGCCGGCGACCAGCAGCCGCAACCTGCGCGCGTGTTTGTCCCGCCCGTCGATCCGGTCGAGCAGGCCGCCGAGCAACTCCCGCCGTACCGGGGCGTTGGCGTGCCCGGCGGCCATCACCACCGTCTCGCGCCACTGGTCCAGGTGGGCCCGCTCGACCAGCGGTTCGACGTCGGCGTCGTCGGCCGCCTGCTTGGCCGCGAGATACTCCTGGACCGTCCGGTGCACGAAGTCGATCCGCCCGGGAACCGGCTCCCTGATCACCCCGCTGCGCTGCAGCAGATGGTCGAGCACGGCCCGCGCGTGCGCCTCGACCCTGGGCATGGTCCCGATGCGCTCCTCGACCCGTTTGAGCGCCGTGGCCGAGGAGAGCTCGGAGCGGCCCAGCATCGTGAGCCGCCAGGCCAGATCCTGGAGAATGCGGACCTTCTGCTCGGGTTCGAGGGCGATCTCGACGGCGATGCCGCGTTCTGCGTCCCGGCGTTCGAGCAGCAGTTCCAGGGCGGCCTCGTACAGGCCCATCCGGTTGCGCGGCAGCTGCTTGCCCCGGTCCAGGTTGAGCGCGCACAGCATCGCCGCGAGCAACGGCGTCGAGGCCAGCGCCCGCAGGTGCGGGCTGCTCTCGAACCTGGCCAGCAACGCGCCCTCGTACTCGTCGAGCCGCTCCGGCGCGCACGGCAGGCTCCGGGAGCCCCGCATCGCGACGTGCCACTGCCGTACCAGTTCGCGCAGGTCGGCGGGGGTCATGGGCTCCAGCAGGACCGGGGAGAAGCCCTCCTCGGCCAGCCAGCGCGCGTCGGCCGCCGCGGGCCGGGAGGTCACCACGGTCACGGTCCCCGGGTAGGCGGCCAGCAGCCCGCCGAGCCACTGCCTGACCGCGGGCCGGTGCCGTACGGCCAGCTCGTCCACCCCGTCCACGAGCAGCAGGGCGCGTCCGGCGTCGAGCACCCGGTGCGCCCAGCCCTCCGGCATCCGGCCCGCGAGCGGCGCCGCGACGTCGGCGAGAAGGCCCTCGGGGCCTGGCAGCCTGCCCGAGGGGTGGCTGCGGAGCTTGACGAAGAGCGGGATGCGGCCCCTCCAGTGGGCCAGGTCCCCGGAGTAGCCGCTCCGCGCGGCGGTCACCGACAGCCAGCGCAGCAGCGTGCTCTTGCCCGAGCCCGCGTCGCCCCGCAGCAGCACCCGCCGGGAGCGGCCGAGGGCGCTCTCCACCCGCAGGGTCGCCGCCTCGTACCCACCGCCCGCACCGGGCAGGTCGGTCAGGTCGGCGAAGCGCATCCGCTCGGGGACGCGCTCGCGCGAACGGTCCTCCGGCGAGACGTTGAGGCTGATGTAGGCGACGCTCAGCGTGGCGCGGGGGCGGTAGTTCTCCACCCGGACGCCGAACAGCTCGACCTCGTCGAGGGTGGTGCTGAGGTGTTCGAGATAGCGACGTTCGAACTCCGCGTCGTCCTGGGTGCCGGTCGGCGCGTCGAGCGAGCGGGCGGGCAGCCTGGCCAGCCCTGAGGCGACCTGCTGACCGAGGACGGCGATCCGCTCCTCGACGGCGGACAGGCGGCTCAGGGTCTCGGTGGCGGCCCTGGGGAGATACTGCGGCAGCTGCCTGACGATCCTGAGCAGGCAGTCGAGGCACTCGTCGAGCAGCACGTCGTACAGCCTGGCCCCGGTCTCACCGAGCTGACGCATGGGGTCGCCGAGGCTCTTTCCGAGGCCCTTTCTGAGGTCCCTGGCGAGCTTGACGGGGTCCATGTCGGCGGCCATGAGGGCCTTGTCCGACAGGTCGGCCGATTCGAGGGCGGCGACGACCTCGTGCAGCACGGCTGCCCTGTCGTTCTCGGTGAGGCCGCCGTACTCCTGCTCGGCGAGGACCGCGATCCGCCGTTCGACGCCGTCCGCGATGGCGGCGAGCTGGCGTTCCAGGCTGCGCCGTACGAACCGGTCGGGGAATCCGGCCCGGATCAGCTCGGACAGGTCGGCGTCGCGTTCGGCCTTGGCGGCGCGGGCGGCCAGCCCCTCCCGCAGGGCGCGTTCGGCGACGGCCCTGCCCGCTGCGGCGACGACGGCTTCCAGTCCGGACATGCTGCTCCTCGGCGCGCGGCGATCCCCCTCCAATGATCAACCAAAAAGACGCCGGTTAATGAAAAATCCGGATAACTACGGGGCTACCAGTCCTGGGAAAGTCCCGACATACGACGGAAGTACTCGTCCTCGTCGATCTCTCCCGCCGCGTAACGGCGCTTGAGGATCTCACGAGGATCTTCTTCGAGCGCGGGCCGCGGCTTCCCCCGCAGCATGCGCACGATCGGCCCTGGGCGGACGATCACCAGGACGATCACCGCGATGACGAGCAGGGGCAGTACGAGCCGGAGCATCACTCACCTCCCATGCTTCTGTTGTGCGAAATTCTGCGAGAAGTCCGGCGCTTCACGCAAGGACCCGCCCGGCGGCAGCACCGGCAGGCCCCGGGGGGCACCGCCGTCGAGCAGCCGGAGCAGGGCGCCGGTGTCCAGGTGCCGCTCGACCATGTCGCCCAGCGCGTCCAGCCTCTCCTGCCGCAGCGCGGCGAAGGAGACATCCGGAGCCGGGACGAAGTCACGCCCGCTGACGGCCGCCACGTCGGCGAGGAACGCCCTGCGGAAGTCGTCGTTCTCCAGCGCCCCGTGCCAGGTGGTACCCCAGACCGAGCCGGAGCGGCAGCCGTCGAGGAAGGGCTCTCCCCCGTGCGCGGTCACCACGCCGTGGTGGATCTCGTAGGCCTCGACCCGGCAGCCGTAGGCGACCCCCGAGGGCCGCCCCAGCGTCTTCTCCGCGGCGAACTCCACCGTCGCCGGCAGCAGCCCCAGCCCCTCGACCGTCCCCTCCCCCGACTCGACGTCGTCGTGGATCGTCCCGGCGAGCATCTGGTAACCGCCGCAGATGCCCAGCACCGCCCGCCCCGGCAGCGCGTCGGCCAGTCCGCTCGCGCGCAGCCACGCCAGGTCGGAGACCGTGGCCCTGGACCCGGGCAGCACCACCAGGTCGACGTCGTCGAGCTCGGCGGGCGAGGTCACGAACCGGACCGTCACCCCGGGCTCCGCGGCCAGCGCGTCGAAGTCGGTGAAGTTGGACACCCTCGGCAGTCTCACCACCGCGACCCTCAGGGTCTGCCGGCCGTACGGCGGGCGGGTGGCCGTGGGCCTGCCGTTCAGGGCCAGGGAGTCCTCCACGTCCAGCCACAGGCCGTCCAGCCAGGGCAGCACGCCGTACACCTCGCGGCCCGTCAGCCCCCTGATCATGTCGAGACCGGGGGCGAGGATCTCCGGCGCCCCCCTGAACTTGTTGATCACGAACCCGGCCACCAGAGCCTGGTCGTCCGGATCGAGAAGGGCGACCGTGCCGTACAGCGAGGCGAAGACGCCGCCCCTGTCGATGTCCCCGACCACGATCACCGGCAGGTCCGCCGCCCTGGCCAGGCCCATGTTCGCGATGTCGCCCCTGCGCAGGTTGATCTCGGCGGGACTGCCCGCTCCCTCGCAGACCACCACGTCGTGGCGTTCCCGCAGCCGCCCGAGCGCGTCCACGGCCACCTGGCGCAGCCGTTCCTTGACGTCCCAGTACTCCATGGCGTCCACCTCGGCCAGCGGTCTGCCCATGACCACGACCTGGCTGCGCCGGTCGCTGCCCGGCTTGAGGAGGATCGGGTTCATGTCCGCGGAGGGCTCAAGGCCGCATGCGGCGGCCTGCATCGCCTGGGCCCTGCCGATCTCGGCGCCGTCGGCGGTGACGAAGGAGTTCAGCGACATGTTCTGCGCCTTGTACGGCGCCACCCGCACCCCCTGCCTGGCCAGCCAGCGGCAGATCCCGGCGGTGACGACGCTCTTGCCCGCGTCCGAGGTGGTCCCGGCGACCAGCAACGCCCCTTTGACCGGGGCCGGAGCATCATGTGGGGGAAGGCTCGTCATGCCTCACAGCATGCCGTACCGCCCATGTTGACCTGTCGGCGTGGGCAGACCTGTCGGCGTGGGTCCGAAAAACGCCGCCTTCGTCGACACAGGCCCGGGAGCCGGTGCCTGGGGCTCGCTCGCACCGCCGGGGACCGCTCTCGCCCCTCTTGCCACCGCAGGCGCAAAGGATCGCTCCCAACGCCGTCGGCACAAGAGGTCCTTTCCTGCGCCGTGAACTCAGAGGTCCCCTACCGCCGCCGGCGCAGGAGCGTCGCCAGCACCGCCACGCCCGCCGCGGTGAACCCGACCGCCCTGGCCAGCCGTACGGCACGGCGGATGTCCGGCACCGAGGGCTTGGGGCCGTCCCCCATCTCCGGGCGGTGCTCCACGCGGTCGCCGTACACGTTGACGCCGCCGAGCGTGACGTCGAGCGCCCCGGCGAAGGCCGCCTCGCAGCGACCCGAGTTCGGGCTGGGATGACGGTGGCCGTCCCTGCGCAGCATCCGCGCCGAACGCCGGGCCGAACCGCCGACCACGGGCGCGCACACGGCTGTGAGCAGGCCGGTGATCCGTGCCGGAACGAGGTTGGCGACGTCGTCGAGCCGGGCGGCGGCCCAGCCGAACCGCTCGTAGCGGGCGCTGCGGTGACCGACCATGGCGTCCAGGGTGTTGACCGCCCGGTAGGCCAGCAGCCCGGGGACCCCGGCCACCGCCCCCCAGAACAGCGGCGCGACCACGGCGTCCGAGGTGTTCTCCGCGACCGACTCGACCGTCGCCCTGGCCAGTTCCGCCGCCTCAAGCCGGGAGGGGTCACGCCCGCACAGGTGCGAGAGCCTGCCGCGTGCGCCCGCGAGGTCGTCCGCCTCAAGGAACTCCGCCATCGCCACGCCCTCGCGCCCCAGCGTCGTACCGCCGAGCACCGCCCAGGTGGCCACCGCGCTCAGCGCGCCCCGCAGCACCGGATTGCCCGTCCTGGCCACGGCCACCCCGAGCAACACCACCGGGCCGACGCACAGCGCGACATGGACGACCCCGGCGGGGCGGGCGTCGCCGTACAGACGGCTCTCCAGCGCCGTGGCGGCCCGGCCGAACAACGCGACCGGATGCCCACGCCTCGGATCGCCCAGTACGGCGTCCGCGACGACCCCGGCAAATATCCCCAGGGCCTCTGCCCGGGTTTCAGATGAGATGGCCATGAAGCCGGTCCTGGTTCCTCTCAAGCCAGGCGCACGCCCGACGGATGCGTGCCCCGGCGCCACCCTCCCACATCCGGGCCCAGCCACCGCCCAGGGACTCCGCCCTGGCGCGCATGGCGACGTAGGAGCGGTTGAAGCGGAGCCTGGACAGGTCGAGCAGGCGGCGACGGTCCCGGGCCGCCAGGCCGTACGCGTCGCAGAACAGCCGCAGCCTCGGCCCGACCGCGAGATCGGCCTGGAGCGGCTCCAGGTCGACGGGATCGGCGATCGGCGCCCAGTGCCGCAGTGTCGTCACCACGTCGAACAACCGGGTCGTCGGCCTGGCCATGTCGAAGTCGATCAACGCGGCGGGCAGCCCGTCCCTGAAGATCACGTTGTCGAGGTTGACGTCGCAGTGGCCGACCAGCTCGGCGGGCGCGTCGTCGTTGGACCCCGTCTCCCAGCAGGCGCCCCGGGGCGGGACGAACCCGGCGCAGGCGTCGTGGAAACGCCGCAGCAACTCCGCCAGGGCCACCAGCGACTCGTCGGTGAGCGCGTAGGCGGGCAGCGGCCTGGGGGCCGACTCCCCCACGACGTAGGTCAGGATCTCCCTGCCCTCTTCGTCGAACCCCATGGTCCTCGGCGCCCCGTCGAATCCGGCGCTCTCCAGGTGCCGCAACAGTGCGTGCACCGACCGCGTCGAGGTACGGACCGGTCTGCGGACGGTGTCGCCGACCCGCACGACACCGTCGGTCACGTCACCGCCCAGCAGGGGAATCTCCTTCTGGAACGTGACGGCGAACATGGCATACGAGCGTAGACCGCCTTCTCCTTCGAGGAGAACGATTTCCGGTGAAACACCCAACGCGCCGCAGATCACCACCCCTACGACCACTCCGCCGGGCAGATGTCCCCTGGGTACGCTCCCCGGCTCCCGGCCTGCGGAGTGATCCTCACGACACAGACGGGAAACCGATGCGTACGCACTCCCCGGATCATGCACAATTAAGCGGGAGCGCCCTTAGCTCAGCTGGATAGAGCACCGGACTTCTAATCCGACGGTCGCAGGTTCGAATCCTGCAGGGCGCGCTTCGCATGACCAGCCAAAAGAGCCTCTGACCAGCGACAACGCCGGGCAGAGGCTCTCTTGACGTGTGCGGTGGTGTGCGGTCAGAGGCGGGTGGCTGCGGCTGGTTGTGCCGAATACGTGCGCAAGTTTCCAGACCTACCGCGGATCACGCACCGTCTCCTCCCGGGCGCTTCGGCGCTTGGCGGCCTCGTCCTGGCCGGCGATGCACTTGGCATAGATCCTGAGCAGGGCTTCGGTTTCGGTCTCGGTTTCAGCGTCGGGCTCCTGCCCCACTCCGTTCAGCTGCGGCCCAGCCCTGTGAAGAACAGCGACAACGGCCATGGCCATGAGAGCCGCCAAGTGGAGCGGCACGCGCTCCTCGCGGTCGATGTGAAGACCCGCGTCGGCGGTGCCTCCGTCTTCGGCGTCATGGTCATGCACGGCGATTCCGGCGGCTTCGAGAGCGTCGCGGGTAGTGGTGTTCCTCGATCAGGTGGTGGTTCATCGTACCTGGGTGAGGCGTAGAAGCCGCCGGGCGGGTTGCATGGGCAGGATGATCGTGCGCAGGCGAACAGCAGGATGCCCCCGCCTCCGGTCGGAGACGGCGAGGGCGTCAACCGCGTCGGCCACGGGACAGGCGGACGGGATACGTCCCGTTCGTCACAGGTATATGTCGTAGTAGTACCCCCGCATACCCGGACGCGGATCGCCGTTGTAGTAGTAGCAGTCGGTTATCGGTAGGTCGGTGAACACCTCCAGCAGCGCCGCATTGCAGGCGGCCAGGGTCGGGTAGGGGCCTCTTCGATACCACTGCTCCATCAGGGAGGGGTGCTCACCGGCAGAGGCGGTGGTGACGCTTGCCTGGCTGGAGGCGACGGCGGGTGTCGCGCCGGCCAGGACGCCGGCGCTCATCGCCACCAGTACGGCTGCGGTGGACAGTCGACGGATTTTCACGAGGTCTCCTTGCGGCTGGTAGGGGACACCTTCAGATGAGCACCGATCGGCCGGGGCGGGGAGCTCCCGGTTTCCCATATTTCGGCGGCATGGTCCGGTGAACGGGCCGGTTTGTGCCGTGCTGAGGGTCATGGGAGGTACACGTCGAAGTACCAGCCCGTCGGCCAGCCCCGGCCGCCGTCGTAGTGGTAGCAGCCGCTCGCCGAGGTGTAGTCGCCCCGGTCTGCGCCCTCCTGCCGGGCCGTCCGGCATGCCTCCTGGGAGGAGAAAGGTCCCTGCCGGTACCAGTCCGGCGGCAGGGGCACGGAGGAACGGGCCTCAGCAGCGGACGTGGTGGCGGTGTCGGCGGCGGTCGCGGTCATCGCACCGGACAGGGCGCCGGACAGGGCGCTGACTCCCGAGACGAGCACGAGCACCGCTACGGCGCGCAGGATGCGGATCTTCACCACGTGGCTCCTCTGCAGGGCAGGAATGATCGCCTCAAGATGACCACCGAATGCCCGGGCCGAGGAGCTAACGCTTTCTCATATTTCGGTCGCATGGTGCCGTTCCGCGACCTGCCGGACCGGGCCTGAATCAGTCGCTTACCCGGTCGGCCGTCACGTCGCCCTCGTGCCCGGCCTCGGCGGCGTTCGTGAAACAGCGAGGTTCACGCAGTCGGTGACTCCGGACTCGCCACCGAGGCGGCCCGGTGGACGACGGGACGCCTTCGCGCGACATCAAATGCCCTGCCAGCCTTCGGATGACAGGGCATTTGATATTTCAGACACGGCGAAGAGCATCGGTTTCTTGTTTTATCCGGGGCATTCGCTGCGGGTGATGAATGCCGGAGGGATCAGCAGGGTTCGATCACAGAAATGCGGTCGTTCCAGGAGCCGCCGCCCGGATAGGTGTCCTTCGTGAGGTTCTTGTAGTAGTGGCCGTGGTCAACGGCCAACTCGAAGCTTGCGCCCGCGGTGTCTCGTGCGCACAGCAGGTAGCCGGTGTCGTTGTACACCGAACTGACCTGGTTGTCGTTGTACGTGAGAGCCCCGCCGGGCGCCGAGAAGCACTCGCGCGCACCGCCGAAGTCCTTGTGCTGGTAGGTGCAGAACAATCCGGCCTGAGGGGCCGTTTGGGCTGCCGAGGCTGGAAGCGCACCCATCCCTGCGATCACCGCCACGGCCAAGGCGGTCAACGTACGCGCGGCGAGACGCGCGGATTCCTTGCGCATGAGAGCGCCCTTTCTTCATGGGATTTCATTTACTGAGACCCTGCTGGGGGCCGCGGCCACGACAGACATAGGGTGGCATTTCTTCGAGAGCCGCGCAATGGTGTTTACGGTAGCCCGAAAACACTTTCCGAAGCTTCCTTATTAATTCCGCTCAGGCGCGGGTGATCGGTGGCGCTCTCGACTTGGCGAAGGCACAGAAAGCGCTTACCGAACTCTTTAATGTCCACTTCTGGCCAAGGGGTGAGACCGCTCTCCCGGGTTACCTTCGAGGCGCTCCCCCGAACGGTCTCGCCGGCCCCCTCCGTGAAAGGGCACCCCCATGTCCTTCAAGCGCTTCGCCGTCACCGCCGCGGCTGCGGTGCTCGCCGCCCCGCTGATGCCGTTCCGGCCGCTTTCGCCGATCCTCTGCCGGAGTTCGTCTGCGCGACGGCGAGGTGGTGGGACGGCGACAGCCTGACCCGGCCCGGGAGGCCGACGCCGTTCCTGGACGCCAATGGCTGTGATGGGCCCAGACCGGTCAACGGGCCCGCTCGGATCGCGGTTACGTCTTGGGGCCATGCCTTCGTCTGCCGTGTGACGACGGCCGGAGTAGGGCAGCCCAATGTGACGGGGTGTGACTGCGAATTCGCCGGCTAGCCGGGAGTCTCGCCCGGCGCGGTCCCCTGCCCGGCCTTCCTCATCATCCTCATCACCCGGTGAGGGTCGGCGCCCCGCCTCCAGCATGGAGGCGGGGGCGTGTTGCTTGCGGTCGTCGACGTCGCGGAGCAGACTGAGAGGGCTCATCACCCTCAGAGGGGTCGCAGCAAGAACACCGGAACCGGCGATTCCCCGACCTTGCCTCATCACCCTTGTGAGGGTTCGCGACATGTAAGGCCAGACGCCGCCGTTCTGGTACTCGCCTCATCACCCTGTGAGGGGTCGCAGCGCGCGGACGCCGTTCGCGTCCCATGCGGGACGCCGCGTCCGCATCGCCCCTACCAGGGGCCGCAACACGTCCAAACAGGGGTCGCCCGTTGCCTGCCGGCGAGACTTCCTCACGTGACGACGCCCGGTCCTTCCGGGCGGAGGCACCCTTGACGTGGTGAAGGCGCGGAAAGCCCTTGCCTTGCCCCTCCTGGTGTATATCGTCCGCTTAGGAAAGTTTCTTACTGGAAGTGCCATCTACCTTCGGAACCGGAGGAAGCGCACATGAGAGGAAACCGGGTTACGGCCGCGTCCGCCACCGCCCTGCTCACCGCCTCCCTGCTGGTGGGCTCCGCATCCCCCGCCCACGCCACCCTGACAGGCTGCACCGCGTGGCACTCGGGTAACACCGCCTACAGCCAGTGCACGGGTGGCACGGGCCGGCAGGCGATCCACGCAGAAGGACTGCACGTAAACCCCCAGGTGGGGTACATCTACCGCGATGGCGACCCAGTAGGGGTAGGCGAGATCTCGTCTGCGTACATCTCGGGCACCCTCCTCGGCTACAGGATCATCTTGCTCGACTGACACGGTGTCGAACGGCATGACGGCGCCCCCGCCTCCACCCTCGGAGGACGGGGGCGCGACTCGTTCGTCAGGCCGGGGGTGCGGTCACCCCATGCCGGCGTCCTCGGCACAGCCGGGCCCTGGAAGGTGGCCCTCCTCGCCGCGGGCCCGGCGGTAGGCCTCGTCGTCGTGGCCGCCCAGCGCCCCGGCCCTGTGCAGCCGCTTGAGCCGCTTCCGCGCCCGGGAGCGGGAGGCGTCCGCCGGCTCCCACAGCGGCCTGAGGTATCCGTCCGGTCCGGCTGTCCGCGGTTGGTCCTTGGCGGGGCCGTCCGGCTCACGGGGTGAGTGGTGGGGCTCCCGCCCAGGTCGGTAGTGGTTCACATCTTCTTGTCCACTCAGGAGGGAGGAAGCCGGCGGTGCCTGAAGCCGCGACGATGCCGCCGACGATGGCGCAGGTGGTGTCGACGTCGCCCCCGGCTGTCGCGGTGGTCCACAGGGCCGCTTCGAAGTCGCGACGTTCGCGAGCCGTCACCCAGAGCGTGAAGGGAACCGTGTCGTGGGCGCTGACCTGCCGCCCGTTCCCCAGGGCCTGAGCGGCGAGCACGGGATCACCGATGGTGAGGAGCCTGCGGGCTTCGGCGATGCCTTCCCGGACCAGGCTCGCGGGCACATGTTCCCCGACCCTGTCGAGGAACCGCCCCGGGGAGAGGTCGGGCTCCCTGACCACCGTCACCGCGGCCACGGCCACGGCGACGGCTCCGGCCACCGCTTCCGGGTGCGTGTGGGTGACCTGCGCCGACAAGGCCGCCTGTCGGACGACTTCCGTGAGGTCCTCGGCGAGCCAGGCGCCGAGCGGTGCCACTCGCATCGCGGCGCCGTTGCCCCATGAGCCCTTGCCGTCGAACAATTCAGATGAAAGCGCCCGCCAGTCGCCGCCTTCACGGACAAGGCGAAGCATCCGGTTGGTGGCCGGGCCGTACCCGCGGTCGAAATCGTGACGGGCCGCGAAGCTCGCGGCGAGCCTGTCCTGGTCGGCGACACCGTGATCGGCCAGGACGCGGTAGATGGAACACGCCATCTCGGTGTCATCGGTCCACTGCCACGGGTCAGGTGGAAGCAGACGGCCGGAGAGAGCGTGACGGCTGGCCGGAACGAAGAACTGGGAGCCGAAGGCGTCGCCGAGGGCCAGTCCGTGCAGAGAGGCCGTGGCGCGCGCGAAAGGAGTGGATGGCATCCCCTTCATTGTGAGGGGTGACGATCCGGATGCGCCTGCCCGCCTGCGATCGGCCACCTCGTCCCGGCTGACGATGCGGTTGGCGTACCGACCGGAACCTCCGGCCCATGCGACTGCCTGCGGCCGGAGGATCCTCGGTGGTCTCACGCCGTACAACGGTGATCAACCGCAACGGTGGCGGTTGCCCGCGGTGCGGTACGGTCTGCTCTGGTCCGTAACGATCATGGTGAAACGTGAGGAAGGAGTCGTCATGGACGATGACCGGCTGCCGGACGAGGTCGTGTTGGGTATGGTCGCCCGGCAGGTGTCCGAGGCCACGGGCAAGCCCTGGCACGTCACGGACGGCATGGTCAGAGGGTCCGGCTCGGTCGCCGTCGTGCTCGGCGAGGATCACACCGGCAGTCCCGGGCACCTTGACCTTGATTTCGTTCTCAACGTCGACCGGCCGGACGACACCACGATCAGCGACTGCGTCGTGGGGTACGGCGGCACCACCGAGGAGGCCGTGGATCGTGCGATCCAGCTCTGGCTGGGCACCACCGGCAGCGCCCTCTTCGAACTTCTCAGCCAGGACGGCTCCTTCGCCGGGCACTTCGCCGCCGACGCGCCCGACGGGTTCCCCGGCTGGCATGCCATCCACGGCGGTATCACCGGGTGGGGCACGGGCGACGACTTCCTGGCCGTCCAGCACTGGGCGATGGACAACCCGCTTCTGCCCCGGCTGGCCCCGGTGCTGGGGAGCACGTTCGAGCGTGACCACCTGATCGGCATCAAGGCGTTCTTCGGCGGCGGCAGGGACACCGAGACCACCGA
The DNA here is from genome assembly GCF_042893955.1 of Streptosporangium sp. NPDC001559. Taxonomy (NCBI): domain Bacteria; kingdom Bacillati; phylum Actinomycetota; class Actinomycetes; order Streptosporangiales; family Streptosporangiaceae; genus Streptosporangium; species Streptosporangium sp. NPDC001559. Next base: position 101,770 of record NZ_JBIAVG010000008.1, read on the forward strand.
AATCCGGGTCAACGGCGTCCGTCACGAGGCGGCCTCGGAGATGCTGGCCGATCTGGACTGGCCTCGACCGGCCGAAGGTCTGTCCTACGCTCGGACGTTCATGCTGCTCGTGCACAACGAGACCGGGTGAGAGCGGGACACCGCGGTTCTCGAACGAGAAGGCCGGCGAAACAGGTGAGACGCCCCGGCCTTCCACGCTCGACCTGCTTCGCCGTACCGTGAATCCTTCGCGCCCGCCGCCACGCCGTACGGCACGGCATCCGCGCCCGGTTCGCCCGCGTCCTCGCCGAAACCACATCCCTGGCCGGATGCAGGCGAACCACTGCGAACACGTCAAGGTCGCGGTTCACGAGGCCCTCGCCCGCGTCTCCGGCGAACGGACCTACGTCCTGCCGGGTCTCTCCAGCGCGTCCACGCCCCGCCGGCGCCCGGTGTTCAGCGGGCCGGGTCGTGGCGTGTCGGGGTGAAGGCGTGGGCGACGAGGGAGCGGAGGGTTTCCAGGTCCCCTGTGGCGAAGCCCGCGGAACGGGCCTGTACGAGGACGTTGCCGATGGCCGTGGCCTCCACGGGGCCCGCCAGCACCGGCAGGCCCGAGCGGTCGGCCGTACGTTGGCAGAGCAGCGTGTTGAGCGCGCCGCCGCCCACGATGTGGATCGTCTCGACGTCGACGCCCGAGAGGGCCGACGCCGTGCGCACGGCGTTCGCGAACGCCTCGGCCAGGCTCTCGACGATCGAGCGGGCGAACTCCGCACGGCTCCGCGGCGCGGCGACGCCGTGTTCCGCGCACCACCGCGTGATGCGCCCCGGCAGGTCACCCGGGGCGAGGAAGCGCGGGTCGTTCGCGTCGAACACGGGCACCGCGGTCGTGACCGCGGCCGCCTGCGCGAGAAGCCCGGGCAGGTCGATCGGCGACCCGTCGCGTTCCCACCAGCGCACCGACTCCGACAGCAGCCAGAGCCCCATGACGTTGCGCAGGAGGCGCACCCTGCCGTCGACGCCGCCCTCGTTCGTGAAGTTCGCCTCGCGCGCGGCGTCCGTGGTCACCGGCCGTCCGAGCTCGACGCCGACGAGGCCCCAGGTGCCGCAGGAGATGTAGGCCGCGGCCTCGGGGCGCATCGGCACGGCGACGACCGCCGAGGCCGTGTCGTGCGAGCCCACGGCCACGACCCGTGTCCCGGCGGGAGCGCCGAGTTCCGCGGCGGCCTCGGGCCGCAGGCCGCCGAGCGAGGTGCCCGGCGAGACGAGGCGGGGCAGTACGGACGCGTCGAGCCCGAGCCGGTCGGCGAGCTCGCGGTCCCACTCGCCCGTCTCGACGTCCAGCAGCCCGGTCGTCGAGGCGTTGGTGCGCTCGGCGACCTTCGCGCCCGTGAGCTGGAAGCCGACGAGATCGGGAATGAGCAGGAGCGAGTCGGCGAGGTCGAGGCAGCCGCCCGCCCGTTCGGCCGCGAGCTGGTACACGGTGTTGAAGGGCAGGAACTGCAGGCCGTTGCGGCGGTGGAGCTCCTCGAACGGCACCCGTGCGTGCACCGCCTCGACCGCGGCCTCGTTGCGTTCGTCGCGGTAGTGGAACGGCTCGCCGAGGACGCGGTCGCCGCGCAGCAGCGCGTAGTCGACGGCCCAGGAGTCCACGCCGATCGACGTGACACCGGGCTCGCGGCGGAAGGCGTCCGCGAGCCCGTGTGTGAGGTCGCGGTACAGGCCGGTGAGGTTCCAGTGCAGGCCCGACGCCAGACGCACGGGCCCGTTCGGGAACCGCGCCACGTGGGCGAGCCCGAGCGTGCCCGCCGCCTGGTCGACGTACCCGACGACGACCCGGCCGCTGGTGGCCCCGAGATCGACCGCGGCGACCGCTCCGGCGGTCATCGCAGGAACGCGGTGGCGACCCCCGCGTCGACCGGGATGTGCAGGCCGGTGGTGTGGCCGAGTTCGGGGCCGGTGAGTACGAACACCGCGTTCGCGACGTGTTCCGGCAGCACCTCGCGCTTCAGGATCGTGCGCTGGGCGTAGAACCTGCCGAGGTCCTCCTCGGGGATGCCGTAGGTCTTCGCCCGGTTGGCGCCCCAGCCTGAGGCGAAGATGCCCGAGCCGCGCACGACGCCGTCGGGGTTGACGCCGTTGACCCTGACGCCGTACTCCCCCAGTTCGACCGCGAGCAGACGCACCTGGTGGGCCTGGTCGGCCTTCGCCGCCGAGTAGGCGATGTTGTTCGGGCCGGCGAACACCGAGTTCTTCGAGGAGATGTAGACGATGTCGCCGCCGAGTCCCTGCTCGATGAGCACCCGCGCGGCGGCCTTCGACACGAGGAACGAGCCCTTGGCCATGACGTCGTGCTGCAGGTCCCAGTCGGCCTCGGTCGTCTCAAGAAGCGGCTTCGAGAGGGAGAGGCCCGCGTTGTTCACCACGAGGTCGAGGCCGCCGAAGGCGAGCACCGCCTCGTCGATCGCGGCCCTCACCTGCGCGGCGTCCGTCACGTTCGCCGACACTCCGATCGCGACGTCCGTACCGCCGAGTTCGGCCGCGACCGCCCGCGCCTTCTCCAGGTCGAGGTCGGCGACGACGACGCAGGCGCCCTCGGCCGCGAGCCGGGTGGCGACGGCCTTGCCGATGCCGGAGGCCGCGCCGGTGACGAGCGCGACGCGCGTCGCGTGTGTCCTGGGCTTCGGCATCCGCCGCAGCTTGGCCTCCTCGAGCGCCCAGTACTCGATGCGGAACTTCTCCTCGTCGGAGATGGGGGCGTAGGTCGACAGCGCCTCGGCGCCGCGCATCACGTTGATCGCGTTGACGTAGAACTCCCCGGCCACGCGCGCGGTCTGCTTGTCCTTACCGAAGGAGAACATGCCGACGCCGGGCACGAGCACGATCGCCGGGTCGGCGCCGCGGATCGCGGGAGAGTCCTCGGTCGCGTAGGCGTCGTAGTACGCCTGGTAGTCGGCGCGGTACCGCTCGTGCAGCTCCTTGAGGCGCGTGATGCTCTCCTCGACGCTCGCCGACGCCGGAAGGTCGAGCACGAGCGGCTTCACCTTCGTGCGCAGAAAGTGGTCGGGGCAGCTCGTGCCGAGCTCCGCGAGCGGCCGCAGCTTCTCTCGGGAGAGGAAGTCGAGCACCGCCTCACCGTCGGTGAAGTGGCCGAGCTGCGGCCTGTCGTGCGACGCGAGCCCGCGGATCGTCGGCGCGAGCGCGGCGGCCTTCGCGCGCCGTTCGGCCTCGGGCAGCGGCTCGTAGCCCGGTACGACCGCGCCGAACGGTTCCGGCCTGCCGTGCTCGGCGATGTACGCCGCGGCGGTGTCGATCATCCAGAGCGAGTTCCGCTCGCTCTCCTCGGAGGTCTCGCCCCACGCGGTGATGCCGTGGCCGCCGAGGACACAGCCGACCGCCTGCGGGTTCTTCGCCTTGATCTCCGCGATGTCGAGGCCGAGCTGGAAGCCCGGGCGGCGCCACGGCACCCACACGACCCGGTCTCCGAAGATTCTCTTCGTGAGTTCCTCGCCCGCGGCGGAGGTCGCGACGGCGATGCCCGAGTCCGGGTGCAGGTGGTCGACGTGCGCGGCGTCGACGAGGCCGTGCATGGCCGTGTCGATCGACGGCGCGGCACCGGCTCCGCCGTACGGCCCGCCCAGCCCGAACAGGCAGTGGTCGAACGCGGCGACCATCTCGTCCTCGCGCTCGACGCCGGGGTACACCTTCACGAGGTCGCGGAGCCGGTCGAGGCGCAGCACCGCGAGCCCGGCCTCGGTGAGGGTGCCGAGGTCGCCGCCTGAGCCCTTCACCCAGAGCAGTTCGACGGGCTCGCCCGTGACCGGGTCGGTCTCGGTGCCCTTCGCCGAGGTGTTGCCTCCCGCGTAGTTCGTGTTCTTCGGGTCGGCGCCGAGGCGGTTCGACCGCGCGATGAGGTCGGCGGCTGCCTGGTTCGTCATGATGGAGTCCTTCGGTGTGGCGGACGGTGGTTGAAGGCCGTACGGGTTCACGCGCCCCAGCCCGCCTGCGTGCCGCCGACGCGTTCCTCGGCGGTCCTGGCGAGGTAGCCCGACGCGGCGAAGGCCTTCATCGGGTCGGCGGGCAGGCCCCGCGACTCGCGCCACTCCGCGAGGGCCGGGCGCACGTCGGTGTGGAAGGCGTCCATGAGGACGCGGTTGGCCTCCAGCACGTCACCGCCGCGCTGGGCGGCGGTGAGGGCCGCACGGTCGACGAGCAGGGCGCGCGCGGTCATCTCCTGCACGTTGAGCACCGAGCGGATCTGGCCGGGGATCTTGTCCTCGACGTTGTGGCACTGGTCGAGCATGAACGCGACGTCGGGGTGGTTGAGGCCGCCGCCTCGGATGACCTCGAAGAGGATGCGGAACAGCTGGAACGGGTCGGCCGCGCCGACGATGAGGTCGTCGTCGGCGTAGAAGCGCGAGTTGAAGTCGAAGGAGCCGAGTTTGCCGAGGCGCAGCAGCTGCATGACGATGAACTCGATGTTGGTGCCGGGCGCGTGGTGGCCGGTGTCGAGGCAGACCACGGCCCTGTCGCCGAGCGCGGCGACCTGGACGTAGCTCGTTCCCCAGTCGGGCACGTCGGTGTGGTAGAACGCCGGCTCGAAGAACTTGTATTCGAGCACGAGGCGCTGCCCGTCGCCGAGCCGGTCGTAGATCGTCTTCAGTGACTCGTGCAGGCGGTCCTGGCGGCCGCGCAGGTCGGCCTGGCCCGGGTAGTTCGAGCCCTCGGCGAGCCAGATCTTCAGGTCGCGGCTGCCGGTGGCGTGCATGACGTCGATGCACTCCACGTGGTGGTCGATCGCCTTCCGCCGGACCCTCGGGTCCTCGTGGGTGAGGGCGCCGAACCTGTAGTCGTCGTCCTGGAAGGTGTTCGAGTTGATCGTGCCGAGGGCGACGCCGAGTCCCTCGGCGTGCTCGCGCAGGTCGTCGTAGGAGTCGACCCTGTCCCACGGGATGTGCAGGGCCACGGTCGGCGCGAGGGCCGTGTGCGCGTGCACCTGTGCGGCGTCGGCGATCTTCTCGTACGGGTCGCGTGGCGTGCCCGGCGTCGAGAAGACCTTGAAGCGGGTGCCCGAGTTGCCGAACGCCCAGCTCGGCAACTCGATGGCCTGCCGTTCGAGCTCGGCCAGGATGTCGGGGGGGAGCGTGGTCACGGTCGCTTCCTTCTGCCGGTCGGATGCCGCCGTCGAAAGGGCTTCGAGGTGGCGGTGCTTGGCCAAGAGCGTGAAGTGTAGGATTGAAACGTTTCAAAGCGTAGTTACAACGACCCGGTGCGGGCAAGTCACGTCGGCCGCGGCGCGCTATCTTCTCGAAGAGTCCCGGCGGCCCGAGGCCGGACCGACGCAGCAAGGGGAGAACCGATGACGGTGAGCGTCCGCGACGTCGCAGCCGCGGCGTCGGTCTCGGTGGGCACCGTCTCCAATGTCCTGAACCATCCGGACAAGGTCGCCCCGGCGACCGTCGAACGCGTGCTCTCCGCGATCGAGGAACTGGGCTTCGTCCGCAACGACGCGGCCCGGCAGTTACGGGCCGGGAGAAGCCGTTCGATCGGGTTGGTCGTGCTCGACGTGCGCAACCCCTTCTTCACCGAGGTCGCGCGCGGCGCCGAGGATCGGGCCGCGGCGGAGAGCCTGACCGTGCTGCTCGGCAACAGCGGCGCGAACGGCGCCCGGGAGGCGGCGTATCTCGATCTCTTCGAGGAGCAGCGGGTTCACGGCCTGCTGATCACGCCGCTCAACGAGGATCTCGCCAGGCTTGAGCGGTTGCGCCGCGGCGGCACCCCGGTCGTGCTCGTCGACAGGCAGGCTCCCCCTCGCAGCTTCTCCTCGGTGGCGGTCGACGACGTCGCCGGCGGGTTCCTCGCCGCGCGGCACCTGCTTGGGCGGGGCCGCCGCAGGATCGCCTTCGTGGGCGGGCCGCTGGGCATCCGGCAGGTCTCCGATCGTCTTGAGGGCGCCCGCCGCGCCGTCGCCGAGGTCGCGGGCGCCGCGATCGAGGTGCTCCCGACCGGGAGCCTGACCGTGCTTGAGGGCCGCGCCGTCGGCGAGGCCCTGCAGGAGCGGTCCCCCGCGGAACGCCCCGACGCGGTGTTCGCCGCCAACGACCTGCTCGCGATGGGACTGCTGCAGGCGCTCATGCTGCGGGGAAGGCTCAGGGTCCCTGAGGACATGGCGTTGATCGGATACGACGACATCGACTTCGCCGCCACGGCGATCGTGCCGTTCTCCTCGATCAGGCAGCCGGCGGCCCTGCTCGGCCGGACGGCGGTCGACCTGCTGCTCCAGGAGGCGTCGGGCCGGGGAACGGAGGAGCCGAGGCAGGTCGTCTTCCGGCCCGAGCTCGTGGAGCGGGCCTCGACGCGGGCCTGATCCCGCCTCCGCTCCGGCGACGCCGCGTCGGCAGGGCGCCCGCGGTCACCACCGGGTGGCGACCGCGGACCTCGTCACCGGTTCACCGGTCGAGCCCGAGCAGGCGCACACCCTCCTCGCGCATCTCGACCTTGCGGATCTTGCCGGTGACCGTCATCGGGAACGCGTCGACGACGTGGACGTAGCGCGGGATCTTGTAGTGGGCGAGTTTGCCCGCACAGAACTCCCTGACGGCCTCGGCGGTCAGAGGGGTGCCGCCCTGGCGGATGACGATCCAGGCCATGAGCTCCTCGCCGTACTTCTCGTCGGGCACGCCGATCACCTGCACGTCGGCGATGTCGGGGTGGCGGTAGAGGAACTCCTCGATCTCACGCGGGTAGACGTTCTCGCCGCCCCTGATGACCATGTCCTTGATCCGGCCGACCACGTTGACGTAGCCGTCGGCGTCCATGGTGGCCAGGTCGCCGGTGTGCATCCAGCGGGCGTCGTCGATGGCCTCGGCCGTACGCTCCGGCTCGTTCCAGTAGCCGAGCATCACCGAGTAGCCGCGCGTGCACAGCTCACCCGGCTCGCCGCGCGGCACGGTCAGCCCGGTCTCCGGGCTCGTGATCTTGACTTCGACGTGCGGCATCACCTGCCCGACGGTCTCGGTGCGGCGCTCCAGGCTGTCGTCGAACCTGGTCATGGTCGAGACGGGCGAGGTCTCGGTCATGCCGTAACAGATGGCGACCTCGGCCATGTTCATCTCGGTGACGACGCGCTTCATCACCTCGACGGGGCAGGGCGAGCCCGCCATGATGCCGGTGCGCAGGCTGGACAGGTCGTACCGCCCCGCGAGGGCGAGCTCGGCGATGAACATGGTCGGCACGCCGTACAGGGAGGTGCATCGTTCCTGCTGTACGGCCAGCAGCGTCGCCTCGGGGTCGAAGCCGGGCGCGGGGATGACCACGCACGCGCCGTGGGAGGTGGAGCCGAGGTTGCCCATCACCATGCCGAAGCAGTGGTAGAAGGGCACCGGCAGGCACACCCTGTCGTGCTCGTCGTAGTGGAGGAGTTCGCCGACGAAGAACCCGTTGTTGAGGATGTTGTGGTGCGAGAGCGTGGCGCCCTTGGGGAAGCCGGTCGTGCCGGAGGTGTACTGGATGTTGATCGCGTCGTCGGCGCTCAGCGACGCCATGCGCTCGCGCAGCCGCTCCTCGGGGGCGGTCAGCGCCAGCAGCCGGTCCCAGCCGGGGTCGCCGAGGTAGACGACGTCGGCGAACCCGATCTCCTCGACCATCGCGCGATAGTCGCTGCCCTTGTGCGTGAGCGCGCTGACGAGCAGGCGCAGTCCTGACTGCCTGACGACGTAGTCGAGCTCGTGGCTGCGGTAGGCGGGGTTGACGTTGACCAGGATCGCGCCGATCTTCGCGGTGGCGTACTGGACGATCACCCATTCGGCGCAGTTGGGTGCCCAGATGCCGATCCGGTCGCCTTTGGCGATCCCGGAGGCGAGGAGCGCGAGGGCCAGCCGGTTCACGTCGGCGTCGAGCTCGGTGTAGGTCCAGCGGCGACCGGAGGGCACATCGACGAGCGCCTCGCGGTCGCCGAAGCGCCGTACGGTCCGCTCGAAGTTGTCGCCGATGGTCTCGCCCAGCAGCGGGGTCGGCGCCGCCGCGTTCGAGTAGGACTGCATGTCACAACCTCCGGTCGTCGGTGGGTGCGTTGAAGATCATGATGTGCCCGGCTGGCCGGGGGCGCCGGTGGGCGTCGCGTGGGCCACGGCCCGCGGCGTGTTCGGCGCCCGGCGCCTCGGAGACGAAGGGCGGCGTACCGGGGAGGACCGGCCCGGCGACGGTTCGCGTGATCACGCGCGGCGTCGTCCGGCCGCCGCCCCGGCGAGCGGGTTCGCGCCGCGCGTGATCCGCCACGGTGGTTCTCCTAGGTGAGGTTCTTGAGGGCCTGGTTCTGCCAGGCGGTGTTGGTGGGGAGTTCGGCGGTGGCGCCGACGAACGCCCCGCGGGCCTGGGTGTCGGCCTGGAGGCGGTACCGCAGCCAGGCGGTCACGTAGCCGAGGAAGGCCCCGCCGGTGTTCTGGATGTCGTTGTGTCCCGCGCCCTTGAGCAGTGCCTTACCCGCTCCGGCGCCCGCCTGGTCGTAGTAGCCCTGCAGGGTCCCGGCCGAGGAGATCAGCCAGTCGTCCGCGCCGCTGAGGAAGAGCACCGGGCAGGTCAGGGCGGCGACGGAGAACTCGTCTCCGGGGCCGGCCATCCACTGCGCGGGCACGGCGATCGGCACGACGGTCTTGATCAGCCCGGCGGACTTGTTGGCCGCGTTGATGGACCCGCCCGCGCCTTGGGAGTGGCCGACGGCGGCGACCTGGGCGGTGTCCAGCTTGCCGTGGAAGACGCTGGTGGAGTCGGTGTTGAGGCCGACGAGGTGCTGGGCGGCGTCGATGATCTCGGCGCCCGTGCCCGTGGTCGTGTCGGTCGAGGCGACCACCGCGAAGCCCCACGAGGCGAGGTGGTTGAGCAGTCCCGGATAGTTGTCGGGGGTGGCCCACGAGCCGTTGCCCCAGGTGACGATCGGATGGATGACGCCGCCCGCGCCCAGGGTCGAGGGGTAGTAGAGCCGGTGGCCGCCCGAGGTGCCGGTGGCGACGGGCCACGGACCCGCCGCCTTGTAGATCGTCTCGATGGTCGAGGCGGCGTTGGCCTCGGTGGTCCACGACAGGAATCCGGCCGACATGAGGCCGAGCGCCCCTGCCCGCAGGGCCTGACGACGGGTGAAGTTCTCCATGGTCACCTCGTGGATTGTCCGGAGACGCGAACGTCTCCAAGGGAGAGGGAAATGCGATCGGTGAGTGGTGTCAAGGAACGAACGGGAGGGAGTTCCGGCGAGGACGCGGGTCGGGTCACAGGTGGGGTCGCGGCGCGAGCCGTACGGCGTGCGCGTGCGTGGTGATGCCGGTCGGTTCTGTCCGGGTACCGCCGTCACCGGCGGTGGGCGGACGCCCGGCGCCGACGACGGCGCGCCGACGCGCGGGCGTCCTGTTCTCCACGCTCACACGCATCCCGGCGTGCCGGAGGCGCGCTGCTGGCGCATGGCGGTCACGTCGCCCGCGACGGCCGACTGGGCCATCGGGCCGAGGTCGAGCACGACGTCGGTGAAGGCGAGCGACGCCTTGCGCATCACCTGCAGGTCGATCGCCTCGGGGCCGAACTGCGGCGAGAACAGCGTCTTGGGCGCGGCGATGGGCGAGATGACGGGCAGCAGGTGCTGGTTGTACGGCGTGCCCTCGCCACCGAAGCTGCAGTGGCGCGGCACCGTGCCGAGGTCGGCCGCCGACAGGCCCTTGAGGATCGCGGTGCGCCTGACGTCCCAGTACTCGATGTGACCCTTGACCAGTTCGCGCAGCGGCGTGCTCTCACTGACGGGGACCAGCAGCAGTTCGGTGAGGTTGGGGCTGGCGACGAGCTGCTTGCCCGGCAGGCCGTTCGGCCTGGCGACAGCGTCGTAGCGCTTGGCGCCGAGGTGTTCGAGCACGACGACGGAGGAGACCTTGCCCTGGTCGTACTCGGCGTCGAGCTGGGCGGCGAGCTGGCCCGCGCCGCCCTCACGGACGTTGGGGCCGGTCAGGTGCTGGTAGAGGTGGCCGGTCACGAACGCGAACTGCACGGTGCGCGGGCGGCACTCCACCGGCAGCGACGACAGGTAGCGGGCCATCTCGATCATGGTGAGCGGGCCGTTGTCCCACACCGGGCTCATGCCGTCGGTGTGGCTCTCCACGACGATCTTCTGGGCGTTCCCGCCGGGAAGCGTCGCGAGCAGGGTGCGGGTCGGCGTCGGCGTCCAGGCGGCGTTCACGGTCAGCGAGGCCTGGACCGGCTGTCCGGCGGCCAGCGCGTCCTTGATCTGCTTGCCCTGGTCCGCGCCGACGTACGCGCCCGGCACGCCGTACGGCAGGCCCTCGTAGGGCGCGTACATGTCCTTGATCTGGGCGTGCGGGAGCTGGCTGATCTCGATCACGCCCAGCGCGCCCGCCGCCGCGGCGGCCTTGAGGTCGGCGTCGGCCGCGGCCGGGGCCTCCATCGACTCCGAGCCGAGCAGGTTGATCGTGAGGCCCGGGTCGTACATGGAGTAGCCGAGGGTGGGCGGATAGAACAGCAGGTTCGGCACGTTGGTCCACGGCAGGTCCCGGACCACGATCTTCCCGGCGGCGTTGGCCGCGGTGATGTTCGTCCCCGCCGCCAGGTGGACGAGCGGGGCCGAGACTCCGCCCGAGCCGGTCGAGGAGGAGAACGGCACGGGGGCCGCGACCTGCACGGTCGTACCGCCGACGGTCAGGCCGGTGCCGAGGTTGTCCCAGCGGTCGATGGTGTAGGGCAGGGCGGAGAGCTGGATGCCGGGAATGGCCGACATCTCCTCCTCCAGCCAGTCGACGTAGTCGGCGTGCGCGGGGGAGCCGGTCGGCCTGGCGCCGAACGTCGCCTGCTTGTCGGCCAGGGTGCTCAGGCGGGCCTCTGAGGCGAACGCGGCGGGGTCGACCCTGACCGGGCAGGTCACGGCGGACGTCTGGGCGAAGGCCGGTTGCGCGGGCACGACCACCAGTGGGAGGAGAAGGGCGAGGAGGGAGAGTCGTCTCACGTGGGGGATCCTTCCATTGAATCGTTTCAATACTTGATCCGCGACAGTCCCCCCGACGCGCGGTCGGTTCTCAGGGGCGAGGCGGTCCTGTGGTTCCGCGGACGATCAGCGTGGGCGACACCGACGACGTCACCGATCGGGAGCGTCCCTCGATGCGTTCGACGAGCAGTTGCGCGGCGGTGGCCCCGATCACATGCCCGTCCTGGTCGACACTGGTGAGTGAGATGCGCTTGAGCGAGGCGATGCCGATGTTGTCGTATCCGGCGACGGAGAGGTCCTCCGGCACCGACAGGCCCGCCTCGTCGGCGGCGCGTAACACGCCGAGCGCCGCGATGTCGGCCCCGGCGAAGATCGCGGTGGGCCGGTCGCCGCGCGCGAGTAACTCCCGCGCGCCCTCGAAGCCGCCCTCCTCGGTGAAGGAGGTGGCCAGCACGTCGTCGGCGAGTCCGTGGGCGCGCATCGCCTGGCGGTAGCCCTCGGCGCGCACCGTGTGCGGCAGTCCCTGGGCGTGGGCCCGCTCCAGGTGGGTGATGTGCGCGATCCGGGTGTGCCCGAGCCCGACCAGGTGGTCGACCACGAGCCCCGCCCCCATCACGTCGTCGTTGACGACCGCGTCGTAGGTCGCGGCCCCGCCGTGCCTGCCGACCACGACGACCGGGATGGCCGTCGCGATGGCGGCGAGTTCCGCGTCCGTCATGACCGGTGAGATCAGGATGAGCCCGCCCATACTCCGGTCGATCATGGCGTCGGTCATCCTGGCCTGCGTCTTGGGCTCGATCCCGCCGGGCCCGAGCAGCACCTGGTACTCGGTGTCGCCCAGCCGGCCGGTGACACCCTCGATGATGTCGGGGAAGAACGGGTTACGGGTGTCCGAGAGCATGACGCCGAGGGTGTAGGTGCGTCCACGCAGGGCACGGGCCGCGGCGTGCGGGCGGTAGCCCAGCTCGTCGATGGCCTGTGTCACCTTGCTCTGCATCTCCGCGCTCACGCCGTAGGCCCCGCGTACCACCTTGGACACGGCGGCCGTGGAAACCCCGGCCCGCCTGGCCACGTCGGCGATCGTCACCCGTCGGCTCGTCACGCGTCATCCTTCGCAGAGTTTTCGTAGAACGAACTACACACTTTTCTTGATGACGGAGGCTAGCCCGTCATTGATCCTCAGGTCTACCTCTTGACGGACGATTCTCTCGTGCCCTACCAATGGAGAACGTTCTACACGATACCTCCCAAACGAACAGGAGCACGGGCGTGAACGCACCATCCCGTATGCTCAGCGCGGCGATCGGCGCCGTCCTCGCCCTGTCCCTCTCCGGCTGCGGGTCGTCCGCCCCGGAGGGGACCGGTCAGGTGAAGCTGACCCTCTGGCACAACAGCGCGGACCCGGCGCCCCTGCTGGAGATGTACAAGAAGTTCGAGAAGCAGTCCGGCCACAAGATCGAGCTCGTGTCGATCCCGTCCGACGGCTTCGAGGACACCACCCAGACCAAGTGGGCCACCGGCGAGCGCCCGGACATCCTGGAGTACCACGCGACGGCGAGCGGCCTGCTCGCCCTCAACCCGGCCGAGAACCTGCGCGACCTGACAGGCGAGGAGTACATCGCCAGGTCCGGCGACCTCTACCAGAACGCCGGAGCCGTCAACGGCAAGGTCTACGCCGCCATCACCGGCTTCCCCCAGGTCTTCGGCCTCTACTACAACAAGAAGGTCTTCACCTCGGCCGGGCTGACCCCGCCCACGAACTTCGCCGAACTCTCCGCCGCCTGCCCCAAGCTCAAGGCCGCCGGAGTCACCCCGGTCTTCGAGTCGGGCGGGTCGATCTGGCCGGTGCAGATCCTGCCCATCCTCTACCTGGCCGGCGCCAACCAGTCCAACGCGTACGGCAAGGCCATCTCGGGCCACACCAGCACGCTGGCCGACCCGGGCTCGCCCTTCGTCGCCGGCCTGGCCGCCTACGCCAAGCTGCAGGCCGACGGCTGCTTCAACAAGGACATCGTCACCGCCAAGTTCGAGGACTCCATGAAGGCCCTCGTGACCGGCAAGGCCGCCATGGTCGCCCAGCACTCCGACATGCTCCCGGCCCTCCTCGCGGCCGCGGGCGGCGACCAGAAGACCGTCGACGAGTCCGTCGGCTTCGTCGGCCTGTCGAGCGAGAAGCCGCTCGCGACCTACGCGCCCGGCCCGATTGGCACGTTCTATCTGCCCAAGACCGGCGACGCGGCGCGGGAGAAGGCGTCACTCGACTTCGTGCGCTTCATGACCGGCCCGGCCTACAACGAGTACATCACCGCGTCCAAGACCTTCCCCGTGTTCAAGGACGTGCCCAACCCGCAGGGCGTCTCGTCCGTGCTGCAGGACGTCAAGAAGGCGTACGACACCGGCGCGGTCATCGCCTTCAACTCCGACATCCCCGGCATGGGCGGCCTGGCCCAGCTCATGTCCGAGCTGATCGCCGGGCAGAAGGACCCGCAGAAGGCGGCGACCCAGCTGCAGGGCCAGGTCGAGCAGGCGGCCAAGGCGGCAGGGCTGCCCGGATGGTGATGCGGAACAGGGCGGCCTGGCTGCCGTGGGCACTGCCCGCGATCGTGCTGGTCACGGTCTTCTTCGTCGCCCCGTTCCTGCTCAACGTCCGGTTCGCGTTCTCCTCCTGGACGAGTTTCCGAGCCGAGATCACCTGGAACGGGCTGGAGAACGTCCGCACCCTGATCGAGCAGGACCTGCTGGCCAACGCGGTCACCGTGACCGTGCTGTACGCGATCATGTGCATGGCGATCCAGAACACGGTCAGCCTCTCACTGGCCATGGCCCTCCAGCGGACCAGCGGGATCAACACCGTCTTCCGCTCGGCGTTCTTCCTGCCGACGCTCATCTCGCCGCTGGCCGCCGGATACATCTGGCGCGGACTGCTGGCCCCCGACGGGGCGATCAACTCCTTCCTCGGCATCGAGTGGGCATGGCTGGGTGAACCGTCGACCGCTCTGGTGACGGTCGCGTTCATCGACGCGTGGAAGTGGAGCGGGCTGATCACCCTCGTCTACATCGCGGGCCTCAACTCCATCCCGAAGTCGCTGCTGGAGTCGGCGACCGTCGACGGGGCCGGGCCGTGGACCCGGTTCCGGCGGGTGGTGTTCCCGATGCTCGCCCCGGCGCTGACCTTCAACGTGGCGGTCACGCTGGTGGGCGCGCTCAGCGCCTACGACGTGATCGCCGCCACCACCGGCGGCGGGCCCGGCGACCACACGCGGGCCCTGAACGTGGTGATGCGCCAGCAGTGGGGGCAGGGCTTCTTCGGCTCCGCCAGCGCGCTGGGGTTCACCGTGACACTGCTGGTGATCGCCACCGCCGTGCCCCTCGTGTGGTGGCTGCGGCGTAGGGAGGTGACGGGATGAGGGCGGTCCTCAAGTACACGACACTGACGCTCTTCGCGATCCCGTGGGTGCTCGTACCCGTCTGGCTCGTGGTCGTCAACTCGTTCAAACCCGCGGGCGAGGCCGCGGAACTGGGCCTCGGACTGCCCAGGACGTGGGCGGTCGCCGAGAACTACGGCATCGTGCTCGACCGGGGCGGCTACCTGACGGGGCTGTTCAACAGCCTCAAGGTGACCGTGCCGATCGTGGTGGCCGTGGTACTCCTCGGCGCGGCGGCGGCGTGGGCGTTCGGACGCAGCCGGTCACGGTGGCTGCAGGCGGCCTACTTCGTGATGGGGCTGTCGATCCTGCTGCCGCCGTCGATCATCCCGACCGTCTACCTGCTGCGCGCCCTGTCGCTGGACGGCGGCACGCTCGGCTACGTGCTGACCATGACCGGCTGCCGCCTGGGCGTCGTGATCTTCCTGGCGACCGGGTTCGTCCGGGCGTTCCCCCCCGACCTGGAGCACGCCGCCTCCATCGACGGCGCCTCCCGCCCGCAGGTCTTCTTCCGCATCCTGCTGCCCCTGCTGCGGCCGGTGCTGTTCGTCGGCGGCGTGATCCTGATCATCAACGTCTGGAACGACTTCTTCTTCGCTCTCTTCCTGCTCCAGGGCAGTGCGAACGCCACGCTGCCGCTGAGCCTGTTCCAGTTCGCCTCAGGCACCCTGCAGAGCCTGAACTGGAACCTTGTCTTCGCCCACGTCCTGCTCACCACGCTGCCCCTCGTGGCGGTGTACGTCGCCGCGCAGAAGCGCGTCCTGGCCGGCCTCACGGAAGGTTCCCTGAAGGGATGACCACTCACGACATCGCGCTTGACTGGGTCAGGCGCGAGATCAAGGAGGGGCGGCTGCCCTGTGCGGTGTTCGGCGCCGCCACCTCCGACGGGATCCAGGTGCTGGAGGCCTTCGGCGAGCACGACGGCCGGGCGACCCGGATCGAGGACCACTTCGCGCTGTTCTCGGTGACCAAGCCGCTGACGGGGCTGGTCGCCATGCGTCAGGTCGAACGCGGGCTGCTGTCGCTGCGCCGCCCGCTGCGGGACGCGCTGCCGAACTTCGCGCGGCCCGACGTGACGCTCTGGCACCTGCTCACCCACACCGGCGGCATCGCCGAGCAGACGCTCACGCCCGACGACCTGCTGGAGCACCTCGCCACCGCGCCGTCGCTGTTCGAGGCGGGCACGCTCAGCCACTACTCCAACCTGGCCTTCGCCGGCATCGCGGAGATGGTCCGCGACGTCACCGGACGCGACCTGGCCGACCTGATCGACTCCGATCTGAACACGCTGGTGCCGGGCGGCGGGCGCATCACGTTCGACCCGGCGTGCGACGCGGCCGAGGTCCACGGTGTCGAACTGCTCGGGCCCGGCTTCGACTTCGACAAGTTCGTACGGCTCCGCCACCCGGCGGGGGCGCTGTTCTCCCGCGCCGAGGACCTCCTGGCGCTGGGCGGGGCGCTGCTGCGCGGCGACCGCGGGCTGATCCACCCGACCACCCTGGCCGCCATGACGACCCCGCAGACGACGGGCCTGGTCAAGCTGCAGCCCGACCCGGTCAACGCCGGGCAGGACTGGGGCCTCACCTGGAACCTGCGCCACTCGGCTCCCGGGCTGCTCGAACGGCGGCTGTACGGGCACGGTGGCGCCTCGGGGTGCCAGTGGTGGATGTACCCGGAGCAGGACGCGTGTTTCGTGCTGCTGATCAACGTGCTGGCGCCGCACCTGTCCGGTGTCGACGTCGACGGCCTGCACAACGCCTTCACCACCGGGCTAGATGCATGAACCGGGATTCGGGGGTGCTCGAGGTGCAGGTCTCAGGCGCGCAGACGCCGTTCATCCGTTCGGCCCCGCCCCGTTCACCGGTGGGCCTGACGTGCGGTCTGGCGGATCCGGTCGGCGTGGACGAGCCGTCGCCCCGGCTGTCGTGGAACGCCCGGCTGTCCGGGGAGGCCTCCGTGGTGGTGTCCTCGGACGGGCGCGAGGTGTGGCGGTCGTCCGTACCCGCGGGGTCGCACGACGTGGACGTGCCGGATGGGCCGCTGGAGCCGCTGACGCCGTACACGTGGAGCGTGGAGGGGCACGCGACCGGCGCGTTCACCACGGGCCTGCGGGCGCGCGGCGCGTGGGACGCCCCCTGGCTGGCCGGTGACCCCCAGGCGGCGGTGAGCCTGCGCGGGTCGTTCACCTGGCGTCCCGCTCCCGGGCGCGCCTGGCTGGCCGTCACCGCGCTGGGCGTCTACCGGGCGCTGCTCAACGGGGTACGGCTGAGCGAGGAGGAACTGGCCCCCGGCTGGACCGACTACGCCCACCGGACGCGTTACCGGCTGCTGGAGCTCACTGAGCTGCTCGCGCCCGGCGGGAACGAGCTGGAGCTGTGGCTCGCCCCCGGCTGGTACGCGGGTCACGTCGCCGGCGGAGGCCCGCGCCGCTACGGCGACCGGCCCGCCGCCAGCGCCCAGGTGCTCGTGCGCGACGACGACGGGGTCCGCCGCGTGTTCGCCACCGACGTGGCCTGGACCCGGCGGGATCTCGGCCGCCCACGCGCCGACCTGGTGATGGGCGAGACCGTCCAGGACCCCTCCCGGCAGGCCCCCTCTCAGCAGGCCGCCGAACCCGCGGAGACGACGGCCGTCCCGGAGATCCTGGTCGAGGCCGACCCCGCTCCCCCGGTGCGGGTGATCGGCACGGTGCCCGCCGTCTCCGTGACCGAACCCGCGCCGGGCGTCCAGGTGGCCGACTTCGGGCGCAACGTCGTCGGACGGGTACGGCTGCGCGTCGACGCGCCGGGCCCGGTACGGATCGTGGTGCGGCACGGGGAGGAGCTGACCGCGACCGGGCGGCTCTACACCGACAACCTGCGCACCGCGGACCAGCGTGACGAGTTCGTCCTCGGCCCCGGCTCGCACGTCGTGGAGCCCGCGTTCACCCTGCACGGGTTCCGCTACGCGGAGGTCACCGGCTGGCCGGGCGCGCTGACACCGGACGACCTGGAGGCCGTGCTGCTGTCCTCCGCGCTCGCCGTCACCGGCTCGCTGACCGTGAGCGACCCCGCCGTACGGCAGCTCGTCGCCAACATCGGCGCGTCGGCGGACGGCAACCTGGTGAGCGTGCCGACCGACTGCCCGCAGCGCGACGAGCGGACCGGCTGGACGGCCGACATCTCGGTGTTCGGCTCGACGCTCAGCTTCCTGCGGCACACGCAGGCGTTCCTGTCCGGCTGGGTGACGACGCTGATCGACGGGCAGCGGGCCGACGGCGCGATCCCGCACGTCGCGCCGGTCCTGCCCGAGTACGGATACGACTCCCCCGTGTGGTCCGACGCGCTGGTCGAGGTGCCGTGGCTGCTGTGGCGGCGCTACGGCGACGACCGCACGCTGCGCCGCGCGTACGACCCGATGCGGCGGTGGGTCGACTACTGCCTGGCCCAGGCCGAGGACGGCATCAGGCCGGGCAGGGCCCTGGGCGACTGGCTGGCCCCCGGCACGGTCGAGACGCCCAAGAGCCTCATCTCCACCGCCGCCCTCGCCCGCAGCCTCCGCCTGGTCGCGAACGTGGCCGACGTGCTCGGCGAGCCGCACGCGCCGGAGTACGGCGAGGCGTTCACCCGCGTGTCGGGCGCCTTCCAGCGGGCCTTCCTCAGCGGGCCGAGGCTGCACACCGAGACGCAGACCGGCTACGCCGTCGCCCTCGCCTGGGACCTGGTCCCGCCCGAGGACCGGGCCGCGGCGGCGCAGGCGCTGGCCGACCTGGTCCGCGCCGACGGGCACCGGCTCATGACGGGCTTCGTCGGCACCGCCCTGCTGCTGCCCGTGCTGTCGGAGACCGGCCACCACGACCTGGCGGGCCGGATCTTCAACCAGGAGGGCTACCCGTCCTGGCGTTACCAGCTCCGCGCCGGGGCGACCACCATGTGGGAGCGCTGGGACGCCTGGCACCACCGGCACGGCCTGCAGACCCCGGCCATGAACTCCTTCAACCACTACGCCTACGGCTGCGTGGGCGACTGGCTGTTCCGGCACGTGGCGGGCCTGGGCGACGACCCGCGAGGGACGGGTGGCGGCTTCGGCGAGCTGCTGCTGCGTCCCGGCCCCGTCCCGCTGCTGCGCCAGGCGCACGCCCGCTACGAGAGCGCGTCGGGGACCGTCGAGTCGGGCTGGCGGGCCGGGCCCGACGGGGTCCAGTTCACCTTCTCCGTCCCGGAGGGCGTGTCCGCCCGCGCGGTGCTGCCCGTGCGGGGCGCGTGGGACGGGATGACCGTCAACGGCACCTTCCTCATGGGCCTCAACGAGCAGCTGCCGACCACCAGGCTGGCCGACGGGGGCTGCGCCCTGAACCTGCCGCCGGGCCGCTGGTCGTTCACGGCCCCCGCCGCGGCCACGGCCCACCTCCTCCAGGAGTGGGACGACCTGGCCCGGTGAACCTCCGCGCGGACGTCTCTCCGGTTCACCGGCTGGAGAGACGTCCCCCGGCGGTACGGTTCGGCGCTACCGGGGCGCCGGAACGCGGTCGGCAACCTCGTCCGCGGGCGGGCGCACCGTACCCCCGCCCGCCGCCAGTGCGACGATCGTCTGGCCGGCCGCGGCGACGCACATCACCACGATCGGCACCCGCCACCCGGCGCTCACCGTGTGCAGCAGCCCGAAGACCACCGGCCCCGCCGCGGCCAGCAGGTAACCGATCGACTGCGCCATCGCCGACAACGCCCCCGCCACGTTCGCGTCCTGGGCGCGCAGGCCGATGAAGGCCAGCGCGAGCACGAGGCAGGCTCCGCCGCCCAGCCCGAGGACGACGCTCCACAGCGGCGCCGCTCCCGGCGCCACGAGAAGCCCGAGGTAGCCGAGGAGCATGACCGCCGAGCAGATCGTCGCCGGCACGCGTTGGTCACCCGCCCGGCGCATCACGCCGGGTACCGCCAGGCTGGTCAGCACCGCGACCGCCTGGAACAGGAACAGCAGCCAGCCCGCGGTGGCCGCGCTCATGCCGTTGTCCTGAAGGAACCGGGGCAGCCACGTCACGACGACGTAGAAGCCCAGCGACTGCAGCCCCATGAACGCCGTGACCGCCCACGCCAGCCCGGAGCCCCACGGCAGCCGGTGCCCTCGAACGGCCTGTACGGCGTGCCGTGGAGCCCGCATCTGGGGAAGCCACAGCAGGACGGCCACAAGCGCGAACAGGACCCAGCAGCCCAGCGCGGTGTACCAGCCGCCGGGAGCGACCTCGCTGATCGGCACCGCCACCCCGGACGCGACCGCGGCGACGCCGCCCATCACCGTGGCGTAGGCGCTGGTCAGCATCCCCACCCTGTTCGGGAAGTCGCGCTTGATGAGGCTTGGCAGCAGCACGTTGCCCACGGCGATGCCCGCCCCGATCAGTACGGTTCCCGTGAACAGACCGGCCGCCGCCGGCACCCACCGCAGTGCGATTCCCAGCGTCAGCACCATGAGCGCGGCCCCGAGGAGCCGCTCGGCCCCCCACCGCGCGGCCAGCCGGGGCACCAGCGGGGACAGCGCCGCGAACGTCAGCAACGGCAGTGTGTTCAGCAGGCCCGCCACGGCCGGGACCAACCCCAGATCGGCCTGCACCTGATCCAGCAACGGCCCGACACCGGTCAGACTCGCCCGCAGGTTCGCCGCCACCACGAGCAGCCCCCACACCAGCAACGCCTGACCGGAACGCCGTGTCGACACATTCTCCATGCGCACCACGATCAAGCCACGCGGTGTCCTGGGGCCAGACCGAACCCAGGCTGGCCCCAGGAGGGCCACCCTCCTGACCGCACGACCGGATACCTTTTCCGCGTGGGAACGCCACTGGGGGACTTCATCCGGGCCAGACGCGACGGCATCCAGCCGGAGTCCTGTGGGCTGCCGGACCGCGACCGCCGCCGGTCACCCGGTCTGCGGCGGCAGGACCTCGCCGCGCGGGCCGGTGTCAGCGTCGAGTATCTGACCCGCATCGAGCAGGGGCGCGACCGCAACCCGTCTCCGGCGGTCGTCAACGCCCTCGCCGACGCGCTCCGCCTCAGCCCCTCCGAACGCAACCACCTGCGCTACCTCGCGAAGATCACCGGCGAGGGATGCGCGGTCCACATCCGGCCCGTGCCGCCGTCCCGGCACGTGCGACCGTCCGTCCTGCGGACGCTGAGCCTCCTCGAACCCGGTGTCGCCATCGTGACCAACCGGCTGGGTGACGTCCTCGCCCACACCAGCGGCTACCGATCGATCACCGAAGGAACCGGCCTGCTCGACGCCGCCCGCCCGAACCTCAACCGCTACCTGTTCACCGACCCCCGCGCCCGGACGTTCTTCGTCGACTGGGACGACGTCGCGGACGAGCAGGCCTTCGACCTGTGGCAGGCGCCGTCCCTTGAGAACCTGGAGTGGCTCACCGCCGAGCTCACCCCCGTCGCCGGGCCCGACCTCACCCGCCGCCTGAAGCGTCACGCGGTTCCGCGACGTGGTGTCCTCAGGCTCGACCACCCGGCAGGACCCCGGCTTCACCTGCTTCGTGAGACGTTCGAACTGCCGGCGGAGGCGCAGCAGCTCGTCGTCTTCCTCCCCGCCGACGACCGGACGGCCGAGGCCGTCGACCATCTCCGGCGCCGCTCTCACGGCCGTCTCCGGTCCATCTCCTGATGGGATCTCAGGAGATGCGCAGGTCGGGCTTCGACCGGGGCCGGGCAGGTCTCGATCTCCGGGTCGCGGGGCACGGCCGGGTGGAACAACAGGGGTTGTGGCGTTCCTCCTCCTTCGGAGGACCGGTCACTCTCTGAACTGCTCGGCGTACTCGGCGGAGGGCTCGATCGGTGTGATCACGTCGATCAGCACCCCGTTGGGGTCGGCGACGATGAAGTGCCGCTGTCCGAAGTCCTCGCTGCGCAGCTCCAGTTCGGGTCGCAGGCCGTGCCGTACGACCAGCCGCTCCCACTCCGCGTCGACGTCCTCGACCTCGAAGTTGAGCAGCAGTCCCCGCACCGGCGCCCGGTAGGCCTCGGGCAGCGACGGGTGCCGGTGGTCGAGCAGGGCCAGCTCGTACGGCTGCGCGCCGGGACGCCGCAGGCTCACGTACCAGTCCGCCTCGAAGGTCGGTTCGAAACCGAACAGGTCGACGTAGAAGTCCCGGCTCTCGGCCAGGCGCTCGGTGCAGACGACCGGATAGAAGCTGGTCAGGATCATGACGAACCCCTTTCACATACCGTTGGTATGTGAAAGCTAGTTGGCGTACCATCGGTATGTCAAAAGCGCGAGGAGTGACATGGGCAGAGCCGAGCAACGCGAGCAGACCAGGCGCGCACTGCTGCGGGAGAGCAGACGGCTGTTCGCGGCCGAGGGCTACGGGGCCGTGGGCCTGGCCCAGATCGTCGACGCCGCCGGCGTCACCAAGGGCGCCCTCTACCACCACTTCGACGGCAAGGCGGCGCTGTTCCGCGCCGTCCTCGCCCAGGTGCAGGAGGAGGTCGGCCGGCATGTGGCCGCGACCGCCGACGCCGAGCCGGACCCCTGGGACCGGCTCGTCGCCGGATGCCACGCCTTCCTCACCGCGAGCACCGGCCCGGACGTCCGGCGGATCATGCTGATCGACGGCCCCGCCGTACTCGGCTGGAGGGAGTGGCGCGCCCTCGACGAGGCCGCCTCCGCACGTCATCTCGCCGACGCGCTGTCCCTGCTGATGGAGACCGGTGTCATCCCCGAGCGACCGGTCGCCCCCCTGACCCACCTGCTCTCCGGCGCCATGAACGAGGCCGCCCTGTGGCTCGCCGACTCGGCCGGCCCCGGCGACCTCGCCGAGACCGGAGCCGCCCTCACCCGCATGCTGGAGTCCCTGCGCGCCTGACCGTCATTCGAGGACGACCGTGACCCCGCAGGTCTCAAGGCGCTCCACGACCTCCTCGAAGTAGGAGAGCCGCCCCTCGGGATCGGACACGACCTCCGCCAGCGCCCGGCGGGCGACGTCGGCGTCGTGCCAGATCAGGGTGAAGGGCGCCACCACCCCGAATCCACCGCACAGACAGTCCGAGAAGGCGTCCCATCCCCAGCCGTAGTATCCGCCGGGCCC
This sequence comes from Streptosporangium sp. NPDC001559, assembly GCF_042893955.1. Classification (NCBI taxonomy): domain Bacteria; kingdom Bacillati; phylum Actinomycetota; class Actinomycetes; order Streptosporangiales; family Streptosporangiaceae; genus Streptosporangium; species Streptosporangium sp. NPDC001559. Next base: position 124,199 of record NZ_JBIAVG010000008.1, read on the forward strand.
CAGCAGAGCCTCGCCCATCGCGCAGTGCAGACCGGGCACGTCCGTGACGAACCGGCCGTCGAGATGGTGCACACCGCCCGAGCGATCGGGTCGCCTGGCGCCCATGTCACGGTGGATCGCGAGGTGACTCCACTGGCGCCTGCCCGCCGCGGAGTATGGCGCCCACTGGTTCGGCGTCGCCGGGACACCCCGATACCAGGTATCCCAGATCGGGCGGGCGATCAGCGGGGGGCGGTCGCTCCCGCCGTCGGTGAGGGTGATGTCGATCAGGGTGCCGCCGAGCGCCGACGGGCGCGCTTCATCGATGTCCAGGCCGACGGTGTGCTGTGCCATCACCCTGCCGTCGCGGTCCAGCGCCCACAACCGGGCCCAGTCCCGTTTCCGCTTCCACGGCCTGCGCAGTACGGCGCGCAGCCGTTCGGTGGGCTCGCAGCCGACGAGTTCCAGGGGAATCGTCTCCGGCGCCGCACGCGGGACGAACAGGCCGTCCACCCGGAGGCAATGGCCCACGGGCTCAAGATCCCCGGCGGTCGCGACGGACAGTTCGAACCGCGGCGACGCGGGCAGTCTGCCCATGCTGAACCCGTCCTGCCTGACCCCGGCCCCCACGACGACGTCGACCAGCGCCGGGTCGGCCTGGCAGGGATGGTAGGTGATGACGACGACGTCCACCAGTTCCCACCACCGCGCTCGCGGGTCGTCCTCGATCTCGACGCACAGGTCACCCAGCAGGCTCGTCGCCTCACCGGGCCGGTCGATCGCCGCACGCAGCGGGCCCTCGGGGGCGCATCCGCGCAGCGACAGGACCTCCCTCGGCGGCGGCACCGGGTCCGCGAACAGCCCCTCGACACCCGCGCAACGTCCCCAGAGTTCGGGTTCGCCGTCGTCGTCCTCCTGGACCAGGAGGTACTTCACCGGGAAACCCCGGTCCCATGCCGTGTCGTTCGTCAGGGGAGGTCAGCCTTCCGCGGACCAGGTGCGGGTGTAGGCGTCGATCAGCCACCGGTCGGCGCGGTCCCCGTCGGGGCTCTCGGGCAGCGGCGAGGTGGACAGCAGCTTTTCGAGGCGCGCTTCGAGGTCGGCGGCGATGGTGAGGGTCTCCTCCCTGGTGTACTCACCTTTCCTGATGCCGATGATCAGGGACCGCCACGGCTCGGGCATGGGGAGGGTGATCGTGCCGTTTTCCATGAGTTCGATCCCCTGCGCGCCGAGGCGGACCATGTGCCCCGCGAACTTCGTGTCGTACCCGTGCAGGGCGATCAGCTCGGGCCGGTTGGTGCGTTTCCCGTTGGGGTGCTCCACCATGCGGTCCCGCTGGGACCGGAGATAGCCGAGGAAACGGTGGCCCGCCTGACGGGACAGGATGAAACCTGGCCCCTCTGCGAGAAGGTCCCGGCCGAGGTCGGTGATGGAGACGATCTCGGATTCGGGCACGAAGAGCCCCAGCAGGACCGTGGGGTTGCCGTCCAGGGCCAGCCGCATCCACTTGCGGAGGCCGTAGACGGTCAGATCGAGATCACCGTGGCCGGAGCGGACGCCTTCGGGCTGGGTGCGATAGACGTACTGGTCGAACCTGCGCAGCCCCACAACGTAGGCGGCGGGCTCGATGCAGATGCCCATCTCGTCACGGTCGTCGGTGCCTGCGACGGCCGTCCCGTGCAGCCCGGACCCGACCTGGAAGCGGAAGATCGTGTGCTTGCCTGCGATCTCCCGAAACTCGGGGCCGCCGTGCTTCATCCACCCGACCATCAGTAGTTCCCCTCGGCGACCTGGAGCACGGTCAGGCCCAGCGAGCGCCACATGGCGGTGACGGAGGCTCGGTCGTCGATGACCCCGGCGACGGGACGGTGGGCGAAGTGCCTGGTGTAGATCTCGCGCTTCACGACCGTGTCGGGCCGGTCGTCGCGGTCACCGCGCATCCACACCTCGGTGTCGCCGAGGCTGGTGACGTGGGTGGAGAGCCACATCTCGGTCTGGCGGCGGCACTGCTCCTTGCGTCCCGAGACGAACGCGACGGGGTGTCCGGCGAGGAGAAGGGCCTGGACGACGGCGACGACGGGAGGGTTGGGAGTGTCCTCCCCCACCCGGTGCCAGTCGTACGGGCGCCGGTCTCCGCGCAGAGCGAGAGTGCCGTCGATGTCCACGATCCACACGGGGCTCACCGGTCGTCGCACCTTTCAACCCCAAAGACCGGCATTTCGCTCGCCCTTCTTCTTTTATGGAGAGAACGGGGAAAAAGGGTAACAGCCAGATTGCTATTTTCCCTTCGAGAGCGACACCCCGAGGCTGATGACTCCGGCCAGGAGGGGGAAGACGGCCGTGGCGCCCCAGCGCCACTCCCCCGCCCAGATCCAGGCGAGCAGCATCGCCACCGCCGTGGCGAACAGGGCGAGTGCCAGCCACATGGCGGGGCCGGACGGGGCCACCTCGGCCTGGGTCCTGACGCTCCACTGGCTCGGTGGCAGGCCTGCGTCGCGAAGCGCCTGGACGACGGCGCCGTACTGGTCGTCGGTCACGTCGGTGACCGTGATCCGCAGAGTGGTCACTGCTGTTTCCTCGCTTCCGGTCCGGAGAAGTCCATTTGACCGTCTCCCGGACCGGGACCACCACACGGCGTGCCCGCTCGTTCCGCCCCCGCAGGAAGGCCGCGCACAGGGCCGCCCGCGGGGTGCCGACCGGTTGGGTTCACGGGCGTGGGAAAGGAAGCCGTCCCCGTTCAGGCGAAAGGCGTCCGAGCCTCCATACCGGCGTCAGGCCTGTGGGAGGGATTCCTGGGCGAAGGTGATGACGATGTATCTGCCGTTGGCGTAGCTGGTCACGGGGCGCTGGAGCAGCTCTCCCGCCCTGCGGGCCACCGACTGGAACAGTTCGACCATCTCCGGGGTGTCGGCGGACACCCGGAAACGCCCGTCGGTGGTGAGGTGGTGGACGACGAGGGGGACGAAGCCCGCCTCCGCCCGGACTCTCTCCTCCTGGTCGAGGGGGGTGCGCCGCGTGCTGGGGGGAAGGGTCATCGCTGTGCTCCTCGTGGTCGCCGGCCCTCCAGCATGCCACCGCGCACGACCGGCGCGAGCTCCGCGCCTTGGGACGAGAACCGCGTCCGGCCGGCGGGGGAACCGCGGGCGGCCGGACGCGGGCCGTTACCCCACGAGCTGCCACAGGCCCGGGGTGTTGGGCGGCGCCCAGCTCAGGTTGCACGTGTGGCTCGCCAGGCAGCGGTAGACGTGGCCTTCGTAGTAGTACAGGTCGCCCACGTTGCAGGAACGCCCGACCTGCCAGGCCTGGATCCCCACCGCGTGGTGGGCGACCTCGGCCGTCGCGGGCTGCGCGCCGTACGGGATGGCGCCCAGTGCGGCGGCGGCGAGAAGGGCGGCGATGGCACTGCGCTTCATGGTGCCTCCTTCAGGGGGTTCCTCCCACAGTGTCCGCGATCGGCGGGAACGGATAGCCAACGTTTTTCCATGTCCCGCCGCTATGCCTCCGGCCGGACCGTGTCCCGGGCCGCCCTCCCCGTTCTCCGGGAGGCCCGGTCGTCAGCGCGGTCGTACGGCCTGGAGCGGGCGCAGGGGGGCGCGGGCCTTCAGCAGCATCTCCTCGTACTCGGCGGCCGGGTCCGAGTCCAGCACGACGGCCCCTCCCGCGCCCACGGTGAGGTGGCCGTCGCCGATCACCGCGGTGCGGATCACGATGTTGAGGTCGCTCGCGCCGCTGAGCGCGAAGTAGCCGAGCGCCCCCGAGTAGATCCCCCTCGGGGCGCCTTCGAGCCTGTCGATGATCTCCATGGTCCTGATCTTCGGCGCGCCCGTCATCGAGCCGCCGGGGAAGCAGTGCCGGGTGGCGGTCAGCGCGTCCACGTCCGCGCGCAGCCTGCCCCGTACGGTGGAGACCAGCTGGTGCACGGTCGTGTACGACTCGACCGCCATGAAACTCGGCACCTCGACCGTGCCGACCTCGCAGATCCGCCCCAGGTCGTTGCGGAGCAGGTCCACGATCATCAGGTTCTCCGCACGGGTCTTGGGATCCCCGGCCAGGCCGTCGCGGACGAGACGGTCGAGGACGGGGTCGGGGTTGCGCGGGGCCGTGCCCTTGATCGGTTTCGACTCCACGGTGCGGTCACGGGTGACCCGCAGGAAGCGCTCCGGTGAGGAGCACGCGACCCGGTGCCGGTCCCACCGCAGGAAGGCCGCGTACGGCGCGGCGTTGAGCGTGCGCTGGCGCGTGTAGAAGTCCAGCGGGTCCCCGGTGTACGGCAGCCGCGCCGTGGTGGTCAGGCAGATCTCGTAGCTCTCCCCCGCCCGCAGCAGGCGGTGGCATTCGGCGACGTCGGCCAGGTAGCCGTCGCGGGAGCGGGCCAGCCATGGTTCGACGTCGAACTCCTCCTCCTGGGCGACGGGTTCCCCGGGGGTTCCCCCGGCGGGCAGGTCCGCGGCGACCAGGTCGGCCCAGCGGTCGGCCTCCCGGGCGTCCTCGGGGCCGGGCCCTGCCAGGGCGACCACGTAGGTGCGGCCCATCAGGTGGTCGATCGCGACGAAACGGGTGGCCGAGATCCACACGGCGTCCGGCAGGCCGGAGCGGTGGGCGGCGGCTCCGGCCGACCCGAATGACTCGGTCTTCATCTCGTAGCCCAGGTAGCCGACGTATCCGCCGTCGAGGTCGAAGGGCAGGCCGGCGTCGTCGCCGAGCGCGCGTTCGGCCAGCCGCCTGGCGAGGACGTCGTAGACGGAGCCGGGCAGGGAGGTCGTCGTGCCGTCGGCGGCCGTCGAGGTGACCTTCCCGTCGCCGACCCGGTAGCGCAGTGTCTCGCCGTGACGGCCGCCTCCGTCGCCGACGAAGGAGAACCTGGACAGACCGGGTTCGACCCGGCTGCTGTCGAGCCAGAAGGCCGAGGGGCTCTCGGCGAACCAGCGGCGGAAGGTCCGCTCGGCGTCGGCCTCGAAGGCGGTGGTGCGCACCCTGAGCCGCCATCCACCGCCCGGCCCGCGCTCCACCAGGGGATCACGATCCCGTGGGGGCACGGCCTCAGGCTCGCGCTCCCGTGAGGGTACGGCGCCGTCCCGGGTGAGGGTGATCCGCTCGCGGGCGAGGGCGGCGAAGTTCTCCACCAGGCGGGCGCCGTACCGGGTGCCGATGGACTCGGGGTGGAACTGCACCCCCCACCAGGGGCGCGTACGGTGCCGCAGCGCCATCGTCACCCCGTCCCCGGTCCAGGCGGTCGTGACAAGGTCGGGCGCCCCGCCGGGTTCGACGCACAGCGAGTGGTAGCGCACCGCGGCGAAGTCCTGCGGGATCCCGGCGAACAGGTCCGTCCCCAGATGCCTGACGCGGTCGACGTAGCCGTGACGCGGTTCGGGGGCGGGCACGACCTCGCCACCGGCCAGCCAGCCGAGGGCCTGGTGGCCGAGGCAGACGCCGAGCACGGGCAGCCGGGTCGTGCGCAGCAGGTCGGCGGCCAGTCCGAGATCGCGTGGCTCCTGCGGCCTTCCCGGGCCGGGTGAGACCACGATCGCGTCGTAGTCCGCCTGGTCGGCCTCCCGCAGCGCGGCCGAGTCGTTGCGCGCCACGACCGGCATCCGCCCGTAGACCTGGGCCATGAGCTGCGCCAGATTGAAGGTGTACGAGTCGTAGTTGTCGATGAGCAGCACCCGCACGACGCCTCCAGGGTCAACGGCCTCCCGCCGGGAACGGAACGCCGCCTGGAGCTCGTCGGCCCGTGAGACGATTCGGCGCGGCCGTTTGTCCCTTTCGTCCCCGCACGGCGCCGCCAAGTCTACGGTCACCCCGGAGGTTCCCCCTGACGGCGGTGACCGCGACCGGAGTTAGCCTGAGGGGGTGGACATCGTCACCGGCACCTACCCGCTGGGCCCTGGCAACGGTCCGCTGCTGGTGCGCACGACCCGCACCGGGCTGGGCGCCAAGGCAGGGCACGACCTGACGCTTGAGGCGGCCCGCTGGCACGGCGAGGCGGTCGTGGACGCCGAGGACCCGGCCCGTTCCTCGGTGTCCGTCGAGGTGGACGCGACCTCGTTCCAGGTGCGCGAGGGGATCGGCGGGGTCAGGCCCCTGAGCGACGCCGACCGGCGGGACATCGTGCGCAACATCGGAGAGAAGGTCCTGGGCACGGCCCGGCATCCGGTGATCGCGTTCCGGTCCTCCCTGGTCGCGGGCACCCCGGAGGCGTTCCGCGTCGAGGGCGACCTCACCCTCGCCGGGGCCACCCGGCCCGTCACGATCGACGCCCTGCTGGCGGACGGGCGTGTGCGCGGCTCCGTCACGCTCACGCAGAGCCGGTGGGGCATCAAGCCCTACTCCGCCCTGTTCGGCGCGCTGCGCCTGAGCGACGAGGTCGGCGTCTGGTTCGACCTGGTTCTCGCGCCGGACGTCCCTTCGCGGGACGTCTGACGGATTCGGCCCCTCACAGGGCTCTTGACACCCCGCCCGCTCGCCCCGAACCTCTCACGGGGTGCCTCACACCGCGCCCGTCCAGCTCTTCACCCCGGTGAGCCGCCCCTCTCGCGGGGTATTTGACCCGGCGCGCCATCAAGCTTCCCAGACCGCCAGATAACCCCTGCCCCAGGCGAAAATATGCCGATATATGGTACGCGCTTGCGGCATTCCGTGCACTGCGGAAGGATCACCGGACACGCTCCGCCACCGTCCGTCATCACCCCCCGGGCGGGCGGACGCGCCCGCACATTGACAGATGACGCCACAGGAGGCTGTCGTGCAGCCGCAGGAGAGCATCGAGCGGTTCGGATACCGGCAGGAGTTGCGCCGTGGGATCGGCCTGGCCGACCTGGTGTTCTACGGCCTGATCTTCATGGTGCCGATAGCCCCGTTCGCGATCTTCGGTTCGGTCTACTTCACCTCGGGCGGCATGCCGGTCCTGACCTACCTGGTGGGAATGGTCGCGCTGCTGTTCACCGCGGCCTCCTACGCGCAGATGGTCAAGGCGTTCCCGCTGTCCGGTTCGGTCTACAACTACGCGGGCCGTGGCATCTCCGCGCCGGTCGGCTTCATGACCGGATGGGCGATCCTGCTCGACTACGTGCTCGCCCCGTGCCTGCTGTACCTCGTCGCCTCGATCGCGATGCACTCGACCGTGCCACAGATACCGGTGTGGCTGTGGCTGCTCTTCTTCGTGGCCGTCAACACCGTGATCAACCTGCGGGGCATCCGGATGACGATGAACCTCACCAAGGTGATGATCATCGCCGAGCTGGCCGTACTGGCGCTGTTCCTGGTGATCGGCTTCTGGGCCCTGCTCGAGGGCAGGGGCAGGGACTTCAGCCTCTCCCCACTGTTCAACCCGGAGACCTTCTCCTGGCCCGTCGTGTTCGGCGCGGTGTCCATCGCCGTCCTGTCCTTCCTCGGCTTCGACGGGATCAGCATGCTGGTCGAGGAGTCGACCGGCGGCTCCGCCCAGGTCGGCAGGGCCATGCGGCTGGCCCTGATCCTGGCGGGCGTGCTGTTCGTGGCCCAGGTCTGGGTCGCCGCCCTGCTGGTGCCCGACCCCGAGGGGCTGCTGAAGCAGGCCTCGGACACCGCCTTCTACGACGCGGCGGCCGTCGCGGGCGGCGAGACGCTCTCCCACATCGCCGCGACCGCGACCGCGATCTCCTGGGGGCTGGCCAACACCCTGGTCGCCCAGGTCGCCGTCTCCCGCCTGCTCTACGCGATGGCGCGTGACAGGCAGCTGCCGTCCTTCCTGGCCAAGGTCTCGGTGAGGCACTCGGTGCCGACCAACGCCATCCTGCTCGTCGCCGGGCTCTCCGTCGCGCTCGGACTGTTCATGTCCGCCAGGGAGGACGGCGTCAGCCTGCTCGGCAGCCTGATCAACATGGGTGCGCTGGTCGCCTTCGTCGTGCTGCACGTCTCGGTCATCGTGCACTACGTGGTCCGCATGCGCTCGACCGCCTTCTGGTCGCATCTCGTCGTGCCGCTGGCCGGAATGGCGATCCTGATCTTCGTCGTGATCAACGCCAACGTCATGGCCCAGACGGTCGGCCTGCTCTGGCTCGCCCTGGGCGCCCTGGTCCTGGCCGCCCTGTACGCCATGGGCCGCAGGCCGTCCCTGCCCGACCTGCCGGGTTCCCACGAGGCCGGGGGGAGCCAGGCCGTACACGGCCGGTAAGGGCCCCGCCCCGTCCCGGACCGGCCGCTGCTAAGGACGACCTCGGCGAAAGCGAACGACGACCGTAGCGAAGGACGACCGCGCATGAACGGGCTGCCGCTCCCCCAGGAGCTGTACCTCATCGCCCACGACCAGTCGGGCAGACCCCTGGTCCATCCCTCGTCGATGGCCCTTGGGCTGGCCGGGGCCGCGCTGCTCGAACTGGTCATCGGCGAACGTGTCACCGTCTCCGGCGGCAGGGGTGCCCTGGCCGACGACACCCCTCTCGGTGACGCGGTCGTGGACGGCCTGCTGTCCCTGGTACGGCAGGACCGTTCGGGCGGGGACGTCAAGTCCTGGATCAGGCAGGCCGCCGGGGACGTCTACCAGCACACCCAGGCGAGCCTGGTCACCGCGGGCGCCCTCGCCCAGGTGACCAGGCGCCGCATGGGCCTGCTCTCGCAGACCCGCCACGAGATCACCGACATGGCGTGGGTGGTCCGGGCCTGCTCCGGGGTACGCGCCGCTGCGGAGGGCAGGGAGCCGCCGGACGCGCGGTGCGCCGCGCTGTGCGGCCTGGTCGGCGTCCTTGAGGTGGACGCGGCGCTCTATCTCGGTCAGCCGTCGAACCAGCTCGTCGTCCGCCTGCGCGCCATCGCCGCCGAGCACTCCCCCATGATCAGGGAGGTCATCGGCATCGTCGAGACCCTCATCCGCGAGGCCGCCGTCGCCATCTACCGCTGACCCCCAGGAGGCCCGGTGCCGTTCACCGTACGGGACCGGCGGGCGCGGGCCCGGCCCAGAGCCGTTCCCGCCGGTCGTGCGAAGGCGTCTCCTAAACGCGGCTCATCCGCCGGGGAGCAGGGCGGGCAGCACCACCTCGTCGAGGACGACGACCGGGGTCTCCTGGGCGTCGGGCAGGTTGTACCGGCCCGAGGTCACCACGACGACGAGCCCGAGGCCGGGCCGGACGTACAGCCGCTGCCCCCCGTTGCCGACCCCGGCGACCCAGTCGGGTCCGAGGAACCACTGGTAGCCGTAGCCGAGCCCCTCCCCGACCTCCACGTACGGCGTGAGCATGCGGGAGATCCACGGCGAGTCCGACTCAAGGACGTGCCGGCCGATCCCGGCCAGGTCCCTGGGGGTCAGCCTGAGCCCGGAGGCCGCCGCCGCGACGCCGTCGTCGCCTCTGGCCCACTCGAAGGCAGTGATGCCGAGCGGTTCGAACAGCGCCGTGCGCGCGAACTCCTCAAGCGGCACGCCGGTTCCCCTGGCGATGAGGCCGCCGAGGAGGGTGGCGGCGCCGCCGCAGTACCGCCAGGTCGTGCCCGGCTCCTCGACGGAGGGCCGTTCCAGGACGTACCGGTAGCGGTCGGGCGCCGTCTCCATCGCGATCTCGCTGTTGGCCGGGCTGGTGTAGGGAGCGTTCTCGTCCCACTCCAGGCCCAGCGTCATCGTCAGCGCGTGCCCGACCGTCAGTCCGGTACAGCCCGCTAGATCAGGATATTCTGGGAAACACGCGTACAGCGGCTCGTCGGGGTCGGGGACGTGGCCGCCCTCCAGGGCCAGGCCGTACAGCAGGCCGACGACGCTCTTGGTGACCGACCTGAGGTCGTGGAGCGTGTCCGGCCCGAACGTGACGGTGCCGAGGGGGGCGTTCCAGGCGACGTCCGGCCCCTCCCCGTAGTATTCGAAGATCAGGTCCCGCCCGCGTGTCACGACGACGCCGTGCAGATCCGGCACCCTGCCCGCGCGCACGACCTCGGCCAGCGCGGTTTCCATGTCCATCGGCATACCTCCCCTTGTACGGCCTGACACGGTGTCAGGGTCCAACGGCCGGTGGCCGTCCGGGAAGGGCCCGTCGTGAGAGCGGCCTGAGCGCGGACCTTGGAAAAACCCCCTTGACCTCAACGTTTGTTGATGCCCCACGCTTAAGAAATTCCGAAATTTCCCGTTGAACAGGAGAGATGTGCGAAAAAAACAAATCCTTGTCCTTGTGGCCGTCCTGCTGTCCACCGTCTCCCTGCCGATCACCCTGACCGGCGCCTCCGTCGCCCTGCCGGACATCGCCGCGGACCTGGGCGCGCGACTCGCCCCCGTCCAGTGGGTGGTGAACGGATACAACGCCACCTTCGCCAGTTTCATGCTGGTCTCCGGTTCGCTGGCCGACCTGGTCGGCAGACGCCGCGTCTACGCCGCCGGGGTCGCGGTGTTCGCCGTCACCGGCCTGCTGAGCACCCTCGCCACCGACATCGTGCTGCTCGACGTGGTCCGCGCCGTCGCGGGAGCGGGCGCGGCCGCCGCTGGGGCGAGCGGAGGCGCGCTGCTCGCCACCTCCTTCGAGGGGCGGGCCAGGACCCGTGTCTTCGGCCTGTTCGGCACCGCGCTCGGAGTCGGCCTCGCCTTCGGTCCCACCATCGCCGGAGCGCTGATCGGCGCGTTCGGCTGGCGCATGGTGTTCGGCCTGCCCGCCGCGGTGGCGCTCGCCGTACTCTGCGTGGTGCCCCTGCTGCCCGAGTCCCGGGACCCGGCACCCCGCCGCGTCGACACCGGCGGGGCCGTCACGTTCACCCTGTTCCTGCTCCTGCTGATCACCGGCTTCGTCGAGGGGCCCGACCTCGGGTGGACCTCGCCGCTGCCGCTGGCGGCCTTCGCCTCCTCCCTGGTGTGCCTGGCGGTGTTCGCCGGGATCGAACGGCGCAGGCCGGACCCGATGTTCGACTTCGGGCTGTTCACCGGTCCGCGTTTCCTGGCCTTCTCCACGGCGGCGGCGACGATCGTCTGCGTGCTCGTGCCGCTGCTGGTCTACCTGCCGTCCTATTTCACCGAGGTGCTGGAGATGAGTCCGCAGCGGGCGGGCGCCACATTGATCATGCTCACCGCCCCCACGCTCGTCCTGCCCTCGCTGATCGGGCCGGTCACCAGATGGGTGTCACCGGCGGCCGTCGTCGTGCTGTCGCTGGTCCTGGTCGGCGCCGGGGCCGCCTGGCTGGCGCTGGCCGGGCCGGAGGCCGGGACACCCGGCCTCGCGGGACCGCTGCTGACGATCGGGCTCGGCGTCGGCGCCTCGATCGGGCTGATCGACGGGGTGGCGATCGGCAGCGCCCCGGCCGACCGGGCGGGCACCGCCGCGGGCATGCTCAACACCGCGCGGCTGGGCAGCGAGACCATCGCCATCGCGGTGTGCGGTGCCGTACTGGCCGCGACCACCGGAGGACGGCTGGCCGGGTCCGGCTTCACCGAGGGGTTGCGGCTGACGCTCTGGGCGATGGCGGGTCTCACGCTGCTTTCCGTGCTGCTGTGCGCGTTCCTGCTGCGCGGTGGTTCCGCCGTACGGCAGGCGGCCGGGAAAGGCGTTTCCGTGTGATTCCGGGGGTCGCGAATTACCCCCAAAACCTCCATGGAATTAAGGCCGTGACCTCCGCGGGAAAGGGCGGCCATTCACTGGCAGCACGCCTTGCCCACCTGTTCGGCGGCCGCCCGTCTGGTCTCTCCCACCCCTTCCAGCAGGCGCCGCGGGCCGGAGCCCAGCCTGCCGAGCGTGTCGTCCGGGTTGGCCATCGGGCAGCGGTCGATCGACAGGCATCCGCAGCCGACGCAGTCGGTGAAGTCGTCACGCAGCTTCTGGAGCTCGCGGATCCGGGCGTCGAGCTGGTCACGCCACCGCGTGGACATGCGCTCCCAGTCCTGCCGCGTGGGAGGACGCGCGCTCGGCAGGTCCTCCAGGGCGGTGCCGATCTCGGCCAGCGGTATCCCCACCCGCTGCGCGACACGGATCAACGCCACCCGCCGCAGCGTGTCACGCCGGTAGCGCCGCTGGTTGCCCTCCGTGCGGCGGCTCGTTATGAGCCCCTGCCGTTCGTAGAAATGCAGAGCGGATATCGCGACACCGCTGCGCGTGGAGAGTTCCCCGACACTGAGTTCAGTCGGAAGGTCACCCATCCCCCTCCCTCCCAGGCATCAATAAATATTGAGGTTCTCGCGCGAATATTACTCCAGCCGGCGGCCGGGTTTTCCGGGGAAAGAGAACGACCCCCGTGGGCGCCGAGGAGACGGCGGCCCACGGGGGTCGTCGGGAGGCGGGAGCCCGGGGTTACTTCAGCGGGCGGGGCAGGCTGATGGTCAGGATGCGGCTGGTGACGCCGGAGTCGACCAGACGGCCGTCCGAACCGAAGGAGCCGAGGCCGAAGTCGTTGTCGTTGGCGATCGCGATGGTCTTGGGGCCGAGGACGGTGACGCCCTCGATCTTGCCGGGCAGGCCGGGGATCGCGGCCAGGTCGACGGCCAGGGACTTGCCGGCGACGGTGACGTTCTTGGGCAGCGAGGCCTCAAGGGAGGGCTTGGTCGCCGGGTCGTCCTGCGCGCCGCCGAGGAGGTTCGTCGCCCGGCGCACGTCGACGGTGTACAGGCGGGCGACCGCGTCGGTGCGCTCCTGGAGCAGCAGACGGCCGGGGCTCAGCACGTTGAGGGCGGAGATCTTCATGTCGCCCTGCTCGGCCTTGGGGTCGAAGGTCGCGACGTTCTCCATGCTGTAGGCCCACTCGGCGGTCGGCCGCCCGGTGCGCAGGTCGACGCGCAGGATGCGGGCGACGCTCGACGCCTTGCCCGTCTTCTTGTCGGGGTTGGCCAGCGGGCTCTGCACGGCGATGTAGAGGGCGCGCTCGGAGGGCGAGATGCCCAGCGCCTCGAAGCCGCGGTTCTGCTGGCGGTTGGCGAAGATCGCGGGCAGCGTCTCGCGGACCGGGTAACCCGTCCCGGTCAGGTTGAGGCCCTTGGGCACGTACCTGGCCAGGATCCGCCCGTCGGCCGCCACGTGCACCAGGGAGGGCGAGTACTCCTCGACCAGCCAGAAGCCGCCGCGCCCGTCGGCGACGACGTCCTCGGTGTCCAGACCGTTCGGGTCGTAGGGCAGCTCGGCCATGCCGTCCCAGGTGTAGGGGACCTCGTCGTGGCCCTCCTGGTTCGACACACCGGTGATGGGCGTACCGTCGGACGTCTTCAGCGTGATCGTCTCGGCGATCTTCGTCTTGCCGTTCCGTACGGCGACGCGCACGATGGCGGGCGCGAACTGCGGCACCGGGAAGGTGCGCCGCTTCTCGCCGTTGACCTTCGGCTCGCCGTTCGGGCCCCGGTCGGTGACCATCCAGTACTCGCCGGGACGGCCCGCCGGGTAGAGGCCGCTGCCGACACCGCCCAGCTTCACACCACGGTCGTCCTTGACGAGACCGCTCTCGAACTCCGCCAGGGCGGGGGCGGGCAGCGTCACGTCGGAGGTGACCCGCGGAGCCTTCTCCTTGGGAGCGGCGGCGGCGGGAGCCACGGCCGCGCCGGTGAGGGCGACGGTGAACGCCGCCGCGGTGGCGAGAGCGGCGAGGAGGGGACGTGACATGGAGCTTTCCTTTACGACCTGGTCTGTGACGAGATCGGAAGCTATCGACGCCGGGCGACCTGAACCCTAAGCCCGGGTGAACACGAAGAGAAGGCGCACCGTGACGCCGGACACACCGCGCCGCCTCCCACCTGCGATCTTGCTCCTTCACAGGTGGGATCTCGTACGGCCCCGGCCTCTCGTGCGGCCCTCTCGCGCGGCCCTCTCGCGCGGGACAGGGGCCTCCTCGCAGGACAGGGACACGCGTCCGAACGCGGGCCTACCCACCCCGTCCGAGCGCCCCGCCCGGGTGCCGGGTGCCGAAAAAGGAGAGCCGGTGTGTCCACGCGGAGCCCACCGCGCGAACACACCGGCGTACCCGGCCCCCTACCCCTCGGTCACCGGGCCTGTCACCGGCCGGGAACCACCGGGGTTCCTCACCGGTCCAGGTTGACGAAGACTCCCTTGACCTCGGTGTAGGCCTCCAGCGCGTACGGCCCCATCTCCCGGCCGGTCCCGCTGGCCTTGAAACCACCCCAGGGGGCGGCGGGGTCGGGGACGTGCAGCATGTTGACGAACACCGTGCCCGCCCGTACGGCGGCGGCCAGCGTGTGCGCGGTCGACAGGTCCTTGGTCCACACCGAGGCGGCGAGGCCGAACTCGCTGTCGTTGGCCCGCTCCGCGATCTCGTCCAGGTCGTCGTAGGCCATGACGGGGATGACCGGACCGAAGATCTCCTCCCTGGCGATCCTCATGTCGTCGGTCACCCCGGCGAAGACGGTCGGCCGGTAGAAGAAGCCCTTCTCCAGGTCCCCGTCGGCACGCTGCCCACCGGTCACCAGCTGGGCGCCCTGCTCGACACCGGAACGCACGAAACCGTCCACGTTGCGCAGGTGCTCCTCGGTGACGAGCGGGCCCAGGTCGGTCGTGTCGGACAGGCCGGGACCCAGCCGCAGCGCGGCAGCGGCGGCGGCGGCCTTCTCGGTGAACTCGTCGACCCGGCTGCGGTCCACGTAGAACCTGGAGTAGGCGGCGCACACCTGGCCGCTGTTGAACAGGGCGCCCTGGACACAACCGGCGACGGCCCTGTCGAGGTCGGCGTCGTGCGCCACGATCGTGGGGGTCTTGCCGCCGAGCTCCAGGGTGACCCGCTTGAGGTTGCCCGCCGAGGAACGCATGATCTCCCGGCCGACCTCGGTCGAACCGGTGAAGGACACCTTGTCCACCCCGGAGTGCGCCACCAGGGCGCGGCCGACATCGGGACCGCCGGTGAGGAGGTTGACGACGCCCTCGGGCACCCCGGCCTCGACGCACAGCTCGGCCAGGCGCAGCGCGGTCAGCGAGGTCTGCTCGGCCGGCTTGATGATCACCGTGTTGGCGCAGGCCAGCGCGGGCGCGAGCTTCCAGGTGAGGATCATCAGCGGGAAGTTCCACGGCGTGATCAGCGCGCAGACCCCGACCGGCTCCCTGCGGGTGTAGTGCAGGGTGTTCGGCAGCGAGACCGGAGAGGTCGCGCCCTCGATCTTGGTGGTCCAGCCCGCGTAGTAGCGGAAGTGCTCGGCCGCGCCCGTGACCGAGACACCCCTGGCGACCCCGAGCGGCTGTCCCTGGTCCCGCGTCTCCAGGTACGCCAGCTCGTCGCCGTTGGCCTCGATCAGGTCCGCGATCCGCCAGAGCACCCGCGCCCGCGCCGCGGGCGACATCTGCGCCCAGTCGGGGTTGCGCAGCGCCTTCCTGGCCGCGGCGACGGCGGCGTCCACATCGGAGGCGTCGGCCTCGGCCAGCTCACCCAGCGGGGCGGCCGTCGCCGGGTCATAGGTCGTGAAGGTCCGCCCTGAGTTGCCGGAGCCCCACTCACCACCGATGAGCAGCCTGCCGGGCTTCTCCAGGACGGGAGAGTCGGGACCGCTCTCCTGCGGTCGCAGAAACGTCGACACTGCCATGTTCTCCACGGCCTCCCCGTGCTCGCTGTCGCCCTTCGACCGCCTGTAGGGACGGTCAGGATCAGTTGTACGGCGTCGCGCACCGACCGGCCTTGTCTGTGACGGCACAGCACTTGCCTGTCACGCTCCAGCGGTTTCCGGTTACTGTCATATGACAGGGACACTGCGGGACCATTGCCAAATAACGGCACGCGATGCACCATTCCTGCAGTTGGACGCACCGCCCCATGCAGGAGGAAGCATGTCGTCTCTACTGCGCACAGCCGACCTGCCGGCCCGCGAACGTGCCGACTTCTGGTGCTCGGCGATCTCCGAGGCGTTCGTGCCCCTCGACATGACCCTCGCCAACGGCGAGACGTTCCGGGGCCAGATGCGCAGTAGAAGCCTCGGCGTGATGCTGGTCAGCGACGTCGCGGCCGACGCCCACAAGGCCGAACGGACCCGCCGCCTGATCGCCAGGTCGGAGACCGACTACTACAAGCTGAGCATGCCGCTGCAGGGCTACTGCCTGGTCATGCAGGACGGGCGCGAGGCCCCCCTCACCCCCGGCGACCTGGCCGTCTACGACACCAGCAGGCCGTACACCGTGGCCTTCGACAACACCTGCCGGATGCTGGTGCTGATGTTCCCCCAGCGCTTCCTGAGGCTGCGGCCACACGAGATGCACCAGGTGACGGCCAACCGCGTCTCCGGACGCCAGGGAGTCGGGGCGCTGGTCTCCCCGCTGCTGATGAACCTCGTCACCAAGATGGACGAGATCGGGGAGAACCAGTCGCTCCAGCTGGCCGACAACATCCTCGACCTGCTCGCCACCCTGTTCTCCGAACGGCTCGGCAAACAGGGCACACCGCCGCCCAGCTCCCCCCAGTCGCTCCTGCTGCGCATCAGGGCCTTCATCGAGGCCCACCTCGACGACGGCAACCTCACCCCGGACACGGTCGCCGCCGCGGTGCACATCTCGACCGGCTACCTGCACAAGCTCTTCAGGATGGAGGGGACCACGGTCTCCCGGTTCATCAGGGAACGCAGACTGGAGCACTGCCGCCGCGACCTCGTCGACCCCGACCAGTGGACGCTCTCGGTCAGCACCGTCGCCGCCCACTGGGGCTTCGTCGACGCCGCCCACTTCAGCCGCCTCTTCAAGGCGACCTACGGTGTCTCCCCCCGCGAATACCGCCTCACCCGAGACGCCCAGGGCGGGATGGCGGTGTCAGCCTGGGATGCTGTGTGATTTCGCTCCGCCTACGGCGTCGCGGGCTGTGTCTCTTTGCTCCGCCTGCGGCGTCGCGGGCTTGGGCGCCTCCGAGTCGGTGCTTTCCCTCGTCTCTCCGTCGCTGCGCTCCTGCGTTCCTCAGTCCAAGCACCGACGCGCCCAAGCCGACACTCCTCACACACGGCACCGGTAAGGCCAAACCCCTCCCACGTCGATGCGTTCAGGCCGGGTTCTCTTGTGATGTGAGCCTGGCGTTCCATCGCCTCAGGGTGGGCCGCGCTGATTCCATGTCGGGTCGCGCACGTTCTCGGGTCGAGCAGAGCGCTCAGCGGGTTCCTCACGGGACTCCTGTCCGCGACGGATGGCGACGAGGGCGCCCGGCCAGCGAGGTTGCCTGACCGGGCGCCTGAGGAGGCCGACCACTCCGTGGTGATCGGCGCCGACGGGCTCCCCTTCCCCGATGCGCTCGGGAGCCGCCGTTGGATGTGCGGCCCAGGCCCCTCCTCCTGGACCGCACGTTCACGGGGTACGGCGGGCAGGGGGTGGGACGAGTTCCCCGCCCGCCGTACCGGCTCAGAAAGTCGTGCCCGCTCGGGGGTTCGCCCCTGCCCAGGAGGCCGTACCCGCTCGGGAGGTCGTGTCTGTTCGGGAGGTCGTGTCTGCTCGGGGATGGGTGGGAGGGTCCGCCAGATGAGGGTGGCCTCCATCTGGTGGATCTGTTGCCGGAGCCCTTCTGCGTCGGGGTCGGAGACGATCAGTGGTTCGGGGGTCGGCCAGGCCGCGATGGCGTAGAAGCGGCGCCGGCCCAGGCTGTAGAACACGCTCCACCCCTGGATGGAACGGTCCATGCGTTCCGCTTCGGAACGGGCGGGGCCGTCCCACAGGCGCCGGTACACCTGTGTGAGCGGTTGCCCGTCCCGGTGCCGCCCGCTGTGCCGGGGTCGTCCGATCACGACGCGACTCCCCGGGCGATCTCCTCCTGGTGTTCGACGACGGCCCGAATCTCGTCGAAGGTGTCGGCGTCCACATCCGGTTCGGCCCCGGCCCTTCGTGCCGCATTGGAGAAAGGTTTCCGGCGAAAAGCCCAGAAACGGCCCTGGTCACTGAGAATAAGCCGCCAGCCCGGGATGGTGGGCGAGGGCACAATGGCTTTACCATCGTGCACGGATCGCACCTCCTTTGCGATCAAGGGACCCCGTACGGCGCTGCCCGCCTGCGGGGTTCCGCTTTACAAAGACCTTGCTGATGCCATAGTTGAGGCACGTCGTAAGCGGGACAAGACCCGCCGCCTTTCAAGCGAAACATGTAAGCCATGTAGCAAACACAGGCGAGGACCAATGAGCGCGGAATCCCAGGAGTGGCACGAATTCGGCAGGGCATTACGAAAGTCACGAAAAGGACATCAGATAACCCAGCGGCAACTCGGTGAGCTGATCGGCTGGGCCGACTCGATGGTGAGCCGCTGGGAGTCGGGCACCCTCACCCCTTCGGCCGAGGCGATCGAGGCTCTCGACTCCGCGCTCACCGCCGAAGGGAAACTGATTTCTCTCGGACTGCACGCCGCCATGGCCGATGGCAATCGGCTCCGGAAGGGTACCGTCGAGGCAAAAGCCTCAACGCGGGATGAGGATGACAGCATGGAGCGCAGACGACTGATGCGAGATGCCGCTGTCGTCGCCGTCGGCAGCGCGGTGGCACCCGCACTGACCGCGCTGACGGACGCCTGGCAGGTGTCCCAGCCTCCCATCTCCGGGTCGAGCGTGTCACAGGCGATGATCGACGACTGGGAACACGCCGCCGATATCCACGAACAGCGAGCGCGCTTCGACCCACCCGCTGTCATCCTCGCCGCGCTCGCGGTCGACTACACCAGCATGGCCCCCCATCTGGGCCGCGCTCAATCTGATGCCGTGCAGCGCGATCTCGCTCACGCCGCCGCACGCCACGCGGCCCTGATCGGCGGCAAGTGGTTCGACCTGGGTAACCATCGTGAAGCACACCGATGGTGGGCGCAGGCACGTCTGTTGAGCGAACAGTCCGGAGACAGCCTCCTGACGTCGTGGCTGAGAGGCTGGGAGGCGGGATACCGACGACAGGCCCCAGATGAGGACCTGAACGCCGTGCTGCTGGTCACGCGAGAAGCGCGTCGTTTCGCGGGAGACTCTCCCAGCGCCTCCCTCGTGGCCGCTCTCAGTGAGGAGGCCAAGGTCCTCGCCATGATCGGGCGTCACGCCGAGGCGACCACCACGCTCCGGCGAACCGAGGAAACCTACGAACGTCTGCCCTCCGCAGGAAGCTCACGCCAGGGCCGCGCGCTGTGGTACGACCGAACCCTGATCTACACCTTCGCGGGAGACGTCAAGCGCGCCGAGGACGCTCGTGCCACAGCCGAGAAGCTTTATCCGGCCGGACATCGATCAGCGATACTGCTCGCACTTCACGGCGCGGCACTTCACGCCCGCACCGATCCCGCAGAAAGCGCGCGTCAGGCATTGCAACTCCTTGAAGCGTTACCAGCCGAGCGACGCGATACCCGAGTGATGTCGGCGTCCCGCATGGTCGTCAGCGCCCTACCGGACAAAGCCCATGGCCTGTCGGCGGCTCAGGAACTATGCGCCCTGATAGGCCACCGCTCAGCCTGACTCACACACGACAATGCCCCACCGGTCGGCGATCGGTGGGGCATACGTTTCCGGGTTCACGGTTCTTGACGGATCAAATGTCTGGGCCGCCAAGAACCGTGAATCCGTAGAACTCCGATAACACCCTTGAGCGGAGAAATCTCCAGTCCGGAAGGGTCCTCAGAAAGCTCGCACGTCAATCATGCGGGTAGGTCCCAGGTTGGGCCGGTAGGGTCGCCGAGCCATACGTACTGGCGTTCGCGGGTGGCGGTGAGGCCGAAGGCGGACTGGTGCGGTGATCCGGCTTCCCGCCACAGCAGGATGGCCTCCTCCACCCCGTCCCACAGCCGAACCGGACCGTGCTGGTGGACGATCCACCCGCCACCCGGGGCGGGTCTGGTGTCGGCGCGGGAACCGGTGGAGACGTCCAACAGGATCGTTGTCTCCCCCGCTGACGAGCGCTGGGCGGCCGGTACAGCCAGCTGGGCGACGAACAGGGCGGCCTCGTCGTCCAGGATCGCCGGGTCGATCCTGCTCTCCCGGGCCTGCCCGATGCCGGTCGCCACGGGCGGGCGGGGCGGCGGCAGGTGGGTGCGGGCACGCATGAAGTACCAGCCCTGCTTCAGGAAACGTCCGCTGGCCGTACCCTCGCCGTCGAGGGTGAGGTGGACGGAGGCGACGCCGTCCAGCCAGCCCCACATGGGGGCGGTGATGGTTCCTCCGGGACGCGTCTGCTCCAACCAGGCGGTGGGGATGGTCCGGACCGAGCAGGTGCAGATCAGCCGGTCGTACCCGGTGCCGTTGGCGTGACCGTGCAGGCCGTCCCCCACGACGAGAGTGGGCGCGTGTCCCGCCCGGACGATGACCTTCCTGGCGCGTTCGGCCACAGCGGGGTCGTACTCGATCGAGGTCACCGCGTCGTCGCCGAGACGTCGGCACATCAGCGCGGTTGAGTAGCCGGTCCCGGTGCCGATCTCCAGCACCGTGTCGCCTTCGCCGATCTCAGCGGCCTCCAGCATCCGCACGACCAGGCTCGGGAGTGTGGACGACGAACCGGGTGCCCCGGTCACCGGCCCGGCCGCCTCCTCGGCCAGAACCCCGTCCACCTGGGTCACCCACGTCCCGTCGGTGTAGACCAGGCTCAGCCAGTCGCCCTCGTCGATCTCGGCACGGCGGATCGGTGTCCACAGATCGCCCCGGACCTGGTCGGCCTGGTAGACGGCCTCCCCCACGAACAGCTCGCGCGGCGTCGTCTCCAGCGCCGCACGCCAGCCGGAGGACCCGATGGCCTCGGCCAACGCATGCCGGAGCTTCACGGCCGTGTCGCTCACGACCACCATCCTTTCAGGATCACATCCGCGAAGGCGTGGGCCATCGCATCGGCATCAGGCAACCAGGCCCACTGCCCGTTGGGGTTGCACTCGATGAAAATCCAGGCTTCGGAGGCCTGTCCGTCGACAGCCTCAAGCGCGAAGTCGAAGCACCCGAACACCAGCCCGAAGCGGTCGAGATAGGCGTACAGCGCTTCCCTGACCTGCTCAGGCACGTCGATGGGCTCGTGGACCAATTGCTCCCAGTCGCCGCTGCGCCAGTCGAGCGCGCCGTCAGGGGTGGTGATCCTGCTGGCGAACACACGTCGGCCGATCACGGTCACCCTGGCGTCGGAGGACTTGCGCACCTCCTTCTGGAACAGGTGGGCGGTCACCGACAGGGAGTCGTCAAGTGTGTGTTCGGCGACCCGCTGCGTCCATATGGCGGAGCAGCCCTCCGAGGTGGAGGGGGCACCTCGAAACGATTTGTAGATGACAGGACCGTGTTCGGCGGCGAACCTTCGCGCCTGTTCCACATCGTTGGTGATCAAGGTTGGCGGAATGGACAGGCCGAGCCTGGCCGCCGTCTGAAGCTGGGCAGGTTTGTAGTCGGCACGGGAATTGGCAGCCGGGTGGTTGACGTAGACCACACCGTGCAGGTTGTTCAGAATGCCACCGAGGCCGTACTGGGCTTCGGTGGCGGCGAACTTCTGCGCCGTAACGGACAGGCGGGTGAACCGAGCCGAGAACGGATGGGGGCGGCGGTGGTACACCGCCCCCACTTTCTCCAGTGCGATGTCCCGGCTTGGTGTGCGAAGCCGCCCGGCCCATTCCTCACGGCCGTCACCGATGACGGCACTGAACACCAACTCGGCGCCGATGTCGGCGGGATTGACACGAACCACCTGCACCCGGCGCTCGTTCAGCGCCTCGATGACCATGTTGGCGGTAAGGTCCTCCGCCGATGTGATGACCAGCACGGTCTGTGGCATGGGCCGCATCCGCTGTTATCCGTCGTTCTGAGAGTCGTCCGCCACTGCGGCGCTTCCCGCCGAGCCGTCGCTGCCGCCGCCCTTGGACGTGGTGATCGTGATCTTGCCGGCCATGTCCACGATCGCGCCGTCCGCGCCGTAGAAGTGGGTGAGCTGCGTCTCGGGGTCAAGCCGAAGCGTCTCGTGCAGCGGTGGAAGCCCCGGCAGAGGGTCGGTCATCCGGCTGAGCCCCCAGGGGGAGACTGCTGTTGTCACGGCGCCCTTCCTTTCGGTGTTAAGTTGAGTGAATTTTCCGGGCGTCCCCGCACGCTTTTTCCGGGGAAGGAAAACGGGGATGTGCACAGACGCTGCGGCCAAAACCCCGTAAGCCCGTAAGGCCTGCGAAGTTCCGTCTCACATGCACCTTGCTCCTGCCATGGTCGAGGGACACGTTACGCAGGACAAGGCCCACGGTGTTTCACGCGACCTCTGAAAACTATGTAACAATCCAGGGGAGGGGCAATTGACATGAATGTCATTAATGGCACAGATTCGACTTAATTCTACAAAGGTAGCGAAAGGCCACATTGGCACCGATCAGACCAGGCGGGGATGCCGGGACAGCCCGAGCTGAGAGAAAATCGAGGCAGTCCCGGCATCGACGGATCAGGCCCGGTTGTGGAGGACCGAAAAGGCGGTCCCTTTATGCGGCTTTTGGTCAGGGGTGCCGTGCAGCTCTCCGCCCTGAGGGGTCCGGGGCCGTCAAAACAAGATCAGTCGTCCGCGTGGATGAGAGAGCGCAGGCAGGGACGTAGCAGATCGATGATCTGTTCCGGAGGGGTGTCACGGAGGACGTCGAATTTGAGGAAATGCCGGCTGACGACCATGCCTATCAGGGTGGCGCTGATCAGCGCGGCCCGCACGTCGGCGTCGTCGGCGGGGATGGCGTCACTGAGTTGCGCCCGGTAACGGGCGGCTCCTTCGATCGCGGCTTCGGAGGCTCCGGCGTGGGTGAGCATCGAGCGCAGGACGGCCAGTGACGCGATCGGTTCGTTGACCAGCGAGTCGGCGATCTGGGCGAGTATCTGTTCGGTGACCTCTTCCGGGGTTCCACCGACGGGCTGGGCGGGCTCGGCCCGGGTGGCCCGCTGGAAGAGTTCTTCTTTGGAACCGAAGTAGTGCATGACCAGGCCGCCGTCCACCTCCGCGGCACCGGCGATCGCCCGGATGGTGGTCTGGTCGTATCCCGACTCGGCGAACAGGCGACCCGCCGCAGCGAGGATCCGTGCCTCGGTGGCGCGACGTTGCTCCGCCCGTGACAGGCGTGGTCTGGGCTCGCTCACGGATTGATTCTACGGGCGTTGACCGCTCCTCGATTTCGTTCTACATTCGTTCAATCAACACGCGTTCAACGAACGGAGGCCCCATGGGTCTGTCAACCCCGCAGGATGTCATCGAGCGCAGACGAAGCCTGGTCCTGGAGCACGACATGGACGGCTTCGCCGAGCTGTTCGCCCCCGATGGGGTGATCGAGATGCCCTTCGCACCGCCGGGCATGCCCACGCGGATCGAGGGCCGTGAAGCGATCCGCGACTTCTCGGCCGCGGCCACGATCTCGCTGCTACGGGTCGAGGACATGTGGACCACGCAGGTTTACCAGACCACCGATCCCGAAGTACTCATCGTCGAACTTGAGGCCAAGGCGGTGGTGACCACGACAGGTGCCCCATTCCAGAGCACGTCCGTGCAGGTTTTCCGGATCCGCGACGGCAAGATCCTGCTGTTCCGCGACTACTGGAACCCGCAGAGCCTGGCCGAGGCCCTGAACCCCTGACCTGGCCCGCCAACGCCGAAACCAGCCCTCAAGCCCTGCGAGCGCGTTCCGCCGTCAGCGGGGTTGCCCGAAGTCGGCGCCGAGCAGGTTGAGCAGCCGAAGTTGGCGGATGCCGACCGAAGAATGATCTTCGTGGAGGCAGGCGCGCCGAGAACAAGTCCGCCGGTGGGAATGACCGACCGTCCGGCGCACAGAAAGTCGATCTCGGTCGTGCCACAGCCGACGGGGGCCCGCACGTAGGTCCTGGAGACGGGCGGTGTCCACTCCGAACGCCTCGATCCCGGTCACCCCGCGACCTTCGAAACAAACCCACGTGTGGAAAACGGCTGCCGACCTTCACTCTCGCAGAGGCTCAAGCACCTTCCCGCCGATGCGCGAGAATCTCACACGCCACAACGGGCACGACGCCCCGCCGGTTGGCCGGCGGGGCGTTCGCGGTCTCCAGTCACCTAGAAAATCCAGAAAAATCAGGATTCGCCGGTGTTCATGGTTTCCAGAATGTTGTGCTGGGTCAGGGACTCGCCTTCGAGGATGGCCGCCACCCTGCCCCGGTAGAAGACCGCCACCCGGTCGCACAGGGAGGCCAGTTCCTCCACGTCGGTCGAGCAGAGCATCGTGACGGTCCCCGTCTGGGTGGCCGAGCGGATCAGGGTGTGCATCTCGGCCTTGGCTCCCACGTCGACACCCCGGGTCGGGTCGTCGAGCAGCAGCACGGAGGGGTCGGCGTCGAGCCACTTGGCGAGCACGACCTTCTGCTGGTTGCCGCCGGAGAGCAGGCCGGTGCGCTGGTCGACGCTCGAACAGCGCAGGCTCATCCGTTCGCCGTGGTCACGGGCCCGGGTGCGCAGGGCCGTACGGCGCAGGAAGAGTCCGTCGCGGTTGAGGGCCACGGCCCGCACCTGGGCGATGTTCTCCCAGATGGGCTTGTCCAGCATGAGGCCGAACCTGCGGCGGTCACCGGAGACGACGGCGACGCCCGCCGCGATGCTGCGGCGCAGCCCGTTGGGGGCCCGGCGTCCGGAGGGGAGCCGCACCTCGCCGCTGTCGGCTCTGCGCAGGCCCGCGACCAGTTCGAGTGTCGCCTGGTGCCCTGATCCGGCCAGGCCCGCCAGGCCGAGGATCTCCCCGGGCCGTACGGTCAGCGACACCTCGGACAGCGCGCCCCGCGATCCGGCGTTCACGATCTTCAGTTCACCGCTGGCCATCTCCTGGGATGGCGCGGGTGCGACCTTCTCCTGGACCTGGACGGTCTTGTCCCCCAGCATGGCCGTGACCACCTCGGCCATGGACAGCGACTTCCTGTCCTGGGCCTCCATGACGACCTCGCCGTTGCGCAGGACGGTGATGACGTCGCTGAGCGCCATGACCTCTTCGAGGATGTGCGAGACGAAGACGACGCCGACCTGGTGTTCGCGCAGGACCCGTACGACGTTCAGCAGCCGGTCGGCGCTGGCCTGTTCGAGCGCGGAGGTCGGCTCGTCCAGGATCAGGACGCGCGGCTTGGTCAGCAGCGCCCTGGCGATCTCGACGAGCTGGCGCTGCGCCAGGGAGAGGTCGCCGAGCCTGGTCCTGACCGGGACGTTCAGACCGAGCTGGTCCAGCACCGGGGCGGCGGCCTCCGCCATGGCCCCGCGGTCGAGGAAGGGTCCTCTGCGCGGACCGGTCACCGGGTAGAGGTTGGCCAGGATGTCCAGGTCGGGGAAGAGGTTGAGCTCCTGGGACACGACGGCGACGCCGTGCCGCGCGGCGTCGCCGGTGTTGCGGAAGCGCACCTGCTTGCCGTTGAGGGTGATACCGCCCCGGTCGGGGGTGACCGCACCGGACATGATCTTGATCAGCGTCGACTTGCCCGCGCCGTTCTCACCGAGGAGGGCGTGGACGGAGCCCGCCTCGATGTGAATGCCCGCGTCCTTGAGGGCGACGACGCCCCCGTACGTCTTGCCGATGTTCCTGGCCTCCAGGATCGCCATGGTGTGCGCTCCTCCTACTGCGGATGCTGCGGGCTGACTGTCGGGGAGAGGGGTACGGCGGGGCGGCCGGGCCGAAAGAGAGGGGTGGCCGACCGCCCCGCGGAATCAGTTGGCCTGTCCGATGGGCTTGAGGTAGGTGTTCGGGTCGGCGAGCTGCTTGTCCACGACCGCCTTGAAGTAGGCGGACCGGCTGGCCTCGTCGGTCTGCCGCTTGATGATCTCGTCCACGTTGTCCTTGTTCACGACCAGCGTGCCGGGGTTCCACCAGCCGGTCGGCGCCGGCTTGCCGGTCCGCTTGCTGTCGATGAGCAGGCGCATCGCGATGTAGCCCTTGAGCCAGTGCTCGGGCGAGGAGAGCGCGAACAGCTGGCCCTTCTTGACGGCCTGCAGCGCCTCCGGCGGGATGTCCGCCGAGCCGGCGAGGAACTCACGGCCGGTCTGCTGCTTGATCAGCGGCAGCGAGACGCCGTCCTGGCCGCCGACGCCGAGGAAGGCGATGGCCTTCGGGTTGGCCTTGACGATGCCCTGCCAGGCGTTGAAGTTGTCGGTCGGCTCGGACTTGGCGTCGAACGGGCCCTTGATCGTCAGCTTGGGACGCTTGGCCTTGATGACCGAGACGAGTCCCTCGATGCGCTGGTTGAGCAGCTGAAGGCCGGGGATGTCGTTGCCGATCACGACGTCGCCGGTGGCGTCCTCGGGCACGTGCTTGATGAACTCCTCGCCGAGCGCGACGCCCAGCTCGGTGTTGCTGTTGCCGACGAAGAGGTCGACCTTGGTCCCGGGCGGGGGCGCGGTGTCCACTGCGGCCATCGGGATGTTCTGGTCGGTCGCCTGGTTGAGCGGCCGGACGAACAGGTCGGGGGTGAGGGTCTCCAGCCCGATGCCGTCGGGGGAGTTCCTGATCGCGGACTGGAAGAGCTGGACCTGGGCGGGGCCGTTGACCCCGACGGGGGCGGCCTGGTTGAGGGTGACGTTGCCGTCCTGGTCGGCGGCGGCCTTGGCGCCGAACGCCATCTCCTGGAACGGGTTCTGGGTGGACGTGGCGTAGATGAAGCCCATCTTCAGGGGCTTCTTTGCGTCCCCTCCCCCGCTCGCGCCCGCCGTCTCCTGCGAACCGGACGAGCCGGACGGGCCAGAGGAACAGGCCGTGAGCGCGATGGCCGAGGCGGTGAGAATCGACAGGGCGGTGAACGTACGGCGGCTACGCCTCGGTCCAGCGGTCATGGGGTGGCTCCTCTTAATTCCTATTTTTATGGGATAAATCAGGTTTCTCCGGATAGCCAAGTTCGGATCACCGGGTTTTGTTAGAGGTGGATGGAACAGTCCCCACAGGTCGTTCCCTGCGGGTCCCCGCCGTTCGAAGGGCCCTACAGGCCGAGCGCCTCGTCCTTGCGCCTGCGGCGCCTGCGCAACAGGCTGTCCAGCGAGACGGCCAGCAGGATCACCGCGCCGGTGGCGAAGGAGCTCCAGTTGACCGGGATGTTGAAGTACTGCAGGCCGCTGCCGACCACGGCCAGCAGGATCGCGCCGAAGATCGCGCCGACCACCGTCGCCGTGCCGCCGCGCAGCGGGGTTCCGCCGATGACGGCCGCCGCGATCGCCTGCAGCTCGAACCCGGTGCCGATGTTGGGGTCACCGGAGGTGAAGAAGGCCAGGCCGAGGGCCGCGGCCACACCCGCGAGCAGGCCGACCAGCACCAGGACCTGCATCCTGACCCGGTTGGCCGAGATGCCGGAGAAGGTGGCGGCGTCGGGGTTGGAGCCGATGGAGCGCACCCGGTAACCGAAGGAGGTGAAGCGCAGCACGACCGTGAGCACGATCGCGAAGATGATCAGCACCCACACGCTCGTGTAGACGCCGAAGATCTTGCCGCCCAGGATCGTGAAGAAGGAGTCCTCGACCGGCATGCCGGTCACCTGCTGGCCCTCGCTCAGGGCCAGGGACAGTCCTCGATAGACCGACAGGGTCGCCAGCGTCGCCACGATGGTCGGGATGCCGATGTACTGCACGACGAGCGCGTTCACCAGGCCGAGGACGCCGCCGAGCACGACGCCGAGCAGCCCCGCCAGCCACGGGGAGAGCCCCTGGTTGATCAGCAGGCCCATGCTGATGAGTGACAGGCCGAACATCGAGCCGACCGAGAGGTCGATCTCCCGCATGGAGATCAGGAAGGCCATGCCTCCGGCGAGCAGGCCGACGTAGACCGACGCCTGCAGGGTGTCGAGCAGCTGCGCGGCCGACAGGAAGTCCGGGTGCAGGACGCCGATGACGACGACCAGCGCGATCGTCGCGACCAGCACGCTCATGGACTCCATCGCGGGAACGCGGCGCGCCAGGGCGGCCAGTCCCCCGCCAGGACGCTCCCCCGGAACATCCGGGGCGTCCAGCGCGGGCGTCCCCTTAGTTCCGACATCGTCGACACTCACGGCGTCCCTCCGTCTCTTGTCGTGGTACCGGACTTCCGCTAAGGCTCCCGGACGGGGAGGTGAACGTACTTGACCCTGAGTGACCACTCCTTGTCTTTCGCTCACCCCGTCCCTCTCCGGCGAGGTGCGCGGAGCTTACCCGTGGTTAGCGTGACTGTCATCGCGCCTGGCGTGACTCAAGAAGGACATAG
Source organism: Streptosporangium sp. NPDC001559 (assembly GCF_042893955.1). Lineage (NCBI taxonomy): Bacteria > Bacillati > Actinomycetota > Actinomycetes > Streptosporangiales > Streptosporangiaceae > Streptosporangium > Streptosporangium sp. NPDC001559. Next base: position 152,156 of record NZ_JBIAVG010000008.1, read on the forward strand.
AGGTGAGCACACTCGTGAACCCCTTGGAAGACCCCTTGAAAGACAGGGTCGCCCTGGTCACCGGAGGTGGCTCGGGCATCGGTGAGGCGATCTGCAGGCGCCTCGACGCGGACGGGGCGACCGTGGTCGTGCTCGACCGGGTGAGGTCGGCGGCGGAGCTGACCGCAGGGACGCTTCGTAAGTCCCACGCGCTGGTCGCCGACGTGTCCGACTCGGCCTCGGTCGACGCGGCGGTCGCCGAGGTGGCCGCCACCCACGGCCGTCTGGACATCCTGGTCAACAACGCCGGGGTACGCGGCGGGCAGGAGGCCGAGGACGCCTTCGCCAGGCTCGACACCCGTCTCGACGAGCTGCGGACCGACGGCGCCGCGGCCACCACGGTCGACGCCACCGTGAGCATCTCCGACGAGGCCTGGCGGGACATGATCGCCGTACACCTCGACGGCACGTTCTACTGCACCAGGGCCGCGCTGCGGGTCATGACCGGGCAGCGCTCCGGGGTGGTCGTCAACGTCTCCTCGATCTGCGGCCTCACCGGCTGCGAGCACCTGCCGCACTACTCGGCGGCCAAGGGCGGCATCCAGGCCCTGACCAGGGCCGTGGCCCGCGACGTCGCGCCGTACGGCATCCGCGTCAACTGCGTGGCGCCCGGCTACATCGAGACCCCGCTCGGGTCGGTCATCGGCGGGCGGATGCGCGCCGACCTTGAGGAGCGCATCGCCCTCGGCCGGTTCGGACTGCCCAGGGAGATCGCCGACACGGTGGCCTTCCTCGCCGGGGAGGGCGGGAGCTACTTCACCGGCCAGACGCTCAGCCCCAACGGCGGCCTGGTGATCGCATGACCCGACTCCAGGCCGACGTGATCGTGGTCGGCGCCGGTTCCGCCGGGTCCGTGCTCGCGCGCAGGCTCGCCGACGCGGGGGCGAGCGTGCTGCTCGTCGAGGCCGGGCCGCAGGGCCGCTTCCCCGCGGTCGACGACCCGACGCGGATGCACGAGCTGTGGGACTCCCCTCTCGACTGGGGTTATCGTACGGTCCCGCAGCGGCACGCCCACGGCCGCCGGCTGCACCTGCCGCGCGGCAGGGCCGTCGGCGGGTCGCACAACCTGAACGCCATGATCTGGGTGCGGGGCAACCCGGCCGACTACGACGACTGGGCCGCCAGGGGAAACCCGGGGTGGGCGTGGGAGGACGTGCGGCCGGTCTTCGCCAGGATCGAGGCCGTCGACTCTGCGCAGAGTCAGCCGCGTGGCCCGCTGCACATCCTGACCGGCTACGAGCCCTCGGCCGCCCACCTGGCGATCGTCGAGGCCGCCCAGCAGGCCGGGCTGCCGTTCAACCCCGACTACAACGGGGCGTCGCAGGACGGCGTCTCCTTCATGCAGTTCACCATCCAGGACCACCGCAGGCTGACGACCGCGGACGCCTATCTCGGGCCGCTGGCCGGGCGTGACGGATTCACCCTGGTCTCCGGCGCGCACGTCCACCGACTGCTGTTCGAGGGCGAGCGCTGTGTCGGCGTCGAGTGGGAACGCGACGGCGTGCTCGAACAGGGTCTGGCCGGGCACGAGGTCGTGTTGAGCGCCGGGGCCATCGGCTCGCCGGAGATCCTGCTGCGTTCGGGCATCGGCGACGCCGGGGAGCTGGGCTCGCACGGCATCGCCGTACTGGCCGACCTGCCCGGGGTCGGGCGCAACCTTCAGGACCACTGGCTGGTCCCGGTGATCGCCGGGATGGAGCGGCAGCTTCCCGTCTCGCACGGGCTGCCGCGCACCCAGAGCCACCTGTTCTGGCGTAGCAGGCCCGAGCTGGCGGTGCCCGACCTGCAGCCGCTGCACTTCGACGCGCCGCTGTACGAGCGGTGGATGGAGGGGCCGCCGGACGGCGTCTCGCTCATGGCCGGTCTGGTCCGCCCGGCCAGTCACGGCGATATCCGGCTCTCCGGCCCCTCGCCGGCCGACCCGCTGCTCATCGACCCCAACGTGCTCGCCGAGCACGCCGACGTCGAGGCGCTGGCGGCGGCCGTACGGCTGTGCCAGGAGATCGCGGCGGCTCCCGCGCTGCGGGAGGACCTGGGGGCCTACGAGCTGTACCCGGGGGCGCTGGCCGACACCACCGAGGGGCTGTACGCGTACATCAGGGAGAGCGTGGTCACCTACCACCACCAGTCGGGCACCTGCAAGATGGGGGTGGACGAGGCGGCGGTGGTCGATCCGAGGCTGCGGGTCCACGGCGTCACCGGGCTGCGGGTCGCGGACGCCTCGATCATGCCCGCGGTGACGACGGGCAACACGAACGCCCCGGCCATCATGATCGCGGAGCGGGCCGCGGAGTTCATGACCTCCTGAGGGCGTGTCCCGGCGACGGTCACCCGCCGCCGGGACGCGTCACTTGTCCTCGCCGGTCTCCCTGACCTCGGCGTGGTCGAGGTCGATGTCGTAGGTCACCGGGAACAGGCGCCGCAGGCCGGTGTCGACCCCTCCGCCGGGGTTGATCTCGAACACCACCTTCTTGCCGCCCCTGGTGATGTCCCTGACCTCCTTGACGACGTGTTCGTGGCTCTGGTCCGCGTGGTCACCCGGCCTGCGGACCGCCTCGGGAACCCATGCGTTCTCGTCCTCCCGCGCCACCGCGACCTCCTCGACCCGGTATGGATGTGTCACCCGCAACCAGGCTAACTCCGGCGACCGCTCAGTAGCCCCGGACGGCGAAGGCCAGGAACTGGGTGATCTCGCTTTCGTCGAAGTTGTCGTCGGAGCCGACGACCAGGACGCGTTCGCCGGAGGCCAGGCGCGGCCCCCAGCCCAGGCTCTCCAGGTTCTGCACCGTCGCCCCGTCCGCGTTGAAGTCGTGGACCAGGCGCTTGGTGACGGCCCGGTACGGCGTGCCGCCGGTCAGGCTGTCCCTGCCCAGCACGTTCGTCGCGCCGCGCAGGTCGATCTCGTACAGCTTGACCCGGTAGCCGACGCCCTCGATCCAGAACCGTTCGAGGGACAGCAGCCGGTCGTCATTGACGGCCAGAATCTCCGAGACGCCGCCGTCGTACCTGCCGGTCTCCGGGACGGGGGCGGCGGGCAGCCGGTCGATCGGGTAGGCGTACTGCGCGCGGGTCCTGCCGTTCCTGTCCCACACGGTGATGCGGGAGAGCGCGCCGTGCTCGGTCGTCATGATGTCGCCGTCCTCGAAGCGGGGTCCCTCGACGATGGCCGCGATGCCGTGGGGGGTGAAGGTCAGGCCCTCGAACCCGGCGTTGTGGCGGGGGCCCGAGGTGGTGTTCGTCATCGTGAGGTTGCCGGGGATCGGCAGGCCGCCGCGGTCGTGACCGCCCCGGTCGACCCAGCGCAGCGACATCTGGACGACCGGGTTGCCCGTGGTGCCCTCCTTCGGCCTGTCGCCCTCGCTGCTCCACAGGATCCTGCGGCTCCACGGGTCGTAGCGGATGGCCTCCGGGTCTGCGGCCTCGGGCTGGCCGTAGCCGGGGTAGGGCGTCCCGTCGGGGCGCAGGAGGGTGGTGACCCCGGTGATGCTCACGCCCTCGAAGCGCCGGGTGAGCGGGTTGATGTCGATCTTGCCGGTGTAGTAGCGGGCGGGGTTGTAGCGCGCCCGGTCGTCGGAGATGAAGTACCACGTGCCGGTGAGCGGGTCGCGGTCGATGCCGGACAGGCCGCCGACGACGGTCCCCTGGAACTGGGCCTTGTGCGGCAGGTTCCGCTCACCGAGGAAGTGGGTGATGCGGACCTCGTCGGCGGGCGCCGCCACCGCGGGCTGCGCCTGGACGGTTCCCAGCCCGGCCATCATCACGACCGCGAGGAGGGCTCGCGTCATTGTTCGCCGATTCTTCATGCGTTTCTCCGAATCCCGAAAATGCCTCATACAGAACTGGCGGAGACATGAGACCGCGAAACGCGACGACTGTCCACGGAAATCGGAATCCGGGTGTACGGCTGGCCGGAGGCGGCCACGGAGAATCCGGCGGAACACGCGTCGAACCGCTTTCCCGGCGGCGACCGATTCAGCGATTCAGCTGGTCAGCGGCATGACAAGGGCCACAACCCCACAAACGCGAAGAAAACTCAAGAACAGAAAAAAGGGCCGATAAATGTATATTTATCGACCCTTTTCTAAGGTGAGCGAGGCTCAGACCTGCTCCACCTGTTCCCGGGAATCCACCGGAGGTTCGGCTCCCTCCGTGACGGGTGTCGCGATCGGGCGCAGCAGGGCCCAGGCGATGAACGCGGCGGCCACGGAACCGACGGCGCCGACGATCATGCCCGAGGACATCGCGTTGACGAAGGCCGCCTTGGCGGCGCTCGCCAGCGACGGGTCTCCGAGGGAGAGCGCGACGGCGATCGACTCCTTGGCCGGGGCGGGCGCGCTCTCCGGCATGCCCGAGGAGTAGGCGGCGGCCAGGACGCTGCCGAGCAGGGCGACGCTGAGCGCGCCACCGGTCTGCTGGACGGTGTCGTTGAGCGCCGAGCCGATGCCGGCTCGGTCCGGCGGCACCGCGCTCATCAGCGAGGCGTAGGCCGCGGGCCCGACCAGGCCGCCGCCGACGCCCATCACCATCAGGCCGCAGATGAACAGGCCGTAGCCGCTGTCCGGCGTCAGCCGGGTGAGCACCACGAAGCCCGCCGCGAACACCAGCATGCCCGCCGTCACCAGGGTGCGGTTGGACAGCTTCTTGCCCAGCGTCGCGCCCAGGCCGTTGAAGACGATGGCCGCGATCATGTAGGGGATGAGCGCCAGGCTCGCCTGGAGGACCCCGTACCCCAGGACGAACTGCAGGTACTGGGTGAGCATCAGCAGCAGGCCGCCCGCGGAGAAGGCCAGCAGCACGATCGAGAAGCTGGCGCCGCTGAAGTTGCGCTCACGCCAGAGCCCGAGCGGCAGCATGGCGTGCGGGTTGCGCCGCTCCCAGAGGAAGAAGCCGGTCAGCAGCACGATCGCGGCCAGCCCGGAGGCCAGCACGGCGGGCGAGGTCCAGCCCCGTTCGGGCACCGAGATGATCATCCAGACCAGGGCGACCATTCCCGCGGTCGACAGCACCGCCCCGAGGAGATCGATGGGCCTGGCCTGCCCGCGGGACTCCGGCATGAGCAGCAGCGCCGCGGCGATCGCGATCACACTGATCGGGACGTTGACCAGGAAGACCGAGCCCCACCAGTAGTGGTCGAGCAGGAAGCCGCCGAGCGAGGGCCCGGCGATCCCGCCGGCCATGAGCACCGAGCTCCAGGCCGCGATGGCCTTGCGCTGCTCGGACTGGTCGAAGACGTTCATGATGATGGACAGGGTGCTCGGCATGAGGAACGATCCGCCGAACCCCATCAGCGCCCGGCAGGCGATGAGCTGGGCGGGGTTCTGGGCGAACGTCGCGATCAGCGAGGCCCCGCCGAACAGCGCCAGGCCGATGACCAGGAAGCGCCGCCTGCCGTAGCGGTCGGACAGGGCGCCGACCGTGAGCAGCACACCGGCGAAGGCCAGCATGTAGGCGTTGATGATCCACTGGATGTCCGCCGGGGTCGCGCCGAGCTCCCGCATGAGGGAGGGGATGGCGAGGTTGAGGATGCCGTTGTCGACGACCAGCACGAGCAGGCTCAGGCAGAGGACACCGAGGATCAACCACCGTCTTGGGTGGGGGGACGACATGACTACTCCATGACTCGTACGGTGTTCGAGACCTTTCTCGCACACCGTACTATAGATCTCGCACATCGTGCGAGTGCTTAATCGACGCCCTCTTCCACTCCCTTCCGACGGGGATCTCCGGCCGGTGCGGCGCGCGGCCACCGCACCGGCCGGAAGTTCACATCACGACATGTCACCGCACGTCAGGACGACTTTCGGCGCGTGTCGCGGTCCGGCCAGCACCAGGAGGACCAGGGGCCTCCACAGGCGCGGCGCCTCACCGGCCCGTCCCCTCTTCGAGCACCGGCAGGGCGGCCCAGCCGTCCGGGGAGGCGGGCGCGCCGTCGTGGACCACGTAGTGGTGGGGGGCCATCGCCGCCATCCGTCCCGACAGCCTCCCCACGCAGGCGGTGTGGACCTCGACCGGCGAGACGGGCCCGGCGAGGTGGCACACCAGCCGCCCGCCGTCCTCGGTCACGTGGAAGGGACGGTCCCCGACCGCGTCGCGGACGAGCCGCTCGACCTCGGGCAGGTGGACCCAGCACGCGTCGATCGTCGTCCACCCCTCCCCCCGTTCCAGGGGAACGACCCCGGTCAGCCCGGACACCTCGGACAGCGGCACGTCCCGGTCCGCCGCCTCGATGAGCAGCCGTACGATCCCCTCTCCGAACGCCTCGGCGTCCGCGCGCGGCAGGCAGCGCGGGTCGGCCCAGAGGGTGAAGTCCACCTCACCCTCGACGGTGCGCACCCACAGTGAGACGCGGGTCGGCATCGTCGCCTCGGGCAGCCAGTGGGAGCGCACGTCCTGCTCGTACTCCTCGGTACGGCTCGCCCGCCGCCCCTGGCCGTGGACGCTCATGTCGTTGAAGACGATGTCCCTGGCGAAGAAGATCCCCCTCGACCGCTGCACCTCCTCCATGACCTGGATGAGCGCGTCGGAGTCGAACCGGCTGTTCTGGTAGGCGGCCAGCGCCGCCGCCCTGGTACGCCGCAGCACACCGTCGAACGTGGTCTCGTCGAGGTCGATCGGGACCAGGGCGTCCTGGGCGAGCGGGCCGACGTAGTCCCGCAGTTCGGGACGGAACCGGTTGCCCGAGATCGCCAGGGCGACGGCCGTACGCTGTCCCGACCGCAGCCCGGCGAGCAGGGTGTAGGCGGCGAGCATCGCGGCCGAGCGGCTGACGCCGGTACGGGTTCCGATCCGGCCGAGCGCCCGGGCGGCCACCGTCGAACGCACCTGCAGCCTGGGCATCAGCCAGTCGTTGTCGCCGTCGTCCACGGAGGCGGTGAAGGTCGAGCGGGGGATCCGCTCCAGCTTGGTCCGCCAGTACTCGATGGCGGCCTGCGCCCGCTTGAGGCTCGCCGGGCTCCGCTCCGTCCACGCCACCTCGAGCGGCTGGGGGGCGGTGACGGGCTCCGGGGTCTCGCCGAGCAGCAGGCGGTTCAGCTCCACCCGCAGCAGGCTCAGCCCCACGGCGTCCACCGTGGTGTGCGTGAGCACCAGGATGACGCGTTCGGGCACCCCGTCGGAGACGGTCACCGCCGCCCGCACCGGAAGCTCCCCCTCCGGGTCGAACCGTACGGCCTGCAGCCTGGCGGCCACCTCGTCGGCCAGGTCGGCCGAGCCCCGGGACTCGTGCACCCCGATGACCAGTTCGCCCTCGCCCGCGACGTGCTGGAGGTCGTCGCGGAACGTGGTGCGCAGCGACTCGTGCCGGGAGATGAGCAGGACCACGGCCGTGACCACGTCGTCGAGCGTCTTCCCCGGCGGAACGGTGAGCACGAAACCGTAGTTCATGTGCTCCGGCGGGTCGGTGAGCACGCAGCGGATCATGTTGGCCTGACCGGAGGTCGGCGGCCCGCTGGCCGTGCGCCCGCCCTGGAAGCGGACCACGAGCCCGGCGGGGCTGCCGGGCAGGGCCTCGGCGACCTGCCCGCCCGCGCTCATCGGGCGCTCTTCGGCCGCAGGTCGGTCCACACCTGTTCGATGTGCTCCAGGCACTCCTGTCTACTTCCCGAGGTGCCGTCCGTCCGCCAGCCTCCGGGGAGGGGGCGCTCGGCGGGCCAGATCGAGTACTGCTCCTCGTGGTTGACCACGACTTGGTAGGTCACGGGGGATGCTCCTTGCTGTGGTTGTGCGGAAAAGCCGCCGCCGGGCCGGGCGGCGGCCTTTCCGTGGACGGGGTCCCGGCCGGTCAGGAGACCCCTTGGGCGAGGCGGGCGACCTCCTCGTCGGAGAGCCCGGCGATCTCCGCCAGGAGCAGTTCCTCGACGAGACCGGCCAGACCGGCGACCGTGCTGTTCTCGAACATCGCCCGGATCGGGATGTCGATGTCGGTGATGGCCCTGATCCGCGCGATGACACGGGTGGCCAGGAGCGAGTGGCCGCCGATGGCGAAGAAGTCGTCGAGCGCGCCGACCTCCGCGGCGCCGAGCACCTCGCAGAAGACCTCGGCGACCAGTTGTTCGGCGTCGGTCCTCGGCGGCACCGAGGGGGCGCGCCGGTCGATGGACGGCGCGGGCAGCGCCTTCCTGTCCACCTTCCCGTTGCGGGTCAGGGGCAGCTCGCCGAGCGTCACCCACGCCGAGGGGACCAGGTAGGGCGGCAGACTCCCGGCGAGGAAGCCGGGCAGCTCGGCCACCGGGTCCGTTTCCCCGTCCTCGGCCACCACGACGTATCCGACGAGGGTGTCCTCGACCGCGGTGACCACGGCCTGCCGTACGGCGGGGTGGGCCAGCAGGCGCGCCTCGACCTCGCCCGGCTCGACCCGGAAACCGCGCACCTTGATCTGGTCGTCGATCCGGCCGAGGAACTCCAGGTTCCCGTCGGGACGCCAGCGGGCGCGGTCGCCGGTGCGGTAGAGGCGCTCACCCGGCCCGCCGTACGGGTCGGGCACGAAGCGCTCGGCGGTCAGGCCGGGGCGCCGCAGGTAGCCCCTGGCCAGGCCCGCGCCGCCCAGGCACAGCTCGCCGGGGGCGCCGGGCGGCACGAGCGAGCCGTCCTCGGCGAGGATCGCGGCGTGGACGCCGCCGATGGGCCGCCCGATGGGGGGCCGCTCCCCCGCCTCCCCCACGCGCGCGCCCGGCCCGGCGATCTCGGCGGCGGTCGCGATGATCGTCGCCTCGGTCGGGCCGTAGGTGTTGACGAGGCGTACCCGGTCGCCGAAGCGTTCGCGCCACCTGGCGACCGCGTCGGCCTTCAGCTCCTCCCCGCCCAGGATGACCAGCCGCAGCGCGGGCGGCCAGGCGATCTCGTCGATCTGGCCGACCAGGTGGTGCCAGTACGCCGTGGGCAGGTCGAGCACGGTCACCCGGCTCCCCTCCGGCGTGGCGAGCAGGTCGGGCAGGGTCACCGCCCCCTCGGGCAGCAGTTCGAGACGGGCCCCGGCCGCCAGCGCCGGGTAGATCTCCTCGGCGTGGGTGTCGAAGCTCAGGGTCGCGAACTGCACGACCCGGTCGTCGGGGCCGAGGCCGTACTCCCCGGTCATCCAGGCGACCCGGGCGGCCAGGCCGTCGTGTTCGACGAGCACGCCCTTCGGCGTCCCCGAGGAGCCCGAGGTGTAGATCACGTAGGCGACCCCCTCGGCCGCGACTCCCTCGATCTCCTCCTCGACGAAGGCGCGCCGCTCCTCGGGCAGCGCCGGATCGAGCGGCAGGTAGGCGGCGCCCGCCCGCCAGGCCCCGAGCAGCGCCGCGACGCCCTCCGGGGTGCGGTCGACCGGGACGACGGCGATCCGTCCCCGCTCGAAGCCCGCGGCGGCCTTCTCGGCGAGTTCGTCCAGCTCGTGGTAGGTGACGACCCGTCCGGCGCAGCCGACGGCCGGGGCGTCCCCGCGCTCCCGCACGGCCCGCGCGAGCAGTTCGGACACCGGCACCGGGGCGGGCGGCACCGGTCCGCGCGAGGCGGCGGCGAGGAAGGTCTCGTCGGCCTCGGTGAGCATGGGCAGCTCGGACAGGCGCCGGTCGGGGTCGGCGGTGATCCCGCGCAGCAGGGTCTCCAGGCGGGTGGCGTACGCCTCGGCTGTCGCCCGTTCGAACAGCGTCGTGTCGTACTCAAGCTCGACGTACAGGTCCCCGGCGTCGTGCCAGGCCTCAAGCATCAGGTCGAACTTGGCCTGCGCGCGGCCCCCGGAGAACTGGCCCGCCGACAGCCCGGGGAAGGGCTTGGGCACCCGCCCGGAGTTCTCCGTGTGCAGGACCGCCATCGTCTGGAAGACGGGGGTGCGGGTCAGGTCGCGTTCGATCTGGAGCGAGCCGACGAGTTCCTCGAACGGCAGCCCCTGGTTGGCGAAGGCGTCGAGCACGGTCGCGCGGGTCGCGGCGAGGAACTCGGTGAAGGTCGGGTCGCCCGACAGGTCGCCGCGCAGCACCGGGACGTCGGTGATGTAGCCGATGACCGACTCCAGCTCGACGGTGTCCCTGCCCGCGTTCGAGGTGCCGACCAGGATGTCGTCCTGGCCGCTGTGCCGGGACAGCAGGACCTGGTAGGCGGCCAGCAGGGTCATGAAGAGCGTCGCGCCCCTGCGGCGGCCCATCGCGACGAGCGCGTCCGCCTCCGCCGGGTCGAGCCTGAAGCCCACGACGGCGCCGTGCCTGGTGCCGCCGACCGCGTGCGGCCGGTCGGTCGGCAGGGCCAGCGGGGTCGGGTCGGCCAGCTGGGCGCTCCAGTAGTCGAACAGCTTCGAGGAGTCCCGCCCGCGCTGCCACACGACCAGGTCGCCGAACTGCAGCGGCACCGGGGGCAGCGAGCCTCCCGAGTACAGCACGGCCAGTTCGTCGCGCAGGATGTTCAGCGACCAGCCGTCACCGAGGATGTGGTGGGCGACCACGCACAGGACGTGGTCGTCGGGTCCCTGCTCGATGAGCGTGACCCGCACGGCCGGTTCCCCGGTGAGGTCGAAGGGGGTGTTCACCCGCTCGGGGACGATTGTCGTCGCGTCCCCCTTGAGGCGTTCGATCTCCACCGGCTTCGGCGGGTCGATCACCACGACCGGCTGGCCGTCCACCTCGGGGAACCGGGTGCGCAGGGTCTCGTGGCGGGCGACGACCCCGTCGAAGGCCCTGCCGAGCGCCTCGACGTCGAGGGAACCGGTCAGCCGCAGGACGAGGTTGATGTTGAAGGCGGCGTTGCCCGCGGGGTCGAACCGGTTGAGGAACCACAGCCGTTCCTGCCCGGGCGACAGCGGCGGCGTCGTCCCCTCGGGGCGGGGGGCGGGCACGTCGCCGAGGCCGGTGTCCTCGGTGTCCAGCAGTTCGGCGAGCGCCGCGACCGTCGGCCTGGTGAACACCTCCCGCACCGGGACGCGCACCGGCAGCCGGGCGGTGACCATGGTGGCCAGCAGCGAGTGACCGCCGAGGGCGAAGAAGTCGTCGTGCGCGCCGACCGTCTCGCGCCCCAGCACCTCGGCGAACACCTCGGCGACCAGCCGCTCGTTCGGAGTGCGCGGCGGCGTCGTGTCCGCGGTGGCCGGTTCCCGCATGGCGCCGGTCAGGATCGCCGGCAGCGCCTTGCGGTCGACCTTGCCGTTGGGGGTCAGCGGCAGTTCCTCCAGGACGACGAACGACTGCGGCACCAGGTAGCCGGGAAGCTGGGCGGCCATGTGCTCCCGCAGGGCGCCGGTGCCCGGAAGGTCGGCGACGACGACGGCGACCAGGGTCTCCTCGTGCACCGTGGCCACGGCCTGCCGTACGGCGGGGTGGGTCTCCAGGACGGCCTCGACCTCGCCGAGCTCGATCCGGTGACCGCGTAGTTTGACCTGGTTGTCGGTCCTGCCGAGGAACTCGATCGTCCCGTCCGGCAGCCAGCGGCCCACGTCCCCGGTGCGGTAGAGGCGCTCACCCGGCCCGCCGTACGGGTCGGGCACGAAACGCTCGGCGGTGAGGGCGGGCCTGCCGAGGTAGCCGTCGGCGACGCCGAGGCCGCCGATGAACAGCTCGCCCGGCACGCCGAGCGGCGCCAGACCGCCCGCGGGGTCGAGGATGTGCACGGTGTGCCCGGCGATCGGCCGCCCGATCACGATCTCGTACGGTTCCACGGGGATGTCCCACGTGGTGGAGTAGATCGCCGTCTCGGTCGGGCCGTAGCCGTTGATCAGGCGGTTCGTCCTGGACCGCAGTTCCCTGGCCAGTTGCGGCGGGATCGGCTCCCCGGCGGTCACGCCCGTGACCTTCGGCAGGTCGCCCGTCAGCAGGACGCGCCAGCCGGACGGCGTCGCCTGGACGTGGGTGACCCCGGCCCCGCGGGCCAGTTCGGCGACCGCGGTGCCGTCCCTGGCGTCCTCGGCGACGACGACCCTGCCTCCGGTGACCAGCGGGAGGTACAGCTCGATGGCGGAGATGTCGAAGGCGATCGAGGTGAGGGCGAGCCAGGCGTGCTCGGGGCGGGCGCCGACCAGGGAGCCGATGGCCAGCAGCGTGTTGGCCAGCGCGGAGTGCGGTACGGCCACGCCCTTCGGACGGCCGGTCGAGCCGGAGGTGTAGAGCACGTAGGCGGTGTCGTCCAGGTGGGGACGGGGCAGGGTGACGGCCGGGTCCGCCGGGGGCAGGTCGAGCAGGTCGTCATCGGTGAGGACGAGCGCGGCGCCGGAGTCCTCGGTCACGTAGTCCACCCGCGCCTGCGGGTAGGCGGGGTCGACGGGCAGGTAGGCCGCGCCGGACAGGGTGACGCCGAGCAGCGCGACCAGCGTGCCGGGGCCCCTGCGCACCCGGACCGCGACCAGCGATCCCCTGCCGACGCCTGCCTCGCGCAGCCGTACGGCCAGCGCGGTCGCCCTCTCGCAGAGTTCGGCGTAGGTGAGACCGGGACCGTTCTCCGCGGTGACGGCGACGGCGTCGGGCCGGGCGGCCACCTGGGTGAGGAACATGTCGGCCAGCGTCTCGCTCGGCCGTTCGGCGGGGTTCGCCCTGTCCAGCAGCCACCGGCGTTCCCCGTCGGGCAGGATGTCCAGGGTGCCGACGGGCGTCTGCGGCGCGTCGAGCGCCGCGGCGAGCAGGACGGGCAGCCGGGCGGCGAGTCGTTCCGCGCTCTCCCGGTCGAACAGGTCGGTGCTGTAGACGAGGGAGCCGGACAGGCCTCCGTCGGGCAGGGGCCACAGGTCGAGGGACAGGTCGGTCCTGGCGGCGGCCCAGCCGGGCGGGAAGGACTCCTCGCGCAGGCCGGGCAGCGGGCCCTCGCTCACCTCGCCGCTCTGGGTGTGCAGGGCGAAGATCGTCTGGAACAGCGGGGTCCTGCTGGCGTCGCGTTCGAGGCCGAGTTCGCCGAGCAGCCGTTCGAGCGGCACGTCGGAGGCGCCCATGGCCTGGATGACGGTCCTGCGGGTGCGCTTGAGCGCCTCGTCGAAGGACGGCTCGTCCGACAGGTCGGCCCGCAGCATGAGCATCCTGGACAGGAAGCCGATCATCGGTTCCAGCTCGGTGCTGTCGCGGCCCGCGACGGGGGTGCCGACGCAGAAGTCCGTCTGGCCGCTGTGCCGTGACAGGAGCACCTGGTAGGCGGTCAGCAGCACCATGAACGGCGTGGCCCGCCGGGCGCGGGCGAACTCCGAGACCCGCGCGACCAGCTCCGGGGACAGGCCGAAGACCAGTTCGGCGCCGTCGCCGCTGCGTTGCGGGGGGCGCTTCCTGTCGGTGGGGAGGTCGAGCGCGGGGACACCCGACAGGCGCGCGGCCCACTCGGCCACGTCGGCCTCGTCCTGTCTGGCGCGCTGTTCGCGGACGTGCTCGCCGTACTGCAGGGCCAGCGGCGGCAGGGGGTCGCGGCCCGCGTAGTGGTGGGCCAGTTCGTCGCGCAGCACGATGACCGAGGCGCCGTCGGCGATGATGTGGTGCAGTGTCACGGCCAGGACGTGGTCCCGCGCGCCGAGGCGGACGAGCGAGGCCCGCACCGGCGGCGCGGCGGACAGGTCGAAGGGGGTGTTGGCCCGTTCGGCGACGATTCGCCTGGCCTCCTCCTCCGAGTCGGCCTCGAACCGGTCGATCGTCACGGTCCCGGCGGGGAGGACCACGGCGGCGGGCCTGCCGTCGATCTCGTCGAAGCGGGTGCGCAGGGTCTCGTGCCTTCGCACGACCGCCGCGAAGGCGGCTTCGAGAGCGGGGACGTCGAGTTCACCCTGTAGCCGGTAGGCGTGGCAGGTGTTGTAGGAGTGGTCGCGGGGGTCGAAGCGGTGAAGGAACCAGAGCCGTTCCTGCCCGTAGGAGAGCGGCTGGATCTGTTCCATGGCTTACCACCCAACTATGACGCACTTACTGGAAAGTTTACTTACAATTGCCGAGACGGCGACAGTGAACCACGCGTTGCTGGAGCGTTACAAGCCCCCTTTTTGCAGGGCTTTCTCTCTCCGTGCTGGTGTGCCGCATTGACGAATCGGCACTAACTTTAAAGACACTTTCCAGTAAGAACGCCTTTTGACAGCGGCGAGGGCGCCCCCGGGGAATATGACTCCCCCGGGAACGCCCTCGCCTCGGCGCGGAACGGTCAGACCGTCGGGCCGGTCACGGTGTGTGGCCGCCCCACCGGCTCACCGGTCGTCCGCCGGGTGGATCAGTTCGGCGAGCAGGCGCTGGCCTCCGGCGTTGGGGTGGAAGTAGTCCCAGGTGTTGATGTCGGACAGCTCGAAACGCCGGTCGAAGACCGCCCCGGCGTCGTGGCGGCAGGTGGGGTACTCGGCGCAGATCTTCTCCGCGACCAGGTTGAAGTCGGCGACCCTGGCGTGCACCCGCTCACGCCTGGCCACGTCCTCCGGGTCGTTCGAGCGGGGCCGTTCGAGCAGCGACTGGCAGATGTTCAGGGTGGCCCAGGCCACGCGGGCCGCCGTCTTGTCCTTGGCGACCTCCCACAGCCGCCGGACGTCGGGAATGCTGGCGACGAGGATCTCCGCCTCGGGCAGGCCGCCGCTCAGGGTCCGCAGCGCCGTACGGAAGGCGGCCTCGTAGTCGGAGACCGAGGTCATGTCCTCCTCGGAGGGGGTGCAGGCGTCGTTGGCCCCGATCAGGATCGTGACGTATCCGGCCCCCTGGGAGACCGCCTTCTCGGCCTGACCGGGCAGTTCGGCGACCTTGGCCCCCGTCTTGGCGTCGTTGTGCGCGACGATGTCGGGGTTGTTCTCCTTCAGTCTCAGGTAGAGGCTGTTCACCGACGAGGACGACCCCGTCGACCAGGATCGGGAGGGGCAGTCGAGGTAGAAGCCGCAGGCGTTGAAGCCACGGGTGATGGAGTCGCCGAGCGAGGCCATCGAGGTGATCGGCGCCCGGGTCCGGGCGGTGGCCACACCCGGAGTGAGGGCGGGTGCGAGGGCCACGGGAAGAGAGAGGGCGACAGCTAGAAAACGACGGGGGGCGAACAAACCAGGCCTCCTGAGCTGCGGATTCGTCGGTTCCGGTGCTCAGAATGTGGGCCGCTTCCCGAATCCTGACAAGCGGAACGACTGCTTCCTCACGGATCGGTAAGGAAGGTCAGACCCCGGAGACGCCCTAGATCGTTTGGGGATGAGGTGATTACACTCGCCGCGTGAGCCGCGATCAGTCCCCGCCCGACGGCATCGACGCCGGCACCCCCCACGTGGGGCGCGTGTACGACTACGTCCTGGGCGGCAAGAACAACTACGCGGCGGACCGCGAGTACGCCGACAGGATCGTCGCCCAGATGCCCGACTATCCCGTGCTGGCCAGGGCGAACCGGAGCTTCCTCAGCCGGGCGGTCGAGTACATGGCGCGGGCGGGCGTCCGGCAGTTCCTCGACCTGGGCGCGGGCATCCCCACCTCACCGAACGTGCACGAGGTCGCCCGCGAGACCCACCCGGACGCGCGGGTCGTCTACGTGGACAACGACCCCGTCGTCTCGGTCCACAACGACGTGCTCCTGGCCACCGACACCCTGCTGGTCTCCATCCGGGCCGACCTCGGGAGCCCCGAGACCGTGCTGGACCACCCCGACCTGCTGCGGCTCATCGACTTCGGCGAACCGGTCGGCGTGCTGCTGCTCTCGGTGCTGCAGCTGTTCCCGGGCGAGACGCCGGAGCGGGTCCTCGGACCGTTGCGCGAGCGTGTGGCCGAGGGAAGCCTCCTCGCCATCAGCCACCCGAGCGCGGAGGGCGACCAGGAGGCCGTCGCGCGGGCCCGCGCCGCGCTCGCCGGCGGGCCGGTCACGGTCGCCCTCAGACGGCACGAGGAGATCCTGCCGTTCTTCGACGGGTTCGACCTGGTCGAACCGGGCCTGGTCGACGTGACGACGTGGCACCCCCGGATGCCGTCCCGCCCTACGAGCATGATCGTGCTCGGCGGAGTGGCCAGGAAGGGCGGCGCGGAACCGGCCTGATCAGTACGGCAGCCGCTCGCGCAGCTCGCCGAGGAAGCGCCTGCTGTCGGAGACCGAGTAGGCCTGCACGCACAGGCTGTCCATGACCTGCGTGTAGTGGTCGGTCTCCTCCCGCTTCTCCACGTAGAGCGCGCTGGTGAGCTGCTCCATGTAGACCACGTCGGGGAGGTCCTTGTCGGGGAAGCGCAGGATGGAGAACGGGCCGCCCGCCGCCGCGTGCCCGCCCCGGTGGAAGGGCATGATCTGCAGCCTGACGTTGGGCAGCTCGGTGACCCGGAGCAGGTGGTCGAGCTGGGCGGCCATGACCTGCGGTCCCCCGATGGGACGGCGCAGCACGGCCTCGTCGACCACGGCCCACAGGATGGGCGCGTTCGGCCTGCCGAGCCGTTCCTGCCTGGCCAGCCTGAGGGAGACCCGGCGGTCGATCTCCTCGGCGGAGGCGGTGCCGTGGACGAGCATGATGACCGCGCGGGCGTAGTCGGCGCTCTGCAGGAGTCCGGGGACGAACTGGACCTCGTAGCTCCTGACGACGGAGGCGGCCTCCTCCAGGCCCACGTAGACCTGGAACCAGCCGGGCAGCAGGTCACCGTACTTGTGCCACCAGCCGGGGGCGTTGGCCTGCCTGGCCAGCGCGAGCAGCGGGTCCCGGTCGGCGGGGTCGATCACGCCGTACAGGGTCAGCAGGTCGGCGACGTCGCGCTCCTTGAAGCCGACCCGTCCGAGCTCAAGACGGCTGATCTTGGCGTGGGAGGCGCGGATGGCGTACCCGGCGTCCTCCCTGGAGACCCCCCTGGCCACGCGCAGCCTCCGCAGCTGGGTGCCGAGGAGGATTCTCAGGATGGTCGGACTGCCCCCGCCCGAGTAGGCGAGGACACCACCCATCGCACCGTCTTCGGCATGCTGTATGCCCATGGCTTGCTCCCTGTCACCCGAGGACGGTGCAACGGCTTCTGTTCCAGACGCGGATAGTACAACTTTGGCAGCCTTGTCCACACATTGGATATCTGGATGACATGGGATCTTTCCCTAATGGAGACTTAAGGTGGCGTTCGAAAGCGTTCGCCTTTTTCGTTAATCCCTAAGCCTCACGTGCCGTACGAACCTCGCATATTCCATGCGTTCTATGCATTTCGGGCGTTTCGTCCGACCAATGTCCCCGCCGTCGACCTGACCAGCGCCCTGACCCGGCGCGCGTCCAGCCGTACCGGTGCCGCCACGGCCGCGACACCGAGCGCCGCCACGGCCGCCAGCAGTACGGCCCCCGAGAGCGGGGTGAGGTCGGCCGGTGCGAGCCCCTGGACGGCCTGGAGCACGCTCACCACGACGAGCCCGCCGTACCCCGCGACGGCCAGGGCGACCAGGCGCGTCCTGGCCCGCTCGCCCCAGGAGGTCAGGGTGAGCAGCGCCGCGAGGGCGGGCAGCGCCTGCAAGGCGTGCAGCGTGACCGCGTGCGGGACCTTCAGCTGACCGGCCGCGCCGAGGATCGACAGGTCGGTTTGGTCCGGCGGGAGCCCGATGACCCTGCCGTTGGCGATCAGCGCGCCGCCCGCGACCTGGCTGAGCAGCAGTACGGCCAGCCCCGCCCTGATCGCCAGGCTCATGCTCGGCGAGGCGTCGAGCCCCCGGAAGGCCCGGACCGCGACGACCACGATCGGCGGGATCAACCCGGCGAACGCCGTCACGGCCAGCACGGCCGAGACGGCCGCGTCGAACGGGGTGCCGAAGTTCAGATGGGAGGGCACCCCGCGCCAGCGCTGGAGGTCGATCAGCGCCACCTCGACCACGCAGGCCGTGCCGAGCGCGCCCAGCAGCAGCCGGGGTCGCGCGAGAGGCGGCCTGAGCC
The DNA here is from genome assembly GCF_042893955.1 of Streptosporangium sp. NPDC001559. NCBI lineage: Bacteria > Bacillati > Actinomycetota > Actinomycetes > Streptosporangiales > Streptosporangiaceae > Streptosporangium > Streptosporangium sp. NPDC001559. Next base: position 169,935 of record NZ_JBIAVG010000008.1, read on the forward strand.
TGCCGGTGACCCAGACCAGGCAGGCCAGCGTCAGGCCGAAGGAGAAACCGAACAGGATCGGCTTGCGCCAGGAGACCGGCCCCGCCCAGCCACCGCCGTCCACGGCGTAGACGGCCAGGTGGAAGGCGCTCCCGGCGAGCAGCAGAGCCGCGACGCCGTACCAGAACCGTTGATGAGGGCGCATGGCCCAAGCCTCGCCCGGTTCCCCGGCGCGGGAATCCCACCGGGGAGGGCCCGTCGGCTACGCCCCGTGGAGTAGGGCGTGGAATCGGCCCCCCGGATGGGGGTATGGACAGCGGATGAGCATCCACGATGAACTCCGCCAGGTCGAAGAGGACCTGGCCAGGCTGCGTTCCGAGGTCGCCGGGCTGCGTGAACAGGTCGGCGACCTCGGCCCGACGGACGCCATGGACCGGTCGGCGCTGATCTCCATGGCCGACCAGCAGGAGGCCCTCGCGGACGAGCTTGAGGAACGGCGGGAGAGCCTGCTCAAACAGGTCGGCGACCTCTAGAGCACACCCCCCGACCAGGACATTTGGTTACACAAAACCCGAAAGGGTACCGATACCAGCGAACACTCATCGGGGGGAACAATGATCAACATGCTTCGCAAGATGGGCGTGAAGTCCGGCACGATGTACGCCGCGGGTTTCGCGTCGATCGGCCTGTCGGTGGCGTCCTGGCTGGCGTCCCGCTCGGTCGAGCACGCCGGAGTCGACCGCGCCGACCGCTGGGGCATCTTCGTCGGCCAGTGGGCGCCGACCTTCTTCGCGCTGGGCGTGGCCCTGCGCATCGAAGAGACCCACGGCCCGGAGATCTCCTCCAGGGACACGCACGGCACGCGCGACGAACTCATCGAGGCGGGCTACGCCGAGGGCCGGATGCCCTCGCGCACCGGAGTCTGACGACCCGGCCGGGCGGGCGGCCGGCCGCCGCCCGCCCCCACCCCGTCTCACCTCTGCCCGACCAGCGCGGGATGCCGGGGGTCGTCCATCCGGACGACGACGTCGGCGGAGCCGACCGGCCCGACCTCCCGCTCGTAACGCTCGTAGGCGGGCAGCGTCCAGCGCGCCCCCTCCTCCGTCCGCCTGGCCAGCGCGCCCGGCGAGAGCCACAGGTGCACGGTCAGGTCGAAGGCGAGCCCCCTGCCGAGCAGCAGGGCGCCGTCCAGCAGCAGCACCCCGCCCGGCGGCACGGTGACGTACGGCGCACGCGTCGCCCGGTCGGTCCTGACGTCCCACAACGTGGGCAGGACCCTCCCCGAGCGCCCCGGCTCCAGCGGGCCGAGCACCTCCCTGCCGAGGGCCCCGGCGTCGAGCCAGTCGGTGTAGAACGCGTCGGGATCGGTCTTGCCGTACTCGAAGCGCAGCGACGCCGGGCGCAGGAAGTCACCGGCGGACACCCGCATGACCTCACGCCCGCGCAGCCTCAGCGGGGCGACCAGCTCCTCCGCCAGCCGTTCCGGGTGCGCGGCGGGCGCGCCGTCGAGAGCCACCCGCACCCAGGAGGCACGGGGTCCCGCGGCGATCCGGTCGGCGAGGTCCTCGACGAGGTGTGACGGTGAGATAGGAGTGATGTCCACGGGACATCTTTATCGAACCGTCCGCACCACGGACTTCGCCGACCATCCCCATGAGCATCGGCAGGTTAACCCGAACCACTCAAGCATCACGATCCAGTCAAGGTCAGACGTGAGCCCGGCCAAAACTCACCACCCCATGTTGCCGGTCGATGACTGGCGGTAACCATCCATGTGGATCGTTACCGCCAGCCGTGACCCGGATGTCGGCTTCCTGATCGCGGCCCACAGACGGGCCGCGGCGGAGGCCCGTGCCGCCTGGCCGATCGCGGTCGGTTACCTACGGAGACAGTGATGTCAGGAGAGACTCGATGATCAAGCGTGGTAAGCCCACCAAGAACGGGAAGGTCAGACTCACCTTCACCGTGCCGCTCGACCGGGCCGTCGGCGGAATCTCACTGGTCGGCGACTTCAACGGCTGGGACCCTTACGCCCACCCGATGGAGCGCAAGGAGAACGGCACCTACCAGGTGACCCTCACCGTCCCGTCCCAGCAGCCGATCCGCTTCCGTTACCTCGCCGACGGCGGGGTCTGGTTCGACGACGCGGACGCCGACCACCACGACGAGCAGGGAGGCCACCTCCACCCCGCCGGACAGCTCGCCGACGCCTAGAGACGGACGGTACGACGGGACCTCGCCGTCTCCACGGTCACCTCCGGCGAGACGGCCTCCCCCCACACGTCCCGCCTGTTTCACGCCCGACCGGTGGGTATCCGTAACGGTGGGCACGACGACAGGGGAGGCGGATGCGAACGACCCACACCGGCCGCGCGGCCGGCGCCGCCACGGGACCCATCACGGGGCCCGTCACCGGAACCACCCTCGGATCCGCTGCCGGAACCACCCTCAGGGCCGCCGCCGGGGCCCTCGCGCGAGGGCTCGCCGCCGCGCGCGGCGAACGCGCGGTCTTCGCGGACGGCGTCACCTTCCACGCCACGCTCCGCCCGCTGGACCATCCGATGTTCGGCGTCCCCGCCCTCGACGGACCCGGTGACCACCCCGCGCTGGTCCGCCTGTCCAGGGCGGGCCTCCTGCCCGCTCCCCTGCCCGACGTGCTCGGCCTGGCCGTACGGCTGCCCGGGGCGGGCGGGGCTGGGGGCGACCTCGACCTGCTGCTGTGCTCGGCGCTGTGGCCCGGCCTGCTGCCCCTGCCCCGGCGCCGTTTCGTCCCCGGGGTCTACTCGACGATCCTGGCCTACGACCGCGCGGGGGAACCGCTGCGTTTCCTCGCCGTCGGGTACGGCCCGGCCGCCGGAGTGCCCGCCGTACCCGCCCTCCTCGGGGAGGCGCCGCTGGAGTTCACCCTCGGCGTCGACGGCGCGGACAGGCGTCCCCTGGTACGGCTGAGCGTCCACACTCCCCTGCCGGATCAGGCCGGTGATCTGCCGGGATTCGACCCGGTCCTGAACAGCCACCCCGCGCTGCGGCCCTCGGAGCGGCTGCAGGCGACCCGGCTCGCCGCCTACGCGGGCTCCCGCCGGGGACGGGCCGTCCGCTGATCGTCCGCCGTTCCTCCCCGCCCGTTGAACTGTCCTCAGCCATGGGCGTACGGTGGTTGGAGTGGTTTCCGTCTTCGCACGGCTCCCATAAGGGCGCTGTCTCAGGCTGAGGTAGACAGCGGGGCATCATGACACGGCTTTCCGTCACCGTGAACGACCATCCACGGTTCTCCGTGGTCTCGCTCGACGGCGATCTCGACAAAACATCGGCCCCACGGCTTGAGGAGACGCTCACCGAGGTGCTGACGCGGAGACAGTCGCGCGTCATCATCGACACGACGAGACTCGGCTTCTGTGATTCGAGCGGCATCTGGACCCTGCTCACGACGCTGCGGCGGGCCTACGAGCTCAACGGCTGGCTGCGTCTTGCGGGCGTGCACGGGGTGCTCGGCCGGATGCTCGAACTGACCAGGCTGGCCGACGCGTTCCCCATCGACCGGGACGTGCAGGAGTCCCAGATGAGGGTGTTCGGGGAGAGCGTTCCCCTCCCCCCCGAACGGGTAAAGACTCGCCGATGAAAGGGCCGTGACACGGCAACGACGACGTCGCGGGTCCCGTACGGCTTCCTAGGGTGATCTGGCCAGGTAGGCCGAGCCCACAGGGGGAGCCAAGGGATGCGTCGTGTCCGCATCACGATGGACAACGCCGCGCTGCGCGACGTGGTCCCCGGCGCCGCCGCGCGTGAGGCGGGCTTCGACGTCCGGGCCTCCCAGGTGATCCGCCGGGTCGGCGCCTCACACGAGGGACGCCCCGTTGAGGAGGTCTACGAGGCGCTGCGCGCGAGCCTGCTGCAGATCCCGGGGGCGCGTACGTTCAACGAGCCCCGGGTGCGCAGGTGCGCGACGCTGATCAGCGAACGGCGCGACCCGCTCTCCCGCGACTGACCCTCCCTGTGATCATCAGGGACCCTCAGGGACGCAGCATGGTCAGCCGTACCGTCGAGGCGCCCCGCTCGGTGAGGATCTCCACCGAGTCGCACATCTCCCGCATCAGCCACAGCCCGTAGCCCCTGCGGGAGCCGATCGGCGGCTGGACGCGTCCCGCCCCGGTGTCGGTGAGCAGTCCCGCCTCGTCGATGATCTCCGCGACGACCCGCTCGGCGTCACAGCGCAGGACGACCAGGCCCTCGGTGCCCGCGTGGTCGAGCACGTTGTTCGCGGCCTCGCTGATGGCCAGGACGAAGTTGGTCTCCCGCAACTCGCCGAGCGCCGCCGCCGCGAGGAAGTCCCTGGCCCGGCGCCGCATCTCGGACAGGTCGTCCCCGATCGGGAAGGACGTCCTGCGCGCCTCGCCACGGGTCGTCTCAGCCACGGGGGTCGTCCCCCGCGGCGCGGACCGTCCGCCCCGGCTCACCGGCCGGGACGAGAACGGGTGACCCGTCGAGGTCCGTCCGTCTGTCCGGGCGAATGGCCATGTCCTCACCGAGAGATCCGTTGGTGGACCAGGTATCGTCACACTACCCGACCCCCTGAAAGCGATCTTCGAAGGGCCGCCCGTCAGCCGCCGGCGACGATCCTGACGAACTCCTCGAAGGACAGCCGCCCGTCGCCGTCGGCGTCCGCGTCCCGGTTCAGCGAACCGAGGGCCTCCGCGGGCAGGCCGGGGAAGTGCGCGCCGAACTCCTCCTCGGTGACGAAGCCGTCCCCGTCGGCGTCGATGGCGTCGAACCTCCGCCTGAGCTCTGTCAACCGCTCACCGGTCGGCTCTTCCCGCATGATCGCCTGCCTTTCCCGACGTTTCCGACATCCCGTGTGTGACCAGACAACCTACGGGACGCACCCCCGGTACGGCCACGCCGGGCCGCCCGGCCCGTGACCCTAGACTGCGGGCATGATTCGTCCCGCAACGCCGGAGGACGTCCCGGCGATCGTCGACCTGATCCGCGGCCTCGCCGAGTACGAGAAGGCCCTGCGGGAGGTCGAGACCACGCCCGAGCAGCTGCACGAGGCCCTCTTCCGCCCCGAGCCCGCGGTGTTCTGCCACGTCGCGCAGGACCCCGACGAGGGGCGGGTCGTGGGCTTCGCGATCTGGTACGTCACCTACTCGACCTGGCTCGGCAGGCACGGCATCCACCTTGAGGACCTCTTCGTCCTCCCGTCCGCCAGGGGGCGGGGATACGGCAGGCGGCTGCTGGCCGAGCTGGCCCGCCTCTGCGTGGCACGGGGGTACGGCAGGCTCGAATGGCAGGTGCTCGACTGGAACACCCCGGCCGCGGAGTTCTACGTCTCGCTCGGCGCCGGACCCCAGCAGGAGTGGATCCCGTACCGGATCACCGGCCAGGCGCTTGAGGAGCTCGCCGCCCGGTAGGACTCAGCCGCTCTGTTCGTCCGGGGCGGCCTCCGGCGGGAACGGGCTCAGCCGCCCTGTTCGTCCCAGGTGACCTGCGGCGAGTGGTGGAAGCCGATGCCCATGACCGCCCACCGGGACCCCTGCGCGCCGAGGCGGCGCGCGAAGGCCGCCCAGTCGTGTGCGGTCCTGGGCGACCAGCCGAGTTCGGCGACGGCGGGCAGCCGGGGGAAGGCCATGTACTCGATCTCCTTCTCCGTCGAGATCGCCTCGGTCCACAGCGGCGCCTCGACGCCGAGCACGGCCGAGGCGGGCACACCCTCCAGGTGGGAGCCCGGGTCCCAGTCGTAGGCGTCGCGCACCTCGACGTAACCCGCCCACTTCTGCCCCGGCACGGTCTCCGGGTCGTACTTCATGTCGAGATAGGCCCGGTTCGCCGGTGACATGACCACCCGGGCGCCCCGGGCCACGGCTTCGGCCACCAGCGGGTCGGAGCCGGTGCGCCCCCAGTACTGCAGGACGCGCCCCTCCTGGTGCCGCACCCCGGGTTCGCCGATCTGGTGCCAGCCCATGACCGTCTTGCCCGTCGCGGCGACCATCGGCTGGACCCGGTTCATGAACGCGGCGTACCTGGCGGTCGGGGTGGCCCGTGCCTCGTCACCACCGATGTGCAGGTAGGGGCCGGGGGTCAGCGCGGCGACCTCCCCCAGGACGTCCTTGACGAAGGTGTGGACCTCCTCCTTCGTGGTGCACAGCGAACTGAACCCGACATCGGTCCCGGTGTAGGGCGGCCTGGCCCTGCCGTCGCAGTTCAGCTCGGCGTAGGAGGCCAGCGCCGCGTTGGTGTGGCCGGGCAGGTCGATCTCGGGGACGACCGTGACGTACCGCTGCGCCGCGTAGCCGACGATCTCCCTGTACTGCTCCTTGGTGTAGTAACCGCCGGGGCCGCCGCCGACCTGGGTGCGCCCGCCGTACGCGGCCAGTCTCGGCCTGCTGTCCACGGCGACGCGCCAGCCCTGGTCGTCGGAGAGATGCAGGTGCAGATAATTGATCTTGTAGAGGGCGATCCGGTCGATGTACCGCTTGACCGTCTCGACCGGGTGGAAGTGGCGGGCCACGTCCAGCATCGCGCCCCGGTAGGGGAAGCGCGGATAGTCCACGATCCGTCCGCCCCGTACCGTCCACGGCCCCGGCACGGCGGTCGCGCTCTCGATCTTCGGCGGCAGAAGCTGGCGCAGCGTCTGCACCCCGTTGAAGAGCCCGGCCCCCGTCCTGGCACGGATGACCACGGCCTCGCCCGTCACGTCGAGCCGGTACCCCTGGGAGCCGACGACCGGGTCCGCCCCCGTGAGCAGCAGCGAGATCCCCTTACCCTCCCCGTCCTGGACGACCGGCAGGGCGTAGCCGGTCGAGGGGCGCAGCAGCCCGGCGAGGTAGACGCCGACCTTCGCCGCCTCGGCGGAGCCCGCCTCGGTGTGGACGGCCGCGTCCGGCGGCAGCGTGTAGGAGGTGTCCGCCGCGGGCCGTACCGAGACGGGAACCGGCAGGACCTCCCCCATCGGGGCGGGGGCCGTACGGGCGCCCGTGGTCAGCGCCACCACCCCCGCGCCGAGCACGAGAGCCGCGACGGCGGTGAGACGTGCGGGCCTGGAACGCCACAGGCGGGCCGGAGTCGGTGCCATGGCGTCCCCTCACCGGATGATCTCTGGCTGACAACCCTCGCCGACGGGACGATCGGCGTCAAGCAGGACACGGTGCTCAGGGGAAGCCATTATGACCACCGGGACGTAACCTCCCGGCAACCCCCCGGCCATCCGGCACCTGTTCGCTGTGCTCCATGGCCTGGCCGGACACCGAAGCCGTCGGATCGGACGTCACCACCCCCGTCATCGTGTACGGCGTCGCGGAACGGACCCCCGACGGGGAGCTGGCGCACGAGGGCAACCGGGTCCCCGACGTCGCCGCCCTCGACGCCCGGCGCCTGGTGGTCGCCTGGCGGGCCGGGGTGGGCGACCCCCGCGACCCGGCGCCGACCGACCAGGGCTCCATCATGTACGCCAGGTCGGCCGACGGCGGGACGACCTGGACGGTCGGCACGCTGGCCGGGGCGACCGCCGTCCACCGCTACCACTACGTGATCTTCCTGAAGGACGGGGACGCGCTGTACGCGCTGCTCGGGCGGATCACGGTCGCCGATGACCGTGACCCCTCCGGCGACCTCGACGGCTTCCCCGTCACGATGACCGCCAGGCGGAGCCTCGACGGCGGCGTGACCTGGGCCGACTTCCCCGTCGTCGTCGACGTGCCCGGTAATGCCAGGGGTGTGGTCGTCGCGGGCAGACCTCTCAGACACGACGGACTGTGGCTGGTGCCGTACTGGCGGCGGGCGGGGAACACGACCAGGGCGGGGGTGCTGCGCTCCGCGGACCTGGTCACCTGGACCTCCGGCGGCCTGGCGGAGAACCCGCCGGGCGTCGCGGTCGAGGAACCGCAGATCGCCCCGTCCCAGGACGAGCCGGGCGCGATCGTGATGGTGGCCAGGACCCTCGACCTGACCGGCGGGACCTCCCCCGCCGAACGGGACGCCCACTACCGGGCGAACGCCGCCTACTGCGCCACGGCCGTCAGCCGGGACGGCGGGCTGACGTGGTCGCCGATGAGGCTGGACCCCGAACTGCCCAACTACTACGTCAAGACGTTCTTCCACGGCGACTCCCAGGGCCGCCACCTCGCGATCTACAACACCTTCGCCGGACCGTTCACCGGCCCCTCGGCCACCAAGCCCGACCAGTACCGCGAGGTCCTGCACTACAAGGTCAGGCGCCCCGGCGAGCCGTGGGAGCCAGGACGGCTCTTCGCCGACGGCCCCAGGCTGACCAGGGGCGCGGCCAGGGGGTGGGACGTCTACCCCAGCGCCGACGAGTACGAGCCCGGCCGTCTCGTGGTCGTCTGGGAGCACAACCAGACGAACATCAAGGTCGCCAGGCTCGACATCTCCCGTCCCTTCCCGGACGGCGACCTGCCGACCGGCGACTGGACGCTCACCGGCGGGGCGCGGATCGACGCGGGCCGGATCCGCCTCAGGAGCACCGGCCCCGTGCCCTCCCACGCCTGGCGTCCCCTCGACGTCTCCAGGGGGTGCGACTTCACGCTGGAGTTCAGGGGACGGGTCGACGACGACAGCGCGCTCGACCCGCGCACCGGCGCCGGCGTCTGCCTCGGCGCGAAGGTGGCCAACGGCGCGAGAAGACTGATGCTGACCGTTCAGCGCGGCGGGGTCTGGACGATGCGCAAGGGCTCGGCCGTCTGGGAACGGGTCCACCCCCTCGGCGGCGCGGGAGCGCCCGCGACATGGCGGGTCGACGTGGACAGCGCCGGAGTCGCCCGCCTGTTCCGCGACGACGCGGACACCGGGGTCACCTGGGTCGTCCAGGACAGCAGGGAACGGCCCCAGCTCGCCCACTGGGTGACCGGGACACCCGGTGGGAACGCCGCTGAGGCGACCGTCGAGTGGACACGGCTGACCCCTTTCCGCCGGGATCGCGCCCGGCTCTGACCGTCCCGTTCGATCCGCCTTCCCCGAGGTCGGCGCCGCCCGTCACGCGGTAGCTTGGTGGCTGCCACCACAAGGGAAGAGAGATCGTGACGACGTCTATTCATCAGCGGATCGCCGAAGAGCTGGGGGTGCGCGAGCGGCAGGTGCAGTCGGCGGTCGAGCTGCTCGACGGCGGGGCCACCGTGCCGTTCATCGCCCGCTACCGCAAGGAGGTCACCGGGGCGCTCGACGACGCGCAGCTCCGCACGCTTGAGGAGCGTCTGCGTTATCTGCGTGAGCTCGAGGAACGGCGTGCCGCGATCCTGGAGTCGATCCGCTCCCAGGGCAAGCTCGACGACGCCCTGGCGGCGCAGGTCGCGGCGGCCGACTCCAAGGCCCGCCTTGAGGACATCTACCTGCCCTACAAGCCCAAGCGGCGCACCAAGGCGCAGATCGCCAGGGAGGCCGGGCTCGAACCGCTCGCCGACGGTCTGCTGAACGACCCGTCCGTCGATCCGCAGGCGGCCGCCGCCGCGTTCGTCGGCGAGGGGGTCGCCGACACCGCCGCCGCTCTCGACGGGGCGCGGGCGATCCTGGTCGAGCGCTTCAGCGAGGACGCCGACCTGGTCGGCGAGCTGCGTGAGCGGATGTGGTCCAAGGGTCGCCTGGTCGCGGCGGTCCGCGAGGGCAAGGAGGAGGGCGGCGCGAAGTTCTCCGACTACTTCGACTTCGCGGAGCCGTTCACCAAGCTTCCCTCCCACCGGATCCTGGCGATGTTCCGGGGCGAGAAGGAGGAGGTGCTCACCCTCACCCTTGAGCCCGAGCCGGAGCCGACCGGCACCTACGAGGGACGCGTCGCGCACCGCTTCGGCGTCTCCGACCGGGGCAGGCCCGCCGACAAGTGGCTGGCCGACACCGTCCGCTGGGCCTGGCGCACCCGCATCCTCGTGCACCTGGGCATCGACCTGCGGATGCGCCTGTGGCAGGCGGCCGAGGACGAGGCGGTGCGTGTCTTCGCCGCCAACCTGCGTGACCTGCTGCTGGCCGCCCCCGCGGGCAGCCGCGCCACCATGGGCCTGGACCCGGGGTTGCGCACCGGCGTCAAGGTCGCGGTGGTCGACGCGACCGGCAAGGTGCTGGACACCGACACGATCTACCCCCACGAGCCGCGCAGGCGCTGGGACGAGTCGCTGGCCACGCTGGCCTCGCTGGCCAAGCGGCACGACGTCGAGCTGGTCGCCATCGGCAACGGCACCGCGTCGCGGGAGACCGACAAGCTCGCCGGCGAGCTGGTCAAGCTGGTCCCGGGGCTCACCAAGATCGTGGTCTCCGAGGCCGGGGCCTCGGTCTACTCGGCCTCCGCCTTCGCCTCCCAGGAGCTTCCCGGCCTGGACGTCTCGCTGCGCGGCGCCGTCTCGATCGCGCGCCGCCTGCAGGACCCGCTGGCCGAACTGGTCAAGATCGACCCCAAGTCGATCGGCGTCGGGCAGTACCAGCACGACCTCGCGGAGACCAAGCTGTCCCGCTCGCTCGACGCGGTGGTCGAAGACTGCGTGAACGCGGTCGGCGTCGACGTCAACACCGCCTCGGCCCCGCTGCTGACCCGGGTCTCCGGCATCGGCTCGACGCTGGCGGACAACATCGTCCAGCACCGCGACGCCAACGGCCCCTTCCGTTCCCGCAAGGCGCTCAAGGACGTCGCCAGGCTCGGCCCCAAGGCCTTCGAGCAGTGCGCGGGCTTCCTGCGCATCCCCGGTGGCGACGACCCGCTCGACGCCTCAAGCGTGCACCCGGAGGCCTACCCGGTCGTACGGCGCATCCTGTCGGCGACCGGTGACGACATCACCCGGCTGATCGGCAACGGCACCGTGCTGCGTTCGCTGCGACCGCAGGACTTCGTGGACGAGACCTTCGGTCTGCCGACCGTCACCGACATCCTGTCCGAGCTTGAGAAGCCGGGCCGTGACCCGCGTCCGGCCTTCAAGACCGCGACGTTCAAGGAGGGTGTGGAGAAGCTGTCGGACCTCAAGCCCGGCATGCTGCTCGAAGGCGTCGTCACCAACGTGGCGGCCTTCGGGGCGTTCGTCGACGTCGGCGTGCACCAGGACGGCCTGGTGCACGTCTCCGCGCTGTCGCGCAACTTCGTCAAGGACCCGCGTGAGGTCGTCAAGCCCGGCGACATCGTCAGGGTGAAGGTGCTCGACGTCGACATCCCGCGCAAGCGCGTCTCGCTCACCCTCCGCCTTGAGGACGAGCCCGCCCAGGGGCCCGCGAAGGGCGGCTCCCCCAGGGGGCAGGGTGGCGACCGCCAGCGCGGCGGCAGGGAGAACGGCGGCGGCAGGCAGCGGCAGGAACGCGGTGGCGACCGGCGGAGCGCGCCGGGCGGCGCGATGGCCGACGCCCTGCGCCGGGCCGGTCTCGGCGGCTCCGACTCAGGGCGTTAGCCGTACGGCGACGCGGGCCCGGCGGCTCTTCCGCCGGGCCCGCTGTGTCTCCCCGCCCGGCCCGCGGACGGTGAGGTCAGAGCAGGCGCCTGATGTCGCCGTAGGCGCGGTAGAAGCCACCCCGTGCCGACCGGCGGACGCCCTCGACGAGGTAGCGGGCACCCGCCTCACGCACCTCCTTGGGGAACTGCACGTTCCAGCGCGGGTCGTAGCCCTCACTGACGACCCGAACCCGCAGCCGGTCACCCTCCCTGAAGCACTCGACGACCACGCCGCCCGCTGCGTCCGTGACGGCGTCGAACACCACCGTCTCCAGCGTCGCGACCGGCTCGACCGCGGCCAGGCTCGCGGCGGCCTTGACGTCGACCGCCTGGGGGACGGTGCCCGCCTGGGCCGCCCTGATCGCCTCCTCGGTGGCGTCGATGCAGGCCAGGGTGCCGTCGGTCGTCACGATGTAGAGGCGGTCGTCGAGGTACTGCATGGAGAAGGCCGAGCCGCAGCCCGTGCCCAGCTTCCACAGGCGCTCGCCGCTCTGGTCGAAGCAGTAGATCGAGGAGTGGTTGTCGCCGGCGAAGACGTACCGGCCGCCGGGGGCGGTCGCGCAGGAGAAGACGGTGGCGTCGCAGCGGTAGACCGCCTCGGTCCTGCCGTCCGACTTGGCGAGCCTGTGCACGGTGCCCCGGCCGGTGCCCGCGTAGACCGAGTCGGCCTCCTGCCAGCCGAACAGCACCGCGCCCGCGACACCGGTCTCCCAGACCGGCTTGCCGTCGGCGGCGTCGTAGCGTGCGACGCCGGTGGAGTGACCGTGGTAGACGGCGTCGTCGTCGCAGCGGACCATCCAGGCGTACTCGCCCTGCCCCTTGCGCGCCCACTGGAACTCGTCCTCGTGGTCGATCGTGGTGATCCGGCCCGCCCGGTCCGACACGCCGAGCACACCGTCGTGAATGTCCAGCCAGTAGATGTCGACGTCGTCGGCGATCTCGTAGGCGACCCTGGGCACCTTCCCGCTGAGGTCGTAGACCTTGCCGTCGTCGGCGCCCGCGTAGATCCAGAAGTCGTCGGCGACGATGCACTTCACCCCGTCGGGCAGCCGGAAACGGCCGGTGACGGTGCCGCCGTGGGTGACGGTGTAGACGTCGCCGTTCTGGTTGCCGACCCAGCAGCGCTCCGCGTCGACGAAGATGCCGAAGGCCGCGGCGCCGCTGGCGAAGCGCCACAGCACCGGGGCCTGGGAGGCGGTCGAGCGGACGCTCTCCACACTGCGCCGGGTGACCGAGCGGCGTTGACGCACCCCGCGCACGGCCGGGGCGTAGCCCTTCCTGACCTTCTCCGCGATCTTCTTGGCGGCCGCGGCGGCGGCCTTCTCCTCGGTCGTGAACGAGGAGATCTTGGTCTGGCCCGAGTCGCCGATGCGGCCGTAGCTGATGGTCACCTGCAGCCCGTCGTGCACGACCTCGTAGAACTTGTGGGAGCCTCCGCCGTCCTCGGACAGCTCCAGGTACGTGCTCCGCGCCGCCATGCCACACCTCTCGGTCGATTCGGTCGATCGATTTTCCGGGAGCGTACGGCAGGTGGGCGACAAAACAGATGTTTTCCGCTGAACCGCAGGTCACCCACTCAAGAACCGCCTATCGAAGCGCCATGGAAGCGGGCGCGCCCTGCCCCCGGCCACCCCGTACGGCCACATCCGCCGGAGAGCCCGGGACAGTGGCCCGGGCCGTGGCCCGGACTGTGGCCCGGTCGGTGGCCCGCTCCCGGCTGTGGCAGGCCCGCAGCACCGGGCCGAGCATCACGAGCACCCCGACCTCGAAGAGCACGACCAGCCGCTGGGTCACCCCGGCCGGGATGTCGTCGTTGGTCAGGTCGATGCCGAGCATCCGTACGACGTAGGGGGCGACCACCAGGACCAGCACGCCCAGGGAGGCCAGGCTGAGCAGCCGGACCGGGCGGGAGTACGGGCTGCTCGCGTACCTCCTGGCCAGGATCAGGCCCGCCAGCGGCATCGCCAGGAAGGCCACGAACGCCGCGTACCTGTGGATTCCGCCGGACATCGACAGCGGCACACCGGGCTTGTCCGTGGGGAAGGCGCCGATCAGCAGCATGCACAGCCCCCAGACGGCGATCAGCGTCGCGGCCCCCCGGTCCTCGCCGCGCCGGGCGAGCAGGACGCCGAACGTGGTCGCGGCCGCGGCGAAGAGGCCCAGGGAGACGGGCAGCAACCAGCCGTCGGCCTGGAAGGCGTATTCACTGATCACCGTGTGAACCGGGTCGAGCCCGGTGACCAGGTGAAGTCCCGTCATCGTCACGGCCCCGGCGCCGATCGCCACGTAACCGCCCACAAGCATCTTCGATCCCGCAAAAGCCTGACGTGCCATGGGTTCAACCTTGGCGAGCGGCCTCGTTTCGCAGTACCGGAGACGGTCCCCAGTGATCCCTGAGCCTTCCCGGAGGAACCCCGGGGCGGGGTGGGGTCACCTTCAGGGGGTCGTTCGTCACCCCAGGGCGCTGAACTGGGAGAAGACCGCCCAGGGTAGGGCAGACCTCATCAGGGTAGCCCTTCTCAGGGTAGAGCTGGGGCTACCCGGGACTTGACCTTGAGCGCGCTCGAAGAGACATCGTGGGACACCGGGGCCGCCCCGAGCACAGGGGCCTCGATCACTTGATCGACTTCTACAGGGCACAGGAGTTCACATGAACAGGCGTCGTCTTGGTCAGAACGGCCCGGAGGTCTCGGCCATCGGACTCGGCTGCATGGGGATGTCGGAATTCTACGGTCAGGCCGACGAGTCCGAGTCGGTCGCGGTCATCCGTCGCGCGCTCGACCTGGGGGTCGACTTCCTCGACACCGCCGACATGTACGGCAGGGGCCACAACGAGGAACTGGTCGGCCGGGCGATCAGGGGCCGCAGGGACGAGGTGGTGCTGGCCACCAAGTTCGGCGTCGTCAGAGGGGAGGGCGAGGAGCGCGGGGTCGACGGCAGCCCCGGCTACGTCAGGCAGGCGGCCGAGGCCTCTCTCAGGAGGCTCGGTGTGGACCACATCGACCTGTACTACCTGCACCGCCGTGACCCGCAGGTACCGATCGAGGACACCGTCGGCGCGATGGCCGCGCTGGTCGCGCAGGGCAAGGTCGGCCGGATCGGCCTGTCGGAGGTGAGCGCGGACACCCTGAGGAAGGCCCACGCCACACACCCGATCGCCGCGCTGCAGAGTGAGTACTCGCTGTTCACCCGGGGTCTTGAGACGGAGATCCTGCCCACGGCCAGGGAGCTCGGCGTCGCGCTCGTCGCCTACTCCCCGATCAGCAGAGGACTGCTCGGCGGCCTCGGCACGGGCGACCGGCTCCCCGACGACGACTTCCGCAAGTATCTTCCCCGCTTCGCCGGGGAGAACGGCTCACGCAACGAGGAGCTCGCCGCCGAGGTCCGCAAGATCGCCGAGGAGGCCGGTTGCACTCCGGCCCAGCTCTCCCTGGCGTGGCTGCTGAGCCGGGGTGAGGACGTCATCCCCATCCCCGGCACCAAGCGGCTGCGTTATCTGGAGGAGAACGCGGCGTCGGTCGACGTCACCCTGACCGCCGACCAGCTCGCCGCGCTCGACGCGGCCGTGCCCCCGGACAGCGTCAAGGGTGACCGCTACCCGAGCATGGCGCTGATCGAGGGCTGAGCCGTACCGCCGCACGGCCCCGGGGCACGGGCCTCAGGGCCTGCGGTCGCGGAAGGTGCGGCGCAGGTCGTCGACCCAGGCGCCGGGGATCTCCCAGGGGATGAAGTGACCGCCCCGGTCGTGGGCGGTGAGGTTGACGTGGTTGTACCAGCCCGCCCGGTCGCCGTCGAGGAAGGAGCGCACCCGCCGGTCGGTGGTGACGCCGGGCGGGTTCTCGTGGCCGACGAAGGTGATGCCGGTGGGGGCCTCGACGACGGGTTCGCGGTCGTGGGAGGGCGTCCAGGGGTGACGGTTGGCGTTGGCGTAGTAGCGCATCGAGGCGCCGATCGCGTTGTTGACCCAGTAGATCATCGTGTGCGTGATCAGGTCGTCCCGGTCGAAGACGGTCTCGACGTCGCCGCCGTTGTCGCTCCAGGCCGTCCAGCGTTCCAGGAGCCAGGCCAGCAGGCCCGCGGGTGAGTCGCTCAACGCGTGGGCGAGGGTGCCGGAGTCGAGCATGTGCACGGCCAGGTGCACCGCGAAGCGCCGGTCGAGGGCGAGGATCCGCTCGCGGACGGAGTCCGGCGCCCCTGCGGGGATGGGCGCGCCCTGGGCGAGGTCCCAGGCCCGGTCGCCGTTGAAGAGGGTGAGCTTCTGGCCGGAGCCGATGTGGATGCCGTACAGCTCGGCGGCGTACTTGTGGCCGAGTTGACCGCAGACCAGGGCGCCGATGTCGCACCCGCCGGCGGCGTATCTGGAGTGGCCGAGGACGCCGGTCATGAGACCGTGCCACAGGTCGGCGACCTTCCAGAAGTTGACGTCGTGGCGCCCTGGGAGCGGGCCGGAGAACCCGAATCCGGGCAGGGAGGGCACGATGACGTCGAAGGCGTCCTCCGGGTCGCCGCCGAAGGCCGCGGGGTCCGCGAGCCGGTCGACGACCTTCGACCAGTGCCAGAACGTCCACGGCCAGCCGTGGGTGAGGATCAGCGGAATCGGCCGGGGTCCTGCCCCCGCCTTGTACATGAAGTGCACCGGGGTGCCGTCCACGGTCACCCGGTAGTGCTCGTAGGCGTTGATCGCGGCCTCGGCCTTGCGCCAGTCGTACTCCTCGCGCCAGTAGGTGACCAGCTCGTTCAGGTAGCCGCGGGGGACACCGTAGGACCAGTCGCCGTCCTCCTCCAGCGGCGGGCGGGTCAGGCCCAGCCGTACCCTCAGGTCGTCCAGGACCTGATCGGGCACGTGGATCGGGGTCGGTTCGAAGGGAATCATGCGGTTCCTTTCACCGGTCACCGGCGGCGGGCGGCGGTTCGTCCGGCAGCCGTACGGCGAGGGCGGACATCTCCGACAGCGCGGGCAGCGCCTCGGCGATCGCCCGCCGCTGTCCGGCGTCCAGGTGCCGGGCCAGTTCGGCGAGCCTGGCGATCCGGTCCGCGCGGCGGCTGTGGACGATCTCGGCGCCCGCGGGGGTGATGTGCACGAGCACGGCCCGGCCGTCGGTCGGGTCGGGCCGCCGCCTGACCAGGCCGTCGCGTTCGAGACGGGTGACGAGCTGGGTGATCGCCGGTTGGGTGACCTGTTCGCTCGCCTTCAGCTCCGACAGACGCAGCGGCCCGCTACCGGCCAGGGTGTGCAGCACTCCCAGCGTGGTGAAGCTCATCCGCTCAACGGAGGCGAGGCGGATGAAGACTCCCGTGAACCTCTCCACGGCGAGGGCGAGGGCCTCGACATCGAGGCCGTCCGATGACTCGTACGGCGGCACGACAGGACTGTATCACCGACTTATATAAATTACTTATCTAGTTCGGGAGGGGGGCGAGCCCCCCTCCCGAGGGAACCACGGGACTCAGCGGACCGGCGCGGTGGCCAGCGCGGTGGCCAGCGAGGTCGCCGGACGCCCCGTCAGCCTCGGTACGGCGTCGCCGACCCCGGCCAGCTCACCCTTGGCGATGGCCGTGTAGGTCGAGACCCACGCGTCGACCTCCCAGTCGGGGGCGCCGTAGTGCTCCCTGGAGCGGTAGGCCTCCTCGACGGTCTCCCGGTGGTAGGTGACGGGGCGCCCGGTGACCTCGGTGATGATCGCGGCGGCCTCCTCAAGGGTGATCGCCTCGGGGCCGGTCAGGTCGTACGTCGCGCCCGCGTGTTCACCGGGTGAGCCCAGGACCGCGACGGCGGCGTCGGCGATGTCGTCGAGGGCCACGACCGACACCCGCCCGTCCTCCGCGGGACCGCGCAGCACGCCGTCCTGACCGGCCATCAGGGGCAGCAGGTCGGCGTACATGTTGTCCCGCAGGAACGTGAACGGCACTCCCGTGGCCCGGATGTGCTCCTCGGTCGCCCAGTGGTCGCGGGCGAGAGTGAACGTGGCGTCGGGGGCGGCCCCGTAGAAGGAGACGTACACCAGGTGGCCGACGCCCGCGGCGACCGCGGCGTCCACGAAGGCCCGGTGCTGGGCGACGCGGTCGGGTGCCTCGGAGGCCGAGACCATGAGCAGGGTCTCGATCCCGTCGAGGGCCTGGCGCGCGGCCTCCCCGTCGGCGAAGTCCGCGCGCGCGACCCGGGCCCCGTCCAGCCGGGGCGCGCGGGCGGGGTCGCGGACGACGAGCCTCTGACTGGTCCCCGAGGCGGCGAGCCTGGCGGCGACACGCCCGCCGAGTCTGCCGGTTACTCCTGTGACAGCGATGGTGGTCATGCTTGAAAGGTACTGGCGCCCCCCACGGCCACCGGGCAGGCATACCCCCGGACGACTCACCGGAAAGTGACAAATCCCCGGCGGCATGCCCCATAAGACATTAGAGCGCTCACCCGAATCGCTTGACGGGTGGCCGTATACCGCTGTCAACTCCGGCCTTCCCGGACCTCCCTTCCCATGGGGGCGTCCTGATCCCTCCGGGCCACGGCGTCACACGGGGGGCGCGAAGGACGTGCCCGACAGGCTCGGGACATCGCTCAGAAAAGGCCGAATAATCACGAAAAAAAACGAAATATTGCTATTTTTCGCGTCAATTTTGGCACTTTACTCGAACATTGATACGGGCTGGTTGTCGTTTACCAAGAAGAGCGCGAGGGGAGTATTGAACTCGCGCCCGGAAGCATGTCGCGGCGTTTTTCCATCTTCGGACTATTTTTCATGGAGTGATGATGCGCCCTGGGAACAGACCCGCCCGCGCCCTGTCCGCCGTCGCGCTGGGAGTCGCCCTCGCGGCACTCGCGCCCCTGCCCGCCCTCGCCGCCGGCCCCGCTGCCTCCGCCGCCGCCCTCGCCACCGTCTCCGCCGCTGTCCCCGCCACCGGACCTGAATCCGTGCCCGGCTCCGGCGTGGGAGAACCCGCGGACCCCGGTGAGGTCGAGCCGGGCATCTCATGGACGAACACCCTGAAGCCCTCGGGCCTGGGCAGGCGCGGAACGCACTGATCCCACGTCCCGCACCCCCGCTCCGCCCCCACGGAAGGCCCGCGAGGCCCCCGCGAGGCCCCCATGAGAGCCCGGTGAAGGCCCGGTGAAGAACCCGGAGACCGGCTCAGCCCAGGCGTGAGACGAGGACCCCGGCACGCGCGAGCTGCGCCTCGCGTGCCCTCCGCACCGCGCGGCCCAGCAGCGTACGGTTCCAGGCCTGCACCACCAGCCTGTCCTCGACCTCGGTCCCGCCGTCCCGGTCCCGCAGGGTGAACCGGTAGCCGAGCTTGACCCCGCCGGGACCCGCGGCCTCCCCCTCGACGGTCTCCGGAGTACTCCTGAGCGTCACCTTCACCAGGCTCTCGTACCTGACGAGACCGAGCAGCCTGAGCCGCTCGACCGAGACGTAGCGCGTCTCCCCGTCCACCGTGCTGACGTCCCTGATCGCCACCACCAGCGGCGAGAGCCCCACGTAGCTCTGCGGCTGGCTCAGGTGCGCCCGGAGCGCCGCCGGGGTGTTACGCACATGGAAGGTGTTGTGCAGCGTGACTTTCGGCATGACATGTCCCCCAAATCATGATCTTTAGGGGGAGACAGTAGCCGGTTCTGACATGTACCACCGGGTGTGTTGCTCACCTCGGGTGAGGGAGTCGAGCCTGCGAGGCAGCTCGCTGCGCGAGAACGGGTCGGCCCCCGCGTTGCGGATGTGGATGCCCACGGCGTACATGTCCCGGATCTCCATGAGCGTCGAGTAACCCGGCCAGGAGCGCAGGTCACTGCCGTAGGCGTCGGCGAAGGCGTCCACCTCGGCCGCGCTCAGCCCGAACCGGCGCTGACCGTGGTAGGTGTGCACCAGGTCCCACTCACGGGGTCCGACCGCGACCCCGTCCCAGTCGCACAGCACCACGTGGCCGTCGGTGCAGCGCAACAGGTTGTCGATCCAGGCGTCCCCGTGCAGCAGCACCGGCGAGCCGCCGGTGTCCAGCCCCGCCCAGCGTTCGGACAGCTCGGCGATGCGGTCGCGCAGCCAGGCCCGCTGGCAGGGGGTGAGCACCGCCGACCCGTCGACCGTCACCCGCAGTTCGGCCAGCGGATCGGCGAAGCGCTTCAACGCCACCGGGGGCACCGGCAGCAGGTGCAGGCTGCGCAGGATCTCTCCCAGCTCGGTGGTCGTCGGACGGCCGCTCGCGGGCACGTAGTGCCAGAAGGTCACGACGCCGCCCTCGTGGGTCACCGGCTGCTCGGAGATCTCGTCGGCGGGACGCACCGCGGGAAAGCCCTGCTGGGCGAGCCAGCGGGCGACCGCGAGCACCAGTGGAAGCCTGGTCCGCGCGTTCGGCGCGGTGGCGATCCTGACCACGATCCTGCCGCGCAGCTTGAAGACGGCGTTGCTCCGCACACGAAGGAGTTCGGCGTCCCGGTGGTCGATCCCGAGATCCTCGCAGACCTCGCGCAGGACCCGGAACGCCCCCTCCGCGAGCGGGCCCATCAGCTCACCGGCAGGGCATCGACGACCAGGTCTGTCAGGCGGCGCACCGCCGCGGCCCTGCGCCTGCCCTCCGGCACCTCCGACAGCACCACCCTGGCGCGGCTGAGCACGATGGAGGTGCGGTGCTCCGGCGGCACCTGGAGCAGGGCCTTCTCCGCCAGGTGGCAGGCGTCGTCCGCCTTGCCCCCGCGGGCCATGTGCGCGGCCTGGTCGAGCAGGAGCAGCACCGGGTCGATGGTGTAGGCCCCGGAGGGACCGGGTGTCCAGTCGACCTCCTCCCCCAGCTCGATCAGCGTGCCGATCCGGTAGAACTGCAGGCGGCGTTCGGAGAAGCGGAAGGCCAGATGGTCGTGCCCCTCGGGAGGCATCCTGGCGAAGATCCGCTCCGCCTCGGCCAGCGCCGCCCTGGCGGCCTTGTGCTCGCCGAGCCTGGCCAGCGCCCGCGCCT
Source organism: Streptosporangium sp. NPDC001559 (assembly GCF_042893955.1). Lineage (NCBI taxonomy): Bacteria > Bacillati > Actinomycetota > Actinomycetes > Streptosporangiales > Streptosporangiaceae > Streptosporangium > Streptosporangium sp. NPDC001559. Next base: position 190,255 of record NZ_JBIAVG010000008.1, read on the forward strand.
CGGCCGCCGCCCCGAGGGCCGCCGGAGAGCTGGGCGCGTTCCCCGCGAGCGTCCTGGCCTCCCTGGCGAGCCGTACGGTCTCGGCGAGGTCCCCGTAGTAATAGGGCAGCATCGCCTGCTGTGCCCTGACCAGGGCCCGCAGCCGCAGGTCGCCCATGTCGTCGGAGGCGGTGCGCGCCGTGCCGTACCAGGCGTGGGCCTGGCGGGTGTCGCCGAGCTTCATCAGCGCGTCCGCGGAGAGCAGCGCGAGCATCACGGTCGCGCTCAGCAGGCGGCGTTGGGCCATCGCGGGCTGGCGGGCGGTGACGAGCGAGCGCACGTCGCACAGTTCGAGCATCAGCCGGTAGAGCATCGGCAGCGGGGCACTGGTGATGTACTCGCGGCGGTAGCGGAGCACCTGCTCGTCGAGCGCGTCGAGCTGGTCCTCGGTGACGGTGGCGCGGGCGAGGGTGCGGTCGAGCTCCTGGCGGGTCCGTTCGACCTCGGCCAGCAGCCGCCCGTTCATCACGAAGCGGGAGCCGAGCAGCGCGTGGTGGAACAGCGCCCGCCGTTCCATGTCGCTCCTGCCGTCACCCGCGACGTCGCCCTCGCGCCGTTCCTCCGCCCGGTACGGCTGGCGCCCCTCACCTCCGGAGAGCACGACGACCCTGGCCTCGCTCTCGTCGTCGCAGTAGTCACCCGCCAGGCCGAGCCGTACGGCGTTGGCCCGGTAGAGCCGCGCCAGCAGATCGATGGTCTGCGGGCGGGGACGGGCGCGCTTGTTCTCCCAGGCGTTGAGGAGGTCGATGTTGGCCCGGGCCTCCCCCAGATCCTGGCGCAGGCACATCTCCTCAAGTTCCTGTACGGCCTGCCTGGCCGACCACCCCCTGGCCAGCCGGTGGGCCTTCAGGAGGCTGACCCCGCAGCAACCGTGGATGGCCTGTGCCGTCTGCCAGGGCGTCCACTGCTCGGAGCCGGCCTGCTCACGCCAGCGGCGCGCACACGCGGGAGAATGTTCACCTCGGGCCACGGCGCCCTCCCCGTCGCTGTTTACACAAGATTAACGAGAGCGAAGCACAGCGTAAGCATGCTCATGCATTGCTTTCCCTTTATTCGCGGTTTACGCACGGAACGGCGACAACTTTCCCAGGTATTCCACTGATCCGGCGCCGATCCGGCTCGAAGGCCGATTGCCTCACATGCCCCCGAACCGCACTCTGCACATTAAAGCCAACACCGTCCGCCAGGAGTGATCCACATGACGGCAAAGCGCGGCGAGGCCGTCGACCATCTGCGCCGGCTCGCCTCCCAGCTGGAGGCCCATTCCTTCCAGGTGCACCTGAGGTCGTCTCACGGACCTTATCCCCGCCTCCACGTGGTCAACCCGATGGCCCCGACCATGACGGAGGACGTCCTCGCCTCCCACGACGAGGACGGTGAGTGGTGGTTCTGGCTCTCGTGGGCCGGGCGTATCGGTCAGGCCGAGGACGTCGCGACGGCTGCGGAGCGTGTGGCCAGTGTGCTTCATGTGATACGCCGATAGGTGATTCTTGGGCTCCACATGGGTAACACCCGATGATCAAGCCCAGAAAGGAGCGGGAACGTGAAAAGGATCCACCTCATCCAGCGCCCCCGGCCCCCACGTGAGCCGGTTCCGCTCGACCTGCGTACTCCCTCGGGCAGAGCCCTCCCTTTTTGACCCCTTTCAGTGCCATGCATCCCCTTCTGACCGCCGCCCTCCGGCGGCCGCCCCGCGCCCCAGCGGCGGGTCACGGCCGCGGAGCGCGTCGCCTCTCTCCCCTTAGGAGCCCCTTTCAAGGGAAATTTCTCCTTTTTTGAACCCCCCTTTCAAGGTAACTTCAAGTACTTTGCAGGGGTCCCAGGTCATCCTTGCGGCCATGAGCAGCGTTCTCTTCACCGTCAGTGTCAGCGTGGTGGTCCCCGCCATGAACGAGGCCGCCAACCTGCCGCACGTCTTCGCGACGCTGCCGGAGTGGGTGGACGAGGTCATACTGGTCGACGGCAACTCGACCGACGACACGGTCGCCGTCGCCGAGAAGCTCCGTCCGGGACTGCGCGTCGTGACGCAGACCGGCAGGGGCAAGGGCAACGCCCTCACCGAGGGGTTCGCCGCCGCGAAGGGCGACATCATCGTCATGATCGACGCCGACGGTTCGACGGACGGGCGGGAGATCGTCGCCTTCGTGACCGCCCTGACCGAGGGCGCCGACTTCGCCAAGGGCTCCCGCTACATCCCCGGCGGCGGCTCCGACGACATCAGCCGGACCCGCTCCCTGGGCAACCGCGCCCTCACGATGATCACCAACCGTCTCTACGGCACCCGCTACACCGACCTGTGTTACGGCTACAACGCCTTCTGGGCGCGCCACCTCGAAGTCCTGAACCTCGACTGCGACGGCTTCGAGATCGAGACGCTGATGAACGTGCGCGCCGCCAAGGCCGGGCTCGTGATCCGCGAGGTGCCCAGCCACGAGCGCAGCCGCATCCACGGCGTCAGCAACCTGCACGCCGTACGGGACGGTCTGCGCGTGCTCAGGACCATCCTGCGCGAGCGCCGCCGCACCACCTCTCCCCGGCGCGAGCACGCCTCCGTCTGACCCCGAGCGGCTAGTATGTGAGTCTAGACAGACTGGACAGTCGATTCCGGCGGAGGCACCCATGGGCGGATGGCAACTCCAGGAGGCCAAGCAGCGTTTCAGCGAGGTCATCCGGCGTGCTCTGAGCGAAGGGCCTCAGACCGTCACCCGGCACGGGGAGGAGGTCGCCGTCGTCATCGACATCACCGAATACCGTCGTCTCAGGGGCGAGACCCCCGACTTCGGGCGCTTCCTGCTTTCGGCTCCCGACTGGGACGACGACGTCGAGTTCCCCCGCGACCGGGACCTTCCCAGAACGGTTCACCTCGACTGATGGGCACCGGTTACCTCCTCGACACGAACGTGGTCTCCGAGGCGCGCAAGCGGAACGGGAATCCCCTGGTCAGGGAGTGGATCGCCGCCACGCACGGCCCCGTCCTCCACCTCAGCAGCCTGACGGTCGGCGAGATCCGCTGCGGGGTCGAACTCCACAGGCGCAGGGATCCCGCGCAGGCCACCGTGCTGGAACGCTGGCTCGCCGAACTGCTGCGGCAGTTCGGCGATCGCATCGCCCCGATCACCCCCGAGGTCGCCGAGGAATGGGGACGGCTGAACGCCGTGCGGCCGGTTTCCACGGCGGACGGGTTGATCGCCGCGACAGCCAGGGTGAACGGCTGGACGCTGGTCACCCGCAACGTCAAGGACTTCGAGGGGACAGGCGTCTCCCTCATAGATCCGTTCGACCTGCCGCCCGCCTGATCAGCCGAACTTCGTCTTCGGGCGCTCCTGCAGGACGCCGTCCACGTAGACGTCCACCTTCTCGTCGTAGAACGCGACGAGCCCGGCGACACGCCCGCTCTCCTCAAGCGGGGTCCGGTAGGACCAGGCCAGGTCGGCCTGGCCGTTGACGCTCCAGTACTCCGCCACCCCCTTGTACGGGCAGCGGGTCACGGTCTCGGTCGAAACGAGAAGGTCGAGCCGGACATCGGTCTTCGGCAGGTAGTAACGCGGCGGCAGGCCCGTCTCGAACAGGATCCTGGGGTGGTGCGAGTCGGCGACGACGACGCCGTCCACCTCGACGCGCACATGCCGCGAGGACGGCAGGACGTCGACCCGGGTGTAAGGATCGCGGGGATGGACGTAGACCTCCTCGTCCTCCTCGAACCAGGCGTCGGCCGCCTCCCACTCGAACCGCACGTGGTCGCGCAGTTCCTCGACGGGCGAGTCGGGATAGGCGAGGGCCGCGTCGGCGACTCCCGCCACGTCGTACAGCACAGCCTCACCCCGGCTCGGCGAGTGCGCGCTCCTGCCGTTGGGCTCCAGCTCGACGGCGACGTCCCGCCGGGGGAAGTAGTAGGTCGGGTAGTAGGGCACCTCCCACACCAGCAGTGCCCGGGTGGTGTCGGCGGCCACCCTGCCCCCGAAGAGGACCCGTACTCTCTTCGCGCTCCGCTCCACACGGACACGCCCACGCGTAACCGGTTCCATGTCACCGCCAACCCCGACCGTCTCCGGACTATTCCGGCACGGACGGGCCTGGACCCGTGGGCCCGTGCGACCAGAGCGGGTGGACCACAGAACGCTCAGAGGTTCTCCTCCGCCGGTGTTCCCAGAGGTGCCCGGGGGCGTAGCGCGCCCGCGGTGGCGACGGTCGTCAGGACGATCACCGAAAGCACGGCGAAGGTGACGGGAAGCGACGTCAGGTGGGCGATCCAGCCGGTCACCGCGGGGGCCAGCAGCCCCGACAGGTAGGTGATCGTCGCCACCCCCGCGACGCCCTGGCTCGGCGCCGTGGTCGCCCTGCCCCCGGCGGCGAAGGTCAGCGGCACGATCACGGCTATTCCCAGGCCGAACAGCGCGAACCCGGCGACGCCCGGCAGCGGGTCGCGCGCCGTGACGATGACCACCCCTCCGGCGACCGCGAGCAGGCCGCCGGTCCGTACGGTGGCGACCGGCCCGAGGCGCTGGACGATCAGGTCTCCCAGCAGCCTGGTAACGGCCATGGCCAGGGTGAAGGTCGCGTAGGCCGCGGCGGCCATACCCGGCCCCGCCCCGGTGACGTCCGTGACGTAGACGGCCGACCAGTTCATGCTCGCCCCCTCGGCGAAGGTCGCGCAGAACCCGACCGCGCCGATCGCCAGGACGGCCCGCGAGGGTACGGCGAAGCGGGGCGGCGCCTGCTCTCCCGGCTCAGGGCGGACGTCCGGCAGGCCGCGGCTCGCCACGAGGCCGGTGGCCAGCAGGACGAGCGCGACGGCGCCGTGGTGCAGGCGCGCGTCGACCCCGGCCTGGGCGGCGACGACCCCGATCCCGGCGCCGGCCAGGCTGCCCACACTCCACATGCCGTGCAGCCCCGACATGATCGAACGTCCCAGGCTCCGCTCGACGATCACCCCCTGGGCGTTCATCGTGACGTCGCACGTGCCCGCCGCCGCGCCGTACATCAGGAAGATCGCGCACAACCAGACGAACCCGGGGGCCTGGGAGGGGATCGCGAGGGCGACGCACCACAGGGCGAGCAGGATCCTCGTGGCGGCGCGCCCGCCGATGCGGTGGACGAGGCGGCCGGCCATCGGCATCGCGATGAAAGCCCCCACCGCAGGACAGAACAGGGCGATCCCCAGTGCGGCGGGATCGAGACTCAGATGGTCTTGCAGCCACGGGACGCGGGTCGCCATGCTTCCCGCTACCGCCCCGTGGACGGCGAACACCGCCGCGACCGCGATGCGGGCGCGTTGATTGTCGTTGCGCATGGTGTGAGAAACTAACAGGCAGGCTTCCTGATTAAAAGGGGATAAATGAGGACCGCGACTCCGCAGATGGCCAGGGCGATCAACGACCGCCTCGCCCTGGACCTGCTGCTCGAACACGGAACGCTGACCGCCCCGCAGCTACGGGCGCTCACGGGGTTGTCCCGCCCGACCGTGTCCGACCTCATCGAACGCCTGCAGACCAACGGACTCATCGAGGTCGTCGGCAAGAGCGGTGACGAACGCCGGGGGCCGAACGCCCGCCTGTACGGCATCGTGGCCGGACGCGCCCACGTGGCCGGAGCCGACATACGGCGCGACACGGTCACCGTGACCGTTTCCGACATCACCGGAAGCCCGGTCGGCTCGGCGAGCCGCGAGATCGGCCCCGGGAACGGAGCCCTGATCACCTCGCCCACCTACCCCCAGCACGCCAGGGCGGCCGCCCCTCTGGCCGGGGTCGTCGCCGACGCCGTCGCCGCTGCGGCCGGCTCCCGGAGTCTGCACGCCGTCGTCCTCGGCGTTCCGGGGATGGTCGATCCGCACAGCGGCGAACTGGCCGTGGACAACGGTGTGCCCGGCTGGCAGCCGAACCTGCTCCAGACGCTGCGCCGCAGGATCGACGCGCGGATCAGCCTGGAGAACGACGTCAACCTCGCCGCCGTCGCCGAACACCGCGCCGGTTCCGCGCAGGGGCGCGAGGACTTCGTGCTGCTCTGGCTCGACGACGCCGTGGGCGCGGCGGTCACCCTCGGCGGAAGGCTGCGCAGGGGCGCCTCGGGTGGCGCGGGGGAGATCACGCCGCTCGGCTTCCCCGAGGGCTCCTTCTGCGACCTGCTGGACGCCAAGGCCGCCGTCGGGCTCGACCGGGACACCCTGGCCGCCAGGATCGCCCGGATGGCCTTCACCACGGTCGCCGTCCTGGACCCGGGACTCGTGGTCCTCGGCGGGGAGACGGGCCGCTCCGGCGGTGAGGAACTGGCCGCGCGGGTCGGCGAGCACCTCGACACGCTCTCCCCGGTCCCCACCCAGGTCCGCGCGGGCACGGTCGAGGGCAACGCGATCCTCAACGGCGCCCTGTTCACGGCCCTGTCCATCGCCCAGCGGGACGTCTTCGGCGACCCCCCGATGTGACCGACCGCCCTCGGGTCAGGGCCCGGTACGGCGCCGGCGGAGGGAACGGAAGGCGGCACGGGTGACGATCCCGGCACCGGCCACGGTCAGCAGGAACAACAGCGTCGGCCGCCACGACCAGGCGGGACCGGTCAACGCGAGGTGCTCAACGGGGTATTCGTTGTACTTCGCGGTCGCGCGGGCGGTGGCCACGTCGGTGTGGACGGCCAGGTCGCGCAGCACCGGGTCGAAGCCGGACTCGGCGGCGCCGCGCCCCGCGTGCGGCAGTTCGACGGACAGGCCGCGCCCGGCGGCCAGACGGGTGAGCGCGGGATCGACCTGCCCTACCGCGCCGACACCGGGGACGACCAGCCGGGAGAGGGCCGGGGCCGTACCGTCCGCCGGTTCGGCCACCAGGGTCACGCCGTGCCGGGTGGTGACCGCCGGGGTGCCCGCGAGCGCGACCGCGTGGGCCGCGAAGGAGCCGCCCGCGTAGACCTCGAACGCCGCGGCGACGTCGATCTCACCGGCCCCCGGGTTCAGCCCGATGCCGACGACCGGCCGGAACCAGGGGAAGGCCGCGTTGAGCGCGTAGGGCAGGTCCGCCAGAGCCGGCTCTTCGGCCGGGATCACGGTCGAGGTGTCGGGCGACCAGCCGGGATAGCCGACCTCGGCGCCGACACGCCGGGCCTCGGCCTCCCCCGCCAGCCGTTCGACCAGCCGCAACGCGCCGACGACGCCGGAGGTCACACCCGCGGTCGTGGTGACCGGGCCGTCCTCGACGTAACGTCTGCCCTGAACCCAGCGGGTGTCCGGATAGTCGCTCCGGAGAGCCCCGATGACCCCCCAGTGCGAGGTCGCGGCGCGTCCCCTGAGCAGACCACCGGCCGCGACCAGCCGGGAGCCCGCGCAGACGCCCAGGATCCGGGCGCCCGCGGCGGCCTGACGGGCGATCCAGGCGCGCAGCGGCGCCTCGGCCTCACCCTCGGGGTCGACCACGGCCGGAACCACGACCACGTCGGGCACCGCGTCCCCGGTCTCCGCCTCCTCAAGCGTGCGGTCGGGCAGCAGGCGCAGGCCGCCGGACAACGGGACCGGCTCCCTGCGCGCGGCCACCGTGCGGACGAGGAACCGATCGGAGCGGGCGAAGACCTCGTACGGCCCGAGCACGTCGGTGGTCACCGAACCGCTCGTCCCGACCACGACCGCGACCTTGATCCGTCCCTGCGGCGCCTCCCCCGCCGGAGGCTTCCCGGGTACGGCTCGCGGGGCCGTCGGGTAGCTGTCCCGCATGGAGACCACGACTCCGGTCACACACGTTCCACCAACAAGAACACCCCACATGGCGATGAAAAGGATTATCCGTACGAGCAATCTGACGCGTGGAGGCATGCGGAAGCTCCTGGGGTGTGAGGGGTCCCGGCCCGCTCAGGAACCGGGAACAAGAAGAAGGGGAAGGGCCGGACGGTCAGCCGGTTTCCCGCCGGAACTCCGAGGGCGGCCCGCCGTACCTGGCCTTGAACAGGCGGCGGAAGTGCCGTCCCTCGCGGAAGCCGCACCGGACGGCCACGGCGTCGATCGGCAGGCTGGTCTCGCGCAGCAGGGACATGGCGCGTTCGAGCCGCAGCCGCTGCCGGTACTCCAGCGGGGTGATCCCGGTCGCCGCGGTGAAGGCCCGGCTGAGCCCCCTCGGGGACAGGTTCGCCACCTCGGCCAGTTCGGCCAGGGTGGACGCGGCGTCGATGCTCCCCGCGAGGTGGTCCTGCACCCGGTGGACGGCGGAGTCCAGGTGCGACCGGTGCCTCAGGAACTGGCTGATCTGCTCTCCCGCGCCGTCCCTGCGCAGGTAGACCACCAGTTCCCGGGCGACGGCCGTGGTCAGGGCGGGGCCGTGGTCCCGCTCGACCAGCGAGAGCGCGAGATCGACCCCCGCTGAGACGCCCGCGCTGGTGCTGACCGGGCCGTCGTGGACGTAGAGCACCGCCTCCTGCACCCTGGCCGCCGGATATCTGGCGCGCATCGCCTCGACCAGCGACCAGTGCGTGGTGCAGCGGCGCCCGTCCAGCAGACCCGCCTCGCCCAGCGCCACCGCACCGGTGCAGACCGACGCCAGCCGCGCCCCTGCGGCGGCCGCCGTACGCAGCCAGCCGATCACGGTCTCCGAGACGTACGGCTCTCGGTGCTCACGCAGCCTGGGGCCCGGGACCAGCACCAGATCACCGGCCACGACCCGGGGCAGGGCACCGAGCCCCGCGAGGCTCACCCCCTGGGCGGTCGCCACCCGCTCGGCGTCGGCGACGTGCTCGATCCGGTATCCCGCGCCGAGAAACGCGGCGGCGTCGAACACCTGCACCGGACCCGCCAGGTCGAGCAGGTTCACCTCGGGCAGGACCAGCACCACGACCCTGCCGGTACTTCCGGTCCCCTCATCAGCCACGACGCCGACGCTACCGGCCGTCACCCCGGCCCCGGCAGGGCCGTACGGGCCTCACACCGGACGGATCAGGACACCGTGAACCTCCGGTCAGGCCGCTTCCAGGGCGTCGGCGACGGAGGGGAAGACCTCGAAGACCTGGGTCAGACCCGCCAGGTTGAGCCTGCGGGCCAGGTTTCCCTGGACACCGGTGAGGATGAGCCGTACTCCCGCGAGCTGGCCCTGGTGACGGGCCTGGAGCAGTTCACCGATGCCGGAGGAGTCGCAGAACGTCAGGGCCGACAGGTCGAGGATGAGGGTCGGCGACTGCAGGAGTTCCCACGCCCTGCCGAGCTCCGCACGCAACAACCGCGTGTGGTAGTGGTCCAGCTCCCCGCTCACCCGCACCACGAGCGTCGTACCGTGCAGCCCGGACGTGGCGCTGAAACTCGGCTCCGGCTCTTTTCCCGCGAACATCATCAACCTTCTGTACCGAACCTCTCCCAGCCGTGTAACTGTCTCACACGGAACGGGTCCCTCCGTGAGCCCGGAGGCCATGCCGCCGGACGCATCCCCCACTATCCCGTTTGGCGTGCCTCGTCCCCGTCCCAGACGGCGGAGGACGCGTCTTCACTCGTCCTGTCAGGGTGCCCAGGGCTGACAGGTCTATTCAGGATCGGCACCGTCCTGAGGGCACTCTGGGGGAGGATGCCCGCATGGGACATCTACGCTCTGTCACGCTCGTGCTCGCCGGGGTGACCCTGATGGCCTCCTGTGGCGCGCATCCTCCCGAGCCGTCCCCCACCTCGTCCCAGGGGCCACCGCCGAGCCGTACGGCGCAGCGGAACCCGTCGCCGGTCTCGCCCGCCTGGAAGGCCGTCAGGCCCGCCGAGCTGGCGGCGAGTTCCGCGCTGCTCGACGTGGCGGCGGCCGGGCCTCGTGAGGTGTGGGCGGTCGGCTACCAGACGGGCGCCGAGGACCGGGAGGGCGCTCCCGCCGTGACCAGGTGGGACGGTGTGAGATGGCGCGAGGTCACCGGGCTGAACCATCACGACGTCAACCACCTGACGGGCGTCAGCGTGGCCGGCCCCCTGGACGTCTGGGTCGCGGGCAACGGGGTGAACGCGTTCGCCGCGCGCTGGGACGGGCGGCGCTGGACGGCGCGTCGGCCCTTCGGCGTCGCGGAGGACTACCGGCTGACGGACGTCGCCGCCACAGGGGGTACGGGGAACACGGGGGGCACAGCGTGGTTCACCGGGAACGGCCCGTCCGGCGGGGTGCTGATCCGGTGGGACGGCACGGCCTTCCGCAACGTGCTCACCGGCAGCGGCGGCACCTTCGAGGCGGTCACCGCCAGGCAGGGGCACGTCTGGGCGGTCGGAGCGGCCCAGGACGGCACCCCGCTGGTCTGGCACGGCTCCCCGGAGCGCTGGGAGCGGTCGAGGACGCCCGCGATCCCCGGCGGCACCCTGCGGCGGGTCTGGCAGGTCTCCCCGTCCGACGTGTGGGCGGTCGGGGAGGTCACGCCCGCCGGGGCCGTACGGGACGGAGCCCGGATCAGGCAGGGGCAGCCGCTGGTCCTGCACTGGGACGGGACCCGGTGGGCCAGGGCCGAGGTGCCGGTCGCCCACGGCGCCCTGCAGGGTGTCACCGCCTCCGGCCCCGGGGAGGTGTGGATCAGCGGCGTGGACGCCGACCATCCGGGACAGGCTCTCCTGCTCCGCTTCGACGGCACGGCGTGGACACGCGAGTACGGCCCGCTCCTGCGTCCCCGCCGCCCCGACCAGCAGTACGAGGACAGTGACCACGTCACCAGGACGGGTGTCACCCGGGTGCCCGGCACGGCCACGCTGTGGGCGGTCGGCTCGGTCGGCGTCGGCGACGACGAGGACGACTTCGTCCTCAGACGTTGAGCCCGTTCCTTCCGATTTCAAGTTTTACCTGTCTCCTCGCCGCGATCTTCAGGCCGGGAACCGGCGTGCGCATCCCCTGCCACGTCGGGCTTCCCGGCCCGTCCGATATCCGGAGAGTGCTCCGTTTTCACTCTCCGGACGGCTCGAAACAAATTCGATCACCCATGGACACCCCAAATCGCCCTTGGAATGTCGTACTCTCTCCCAAACTCCAATAAAGAGGGAGTCTGACATGAAACGTATAAGAATCACCCAAAGGCCTCGGCCGCCACGTCAGCCCGCCTCTCTCGACCTGCGCACCCCTTCAGGACGAGCGCTCCCGTTCTGACAGGAACAACCTGTTGACGAACCAGAGCACCACCCCGACGACGAGCAGCAGACCCGCCCGCACGTAGACGTCGGCGCCGCGCCCCGTGATCGGCAGCGCGAGCACCAGGCAGACCACCGCGCCGAGCGCCGGCATCCAACTGGGCGCCCGGTAGTGGTCATGGCCGACGGGATCCTTGCGCAGCACGAGCACGGCCACGTTGACCAGTGCGAAGACCAGCAACAGCAGCAGCACCGTCGTGTCGGCCAGATCGCCGACATCGCCGGTCGCGACCAGCACCGCCGCGATCGCGGTGGTGAACAGGACGGCCACCCAGGGCGTCGCCCTGGTCGAGTGCACCGAGGCGAAGACCTTCGGCACGATGCCCTCGCGTGCCATGCCGTACACCAGGCGTGAGGCCATGATCATGTTGATCAGCGCGGTGTTGCCGACCGCGAGCAGCGCGATCAGCGCGAACAGCTTGGGCGGGAACGCCAGGCCCGCGACCTTGACGACCTCAAGAAGTGGGCCCGTCGAGCTGGTCAGGGTCTTGGCGTCCACCAGCATCGTCGCGGTGAACGCCACCGCCAGATAGATCAGCGCCGCGACCGCCAGACCGCCGAAGAGCGCCCTGGGGTAGTCGCGCTGCGGATCCTTCGACTCCTCGGCCAGGTTGACCGAGTCCTCGAAGCCGAGCAACGCGTAGAAGGCGAGAGCCGTACCGCCGAGAACGCCGAGGAAGGCGCCGTTCGCCGGATGGAACTCCAGGGCCCGGGCGGGCTCACCCTCCCCGGACAGCAGCGCGTAGATCCCGATCACGATGATCACCACGAGCCCGAACGCCTCGATGACGGTCAGGACCACGTTGACCTTGATGGACTCGGAGATGCCGGCGAAGTTCACCAGCGTCACCAGCCCCAGGAAGACGAACGCCCCGGCCATCACCGGCAGGGTGACGAACTCCCCGAGGTACTTGCCGCCGAACGCGCGCGCCGCCGCGCTCGCCGAGGTGATCCCGCTCATCAGCACCGCGAAGGCCACGACGAAGGTCAAAAAGGGGATGTTGAACGCCTTGTTCGTGTACAGCGCGGCCCCGGCGGCCTGGGGATACTTCCCGACGAGTTCGGCGTAGGCCGTCGCGGTCAGCGCGGCCAGCACGAAGGCCACCAGGAACGGCAGCCACAGAGCGCCGCCGACATATCCGGCGACCTTCCCCACCAGGGCGTATATCCCCGCACCGAGGATGTCGCCGACCACGAAGAGCAACAGGACCCGGCGCCCGATCACCCGCTTGAGCGAGTGCTGGGCCGCGCCGGAATCGATCACCGCCTCAGCCATGCCGCGCTCCTACCCGTCCTCCGGCGGATCTCACCCAGCGTCACTCGGGCACCACCTGTAAGCGTCATGAAAGTGCGCCGCAAGGAGATCCCCTACTGTTCTCTCTGTCACAAGAAGTAATGAAAGGTAGAAATGTTCTCCGTCCTCTCCTCCCGTCGTATCGCCGCCACCATCGCGGGAGCCGCACTTCTCTCCTTCACCGCCGCCTGTGGCGGGTCCGGCAACGCCGAGTTCTGCGCCCAGGCGCCCTGGACCAAGGCCTTCACGGACTACACCACCGCCACCGCCAGCGCCGGCACCGACTTCAGCAAGTTCAACGACGCCAGCCAGAAGCTGTCGGCCGACCTGAAGGAGCTCGCCGGCAAGACCGACGGGGACCTCGCCTCCGCACTCAACGACCTCGCCAAGACCTGGGGCGACTTCAAGATCGACCCCAAGGACCCGGCCGGAGCCGGCGCCACCGTGCAGAACATGGCCAAGAGCGCCCAGGAGGCCACCGTCAAGCTGGGCAAGGCCTGCTCCTCCTGACCTATCTGATCTGACCTCTCCACCCCGTGCCTCCCGCTCCCAGGGAGGCACACCCGAGGGACACAGCCGCCGCTCCGCCTGCGGGGGGCAGCGCGGGGCGGCGGCTGTGTTCCTTTGCGCCGCCTTCGACAGTACGGTCTTGGACTCCCAGGGTCGGCGTCTTCCCTCGTCACCCCGTCGCTTCGCTCCTGCGTTCCTCAGTCCAAGCACCGACGCGCCCAAGCCGAAACTCCTCACACTTGGGGCCGGTAAAGCACAAGATGTGCTGCTTTGCGGCTCCTTCGGCAGCGCGGGTTTGGGCGCTTCGAGTCGGCGTCCTCTTTCATCGTTCGTCCGTTACGCCCCCTCGCTCCGCAGCCCAGATGCCGAGGACGCCCCAAACCGGCACTCCCCACACTTGGCACCGGGGAAGGCGGGGCGAACTCTTCGTTTCCAGTGCCGGGTGCCGTGGGTTGAGGCGTGTTACGGGGATGCCCACGCGGAGAACGACGCTGGGGGAATCGGCGTCCGAACCGACGGCTCTGGGGGTCGGGTGAGCCCGAGTCGGCACCCAGGGTGTTTCCCCGACCTGAGTTCGACCGGCCAGGTTCATGCCGTGTCCTGTAAGCCCCTGCCGTCCGGTGGGGGCTTTGTCGTTCGGCAGACTCCTGCCGGCCTTGCATCACGCGCCATAAACATGCATCGCATGCCAGGCGGCGAGGACGATCCGAGGGACTCTTTACCGGGTGTCAGCCCCTTGTCAGCCGCGCAGCGCGCGGGCCTCGGCGTAGCACTGCTCGAAGCCCTCAAGCACGGCGGGCCACGAACAGCGCACCGGCTCCGTCTCACGGTTGTGGGCCGCGATCGACTCGCGCAGGTCGCGGTCGCGCACCAGCTTGGCCACCGAGGTGACCAGGCCCTCGAAGCTCTCGCCGAGCAGTCCCTCCTTGCCGGGACGGACGAAGTCGGCCACCCCGCTCTGGGCCCGCGCCACCACCGGCACCCCGGCCACCCTGGCCTCAAGCGCCGCAAGTCCGAAGGACTCCCTGGGAGCGGGGGCGACGAAGACGTCGGCGGAGGCGAGCAGCTCACGGATCCGCTCACGGCTGTAGCGACCGGGGAGCGAGACCCACCCCGTCATCTCGTTCGCCCGCAGATAACGCTCCATCTGGGAGCGCGCGGGGCCGTCGCCCACGACGGTCGCCCGCATCCGCGTCTCGGCGGGCACCAGGGCGCGGGCCTCCTTGAGGAGCCTGAGCAACCTGACCGGCTGCTTGCGGGGCGCAAGCCGTCCGACCGCCACGACGTGCACGGAAGCGTCCTGATCGACCTCGCCACCGGAGTCGGGGACGGCCTGGCGCCAGGCCGAGACGTCCAGGCCGTTCGAGACCACGTGGACCGGCACCCTGCGCCCCGCGACCGAGCGGATCGGCCGGGCCGCGGCCTCACTCACCGCGGTGCCGACCAGCCCCCAGCGGTGCCATTCGAACAGCAGCCGCAGCCCCCGGTAGAGGGCACGGGTCACCGGATCCCACATGCTGTGCACGGTCACCACGACGGGCAGCCCGGCCCGTACGGCGGCGCGGACGCCCATCCAGGCGAACGGTGAGACCGCGCCCATGTGAACGTGCACCACGTCGGGCCGCCGTACCTTGACCAGACGCAGCAGGTGACCGACGCCGAACGGGTGAACAGGCAGGTCGAAGGGGAGTTTCGCAACGATCCGATACACGCCCCGCAGCGCCTCCCCCGGCGTCGCGGTCGCGACCTCGACCTCGTGGCCCGCCTCCCGCTCCATCCGGACCAGATCGGCCACCTGCACCTCTATCCCACCCAGACGCGGCAGGTAACAGTCACTGACGTGGAGGATCCTCACCGTGCCAGCCTAAAGCGTCCACCCCACCCCACCCCGCGCCCCCAGGACCCCGCGGAAGATCCCCCCGTTCAGCCCGCCATCCTTCGGTCCCCCCGACGACCCGGGCCTCGCGAACGCTCCAAGGCCCTGCCGATGCCTCGGATCCCGTCATCCCCTCTAAGGTTTTGTTCGGGGGTACCGGTGCCACACGTGAGGGGTCACGACTCGGGCGCGTCGGTGTCCGGGCTGAGGACGCGGGAGCGAAGCGACGCGGTGACGAGGGAAGACACCGACCCGAAGCGCCCAAGATTGCGCAAGGCACCACGGCCTGCGCTTTCCCGGAGCCATGTGTGAGGAGTGTCCGGCTTGGGCGCGTCGGTGCTTGGACTGAGGAGCGAAGGAGCGCAGCGGATGAGCGACGAGGGAAAGCACCGACCCGGAGGCGCCCAAGCCCGCGACGCCGCCAGGCGGCGCAAAGAAACACAACCCGCGACGCCAAAGGCGTCGCAAAGCAACGCAGCCGTGTTCTTCCATGCCCACCCCGACGACGAGGCCCTGCTGACCGCCGGGACCATGGCGATGCTCGCCGCCCAGGGCCACCGGGTGATCCTGGTCGTCGCCACCTCGGGGGAACTCGGTCAGGCCGATCTCGAACCCGGTGAGGCCCTGGGGGCCGCCAGGATGGCCGAGCTGTACAGGTCGGCCGCCGCGCTCGGCTGCGCCAGGGTGGTGAACCTCGGCTACGGCGACTCGGGGCTCGCCCCGGACGGCGGCGTCGCCGAGGGACGCGCGGGGAACGCCTTCATCGACGCCGACGTCGAAGAGGCCGCGGGGCGGCTGGCCGAGATCCTCACCGAGGAGGGGGCCGACCTGCTGACGACCTACGACCCGGCGGGGGGCTACGGGCATCCCGACCATGTTCAGGTGAACCGGGTGGGCGCGCGGGCGGCCGAGATCGCGGGCACCCCGATCGTGCTCGAGGCGACGGTCAACCGTGATCCTCTGCTGAAGGGGCTGCGTCTGATCAGCAGGTTCTTCCCGCAGCTGGACATCCGTTCCTTCGAGCGGGCCTACTCCCCCGGGTCGGTGATCACCCATCGGGTCGGGGTACGGCGTTTCGCCCGGCAGAAGCGGGCGAGCATGGCGGCGCACGCCTCCCAGGCGACGGGGGCGGACACCCGGACGCTCGGGGTGATGCTGAAGGTGCCCCTGCCGCTCTACCGGCTCATCTTCGGCACCGAGTGGTACGTCCGCCGTGATCTGCCGCAGGGCGCCAGGCTGAGGCATCCGTTCGAAGCTCCTCCCAAAGGATGAGCCCCGGACCGGCACACTTGGTCGAGGGGGTTTCATGAAGAACAAGTGGGTTCAGATCGGACTGTCGGTCGTGTCGCTGGCACTGGCCGCGACGCTCGTGCGTTTCCTGCCGCAGATCGTCGAGGCGATGACCGGCAAGCACGTCTCGTGGTCGCAGATCGGCGCCCAGTTCTCCGGGCTGAGCTGGCAGATGATCGCGCTGATGGCCGCCGTCTGGCTGGCGAGCCTGCTGGCCTACACGTTCGTGCTGACGGCCTCCCTGCCCGGTCTGACCCACCTGCAGGCTCTCACGTTGAACGCGGCCGGCAGCGCGGTGAGCAACCTGCTGCCGTTCGGCGGCGCCGCCGGGGTCGCGATGACGATCGGGATGACCAAGGGGTGGGGCTTCCCGCTGCGGCCCGTGGTGGTCTCGACGCTGGCCAGCGGCATCTGGAACACCCTGTTCCGGTTCATCCTGCCCGCGGTCGGCATCCTGGCGCTGCTGCTCAGCGGGCAGCGGCTCAGCCCGGCGGTGACCAGCGCGGGCTGGGTCGGCGCGCTGTCCATCCTGGTGCTGGTCGTCGTGGTCGCCTCCGCGCTGTACTGGGACGCCGCCGCCGCGCTGCTCGGCCGGGTTCTCGACGCCGCCGCCCGGCTGCTTCCCCGCCGGTGGCGTCCGACCGGTCACGGCCCCTCCCACTCCCTCGACCGGCTGCGCGCCGACACCTCCGAGGTCGTACGGCACCGCTGGCCGGGACTCACCCTGGGCATGATCTTCTTCCTCGGCCTGCAGTGGCTGATCCTCGTCTGCTGTCTCCAGGCGACCGGCTCCTATCCGGGCCTGGCTCAGTCGATCGCGGTCTTCGCCCTGTCCAGGGTGCTGACCACCGCCGTCGTCACCCCGAGCGGGACCGGCATCATGGAGGCCGGGACCGTCGGCGCACTGGTCTTCTTCGGGGCCCCGCTCGATTCGGCCACGGCCGCTGCGTTGCTTTTCGGCTTCTGGACCTACACTGTCGAAATCCCCTTCGGCGGTCTGGCACTTGGCGCGTGGGCGCTCCTGCGCAGGCGTGAGAGCACGGTCCAGGCCCCCGAGAAAGAGCCGATCAGCCGCTAGATTGGGAAAAACCTTGTGCGCGATTCGAAGGCCCGCATAGCGTGGCGGCTGACATGGCGGGTGAAATCGTAGCGTTCCGGGTCCTCGGCCCGGTCGAGGCGCACTCCGGTGACGACGAGCTCGATCTGGGCGGGTTACGCCAGCGTGCCGTCCTCGCCCGGCTTCTGGTGGCGCGGGGGCAGGTCGTCCCCGTTGACTCCCTTCTCTATGACCTGTGGGACGACGACGCGGCCAAGGGCGCGCAGTCGGGGTTGCAGGTCTACATCTCCCGGCTGCGGCGGGTCCTCGAACCCGGCCGTCCGCGTGGGGGGCCGAACCGGCTGCTGGTGACCGTCGCCTCGGGTTACGCGTTGCGTGTCGCGCCCGACCAGGTGGACGCGTTGCGGTTCGAGGCCATGGTCCGCGCCGCCGGTGAGCAGCTCGAAGGCGACGACCCCGCCTCGGCGCGGGCGCGTCTTGAGAAGGCGCTGGGGTTGTGGCGTGGCACGCCGTACTCCGACTTCGCCGACCAGCCGTGGGCGGAGGCGGAGGTGAACCGCCTGACCGAGCTGAGGCTGGTGGCCCGTGAGCGGCACGCCGACAGCAGTCTGCGTCTCGGGCTGCCCGCGGAGGCCGTACCCGATCTGGAGGCGTTGACCGCCGAGCACCCGATGCGTGAGGAGGGCTGGCGGCTGCTCGCCCTCGGCCTCTACCGGTGCGGACGGCAGGCCGACGCGCTGGCCGCGCTGCGCAGGGCGCGCACGATCCTCGCCGACGAGCTGGGCATCGACCCGGGTCCCGCGCTGCGCAAGCTTGAGTCGGACATCCTGGCTCAGGACCCCGGTCTCCAGCTCGCCGTCCCACCGGCGAGACAGCGTACGGCGGTGCCCGCCGACACCTGGCCGCCCCGTCCGGCGGCGGCCCCCGCCGAGTTGCCGCCCCTGGAGCCCGAGCCGTTCGTCGGACGGGAGGCGGAGCTGAGCAGGCTGATGACCGCGGCGGCCAGGACGGGCCGTTTCACCGCGGCCGTGATCAGCGGTGACGCGGGCGCGGGCAAGACGATGCTGGTCCGCAGGCTCGCCAGGCAGCTCGCCGACGACGGCTGGGGAACCTCCTCGGGCGCGTGCCCCGACAGCAGCGCCACCCCGCCCGTCTGGGCGTGGGTGGAGATCCTGCGCACCCTGGTGGACGTCACCGGGGCGGGTGAGTACGCCCCGCTGCTGGCCCCGTTGCTGGACGACACCGCGGCCGAGCCCGACGAGGACCAGGCCTCCGGTGGGTTCCGGCTGCACCGGGCGGTCGGCGGTTACCTGGCGGCCGTCGCCAAGGAGCGGCCGATCCTGCTGACGCTGGAGGACCTGCACTGGGCCGACGACCAGACGCTCGCGCTGCTGCGGGCGCTGCCGAGCCTGCTGGCGACCAGCCGGGTGCTGCTCGTGGTGACCTGCAGGGACAGCGAGCTGAGCGACCAGCAGGCGGACGTGCTCGCCGCGCTGGCCAGGCTCGGTCCCGTGCGGGTCGGCCTGACGGGTCTGGACGCCGAGGCCGTCGCCGAACTGGTCAGGGCCACCTGTGTGCGCGCGGTCGACGAGGACGCGGTCAACAGCATCGTCGAACGGACCGGCGGCAACCCGTTCTTCGTCCGTGAGACCGTACGCCTGCTGGACGCAGAGGCGGTGAGCGACCGCGCGACGGCGGCCGAGGTGATCTCCGGTGTGCCGTCCGGTGTCCGTGACGTGCTGCGACGCCGGATCGCCAGGCTGCCCGCCGCCGCCCAGCAGATCCTGCTGCAGGCGGCGGTGATCGGCCGTGACGTCGATGTGGACGTGCTGGTCGACGTCGCGGGTGACGAGGACGCGGTGGTCGACGCCGTTGAGGCGGCTCTGCTGGCCGGGCTGGTCACCGAGCCGGGTCCCGGCATGCTGCGTTTCGATCACGACCTGGTCCGGGACACCGTCTACTCGGACGCGTCCAGGCTGCGCCGTTCCCGTCTGCACGCCGCCGTCGCCTCGGCGATCGAGCGCAGGCATCCCGGGGACGTGGCCGCGCTCGCCCACCACTACGACGCGGCGGGCACCGCGGAGACCGCGGCCAAGGCTGTGCGCTACGCGGGACTGGCAGCCGAGCAGGCCGAACGGCGTTTCGCCCACCGTGAGGCGGCCTCGCTGTGGGAGAAGGCGATCGCCGCCTTCGACAGGTCCGGTGCCGCCTCGACCCCGGAGAGCACCCGTGAGCGTCTGCTGCTGACCCTGAACCTGATCAAGGCGCTGGCGTTGTGCGGGGACATGGCCGCGGCCCGCAGGCGGCGGCGTGAGGCGATGGACACCGCCCTGCCGCTGGGCAACCTGGAGCTGACCGCCAGGGTCGCCGCCTCCCTCGCCGTGCCGCACAAGGGTATGGCCCGTGACTTCACCCGTACGGCGTGGGAGATCGTGGACGTCGCCGAGCAGGCGCTGGTCGAGCTGCCGGCGGGCGAACAGTCGCTGCGGGCGAGCCTGCTGGCCACCCTGGCGCTCGAACTTGAGGGGTCGGCGACCTCCAGGGGTGAGCAGGCATCCCTTGAGGCGGAGGAGCTGGCCAGGCGCAGTGGTGATCCGGCGCTGCTGGCGACCGCGCTGAGCGGGCGGCTGCGTCAGTCGTACGGCATCACCCCCGTCGGGGAGCGCGAGGTCATCGGCAGGGAGTTGCTTGAGGTCGGCAAGACGACCGGCCAGGTCTCGGTCCAGGCCTTGGCGCATCTGGTGCTGATGGAGTGCGCCGCGGCCTCCGGCGCGTTCGCCGAGGCCGACGCGCACGTGGCCGCGTCGGAACGGCTCGCCAGGCAGTACGGCCTGCCCGCCCCCGCCGCCGTGGGCGCGTGGTACGCCGGGCAGCGCCTGATGATCGCCGGTGACTTCTCAGGGGCGGCGCTCGCCTACCGGGACGCCGCGCGGCTGACCGCGAAGGCGGGCATGCTCGAAGGCCGTCAGGACCTTCCGCTGATCACCACGTTCTGCCTGCACCTGGTCAACGGCAGGGCCGCCGACATGGTCGAACCGCTGGCCGAGGCCCATCAGCGGGGGGCCAAGTGGACTCTCGACGCCTACGCCGTGGCGCTGGCCTCGGCCGGGCACACGCGGGACGCCAGGGCGGTCATCGCGGTCAAGACTCCGGTCCGCCCTGACTTCCTCTACGAGCTGGCGATGGTCTGGCGGGCCCTGGCCGGGATGCTGCTGGACGACCGGGAACGGATGACCGAGGCCTACGACACGCTCAAGCCGTTCGCCGAGCGGATCGCGGGCGCGGGAACGGGTGTGGTCGCGTTGTGGCCGGTCTCACTGACCCTGGGTGACCTGGCGCTCAGGCTGGGCTTCTCCGACGCGGTGCGCCCGCACTACGAGGACGCCCTGACCGTCGCCCGGCGGGTCGGGGTGACCCGCTGGGTCGAGGCGGCGCAGCGTTCGCTCAGCAGCTGACGCGGAACCTGGCGCTGTGCGCGGTCGGACGGCCGGGGACGGAGAGCGTGACGCGGTACAGACCGGGGTTGCCGACGACCCTCGGCTGCCATTCGACGGTCTGACGCTCTCCGGTGAAGCCGGAGCCGCCGCTCAGGTAGGTGCGCCAGCTGCGGGATGACTCGCTCCAGCGCTGCAGGCGCCAGCCGTAGGTGACGGTTCTTTCCGGGTGCGGGTTGCCGATGACGCTGCGCGCCTCGTACGGCCTGTCGCATGGGCCGCCCTCGGTTGCGGGGGTGACGGTGACCGTGCCCTCCGCCAGGGTGGTCTCCGCCTGGCCCTGCGCCGTGGTCTCCTGCATGGACTTGGACGACAACTCCACGGTCTCCACCGACGCGTCGTCCGCGCTGACCGCCCGCACCGTGGTCGCGGGGGTGCGCGGCACCTCGATCCCGGCGTAGGCTCCGACAAAGGCGAGCGTGGCGACCAGCAGTTTCACGACGCTCGCGGTTCCACTGGCCACCACCGGCGTGAGACTGCCTCGCGGACTCATGACTGTTCCCTCCCTGTTTCTGCCCCTTACTTGTAGCCCGGGATGGTTGATCTCCGCTTGACGTCCGGTTGCAGTGTCAACGGCGGCTGAACGGGCTCCCACCCGACCCCCTGGACAAGGTCAGGTAAGCCTGCCCTAATATCGGCATACGGCAGGGAAACCAGCAGGGCGGTGATGTTCACAATGCGGTCGTTCGCGGCGGGCATCCCCGACCCGACCTCGGCCTCCGTGCTGGGGATGCCCCTGTGGCTCTGGGTGCTCATCGGAGGGGTCGCGCTGTTCGGCGCCTTCCAGGCCTACTACTGGATCGGCAGGAAGCTCGGCCCAAGGCTCTACGCCACCCGGGTGGGCAGGCGGATCAGCCAGGACGGCATCCGCAAGGTCGAGAACGCCGTCAGCAGGTGGGGCGCGCTCGCCGTCTACGGCTGTTTCTGGATTCCCGGGTTGCGGCACACGCTGCCCTGGGCCGCGGGGGTGCTGCGTGTCTCCTACCCGTGGTACGTCGTGGCCAGCGCCCTCGGCTGCCTGACCTGGGTCCCCATCGCGTCCTTCGGCCTGTACTCGCTGTTGTGGGGCTGGCTCAAGCTCGCGGCCGAGTCTCCGCTGCTCGCGGGCACGGGTCTTCTCGTGGCGGCCGTGGCGGTCACGCTGTTCGTGCGTCACCGCAGGAACGCGCGGCGGGCCAAGGAGGAAGTCACCGTCGGGTGACGCCGCGCCGTACGGCTTGTGTCACACCTCTGCGCGGTTTCTGCCACCATGTTCCCCATGCAAACCGGGGGAATTCGTCTTTTCGCCTGTACCGCTCTGGCCACTGTGACCACGGCGACAACCGGGTTCGTCGTGCCCGCGCACGCCGCGGCGCCGGTCGTGTCACAGGCCGTGACGAGGACGGTCGCGGCCTCGACCGCTCCCGCGGTGGCCGCGAAGGTCGCCTACCTGCTCGACGTGACCACGGGCAAGCCGCTGTTCGCCAAGCAGGCCACCAAGCGGGTGCCGATCGCCAGCCTGACCAAGGTCATGACGGCCTACGTCGTGCTGCGCGAGGCCGGACTCGACGACGTCGTGAGGATCAACGCCGACGACGTACGGCACGCCGCGACGAACGACGCGACCAGCGCCTCGCTGCGCGCCGGGGAGCGCCTGACCGTCCGGGACCTGCTGTACGGGGTGATGCTCCCCTCGGGGGCGGACGCCACCCACGCGCTGGCCCGCGTCTACGGTCCCGGCGAGAAGAGGTTCGTGGCCAAGATGAACGCCGCGGCCCGCTCGCTCGGCCTGACCGGCACCCGCTACACCAACACCGACGGGCTGCCCAAGCCGTCCGGCGGCTACTCGACCGCCCAGGACCAGGCCAAGCTGGCCCAGGTCGCGCTGGGTGACCCGGTGCTGCTGGGCATCGTCTCGACCAGGCGCCACAGCGTGGCCGCCTCCAAGCTGCACCGGGCCCACACCTGGACCAACAGCAACAAGCTGCTCGGCAAGACGCCCGGCGCGCTGGGTGTGAAGACGGGTTACACCCGCGCCGCGGGCTACTGCCTGTCGTTCGCCGCCGACCGGGACGGCCACCGGTTCGTCGGGGTGATCCTCGGCGACGCGAAGTCCGAGCGCCGTTTCCAGACCGCCAACCGGCTCCTGGACTGGGCCGGCGAGCAGGTCTCCGGCACGGGCGACGACCAGGGCGAGGACGGCGGGTCCCTCAGCGGCGACGCCTAACCCCGGGCGTCTCCGGTTCCGGTGACGAGGACGCCGCGCATCAGGCCGTGACAGGCGATGGCCGCCGCCGCGACCACGTTGAGGGAATCGACGCCCAGGCTCATCGCGGCTGAGCTCATCGGGATGCACACCGGCTGGTCGGCCTCGTGCAGCCAGCGGGAGGACAGGCCGTCGCCCTCCGAGCCGAGCAGGAGGGCGACCCGGTCCGCCGTACCGGCCGTGTCGATCGGGGTCGCGCCCTGGTCGGGGGTGAGCGCCAGGGTCAGGAAACCCGCCGCGCGGAGTTCGGCGAGGCCGTCGTACCAGTTGGTCATCCGCGCGTACGGGATCGCGAAGACGGCGCCCATCGACACCTTCACCGCCCTGCGGTACAGCGGGTCGGCGCAGCGGGGCGACAGGATCACGGCGTGGACGCCGAGCGCGGCGGCGCACCGGAAGATCGCGCCCACGTTGCCGTGGTCCACCAGGTCCTCCAGGACGAGGACACGCCGGGGGCCGCCGCGCAGCGTCTCGGCGACCGTGGGCAGAGGCTTGCGGTCCATGGCGGCCAGGGCGCCGCGGTGGACCGGGAACCCGGCGATCTCCTCCATCTCCCGGTCCTCGACCACGTGGACCCGGTCGCCGAGACCGTCGAGCAGGTCGGCCAGGGAGTCGGCCCAGCGGCGGGTCAGCAGCACCGAGCGCACCGGGTATCCGGCGGCGACGGCCCTGCGGATCACCTTCTCCCCTTCGGCGATGAACAGGCCGTGTTCGGCCTCAAGGCTCTTGCGCAGTTCGACGTCACGCAGGTTCGCGTAGTCGGCCAGGTGAGGGTCCCGGTGAAGGTCCCGGTGGGAATCGGCTGCTTCAGGCATCCTGGAATACTGCCACGGCCTTTCTGAGCTGCCACACCGCGGCGTAGACGACCAGCAGCACGCTCAGCCCGGCCAGTGTTCCCGCGCCCAGCCTGGTGATCAGCTCGGTCCCGTCCCTCGGCGGGAAGAGCACGGGCCACACCGCCGCTCCCCCCAGGGTCGTGGCCACCGCCGCCAGGATCACGCCGAGCCGTACCGGGGTGGAGAGCCTCAGCCGGTCGGGCACCGCGACCGGGGTCATCCGGGCCAGGCCGCGCCAGGACCACCACAGCACCAGGCTCAGCCCGACCACGCTTGAGAGGTACTGCAGCACACGGAAGGCGGGCATCTGGCCGACGAGGGGGTCGACCAGCCAGGACCAGCCCCAGATCCGGATGCTGTACGAGTGGGTGAAGGAGTCCCACAGCAGGTGGGTGAGGGAGCCGACGACGCCGCCCGAGACCACGGGCAGCAGCCGGCCGATGTCGTGTTTCGGGGCCAGCGAGGCCGCCCTTCCCGCGAGGCCGGCGGGCAGCAGCGCGGTCAGCGGGTCGCGGAGCAGTCCGTGGAAGACGGCGAACATCACCAGGACGGCGAGCAGGTCGAGGGTGAAGGCGCCGGGTATGGAGTGCCAGATCCCGTAGTTCGGCAGGAAGGGCAGAAAGATCGGCAGGTCGGGTGCCATCGTGCCCAGCGCGAGCGCCCAGGGGTCGAGGACCTTGCGGGCCCGTGCCGAGGCGATGAACGGCAGCACTGCGGCGACGTGGCTGGGCGTGAACGGCACGAAGCTTTCTCCTGAGATCCGGTGATTCGTTCTTCTCCAGGAGACTATGGCGTCACATCCGCCACCGAGCGACTCATGAATCGGCCCTGAAACAACAGGGAGTGGCGTGTAGGTTACCTGGCGTGATATTTGGGGATTCAGGGACCACCACGGCCTGCCGGAGCACACCCCATGCGCCCGAGGGCGCACGCTGGCTGCGCGACGCCCGTACGGCGCGCGCCCTCTCGTTGGCGACACTCGTCTGGCTCGGGGCCGAGAGCGCTCTCGGCATCGCCGCCGGATTCGCCGCGCACTCGGTCGCGCTGATCGGCTGGGGCATGTTCTCACTGGTCGAGGCCGCGGCCAGTCTCATCGTCGTGTGGCGCTTCACCGGGTCGCGCACCCACTCGGCGCACGCCGAGGCCAGGGCGGGCAGGGCGGTGGCGATCAGTTTCTGGTTGTTGGCCCCCTATCTGGCGCTTCACGTGGTCTACGACCTGTGGGCGGGGCACACGGCCAGACCCAGCGTGCTCGGCGCGGTGGTCACGGCCGTCAGCCTGTTCGCCATGCCGTTCCTCGGGGTGGCCAAGCGGCGACTGGGCGCGCGGCTCGGCTCGGCCGCGACCTGGGGAGAAGGCACCCAGAACCTGCTGTGCGCCTATCAGGCCGTGGGTGTGCTGGCCGGGATCGCGCTGAACGGCCTGGGGTTCCGATGGGCCGACCCGGTGGTGGCGACACTGCTGGCCACAGTGGCCGTACATGAGGGGCGCAAGGCCTGGCGCGGGCACGTCTGCCACCACTGAGCCGCCCGTTCCCATACAGCACAGAGATCGTTTTCTATCGCGCAGGGGGATTTACACAGCAAAAAGGGTGTTTTGCCACTTTAAGCGTTCCCAGTACAGTTCCGTGAACATTGCGGAGAACCTCCGTATAAGGTGACCCGCTAGTTTCCGGACATCGAACGCGAAGAGGGCATCGTGAGCGGACGTCACAGGACGGATGAGCTCGACGACGGCTACGCCTCCTACAACCTGCCGCGGCGGCGCAGAAGCGGACGGGGCGCGGTGCTCGTGCCGTTGGCGGGCTCCGTCGCCCTCGCGGTGCTGCTCGGCGTCGCCGCCTTCGTGATCGTCAACCGGGACCGCGGGTGCGCGCAGACCCCCGTCACGCTGCGGGTGACGGCCTCCCCCGACATCCAGCCCGCCCTCTCCGAGATCGCTGGGCGCTTCACCAGGGCCTCCCGCGACTCCGGCGGCGGATGCGCGACCGTCACGGTGACCGGGACCGCCTCCGCCGCCGTGGCCTCCGGCCTGGGCGGCAGCGGGGGCGAGGTCGGCGCGATGGACCTGTGGATCCCCGACTCCTCCCTGTGGGTGAACGGCCTGCGCGCCAAGGAT
Source organism: Streptosporangium sp. NPDC001559 (assembly GCF_042893955.1). Taxonomy (NCBI): domain Bacteria; kingdom Bacillati; phylum Actinomycetota; class Actinomycetes; order Streptosporangiales; family Streptosporangiaceae; genus Streptosporangium; species Streptosporangium sp. NPDC001559. The sequence continues at coordinate 216,109 of NZ_JBIAVG010000008.1, forward strand.
CCGGCCTTCCCCGCCCCCGGCGCCTCCGTCGCCCGCTCCCCCGTCGTACTGGCCGCCCCGGGCACCGCGGTCCAGGAGCTGCGGGACGACCTCGGCGAGGCGAGCTGGAAGGGCATGCTCGGCGCCGCGAACGTGACGGATCCCAACGGCCCTGGACGCAGGGTGCGGGTGCTCGCGCTCGACCCCTCGCGCAACGCGGCCGGGCTCGGCGCGCTGCTGGCCGCCTCGGGTACGGCGACGGCCTCGGGCGTCGGCCAGGAGGAACTGGTCGGCGCGCTCAAGACGCTGTCCGGCTCCACCGTCCGCGACCAGGACGCGCTGCTGGCGAGTCTCGGCGTCAAGGGCCGCAGGACCCCGATCGGCGTCGCCTCGGAGCAGGGCGTGTGGGCCTTCGACACCGGCAGGAAGCCGCAGGTCCCCGTCGTCCCGCTGTATCCGGCCGAGGGGACGGTCGACCTCGACTACCCGGCGGTCGTCACCACCCGGGACGCCGCCGTGCGCGCCGCGGCCGAGGCGTTCCTGCGCGACCTCACCACCGAGGCCGCCGGGAAGGACCTCCAGGACCGGGGTTTCCGCACCCCGGACGGCCGGGCGGGCACCGCGCTCCTGGGTCTCTCCGGCTTCCGCGCCCAGGCGCCGAAGTCACTGCCGCTCCCGGACGCCGCGACCGTCGCCGGACTGTCACGGTCGTGGTCCCGGCTGAACCTCGGCACCAGGTTGCTCACCCTGCTGGACGTCTCGGGCACGATGGCGCTCCCCGTGCCGGGGACGGGCCTGACCCGGATGCGGGCCATCACCAGGATCGCCACCGAGGGCATAAAGCTGTTCCCGGTCAAGAGCGAGATCGGGGTGTGGGAGTTCTCCACGAACCTGGACGGCCGGGGCGTCGACTACCGCGAGACGGTCCCGGTCGGCCCGTTGACCGAGAACCTGGACGGCGTCCTGCGCCGGGACCTGATCAACCGGAAACTGGCCGCGACCAGCGCCAGGGCGACCGGCGACACCGGACTCAACGACACCCTCGCCGCCGCCTACCGGCGGATGAACGAGGAGTACCAGGGCGACAAGATCAACACCGTGGTGGTCCTGACGGACGGCGCGGGCAACGACGACCCCGAGGGCGGCATCGGCGACCGGGAGATCCTCAGGAGGCTGAAGCGGGAGTACGACCCGGAGAGGCCGGTCAGCATCCTGATCATCGCCTTCGGGCCGGACGCGCCGAAGGGCAGGCGCCAGATGGAGGCACTGGCCAGGGCCACCGGCGGCGAGGCCTACATCGCCAAGGACATCGGACAGGTCCGCACGTTCTTCCTTGAGGGAATGCGGCGCCGCCTCTGCGCGCCGCACTGCTGAACCCTTCCCGGAGGCTCCGCCGTAGGGCGGACATATCACACGATCGACATGGATGGTGACCCTCTGCGGAGGGCGTGATTTGAGTCACTTCTCTCACCCCCGGCCCGCGCGGCCCCCGGCGCGCCCGGGCCACCTTTGTCACAACTGCCCCAGCCCACCCGATATGACGGAAAAGCCCTGCCCCGTAGGGCTTCGGTGGTTGCGCGTGAGACTCTCCCGGCGTGGCGAAAGGCCCAAGAGAGACATCCGAATCCTGACCGGATATCGTATGATCACTTGACTCCGCGCTGGATAACGCCAACGCATCGCTTTGCGATCCGGTAAACCATGGACTGAGGTCAAACGTCGGCATTGACGTTCGTCCGCAGTGATTGATCCCATGAATAGGTGATCGATCATGCCACTACGACCAGGAGTCAGGAGATGTCGACCAATCGCAGGGTGCTCGGGTGGGCGCTCACTCTTGCGTGCGTGGCGGGGGCCGTGATCGCGCTGGCCGGAATCGACACCCCTCTCCGGATCGTCCTCACTCCGCTGTTCCTCTTGGTCACTCCGGGTGCCGCAGCGATGGGACTGTTGCGTGATCGTGACCCTCTTGCGGCACTATCAGTGGGTGCGGCGGCAAGCCTGGTCGTGAACGTCCTCCTTGCCGTGGCCATGCTGTCCTTTGACAAGTGGTCGCCTCGCGCCGGGGTGGCGACGATCGCGGTGCTCGGTGGGTTCATATACGTGTTACGCGTGTTGTACCGGGGGAGCGCAAGCTTGCAGACCGAACAGGGGGCCAGTTCAAGGTGAACATCGTCGTCGTTCGCCCCGGTGACCTCGGGGAGTCCGAGATATCCCGATGGCGGGAGTTGCAGGGGGCCGATCCGTCCCTCGACAACCCCTTCCTCTCCGTGGAGTTCGCCCTGGCCATGGGCCGTCTCCGCGACTACGTCCGGGTCGCCGTCATCCAGGACGGTGGCCGGACGGTCGGATTCTTTCCCTACGAGCGCCACAACTTCGGCATCGGCAAGCCCCTGGGCGGTTTCCTCACCACCTGCCACGGCCTGATCTCGGTTCCCGACCTGGTCCTGGACGCCAAACAGCTGTTGCGCGCCTGCAGGCTCTCCGTCTTCGACTTCGACCACCTCGTCGCCGGTCAGCCGACCTTCGCCGAACACCAGTCGGACGTACGGCCCGCGCCGGTCATGGACCTGAGCTCGGGTTTCGACTCCTATATCGATCAGGTGAAGCAGAACTCACCGAAGAACTACAAGACCGTCCGCTACAAGGAGCGCAAGCTCGGCCGTGAGCAGGGCGAGATCCGCTTCGAATGGGACTCGACGGACCCCGCGACCCTGCGCACCCTGCTGAACTGGAAGTCGGACCAGTACCGCCGCACCGGGCGAGTGGACCGCTTCGCCCAGCCGTGGATCGTCCGGCTGCTCGACGAGATGCACGCGGTGCGCTCGGAGAGCTTCTCGGGCGTGCTGACCATGTTCTACGCCGGTGACACCCCCGTGGCCGGGCACTTCGGCCTGCGGACGGCGCACACCCTGGTCGGCTGGTTCCCCGCCTACGACACCGAGTACGCCCGTTACTCCCCGGGCATCACGCACCACCTCCACATGGCGGAGCACGCGGCCGGCTCGGGGCTGCGCCAGGTGGACATGGGCAAGGGCGGCCGCGAGTACAAGTCCTGGCTGAAGAGCGGCGACCTGTACGTCGCCGAGGGCCGAGTCTCGCGACCCTCCCCCGCGGCCGCGGTCCACTGGATGGGCCGCACGCCGGTCAACAAGGCCCGCACCATCGTCCTTGATCGACCCCATCTGTATCGGTTTGCCGATCGCGTGCTGAAAGGTTTCGGCCGGATGCGCACCTCAGCGCAGAACCAATCGGCCTCCACGGTCGTCAAGGAACCATGGGGAGTCGGCTAGGCCGACCCCCGGTAACAGCGAACACTCCCGCCAGGACCCTTCCATGCATCCCTCACCGCATTCGCCATTCCCGCCGCCCCCTCAGGCTGTGTCTGGCTCCGGGTCCTCCCGTCAGTCGTCATGACGACCGCCGAACCGGAAGGACATGTTTCATGAGTCCCGACATCGTCAAGCACAACGCCAAACCGCCGCTGCGAGCGATGCCACCGATTGAGCGGTTCACCCCTATCACCCCTCACATGGCCATCTCTCCCACGGTCAGCGTCGTGGTCCCCGCGATGAACGAGGCGGAGAACCTTCCGCACGTCTTCGCGACCCTGCCCCAGTGGATCGACGAGATCGTCCTCGTCGACGGCAACTCCGTCGACGACACCGTGGCCGTCGCCAAGCGGCTGCGGCCCAACGTCCGCATCGTCACCCAGACCGGCAAGGGCAAGGGCGACGCCCTGGCCGCGGGGTTCGCCGCCTGCACCGGCGACATCATCGTGATGATCGACGCCGACGGCTCGACCGACGGCCGGGAGATCATCCAGTTCGTCGGCGCGCTGGTCACCGGGGCCGACTTCGTCAAGGGGTCGCGTTACGCGTCCGGCGGGGGCAGCGACGACCTGACCTTCAACCGCAAGTTCGGCAACAAGGTGCTCACCGGACTGGTCAACCGGATCTACGGCACCAGCTACAGCGACCTGTGCTACGGCTACAACGCCTTCTGGGCGCGTCACCTGGACGTGCTCAACCTGGACTGCGATGGTTTCGAGGTCGAGACCCTGATGAACATCAGGGCGGCCAAGGCCGGGCTCAAGGTGCAGGAGGTTCCCAGCCACGAGCGCTGCCGTATTCACGGCGAGAGCAACCTGCACGCGGTAAGGGACGGGATCCGGGTGCTGAGAACCATCATCAGAGAGTGGCGGAACAACCCCGTCACCGCCGCTCCCGAGCCTGCGGCCACCACCCCCGCGGCGGACCAGGGCGCCGCGTAGTCATGAGAACCAGTGTCGTCATCTGTGTCTACACCGAGGAGCGCTGGGAGGACATCCGGGCCGCCGTCGCGTCGGTCGAGAACCAGCGGCGCAGGCCGTACGAGATCATCCTGGTGGTCGACTACAACGCGGACCTGCTGCTGAGGCTCAAGCAGGAGTATCCCGATGTGATCGTGGTGGAGAACACGCAGGAGAAGGGGCTGTCCGGCGGCAAGAACACCGGCGCGGCGACGGCCTCCGGCGACATCGTGGCGTATCTCGACGACGACGCGGTCGCGGAGGCGGGGTGGCTGGAGGCACTGGAGGAGGGCTTCCAGGATCCGGCCGTCGTCGGCGTCGGCGGGCTGACCAATCCGCTGTGGGCGACGGGACGCCGTCCCGGCTGGTTCCCCCGCGAGTTCGACTGGACCGTCGGGTGCTCCTACCGGGGCATGCCCACCCGGCGGTCACCGATCCGCAACGTCATGGGCGGCAACGCCGCCTTCCGCAGGGAGCTCGTCGGGCAGGTCGGCGGGTTCCACACCGGCATCGGCCGCAGTGTGCAGGGGCGCAAGCCCAGGCCTCTGGGGTGCGAGGAGACCGAGTTCTGCATCCGGCTCTCCCAGCGGATCCCCGGCGCGGTGATGCTGTTCGAACCCGCGGCGGTGATCGGCCACAAGGTGCCCGAGGTGCGGGCCAGGTTCGCCTACTTCCGGTCCAGGTGTTACGCGGAGGGCCTGTCGAAGGCGCTGGTCACGCACAACGTCGGCGCCGGGGACGGACTGGCGAGCGAGCGGGCGCACGCGCTGAAGGCGCTGCCGCTCGGCGCGCTGCGGGGCCTGGGAGACGTGCTCCGTGGCGATTTGTCAGGGTTCGGCAGGGCTGTGGCGATCGTGGTCGGACTCGCCTGGACGACCTGGGGGTACGTCGTCGGATCTCTCCGGTTGAAGGTGGCGAAATCGTGATCCGCGTGCCGATTCTGATGTATCACTCCATCTCCGACCGGCCGAACCCGGAGACGAAACCGCTGGCCGTACGGCCCTCGGTGTTCGCCGACCAGCTCACCTACCTGAAGGAGAACGGCTTCACCCCGCTGACCGTGGCCGACATGGTCGCCTCGCTGCACAGGAACAACGGGCGTTCCCTGCCCGAGCGGCCGGTCGTGGTGACCTTCGACGACGGCTACGCCGACTTCCACAGCCACGCGCTGCCGGTGCTCGAACGCCTCGGCTTCCCCGCGACGGTCTTCCTGACCAGCGGGTGGGTCAGGGACGCGGGCGAGAACGCGGCGGGCAGGCCGCTGGACACGATGCTGACCTGGAGCCAGGCCCGGGAGGCCGCCTCGTGCGGCATCGAGATCGGCGGCCACAGCCACAGCCACCCCCAGCTCGACCAGTTACCCGAGGACCGGCTCCGCCAGGAGCTGCGCCGCAACAAGGCGCTGCTCGAGGACAAGATCGGGGCCCCGGTCGCGACCATGGCCTACCCGTACGGCTACTCAAGCGGGCGGGTCAGACGTGAGGTGCGGCGCGCCGGCTACTGGGCCGCCTGCGCGGTGAGCAACGCCATCGCCGCCGACAGGCACGACGTGCTCGCGCTACCACGCCTGACCGTGGCCGAGGGCACCTCGATGGGGATGTTCAGCCGGGCCGTCGAGGGCAGCCAGGTCCCGCTGATCTACATGAGGCAACGCGTCCTGACGAAGGGTTACGCCGTCGTCAGGAGGACCCGCTACGGCCTGCGCCGGGTGCGCGGTCTGGCGTGAGGAACACGTCCTCGGACGTGGGGGGAGGCGACACATGAGCGCGACGACGGACGAGCCGCAAGGGCGGCTCGCCGGGTTGCGGCAGCGGGTGACGCGCGATCTGCGCAACCCGCTCTTCCGCAACGGCTACGCGCTCATGGCCAACACCGCGATCACCGCGGTGCTCGGCATGGGCTACTGGTGGCTCGCCGCCCAGCTGTACGGCCCCGCGGACTTCGGCAGGGGCCAGGCGCTGATCACCGCCATGCGGCTGTTCGCCTCGCTGACCGCGCTGGGGTTCGTCGGGGCGCTGGCGCGCTTCATCCCGGTGGCCGGACGGCGCACGCCCGCGCTCATCGTCAGGGCGTACGCGGTCGCCGGAGCGACCGGCGTGGTCGCCGCGCTCGGGTTCCTGCTCACGTTGCCGTGGTGGGGGCCGACCTACGCCTCGCTCGGCGGCCTCGGCCCCGGGCTGTTCTTCCTGGCCTCGACGCTGGTCTGGTCGGTGTTCACGCTGGAGGACGTGACGCTGGCCGGGCTGCGCAAGGCCACGTGGGTGCCGGTGAGCAGCCTGTGCTACGGCCTGGTCAAGATGGCCATGCTGGTGGGTCTGGCGTTCGCGCTGCCCCGCGACGGCATCTTCGTCTCATGGATCATCCCGGCCGCGATGGCCCTGATCCCGATCAACCTCCTGCTGTTCAGGAAGGTCATCCCCCGGCACGTCGCGCGCACGAAGGACACGGCCAGACCGCTCGCCTTCGGCGAGGTGGGCCGCTTCCTCGCGGGAGACTACCCGGGCACGCTGTCGATCCTGGCGAGCGTCTACCTGATCCCGGTCCTGATCGCGGCCAGGGTGGACGAGGTCACCTTCGGCCTGTTCTCCATGGCCCACACGCTGGGCTCGCTGATCGAGCTGCTGGCGATGAACATGGCCACCTCGCTGACCGTCGAGGGATCCTTCGACCGGGACCGGTTCGCGTCGAACTCCCGCAGGGCGCTGCGCCGGTCCTTCATGATCATCATCCCGATCGTGATCGTGACGATTCTCGCGGCGCCCCTGATCCTGCGCATCTTCGGCCCGGACTTCGCCGACCGGGGAACACTGCTGCTGCAGCTGATGGCCCTGGCGGTGCTGCCCAGGGTGCTGATCGAGATCTATCTGAGCGGTCTGCGGGCTCTGGGAAAGGCTCGCAGGCTCGCGTTCGTCCAGGTCTTCCTGGCCGTGCTCGTGCTCACCAGCACCCTGGTGCTGTTCCCCTCGGCGGGGATCGAGGCCGTCGGCTACGCGCTGCTGCTGAGTGAGCTGCTGATCGCCGCGCTGATCTTCCCCGACCTTCGCAAAATGCTCAACGGTGGGGAAAGATCAAATACGGTCGTCACGGCCGGGTCCGTATAACCCCCATGATGTAGACGTGAGGCAACGCTCAGGTGATGACGTGAAATCGGAGGCCGCAGAGGCGGGGGAGCATTCCCCCGTCTCCGAGGAGACGCACGCCGGACCCGAGGACAGTCCCACTTCCCCGGCCGCTCCCGAGAGCCTTGAGGACAACGACTTCAAGGACTTCGAGGACCCCGAGAGTTCGGGGGACCTGGAGGGCTCCGGAGGTTTGGAGGACGCCGAGGAGAACGTTGGTCCCGGGGATCAGGAGGAGCCGGACGTCTCCGGCGACGACGACCCCTCGCCGACCGCGGTCTTCCGCATCCCCGGCCACACGGACGAGGAGTCCTCCGAGGACACGAGCATCTCGATCATGGACACCTCGGTCCTCGGCTCCTCGGTCACGGACTCCTCCGTCGTCGACTTCTCGGTCGTCGACCTGCCGGGGGTCACCGACGACGAGCCCGAGAGCGAAGCGGACTCCGAGCCCGAGCCGGATCCGGAACCGGGCCCCGGATCGGACCCCGAACCGGGCTCCACATCAGGCTCCGAACCGGGCTCCGAACCGGGCTCCGCATCAGGCGAAGACGGCGACGGCGAGGACGTGGAGGCGACCGCCGAGGTACGGCTGCCCACCGCCCGGCGTGCCGGACTCCCCGGATCCGCCAAGAAGGCCGACCCGGACGCCACCAGGAACGTCAGGGTGTCCGCGTCCATATCGGTGCCCACGCTCCAACCCCGTGTCCCGTGGTCGGAGCGGCTGGCGCGCTCGGCGATGGCGTGGCTCCCGCCGCTGCTGACCATCGAGGGCCTGATCATGTACGTGCTGGCCCTGCGTGCCGCGCCGGGCCCGTTGCGAGGTGTCGACCTGTCGCGCATCGACGGTCTCGGGCTGATCTCCGCGCTGCCCGTCACCTCGTTCGTCGCGATCCTGCTGATGATCACGGCGTTCTTCGTCACGATCGCGCAGAACACCGACCGCAAGTTCCTGCTGCTCTTCCAGCTGGCGGTGATCACCTTCGCGTTGCACGGCGCCGCCGCGCTCATCGAGGACACACCGCGCTTCCACACGGCCTACGTCCACGCGGGCTTCGTCGAGTTCATCAACCGTACCGGGACGTCCTCACCGATCCTCGACGCCCGTTTCGCGTGGCCGGGGTTCTTCGCGCTGGTCGCGTTCGTCACGAAGGCCGCCGGAGTCACCGACCTGACGCTGGTCCTGCGCTGGACGCCACTGCTGTCCAACCTGCTCTACCTGCTGCCGTTCGTGCTGATCCTGCGCCAGGTGGTCGCGACGACCCGAGCCCGCTGGTTCGCGGCGCTGCTGTTCATCCTCGTGCAGTGGATCGGCCAGGACTACTTCTCACCGCAAGGCTTCACCTACGCGATCTACCTGGCCTTCGTGGCGATCGTGCTGCGCTGGTTCGGCAAGGTGGAGGTCCGTGACGCGGCCGCGCCGCCCAAGGGCCGCATCCGGCGGCTGCTGGCCAGGCTGGACGGGCTGGCCCCGGGCGAGCTGACCCACTCGACCAGCGTCTACGACCGCTCGATCATGCTCATCCTGCTGATCGTCCTGTTCGGAACGGCGACGGCCTCGCACCAGATCACGCCGTTCATGATGCTCGGCGCGTTGACCGGCCTGATCCTGTTGCGGCGTTCCTCGCTGAGCTGGGCCCTGCCGTTCCTCCTCGGGCTGATCGTGCTGTCGTGGATCAGCTACCAGACGGTCACCTTCTGGAGCGGCCACATCGAGGAGCTGTTCGGCGGCCTCGGCCGGATCCTGGAGAACCTCCAGCGCAACACCGGCGACCGGATCGAGGGCAGCGACAGCAGGCACACGCTGGTGCTGCTGGCCCGTCTGGGCATCTGCGCGGTCATCCTGCTGCTGGCCGCGGTCGGCCTGCTGCGCCGCCTGCGCCGGGGGGTCGGCGACCGGGCCGCCCTGCTCCTGCTGTGCGTTCCGGTGCTCGCCCTCGCGCTGCAGAGCTACGGCGGCGAGATCGGCCTGCGCATCTACCTGTTCGCGCTGCCCGGGGCGTGCATCCTCGCCGCCTACGCCTTCTTCCCGAACCTGCCCGCCGGTACGGCCGACGCCCCCGAGGAGGCGGTTCCGGCCCGCAGACGCGTCATCAGGCTCGACCCGCTGCTGACCCGCAGGATCTCACTGCTGCTCGCCGCCGCGTGCGCGATGGCACTGTCGATGTCCTTCCTGGTCGCCCGCTACGGCAACGAGCAGTTCGAGCGGGTCTCCAGCGACGAGGTCCAGGCGATGCACTACGTCTACGGGCACGACAAGCCCAGCGGCAGGGTGCTGTTCCTGGTCCCGATCATCGGTCCCGAGGTCACGCCGACCATCCCGTGGGGCGAGCGCGACTTCGACAAGATCGAGTATCAGCAGGTGCTCGTGGACAAGAACCCGGAGCAGCTGTCCTCCGTGATCGACAAGTTCCGTGTCTCCCCACCGAACACCTACCTGGTCGCGAGCCGTGGCCAGGCCGCCTACCTGCAGCTCAACCATGGTTTCCCGACCGACTGGAGCAAGCGTTTCCGGGCCGCCCTCGACGCGTCACCGGAGCTCAAGCGGGTCTTCGACAGCCCCGACGCCGCCGTGTACACGCTGAAGACGTATCCGGAGAACGCCGAGATCCCGCAGCCGCGTCCCCTTACGGGCTTCGGCGACCGCGGCTCCCCTATGACCCCGATCGGCCTCGGCGCCCTCGGAGTCACCTGGATTGCACTGTTTGTCTATGAGATGCAAAAGCTGCGCGATCCCGGCCGTGTTTCGAAGAGGGGACGACGCATCCTGTTTGTCGCGGTTCCCGCATTCCTGCTGGCGGTCGCGGTGATTGTCGAACGCTTCATCGTCATCGGGTTCAACCAGATCCAATAGGCGCGAGCCTCCGGGGCCCCCGGTATAAGGACCAACTATCGCCGGGGGCGCGTGACGCGCGCGGCATGTTGAAGGACGGTTCGATGGTCATGGGAGAGCATCATCGCCTGGTGAAACCTGTCGTGGCCATGACCATGGCCGTCCAGGATCGCAGGATCGCGGCCGTGGACGCCCTGCGCGGGTTCGCGCTGTTCGGCATCGTGGTCGTCAACATCGCCTACCTGGCCTCGGGGTACCGCATGGCGGGCCTGGCCGAACCGGCCTTCTCCGCGCCGCTCGACTGGGAGGTGCGCTGGATCGTCACGGTGTTCTTCGAGAACAAGTTCTATCTGCTGTTCTCGTTCCTGTTCGGCTACAGCTTCACCCTTCAGCTCGACTCGGCCGCGGCCTCGGGGATCGCCTTCGTACCGCGTTTCCTGCGCCGTCTGGCCGGACTGTTCCTGCTCGGCCTGGCCCACGCCGTACTGCTGTTCCCCGGAGACATCCTGGCCACCTACGCGGTGGTGGGGCTGGTGCTGCTGGCCGTACGGAGGATCAAGCCGCGAACCGCGGTGCTCTTCGCGGTGGCGCTGACCCTGCTGCTCGCGACGGGGTTCATCCTGATGGCCGGGCTCGCGCTGCTGGGGACGGACCTCTCGGGCACCGTGGCCGGGGGCGCCGCGCAGGCGGCCAAATCGGACGCGGCCCTGCAGAGCTCGGTGCCCATGATCATCTCGGACCACCTGCACAAGCTCGGCAGGATCGTGGTGCTCCGGGTGCTCTTCCAGGGGCCCGCGGTGCTCGCCGCCTGCCTGGTGGGGCTGGCCGTCGGCAAGCGGCGGCTGCTCGCCGATCCCGATCGGCACACCGCCACGCTGCGCCAGATCCAGTGGGTGGGATTCCCGGTCGGCATCCTGGGGGCGATCTTCTACGCGCACTCGACCTGGTCGGGCGGCACGAGCGTCCACCACATGCTCGGCCAGGCGGTCGACCTGATCACCGCGCCGCTGCTGGCCGCGGCGTACGTCGCGACCCTGCTGCGGATGCTCCCCCGTGCCCCGCGCCTGACCTCCGTACTGGTGCCGCCGGGACGGACGGCGCTGACCAACTATCTGAGCCAGTCGCTGATCTGCTCGCTGATCTTCACCGGCTACGGGTTCGCCCTGATCGACCGGCTCAGCCCGCTCGCCGTCTCCTCGATCGCCGTGGCGATCTTCGCGTTCCAGGCGGCCGCCAGCGGGATGTGGCTGCGCAGCCACCGGTACGGTCCCGTCGAATGGCTGCTGCGCTGGTTCACCAACTGGCGCAGACCCGACATCAGGCCCCATCCCGCCCGCTCCACCTGACCTCATACGGTTCCAGGTCGAACTGTTTGCCGTCGATCGTCGTGGTCGCGGCGGCGTCGGTGGTGTTGACCATCACGAACTGGCGTTCCTGGGCCAGCACCCGCACCGCGGGATTGGCCGAGGTGAGCGGTACCAGCGGGACACCCTCGGGGAACCACTTGGTGAACCCGCTCAGCACGCCCGCCATCGGCAGCTCCTCCCCCGTGCCCGGACGCCACAGGCAGCCGGGACAGTCCTCGCCCGGTTTGCGTTGCGGATTCCAGTAGAGGGCGGTGGACGCGCCGCTGGTGGCGAACTCCATCATGGCGACGGTCTGCACGGCGGTCCTGCGCTCCTCCGTCCAGTCGGCGTTGTCCGGCGCGACGTACCATTCGGCCCACCAGACCGGCAGGCCGCCGCTCTTCTGTTTGAGCCAGGTGGTGACGGCGCCGAACTTGGCGAGCGCGGTGAAGTCGTCGGGGTGGGCCCCGGCGTCCCTGGTCATGGAGGCGCCGTCGACCACGATGAAGTCGGCGCCCTTCTTGTTGCGGATCCAGTACTCGACGGCGTCGAGGTCACGCTGGTCGACCACGCCCCAGGGACCCTGGAGTTCGGAGCCCCGGCCGTTCTTGTCGCTGACGATCGGGACGTAGGGGCCGCCGACCTTGATGTCGGCGTTCACCTCCTTCAGAGCCGTGTAGACCTTGTTGTACAGCTCGGTGTAGGCCTCGGCGTCCCAGCGGTTGGTGGCCGAGTTCCAGAATCCCTTGAACTCGTTCCACACCATGAAGTGCTCGACGGTGGGGTAGCGCCTGGCGACCGTGGCGGCGAGCTTCGCGAAGTCGTCGAAGTTCTCTCGGTTCGGCGGCGACTCCAGGGTGTTCCAGTCGGTACGCCCGTCGGTGCCGCCCTTCATCCAGTCGGGGGCGCAGCACAGGGTGATGACGGGCAGGGCCTGTGAGCGGCCCATGAACTGCACCCGGCGGTCGAGGTTGCGGAAGTCGTATTTGCCGCGTACGGGCTCGGGGTTGTCCGCGCCCCAGCCCATGATGTGCTGGTTCTGCACCAGGGGGACCCGGGCCAGGAGGTGTGAGGCCGTCTCGGCGACCTCCTCCCGCTCCGCGTCACCGCTGAACTCGGTGTGGGTGACGCCCCAGCGAGGCCAGGCGCCGAAGTTCGGGGGTTGTTCGACGGCGGGCGCGGGCTGCGGGGGAGGGATCGCCACGGCCCGCCCTCTCGGCTTGCCGTGCCCTGTCGACATGACGACGATCCCGACCAGGAGCGCGAGAGCGACGACTCCCGCTCCCGTCGCGATCAGCCAGTTCGGAATCCGCCGGCGCGGTCCGTCAGTCGGTATCACCGCTCGTCCTCGATCCTGGGCACGGTCCAATGAAGCGTTCCACAGCGACGGCGGACGCGACCGCGAGAGGACGCGGCTCACAGCCAAGCGTTACCGGCCGCATCGTCAGGCTATCCACGCGACTTGCAGAACACTTGAAACTTCTATCGCAGATTGGCACCTGACCGGTAACCCACCGTGATCATCAAGGGTGGTACGGAGCGCCTCCTCCCATGGAGCCCCGGAACGTTACATCCTGGGAGAACCCTGGGAAAACCACCTATGACCCGATCCTTTACCGCTACATTACGCACCGTGCCGCACGCTGTGAGTACGCATATCCTGTGCGCATTCATGCCCGAAGGCGCATCGGGGAAGTCGCAACCCCAGTAGGAGCCCATGCACGTCTCTATCGTCCATCCTCGCGAACTGGCGGAGTCCGACATCGAGCGATGGCGGACCCTTCAGGACGCGGACCCCGCCTTCGACAGCCCCTTCCTGTCCCCCGAGTTCACGATCATCGTCGGCGAGCTGCAGGAACAGGTCCGGGTGGCGGTCCTGCAGGATGGCCGGGAGACGGTCGGCTTCCTTCCCTTCGAACGGCACGCGATGGGCATCGGCAAGCCGGTCGCCGCGGGGCTGACCGACGCCCAGGGACTGGTCCACGTCAAGGACCTCGAACTCGACCCACGAGAGCTGATCAGGTCATGCGGTCTGGGGGTCTTCGAGTTCGACCACCTGGTGGCCGGGCAGCCGCTGCTGTCCGGGCGGCACACCCGCCACCCGTCACCGATCATCGACCTGCGCGACGGCTACGACTCCTACGTCGAGACGGTGAAACGCGACTCGGGCAAGACCTACCGCTCCACGGCCTACAAGGCGCGTAAGCTTCAACGAGACCATGGAGCGATCCAACACGACTACGCCACGACCGACCGGGCGGCGCTGCGGACGCTGCTCGGCTGGAAGACCGACCAGTACCGCCGCACCGGCAGGACCGACCGCTTCGCCCGGCCGTGGATCGTCAAGCTGGTCGAACGGCTGCTCGCCACCGACACCGAACGCTTCGGGGGGGTCTTCGACGTGCTACGGGTCGACGGACAGCCGGTCGCGGGCCACTTCGGTCTGCGCACCGCCACCACCCTCGCGGGCTGGTTCCCCGCCTACGACATCGCCTACGCCAAGTACTCCCCCGGCCTGATCCACCACCTCGCCATGGCGGAGAAGGCGGCCGCCGCGGGCATCGAGGTCATCGACCTGGGACGCGGCGAGAAAGAATACAAGGAGAAGCTCAAGAACGGGGAGTACGAAGTGATGGAGGGCCGCATCGCCAGGCCGAGCGCCGGGGCGGGCATCCACTGGGCGCTCAGCGTGCCGGTCCGCAAGGCGCGGGGAACCGTTCTGGCCAACCCGGTCCTGCGGACCACGGCCGACCGGGCACTGAAGACCTTCGGCCGCCTGCGCACCTCCTTGTCGTCGTGAGCGCCCGGTGACCCCCGAGGGCCTGGTGGCCACACGAACGGGGCGTCACTGCTTGGCCGTACCGTCCAACCGGCTCGGCCTCTATCTCGCGCTGCGGCACTGGTGCCTTCCCGGGCAGCGGCTGCTGATGTCGCCGATCTCCGCGGACGAAATTCTCTTCCTGGTGCTGGCCGCCGGGCTGCGTCCCGTCATCGCGCCGCTCTCACCGCGTGACGGCAACATCGACGCCGACGCCGTCGATCTCGGCACCGTCGACGCCGTGCTGACCACCAACCTGTACGGCCTGCCCGACCGGGTGGCCGCGTTCGCGGGCAAGACGCTGGTCGAGGACGTCGCCCACGCCATGGAGACGACGGTCGGGGGCAGGCCGCTCGGCACGTTCGGGGTGGCCGGGGTCTTCAGCATGTCCAAGCACGCGGGGGCGGGTTCCGGCGGGGTGATCGCGGTCGAGGACGAGGCCGACCTGCGTCCCCTTGAGATCGCCCGTGACCTGCTGCTGGGGCCGTACCGGCCGGTGGCCGAGGCCCGGTCGGTGCTGACCTCGGCCGCCAGGCACTCGACGGTCCGGCTCGGCCTGGTCAGGCCCGCGCTGTGGGCGATGCGCGCGCTCGGCCTGGAGGAGAAGCGCGAGGGCCTGCGGATCGCCACGCGCCCGGAGGAGCTTGCCGAGGCCATGAAGCGGGTGCCCGACCTGCCGCCGTTCGACTCCTGGGTCAGGGCCGACCTGCACGACTACCGGACCAGACGGGGGCCGCTCTCCCGTCGCTACCAGGTGAGACGGCTGCGCGGGCTGCCCGGGCAGCGGGCCCGGCGGGTCGCCGGGGTGCGCGCGCTCGCCGAGTTGCCCACGGTCGCCGCGGGCGTGCTCGCCCACCTCGACCAGCCGCTGTTCCGGGTGCCGCTGCTGGTCGCCGACCGGGACGCGGCCATCGCGGCGCTGGAGCGGCGCGGGGTGGCCACCGGATACCTCTACGACCCGCCCTACGACGACTATCTGCCCGGCCTCGTGGAGCCCTCCGACGATCCGGGGACCGCGCGGTGGTGGGGGCGGCACGCGCTGCCCGTCGATCCGCTCCAGGCCCGCCGCGCACTGCCCGTGGTCAGGGAACTCGCTCCGGCGCCGCCCCCTCCCCCGCGGGCCGCAGCTCCCCGATCAGCTCCGCGATCACCGATACCCCCCGCCTGACCTCGGACAACGAGGCGGAGCCGTAGCCGATCACCAGACCGTGCCTGTCGGCGGCGCCGTGGTCGTCGCGGTTCATCCCGTTGAGCAGGACCCCGCGTTCGGCCGCGGCGGCGACCAGCGGCCCGACCACGTGCTCGGGCAACTCGACCATGACGTGCAGCCCCGCGGTGTCGCCCGTCACCAGCGTGCCGAGGCCGGCGACGACCTCCGCCCGGCGGCGGGCGTATTCGAGCCGCATCCGGCGCAGGTGTCTGTCGAGGTCACCGCGTTCGAGCAGTACGGCCATCGCCTGCTGGGTGGGGCCGCTGGTGCGGTCACCCAGGTCGTCTCGGACCTCGGCGACCGCCGCGAGCAGGCCCGGCGAGGCGACCAGCCAGCCGACGCCGACGTCGGGGGCCAGCGACTTCGACAGCGTGCCGAGCAGCACGACCCACTCCGGTCCGAGGCCGTACAGGGCGGGCAACGGGGCGACGTCGTAGCGGAACTCGGCGTCGTAGTCGTCCTCGACCACGACCGCCCCGGTACGGCGGGCCCAGGCGAGCAGGCGTTCCCTGCGCGGGACGGGCAGGCGCCCGCCGAGGGGGTACTGGTGTGCCGGGGTGGTGTACAGCACGCGCAGGTCGTCGGGGAGGGCCTCGACGATGACGCCGTCCTCGTCGACCGGACAGGACACGACGTCGGCGCCCCGCGCGGCGAAGACGTTCCTGGCGACCCGGTAGCCGGGGTCCTCGACGCCCGCCCGGTCGCCGGGCCGCAGCAGGGTCGCCGCGACGAGGTCGAGGCCGTTGCCCGTCCCCCGGGTGACCATGACGTTCTCGGGACCGGCCGCGACCGTCCTGGTCCTGCGCAGGTGCTCGGCCAGCGCCCGGCGGAGCCTGGGCAGGCCGTACGGGTCGGGGTTGCTCCCCGGCGGCAGGTCGGCGGCGGCACGCCACGCCCTGCGCCAGGCCGCCCGGTCGTAGTCACGCACCCACGGCCTGCCCGGGCGCAGGTCGATCACGGGCCCGGCGGGGGTCTCCCGCGCGGGGGCGGAGACGGGCGAGAGGTCCATCGGGACCTCCGGCTCGCGCGGGGCCAGGTCGGCCACGTAGGTGCCGGAGCCGTGACGGCCTTCGAGCCAGCCCTCCGCGTAGAGCTGCTGGTAGGCCTCGGTCACGACGGTCCTGCTGACCGAGAGCTGGCGGGCCAGGGCCCGGGAGGAGGGCAGCCGCTCCCCGGACTTGAGCGTGCCGTCGCGCATCGCGGCGCGCAGCAGGTCACCGAGCTGGGTCATGAGCGCGGCGGGAGCCTGGCGGTCAACCGACAGGGGCAGGTCAACGGGGATGCGCGGCAAAGTGGTCTCCCAGAGGCGACACGAAGTGGACGTGGTTTCGATATCCACTTCTTCCTAGGGTAGGGGGCATGCTCTCCACGACCTCACGCACCACGCTCAACCGTTCCAAGGAGCGGGGCCGCACCTCCCGCGAGGATCTCTACGCCGTGCTCGACGCCGGGCTCATCTGTCACCTGGGGGTCGTGGTCGACGGGGCTCCCCGGGTGGTGCCGACCGGCTACGGGCGCGTCGACGACACCCTCTACCTGCACGGTTCGACCGGTTCTGTCTCCCTGCGCGGCACCGGCGAGATCTGTGTGACGGTGACGCACGTGGACGGCGTGGTGCTGGCCAGGTCAGTCTTCCACCACTCGATGAACTACCGATCCGCGATGATCTACGGCCGCCCTCGTCTCGTGCTCGACGAGGACGAGCGCCTCGCGGGCCTGCGCGCGATCACCGAGCAGCTCGCCCCCGGCCAGTGGGACGCGGCTCGCACGCCGACCAGGAAGGAGCTCGCCGCGACCGCCGTGGTGGCCCTCTCCCTGACCGAGGCGTCGGTCAAGGTACGGCAGGGCCCGCCGAGCGACGAGCCCGAGGACTACGCGCTGCCGGTCTGGGCCGGGGTGCTGCCGCTGCGCCTGTCGTGGGGCGCGCCGGAGACCGATCCGGCCATGACGTCCGAGGTCGAGGTGCCCGAGCATGTCTCCTCCCGGCCCGTGCCGGGACGGTAGGAAGGCGGGCGAACGGGGGCCGTTCGCCGCGACTTACCGGGTCTCCCAGCGTTCCGAGACTGATTTGTGATTCATGAGTAAATTTTCGCGATCTCCGGCTAAGCTACGGTTCGCCTGTTGTGGGTGGGGGCCCAAGCAACTGAGGAGACCGCATGTACGGCACGTCATCAGGCTGGCGAGTCCCCGGATACACCGAGATACGCGAGCTGGGAGCCGGTGCCGGCGGACGCGTGGTGATGGCGCGGCACGAGGTCGACGGCATGCAGGTCGCGATCAAGTACCTGTCCGACGAACTCAGGGGTGACGTCGGGTTCGTCGCGCGTTTCCGGCACGAGGCAAGGGTGCTCAACACCCTGGACAGCCCGCACGCCGTACGGCTCTACGACTACGTGGAGACCGGTGAGGGCGCCGCCATCGTCATGGAGCTGGTCAACGGCGTCCCGCTGCGGGCGATCCTGCGCTCGGAGGGGCCGACCGGGCCCGAGGCGGCGCTGGTCGTGCTCAAGGGAGCCCTCCTCGGCCTGTCGACCGCGCACATGGCGGGCGTCGTGCACCGCGACTTCAAGCCGGAAAACGTGATGGTCGAGGCGGACGGGACGAGCAAGCTCGTCGACTTCGGCATCGCGATCCGCTCGGGCGACGGGGACACCCCCGCGGGCACGCCTCCCTACATGGCCCCCGAACAGTGGACGGGCTCCCCCTCCGGCCCCTCGACCGACGTCTACGCCGCGACGGCCGTGTTCTTCGAGTGCCTGACGGGCGCCCGGCCGTTCCGCGCCTCGAACGTCGCCGCGCTGGCCAGGCAGCACCAGGTCACGCCGCCGCCGATCGAGGAGGTGCCGCCCGCGCTGCAGGGCCTGGTCGAGCGGGGGCTCGCCAAGCACCCCGCGGACCGGCCGCCGACCGCCGCCGCCTTCATCACCGAGTTGGAGGCCGTCGCCGCCGACGCCTACGGGAGCGACTGGCAGGAGAAGGGGCGCCGCCGTCTGGCCGGTCTCGCCGCGCTCCTGCCCGCCCTGTTCCCGGTGGAGGCCCCCAAGACCGGCACCGGTTCCTCCTCCGTCGCCGAGACGAACCTCAGAAGCGGCGGCGCGCGCCGCAGGGCGTCGTCGTCCCTGGGCAAGATGGGCGTCAAGATCCTGGTCGGCGTCGGATGCGTCGCGGTGATCGGCGGGGTGACCGCCGTGCTGGTCAACTCCGCGAGCAGCACCGCGATCACACCGCAGAGCCTGGTCTACTCGGCGCCCCCCGAGACGGCCGAGTCGCTGCTGCCCGAGAACCAGCCCGACGACCCCACCCCGACGCCGTCGAAGAAACCCACGCACAAGGCCTCAAGCCCCGCCCCCACTCCGACTCCGGCCGCGACGACCGCCGCGCCTCCCCCGCCGGTCCAGCCGACCCAGGCGGCCGTCCCGTCCAAGTCGCCGAAGCCCACGCCGAAGCCGTCGGAGACCCGCACCAGGAAGCCGACCAAGAGCCCGGCTCCGAAGCCCACGCCGACCGCCTCCGAGGAGGAGGAGACCTCCTCCATCGACACCTCGGACGTCCCGACCAAGACCCCGTCCAAGACGCCGACGCCGACCCCCACACCGACCAAGACGACCGCCCCGCCGACGCCGACCCCCAGGCCCACCAGGACTCCGACCCCGACGCCGAGCAGCCCGTCGCCGACGGAGACCTCGACCGACGGGGGGACGCCTCCCAGCCTGAGCGCGTCTCCGACGCCTCCCGAGACGTCCCCGGCGACGCTGCTGGCGTTCGGCCTGGTGACGAGCGGCACCGTGCCCATCACACTGGCGGTGAGGCGCGGGATGGCCGGTCGCCACCGGAGGCGGCGCGGGCGCTAGAGAACGGCGGAACAGGTTATGGACATCGAACGGGGGAACGTCGCCGGGTTCCTGCTGACCGGCGAGAGCCGTACCGGTGAACCGGGAACGTGGTCGTCCGCGACCGCGCCCGGCGGACGGCAGGCGGGCGCGCTCAGGCTCGACCCGCGTTTCGTCGCGGACCCTGCGGCGCGGGAACGGCTGGTCGCCGCGGTGCTCGCCGAACGCGCGCTGATCCAGGCGGGCCTGACGGGGCTGGTCCCGGTCACCGACCTGGTCTCGGCCGGGCGGGAGATCTGGCTGCTCACCGGCGAGCCGGTCAGCCCCACCCTCGCCGACCTGCTCGTCGCGCCCGCGGGCGCTCCGGGTCCCGGCGCGGGTGAGGCGGCCGTCGTGCTGCTGGAGACCGCGCGGACCCTGCTCGCCCTGCACGCCGCAGGGCTCACCCACGGGGCGCTGCGCCCGGACACCGTGGTGATCTCCGCCGACGGGTCCGCCCTGCTCGCCGAACGGGGACTGGCCGACGCGCTGCACGGGCGCCCGGCCCACCCCGGCCGTGACGCGGCCGCCTGGGCCGCGCTCGCCCGTGGCATGGCCGCGAACTGGGCCGCCGCCGACCCCGGAGCCACCGCCCTGTTCGAGCGGGCCGCGGCCGTCGCCGACTCGGACGGGCTCGCCCGCGCCCGTGACGTGCTGCTCTCCGGGCAGGACACACTGCCCGCGGACTCCCTGACCAGGAACGGTCTCTCCCAGGCCGTACGGCTGCGCCCCGTTCCCGGACCCGTGCCCGGAAACGTTCCGCCGATGCCCGTCCCCGACGAGGGCGAGGTCGTCACGCTGCTGCGGGCCGACGTGCCGGCCGCCGCCCAGGAGAACGTCGTCATGCGCTTCGGCCCCGGCGTGCCGCCGGAGACCACGGCGGCGCAGATCTGGCGGGCGGGCCGTGACCAGCAACGAACCGAGCAGCCCTCGGACGGGTTGCGGGCGCTCGGGACCGCCGCCAGACGCAGACGCCGCCGTACGGCACTGGCCACCGTGGTCCTCGCGCTGATGGTCGTCGGTGTCCTGGCGGTCTGGCTGCTGCGCGGTTCGGCGACCCCGCTCGCGGTCACCGGCGTCGAGGTGAGCGCGCCGAAGAAACAGCAGACGTGCGACGCGACGGTCAGGATCACGGGCGTCTTCGCCACGAACGGCTCCGGCGGGGAGATCCGCTACGAGTGGCGGCGCAGCGACCGCAAGACCCCGATCGAGCAGACCGACACCGTTCCCTCCGGGAAGACCTCGCACGAGGTGAGCCTGGAGTGGACGGTCAAGGGCGAGGGCCGCTTCCGTGGAACGGCGACGCTGCGGCTGCTCTCCCCGTCGGTCGAGGGGCAGAAGGTCCAGGACAAGGCGAGTTTCACTTACAAGTGCCCCTAAGCCTCCCAAGGCACCGCAATGCACTGCTAACCGGTTCTTACTACTCTGACGGCCATGACCACGCAGACCCCTGCCGGCTGGTACCCCGACCCTTACGGTTCACCGCTGTTGCGGTGGTGGGACGGCAACCAGTGGACCGACGCCACGCACCCCAGGGACACCTCTCCCCAAGGGCAGGCCGCGCCCCTCGCCCAGCCGACGGGGCAGACCGGCCCGTTCCCCCAGCCCATGCCTCCGCAGACCGGCGCCGCCGCCCAACCTCCGGCCCAACCCTCCCCCCAGACCGCCCAGTCCCCCGTCCAGCCCGCCGGACCGCCCGCCGGTCCCCCTGGCCCCCCCGGCCCCGGTGGGCCCACCGGGCCCACCGGGCCTGCGGCCGGACCCACCGGGCCGCAGACCGGCCCCTTCGCGGCGCCGTCCGGCCAGGCACCCTCCTTCTCACCTCCCTCGGGACCTCCCGAGGGTGTGGGCCAGACCGCGCAGTGGAACGGGGCGCAGGGCCAGGCACCGCAGGGGCAGCCCTCCTGGGGCGGCGGGCCCGGGGGCGGCAACACGATGCAGCTGCCCGCCGGGGGGTACAGCCTTCCGCCGGGGACCGCTCCGCGTAAGAGCAGCCCGTGGCCCTGGATCCTCGGAGGCGGCGGGGTCGTGATCCTGGTGGCCGTCGTCGTGGCCGCGGTCATGTTCCTGGCGAACCCCACGTCCAGGCCGACCGCGGACGACCCGACCCTGCCGCCCGCCGTACCCACGCAGGAGCCCACCCCGTTCCCGACCGAGGCCGAGACCACCGAGCCTCCGCAGGAGACCCCCGCCCCGGAGGCGTCCGAGTTCCCCCGGCCGCAGAACGGGCGCATCCAGGACCCCGTGAGCGGCATGTCCTACGCCTTCCCCGGCTCCCCCTGGCAGATCCCCGCGAACGCGGGCACCGACCCGCTCGGGTTCACCTGGAACAGCGGGACCCTGGCGATCGCCCAGGACGACTACGACGGCAAGGGCGGCAGGTGGCTCGGCAACATCCTCACCGGTGAGCTTCCCGACAAATACGGCTACGACGGGGTCCCCAGCATGCGCGGGATCGCCGCGACGCTGCTGCACGCGACCGAGGCGGCCTACTACAGCCCCGAGCACGATCGGAAGATCGTCAAGGACGAGGCGATCAAGGTGAGCGGCCGGGACGGCTGGCTGTTCATGTTCGACCTCGACTTCTCCGCGCAGTCCAAGGCCAACGGCTGGAAGTGGAAGAAGGAACGGGCCGCCTTCGTGATCGTGGACCGGGGTGAGGGCAGGAAGCCCGCGCTTATGTACCTTTCCATCCCCGACAATCTGGACACTTCTCTTGCCGACCGGGTGGTCAAGTCGCTCAAGGTCTCCTGACGGGAGTACTACCCTGAAGGCTATGAGTGACCTGCTGGTCTGGATCGACTGTGAGATGACCGGGCTCGACCTCGGCCGAGACGCGCTGATCGAGGTGGCCTGTGTGGTCACGGACGGTGAGCTGAACCAGCTCGACGAGGGCGTTGACGTGGTCATCAAGCCTCCGCCCGAGGCTCTGGAGCAGATGTCGCAGATCGTCCGTGAGATGCACACCGCCTCGGGTCTGCTGGAGACGCTGAGCACGGGCGTCACGCTGGCCGAGGCGGAGGCCGTGGTCCTTGACTACATCAAGGGGCACATCCCCGAGCCCAAGCGGGCCCCGCTGTGCGGCAACTCCATCGCCACCGACCGTTCGTTCATCTCGCGCGACATGCCGGCCGTCGACACGTTCCTGCACTACCGGATGATCGACGTGTCCTCGATCAAGGAGCTCGCCCGGCGGTGGTACCCCCGCGTCTACTTCGCCTCGCCGGAGAAGCAGGGCGGCCACCGCGCGCTGGCCGACATCACCGAGAGCGTCCGCGAGCTGCGCTACTACCGAGCGGCGGTCTTCGTGCCCCAGCCGGGACCCGACTCCGCGACGGCCCGTGAGCTCGCGGAGACGATCTCGGCCACCGCGACCTGAGCGACGCGCGAAAACCAGGGGCGAAACGACTCCCAAAGACCGCTACACTTTTCATGTGCTGCTGCGGCAGACATGGTGGGCGTAGCTCAGTTGGCAGAGCGCCAGGTTGTGGTCCTGGATGTCGAGGGTTCAAGTCCCTTCGCTCACCCCATGAGAACGGCCGGTCCTCAAGGACCGGCCGTTCTGCGTTTTTCATCACTCCGGACTTGTCCACCAAAGACGGATGTCGCGGGTTATGCTCGCTGCTATCGCTACGCCGTTAGACGGGGGGTTTCGGCGACCTGAACGTGTTGCTGCAACGGAGGCCGTATGAGAGTCGACGACGCACCGTTCGACGCCGAACCCACAGTCGCGGCGAGCTTGAGCAGGCGTGAGACCGAGGTCATGGAGCTGATCGCCACCGGCTGCTCCAACTCGCAGATCGCCCAGCACCTGTTCCTCAGCGAGAAGACGGTGAAGAACCACGTCAACCGGATCTACGCCAAACTCGGTGCCGACTCCCGGATGACGGCCATAGGACTATGGCGCAGCCGTACTTCCCAGGACTAGACAGCGCTGCTGTGTCTTTTTGCTCCGCTGTGTCTTTTTGCTCCGCCTTCGGCGTCGCGGGCTTGGGCGCTCCGAGTCGGTGCTTTCCCTCGTCACTCCGTCGCTTCGCTCCTGCGTTCCTCAGTCCAAGCACCGACGCGCCCAAGCCGGACACTCCTCACGCTGAGGGCCGGTAAAGCGGAGATCAAACCCTTCACTCCAGGCGTCGGAAAGCCCGGACCGGCCCTTCGGCCCCAGGCGTGAGGAGTGTCGGCTTGGGCCTTACCGGTGCCGGGAGTGAGGGGTTTCGGCTTGGGCCTCACCGGTGCCGTGCGTGAAGGGTTTCGGCTTGGGCGCGTCGGTGTCTGGACTGAGGAGTGAGGGAGCGCAGCGGACGAACGACGAGGGAAGACACCGACTCGAAAGCGCCCAAGCCCGCGACGCCGCCAGGCGTCGCAAAAAGACACAGCCCGCGACGCCGCAGGCGGAGCAAAGAACTACGCAGAGAGGCGAAGGTCCTGGGAGGCTTCCAGGGCTCTGGTGAGGGCGGTTGTGCCCTCGGCGAGTTCCTCGGCGGTCACCGAGAGGGCGGGGCGCAGCCGTACCGACTGGTCGCCGCAGGGCAGGACCAGTACGCCCTCCTCGCGCCTGAGCCTGGCGACCAGGCGGTCGCGGGCGGTCGTGTCCGGCAGGTCGAAGGCGCACATGAGGCCGCGTCCCCTGGCGTTGCGGACCAGGCCGGGGAAGCGGGCCTGGATCTTCTGCAGCGAGGTGAGCAGTTCCTGACCGAGTTCGCCCGCGCGGGTGATCAGGTCGTCGCGTTCGATGATCTCCAGCATCCTGCGGGAACGGACCATGTCGACCAGGCCGCCGCCCCAGGTCGAGTTGATCCGGCCGCTGACACGGAACACGTTGTCGGGCACCTGGTCGACCCTGCGACCGGCCATGATCCCGCCGACCTGGATCTTCTTGGCGAAGGCCACGATGTCGGGGCGCAGGCCGAGTTGCTGGTGCGCCCACGGGGTTCCGGTGATCCCGGCGCCCGTCTGTACCTCGTCCATGACGAACAGGGCGTCGTACTCGTGGCACATGCGTTCCATGGCCTGCAGGAACTCGGGGCGCATGTGGTTGTCGCCGCCC
The DNA here is from genome assembly GCF_042893955.1 of Streptosporangium sp. NPDC001559. Lineage (NCBI taxonomy): Bacteria > Bacillati > Actinomycetota > Actinomycetes > Streptosporangiales > Streptosporangiaceae > Streptosporangium > Streptosporangium sp. NPDC001559. The sequence goes on from NZ_JBIAVG010000008.1 coordinate 240,621, forward strand.
TCGCCCTGGATGGGTTCGGCGATGAAGCAGGCGATGTCGTGCGGGTGGCGTTCGAAGGCGGCCCGTGCCTGGGCCAGTGCCCGCGCCTCGGCCGCTTCGACGTTCCCGAAGTGGATGGCGGGCACCTCGATCCGGGGCCAGTCGAACATCGGGAAGCGGTCGGTCTTGACCGGGTCGGTGTTGGTCAGGGAGAGGGTGTAGCCGCTGCGGCCGTGGAAGGCGCGGGTGAGGTGGAGCACCCTGGTGCCGAGGCTCCTGGGACGGCCCGCCGCCTCGTTGCGCCGGCTCTTCCAGTCGAAGGCGCACTTCAGCGCGTTCTCCACGGCCAGGGCCCCGCCTTCGACGAAGAACAGGTGCGGTAGTTCCGGGTCGCCGAGCACGCGGTCGAACGTCTCGACGAAGTCGGCGAGGTGACCGGTGTAGAGATCGGAGTTGGCGGGTTTGTTTGCGGCGATCCTGCCGAGCAGGGCCAGGAACTCGGGGTCGTCGTCGAAGGGGTTCAGACCCAGTGGCGCCGAGGCGAAGAAGGTGTAGAAGTCCAGGTAGCGGCGATCCGTCCGGGCGTCGACGAGCCGGGATCCCTTGCTCCGGTCGAGGTCGAGGACCAGCCGGTAGCCGTCCACGAGCAGATGTCGAGCGAGGCGGTCGTGCACGTCCATGTCCCCTCCACAGGTCTCCCCCATAGCGATTCGAAGGGATTATTCCCCGGAAATGACACTTCTATATGGAGACATTACGCGGAGAAGCTGATTTTTCGGGAGATTGTCCTGGATCACACGACGCGAGGGGTGCCAGAGGGCCCCCGCCACCGGGAGGCGAGCCCCTTGATCCGGAAGGACAACGCCACCAGGGCGATGCCGTACAGGATGGCCATGATGCCGATGAGCCAGACGAGGGCCAGCGCGCCAGGAGCAGGCCGGATGAACAGCAGGACGCCGAACAGCACCGAGAGCGCGCCGCTGATGATGAACATCCACTCGTTCGCCGCGGTCCTGCGCAGCCTGATCCCCGCCACGATCTCCAGGACGCCGGTGACGACGGCCCAGGCCGCGATGAAGAACAGCAGGACCAGGGCCGTGATGCCCGGCCAGACGAAGACCGCGATGCCCGTCAGGATGCTGACGACGCCGTAGAAGATCATCCATCCCCGGGAACCGAGGCCCGCTCCCCTGCCCGCTCCGAACAGGGCGAAGACACCGTCCACGATGGCGTAGGCGCCGAAGACGACGACCAGGGCGAGGACGGTGATGGCGGGCCAGATCAGCGCCAGCACGCCGAACAGGATCGCGCAGACTCCGCGGACCAGATACACCCACCAGGTACGTGCCAGCTCTTCCATGTGACCTCCCCGTTCTTCGGGGATTCCTATCCGGCAACAGGACAAGACGAGACCACCGGCCGGTTAAATCGGGTTATCGTGCGATCAAGTCGTCGAGTCGCCAGAAGGAATGATCGATGTCGTTTCGTGAATCCGCCGCCGACATGCGGGACGAGCTGGTCCGCCTCAGGCACTCCCTGCACCGGGAGCCCGAGCTGGGCCTCGACCTGCCGCGCACCCAGGAGAAGGTGCTGGAGGCGATCTCCGGTCTCCCCCTGGAGGTACGGCTCGGCGAACGGCTCAGCTCCGTCACCGCGGTGCTGCGCGGAGCCCGTCCCGGCCCGACCGTCCTGCTGCGGGGCGACATGGACGCCCTTCCGGTCTCCGAACGCCCCGGGGCGGGCGGGGTGACGGCCTCCCGGTTCGAGGGCAGGATGCACGCCTGCGGCCACGACCTGCACACCACCATGCTGGCCGGGGCCGCGCACCTGCTGTCCTCGGGGCGCGACCGGCTCGCCGGGAACGTGGTCTTCATGTTCCAGCCCGGCGAGGAGGGGCACGACGGCGCCAAGCTCATGATCGAGGAGGGAACGCTCGACGCGGCGGGCGAGCGTCCCGTCGCGGCCTACGCCCTGCACGTGACCAGCGCGATGCTTCCGCAGGGGACGTTCCTCACCAAGGGTGGCCCGATGATGTCGGCCATCGACGAGCTGACGGTGACCGTGCGCGGCGCGGGAGGGCACGGCTCGACGCCGCACCGCGCCAAGGACCCCATCCCCGCCGCGTGCGAGATGGTCCTGGCGCTGCAGTCCATGGTGACGCGGAGCTTCGACGTCTTCGACCCGGTGGTGGTCACCGTCGGCAGCTTCCACGCGGGCACGGTCAGCAACGTGATCCCCGAGGAGGCCCGCTTCGCGGTGACGATCAGGTCGTTCTCCCCGTCCGCTCGGGAGCGGCTCCAGGAGCGGACGGTCGCCCTGGTCAGGGGCATCGCCGCGGCCCACGGGCTGGACGTGGAGGCCGACTACCAGGGGATCTACCCGGTCACGGTCAACGACGTCGACGAGGCCGGCTTCGTGGCCGAGACCGTCAGGGAGGTCTACGGCGAGCAGCGCTTCCGGCAGGCCGCGAACCCGTTCACCGGCTCAGAGGACTTCTCCTACGTCTGCGACCAGGTCCCCTCCGCGTTCATCGCGCTCGGCGCGTGCCCGGCCGACCGTGATCCGGAGCGCGCCGCCTACAACCACGCCCCGGACGCGGAGTTCGACGACGCGGTGCTGCCGGACGGGGCCGCGCTCTACGCCGAACTCGCGGCGCGCCGCCTGGCCGGCGCCACGGCCTGAGCAGCGGCTCGAACGGTGGCTCAAGCGGTGGCTCGAACAGTGACCTGAACGGCGGCCTGGACCGGTCGCCTCCTCGTGACCGGTTCAGGCCTCGCCGACGATCCGGACGCCGACCGTACCGTGCCCGCCCCTGCGGAACCTGCTGACGATCATCAGGACCCTGGCGAACAGGCCGTACTTCCGCAGGATCAGCCGGCGCACCCGCTCGGTCTCCTCCGCGGGCAGCACCGAGGCCCGTCCCTCGACCTGCTCGCCCCGCGTGTTGCCCCGCACGTCGCAGGCCGCCAGGACGACGCGCGGATCGGCTCCCAGGCGCCTGACCTTGCCCGAGGAGGCGACCGTCCAGACGACCAGCCCCTCGCCGTCCGGCGCGACCCACACGGGGGTGGGCACCGCGGCCCCGTTCTTCCTGAAGGTCGTCACGGAGACATAGCGCTCGGCCGCGAGCTCCTTGATCGTCGTCATGTACGGCACCCTACGCCGCCGTGTAGACCACCAGGGAGACCGCGGCGTACTGCACAAGGTAGGCGGCGACGGTGAGGGCGTGGAAGACCTCGTGGAAGCCGAACCAGCGGGGCGAGGGGTCGGGGCGGCGTGTGCCGTACACGACTCCGCCCGCGGTGTAGAGCAGGCCGCCGGCCAGGACGAGGGCGACCGCGACGACCCCGGCGCCCGCGAGCAGCTGGGGAAGGACGAGGGCGGCCGTCCAGCCGAGGGCGATGTAGAGCGCCGTGGACAGCCAGCGGGGGGCCGAGGTCCACAGCACCTTGAACAGCACGCCCGCGAGGGCTCCCGTCCAGACCACGGCCAGGACCACGGTCCTGGCCGGGCCGTCGAGGGCGAGCATCGCGAAGGGGGTGTGGGTGCCCGCGATGATCAGGTAGATGTTGGCGTGGTCGAGGCGGCGCAGCACCCCGGCCAGGCGCGGGGAGAGGGTGCTCCGGTGGTAGGTGGCCGAGACGCCGAAGAGCAGGCCGGAGGTGACGGCGTAGACGGCCGCCGCCAGCCGGGCCTGGAGGGTCGGCCCCAGGGCGACGAGGACGAATCCGGCGATGAGGGAGACGGGCAGGGCTCCGGCGTGCAGCCAGCCCCGCAGGCGGGGCTTGGCGGGCCCGGGGAGAGCGAAGCCCTCGGCGGTGGTCGTGACCATGAACCTACGCTAGCGTAGGTTACGTATCCGTAGGTTGTGATCTGCCCGACATCGTCACAGCGCTCCTACAGGGCCCTGAGGAACCTGGCCGCGACGGGAACCGCCCCCTCCCCGCCGTTCTCGACGAGGACGGCGAAGGCCAGGTCGCCCCGGTAGCCGACGAACCAGGCGTGTTCCCGTCCGTCCGCCGCCCGCGCGGTGCCCGCCTTGCCCGCCGTACCCGGGGGGAGACCGCCGGGGCCCCCGGTGCCGTCGGAGGTTCCGGTGCCGCCGGAGGTCACAGCGCCGTCGGCGACGGCCGCCCGCATCATGGACCGCAGGGCGGTGACCGTGGCCTCCGGTAACGAGGCCCGCCGGGAGACCTGCCGCACCCGCGACGACCGGCTGGGGACCAGCACCGGCCCGTGCCAGGAACCGTCCTGTACGGCCGCCGCGACCAGCGCCATGCACAGCGGGCTCGCCACGACCGAGCCCTGCCCGATGGCGTCCGAGGCCAGCTCGTCGACGTCGCCGGGCGGACTGATCCTGCCGCAGGGTTCGCCGAGGCCGGGCACCTCCGCGTTGAAGCCGAAGAGCTCGGCCGCCCGCACCAGGCCCCGGCCGTTCGAGGGCAGGTGGGCCGCCGCCTGCTCGACGAAGGCCGTGTCGCACGACAGCGCGAAGGCCGTCGTCAGGGTGACCGTCTCCGAGGCCGGGTGGTCGGCGGCGTTGCGGAAGATCCTGCCCTTGGGGGGCGCGTAGGTCCGCGGGCAGCCGACCCGTGTCGCCGGGGTGAGCCCCTCGGAGAGCAGGGCGGTCGCGGTGACCACCTTGAACGCGGGGCCGGGGGGATACAGCCCGCGGAAGGCGCTCTGCCCGCCGTTGCCCTCGCCCAGCCGGTCGGCCACCGCCAGGACCTCCCCGGTGCCGGGCCGTACCGCGACGATGGCGGCGGGGTGGTCGACACCGTCGAGCGCCCGCGCCGCGGCGGCCTGGACGGGGCGGGACAGGCTCGTCTTGAGCTTCCTGACGTGCAGGGGCCGGAAGACGACCAGTTCCCTCTTGCCGCCGTCCGCCGCCGTCGCCTCAAGGGCGTAGCCGGTGGTCTCCTCGGCTCCCGCGCCGAACAATCCGCGGTAGCCCTCCGCCCCGCTGGCGTGCGGGAGCGGCGCCCCCGAGCTGGTGACCGGTTCGGTGTCCGGCGCCGGGATCTCCTTGAAGGCGATCCTGCCGCCGCCCGCCAGCGCCGGGTGGAGCGTCTCCGGCAGCCACACCACCCTCCAGCGGCCCTCGCGCAGGACCATCCGCAGCGTCGACTCGAACGGCCAGTCACCGAGGTTCCTGACCTTCCTGACGCCGTGGAAGGGTAACTCCGCGTGCAGGCCGTCCCCGCGCACCAGCGTGCCCGGGACGAGTTCCACCGACTCGATGTCCAGGTCCTGGGCGAAGTCCAGGTGCCGCTGGGCGAAGTCGGCGGGCGGCGAGACGACCATCCGGCCCATCTCGCTGAGGTCGCCGTCCTGCCAGGAGGCCAGGTAGGCGCGGCCCGTCTCCTCGGGCCCCGGGCCCACGGCGCGCACCTGCGCGCCGGTCGGCCGCAGCAGCACGTAGACGCCCGCGCCGATCATGATGAGCACGACGGCGACGAGCACGAGGACCGGTCGAGTACGCATACGGTTTCTCCCAGATGTGTCCTCTCGGTTGTACAGGAACAGAAGTGGAAAGTGGGGCAAAAGTGATCAGGCGGAAACCGGAGGGGCCGATGCCCGGCCGTTATCCGGTGAGCTTCGGCGAGGTCGACCTGCTGGAGGACCTGGACAGGCCCTCGGGGTGGGTCGTCTCCAAGGAGGGCGTGCCCCAGTCCTACGTCGACCTGGAGGACCCCACTTACCTCGACTTCGAGTACGTCCAGCTGATGGCCGTCGTGGTCGACCTGCTTCCCGAGGGACCTCTCGACGCCGTGCACGTGGGAGGCTGCGCCTGCACCCTGCCCCGCTACGTGGCGGCGACCAGGCCCGGGTCCCGCCAGATCGTCGTGGAGCCGGACGCCGGCCTGGTCCAGCTGGTCAGGGACCAGCTCAGGCTGAAGTCGGTGCCCCGGCTCAAGGTCAGGATCCTCGACGGCCGCACGGCGACGGCGGCCCTGCCCGACGCCTCGGCCGACCTGCTCGTTCTCGACGCGTTCAGCGGCGCCACGATGCCGCTCGACCTGGCGAGCGTCGAGTACATGGCCGAGGTCGCGCGCGTCCTGCGGCCCGCGGGGACGCTGGTCGTCAACGTCGCCGACGGCAAGGGACTGGCCTTCGCGCGCAGGGTGCTGGCCACGATCGGCGGCTCCTTCGGCCATGTCGCCCTGCTCGGTGAGCCCGGCATCATGCGGGGGCGGCGTTTCGGCAACCTCATCGTCGCCGCCTCCCGCGTCGCGCTGCCGTACGCCGACCTGACCCGCAGGGCCGCGAGCGGCCTGACCGTGGCCCGCTGCCTGTCCGGGGAGGAGCTGACCAGGTTCGTCGCCGGGGCGAGGCCGTTGCGTGACGGCGACCCGGTGGTCGTGCCGGTGCCGCCGCCCGAGGTCTTCGGCTGAGATCTCCGGCCGGGGTCTTCGGCCGGAGGACTCAGACGGGCACCCAGGCCCGTACCGCCGTGCCCTCCCCAGGGGCGCTGATCAGCTTCAGCCCCCCGCCGAGGGCGTTCATCCGGTCCGCGAGCGCGCCCAGTCCCCTGCGGTCCGCCGTGGCCGGCTCGAACCCCCTGCCGTCGTCGGAGACCACGGCCTGCAACCTCCCCTCCTCCAGCGACAGCCGTACCTCGATCCTGGAGGCGGAGGCGTGTTTGAGCGCGTTGGCGATGGACTCGCTCACCGTGAAGTACAGCGCGCCCTCGACCTCGTCGGGGAAGCGGCGCGCGCGCAGCCCGGGGTCCGCGATCACCATGGTGGTCGTCGGCAGCCGTGAGCAGCGCTCCTCGACCGCCTCGACCAGCCCGCCCTGGCTGAGCACGGACGGGTGGATGCCCGCCGCCAGCTCCCGAAGGTCGGTCAGGGTCTGCCTGGCCTCCTCGCGCAGCAGGGTCATGGTCCGCGCGTCCCCGCCGGTCGCCCGCGCCAGCTCCAGGCCCGCGATCAGCGCGACGAGCTGCTGCTGCACCCCGTCGTGGATGTTGCGCTCGATCCGCCGCCGCTCGGCCTCCTGGGCGTTGACCAGCCTGGCGGCCAGTCCCACGCTCTGGATCGCCAGGCCGACCGGCACCGCCAGCGCCTCAAGCAGCCTGCGGTCCTCCGAGGTCAGCCGCCCCACCCTCTTCGGGCCGCACACGATGCGCCCGAGCCCGGCGGGGACCGTGAGCGCGGCCTCGCCGTCCTCCTCGCCCGCCACGACCCGGGTGCCGTCCGCCAGCTCCACGGCCGCCCAGCCGGTCTCCAGCCCCGCCCGTACGGCCCCCGCCAGCCTGCCCAGCTGCTCGACCGGTTCGGTCTCCTCAAGCTCCGGGCCGAGTTCGGTCAGCAGTTCGTCGACCGTCGGCCCGAGGTCGAAGATCATGAAGATCCGGCGCCCCCTGATGCCGACCCTGATGTCGAGAAGCTGGTGCCTGAACACGGTCGCGACGATCACGATGGGCAGCGCGGCGATGGAGGTGAACAGCCCCAGCCCCAGGCCGGCGCCGTACTCGCCGGGCCCGAAGAACGTGATCAGCAGAAATCCGCCCAGGGTGCCCGTGAGCCCGGCGATCACCCAGCGGAGCACGCGGCGCCCCGCGACGTCGGCACGCCACCAGCGCAGTACCAGGGAAACAAGCACGGCCAGCGCGACCAGGTAGATCACCCCCTGCCCCATCGCGCCCACCAGGGCGGCGACCAGGCCGGGTGTGCCCTTGAGGCCGATCGGGTTGCCCCTGGCGAAAACAGCCTCGTAAACCGCGTCGCCGCTCAGCAGAAGACCCGCCCAGTGGACCGTGATCGCCACGGCCGCGATCCACGCCCCGACCCGCCAGCGGCGTGAGGGCAGGCGGCCGTCGGGAAAGAGCAACGGGACGAAGACCCAGGTCAGCCCATAGAAGACGGTGAAGAGCGAGCTCAGCACGACGGCGACGACGGCCAGTGGTCCCCGCAGCGTGGGATCACTGAGCAGCAGGCCCGCCCCGAACGCGCCGAGCCCCAGGCAGTCGGCGGCGGCGAGCAGCAGCCAGCCGTAGACGTTGTCAGGCCGTCTGGCCGCGATGAGCCAGCCGATCGTGGGTGTGATCAGACACACGGCGACGAACACCCACAGGCTCAGCGGTACGGGGAAGCCTGTCTCCAACACCCCGCCGGCGACGATGCCGCTCGCGGCCACGGCGGCCATCGCCCCGGCGAGGGCGGCGGGCGGAATCACACGGGTCATGGACCGCAGCCTGCCGCCCGGGACGGGCCGCCGTCCATGAGGTTGTCCACACATCCGATGCAGTCTGCCTCACCCCGGGAAACGGAGGACGGCCGGGTGTTCCCGCAGGTCCCGCCCTCCCTACCTTCGAATCGAGGCCGCCGAGTGTGCGGCCGGAAGAACCCGCCTCCCACCAAGGAGATCCTCGTGAGACCGCCGTTCAGATCGACGCGCATGCTCGCTCTCGCCCTCGCCGCGACCGTCGTTCCGGTGAGCACCGTGGCCGCCGGAGGGCAGAGCGTGGCCGCCACCTCTTCCGGAACCCTTTCCTGGACCGCTCTGACGGTCACCGCCGCCCCCCAGATCCCGGACACCCCGGCGGGCAGGCAGCTGACCTGGTTCCTCGACGCGCTGTCCCGCACTCCGGTGCCCGAGAGCGAACTGCGGGAGCACTTCGCTGCGAACTTCCTGCAGGCCGTCTCCGCCGATGAGATCAACAAGTTCGCCGTCTCGCTCAAGGGGCTGACGCTGCAGACCCTGACCGAGGCCAGTCCCACGTCGCTGTACGGCACGGCGAAGCTCGGCGGCGAGGACTACGTCGTCACGCTCACCGTGGACGGCGACGGGAAGATCAACGGCCTGCGGGTCCAACAGCCGCAGCCCATGCCGCCTGCCCCGAAGAACTGGCGGGAGCTGGACTCCCGGATGCGTTCGGTCGCGCCGAACGTCGGTTTCCTCGCCGCGGAGATCGACTCGCGGGGACGGTGCCAGGTCGTACACGGCGTGAACGTGGACAAGCCCAGGCCGCTCGGCTCGATCTTCAAGCTCTACGTGCTGGGCGCGGTGGCCGAGAAGATCCGTGACGGCGGGCTCCGCTGGGACACCGAGCTCACGATCAAGCCGGAGTGGAAGAGCCCCAGCGAGGGCGGCCTGTGGGAGCGCCCGGACAACAGCAAGGTCACCGTGCGCGAGGCCGCCAAGCTGATGATCTCGATCAGCGACAACACCGCGGCCGACATCCTCATCCACACCGTCGGTCGCAGGGCCGTCGAGGCCAAGGTCCGCCAGTGGTCCGACCACCCCGAGCTGAACGTCCCCTTCCTGACCACCAAGGAGCTCTTCCTGCTCAAGGGGATCGACCACCCCCGGCAGGCCAGGACCTACCTGAGTCTCAGCACCGCCAAGAAGCGGAAGTACCTGCGCGACGTCGTCGCCAAGCAGGACGGCTCCACCATGAAGCCGTGGACCACGCCCCGCGAGGTCGACACGATCGAGTGGTTCGGCTCCCCGCGTGACGTCTGCCGCGCCTACGTGGGCCTGACCAGGCTGAACTCCAAGACCCTGAACGAGACGCTGTCCGGCTTCGACGGCTTGGGCCTCGACGCCAAGAAGTGGCCGACCGTCTGGTTCAAGGGCGGCTCGGAGCCCGGCCTGCTGGACCTGGCCTATCTCGGGCGCTCGGCCTCGGGGAGGACCTACGTCGTCACCGCGCTGGCCTACGACAAGAGGAAGGCCCTTCCCGAGGAGGCGGTCGCCAATCAGCTGGTCTCCCTCGTCAAGGGCTCCTTCTCCCTGGTCAAGTCCAGGTAGCCCGTCGCCGGGATCGCGGTCAGGCCGTGGTCCCGGCGTCCACGGTGACGGAGGTTCCGGTGATGTTGCGCGCGCCGGGTCCGGCCAGGTGCGCCACGGTCGCGGCGATGTCGTCGGGGTCGCAGTAGCGGCCGAGCGCCGTGTAGGAGCGTTCCTCCTCCGCGTCCGGGCCGTCGGCCGGGTTCATCTCGGTGTCCGTCGAGCCGGGGTGGACGAGGTTGACGGTGATGCCCCGGGGCCCGAGGTCACGGGCCAGTCCCTTGGTGAACCCGATGAGGGCTGACTTGCTCATCGAGTACAGCGTCCAGCCGGGCGCGGTCACGCGCTCGACCAGGCTGCTGCCGATGCTGATGATCCGCCCACCGTCCCCCATGTGCCGGATCGCGGACTGGGCCAACAGGAACGACGCCCTCGCGTGTACGGCCAGCGTCCGGTCCACCTCCTCCAGGGTGAAGTCCTCGATCGGGCCGTAGGGGGCGATCCCGGCGTTGTTCACCAGGATGTCCAGCCCGCCCAGTGTGGAGACGGTGCGCTCGACCGCCTCCGCCAGCGCCGCCGCGTCGGTCGCCTCTGCGGGTACGGCGAGCCCTCGGCCACCGGCCGCCTCGATCTCCCGCACCACCTCCCGTGCCTTCTCCTCGGCGCGGGCGTAGGTGATCGCGACGGCCGCGCCCTCGGCCGCCAGCCTGCGTGCGATCGCCGCGCCGATGCCGCGGCTGCCTCCGGTGACGAGCGCCACCCGTCCGTTGAGCATGACATTGCCCCCTCAATGCGGAATTGATTCCGCTTCAGAGACTAGGCGGAATCGATTCCGGATCGCAAGTCGATAGGGTTGGGGGGTGTCTCGGATCCGACGACCTCAAGCAGCGGACCCCCCAGCCGGGGATCCCCCGGCCGCGGACGCTTCAACCGCGGGCACCCCGCCCACAGGCGGCCCGGTCGTGAACGTTTCCACCGTGGGCGGCCCGGTCGCGGGTGACCGGCCGGGCGACAGGCGCGCGGACGCGGCCCGCAACCGGGCGAAGATCCTCGCCGCCGCGGAGGAGATCGTGGCGACCCGGGGCGTCGAGGCGCTGGCCATGGCGGACGTGGCCGCCGCGGCGGGTGTCGGCGTCGGCACGCTCTACCGCCGCTTCGGCGACAGGTCCGGCCTCGCCCACGCGCTCATCGACCGGCGGGAGCGGGAGTTCCAGACGACCTATCTGAGCGGCCCGCCCCCGCTCGGTCCCGGCGCGCCCGCCGCCGGACGGATCCGTGCCTTCCTGCACGCGCTGGCCCGGCGTACGGTCGACCAGCTCGACCTGCTGCTCGTGGCGGAGACCGCCGGACCGTTCGCCCGCTTCGGCGGGGCCTACCACGCCTACCACCGCCACCTGGCGATCCTGATCGCCGAGGTCCGGCCCGACCGCGACCCGTCCTTCCTGGCCGACGCCCTGCTCGCCCCGCTGGCCGCGAACCTGCTCGCCTACCGGCGGGACCTCACCCTCGACGGCATCCAGGCGGGACTTGACGACCTCCTGACCGGCGTCCTCCCGGAGTAGCCGCGGCCTTCACGTCGCCGAGGTGACGCGGGTGGCGGCCAGGTCGAGGAAGAGGGCGCTGGACCAGCCGAACCCCTGGGTCGCCCGGGAGGCCCGGCCTCCGGTGACGGGGTTCCAGTACTCGTACAGGCCGCCGCCGTCGTTCACCATCCGCAGAGTCCGTACGGCCAGCTCGTCGGCGGCCTCGGCGAAGCCGGAGCGGCGCAGCCCCTCGACGAGCAGGTGGTTGACGTTGAGCCACACCGGCCCGCGCCACATCGCGTCGGGGTCGAAGTCCGGGTCGTCGAAGGCGACCGTCGGCACCGGGCGTTCCGCCCAGAAGCTCGGCGAGAGCAGGTCGGCGAGGAGCCTCTCCGCGATCGCCTCGGGCAGGCGGCCGGTGAACAGCGGCATCAGCTCAAGCGGGGTACGGCAGGCCACCTCGACCTCCCGGGAGGTCTTGGCCAGGGTGACGAAGCGCTCGCCGTTCCAGCGCCTGGCGACGAGCAGTTCGACGTGCCCGGCGGCCCGTTCCCGCCACCCGGCCGCCTCCGCCGTACGGCCGAGCGCCTCGGCGATGTCGCCGAGCCGGTCCGCCTGCAGGGCGAGGTAGGAGTTGAGGTCGGGGGGTTCAGCCCTGGGGCCGTGGTCCCAGATCGGGCTGTCGTCCAGGCCGGACGAGTAGGGATGGAGATACTCGGCCAGACCGTCCCCGTCCGGGTCGGAGACGGTCAGCCACCACTCGTGGGAGCGGGCGATCGGTTCGTAGACCTCGGCGAGGAAGCCCAGGTCGGGCGCCACCTCGTGGATCTTCCAGACGGCCCAGGCCAGCAGCGGGGGTTTGGTGACCGGCACGACGCCGCCGATCGGCTGCCCGGCCTCACCCGGGTCCGGCCCGCCGACGGCCGTACCGACATGCTGGGCCAGGCGGGTGTGGTCGGAGCGGGGCAGGTCGGTGGTCTCGGCGAGCACGCCCAGGTCGTGCACCACGTCGGGGACGAGCCCGTCGGGGCGCTGGTGACCGAGCAGGATGCGGATCTGGTCACGGGCCAGTTCGGGGGCGCCGTGGCGCAGGCCGACCGCGTGGAAGCAGGCGTCCCAGTTCCAGACGCCGACGTAGCCGAACTTGGAGGGGACGACGCCCAGCCTGCCCCGCGCCTGAGCGATGGGCAGCAGGTTCACCCCGAGCGTCCACCACGCCTGTTCGGCCCGTTCCCGCAGTTCGTCGGGTACGGCGGGCATCCGCCCGAACCACTCCCGCCACCGCGACGCGGCCCGTTCGAGCAGGGTGGGACCGTCGAGTGTGGAGGCGCCGGTCAGGACCAGCGTCCCCTCGACCGCTCCCCCGCCGCCGTCCCAGGCGGCCCGTGCGCCGGAGCCGGTCAGCACCAGTGTCTCCGCGTCGGCGAACACCAGCTCGACGCCGCCCTCGAAGGTGAGACGGTCGGCGTGGGCCCGCCGTACGGGCAGCTCGGTGGCGCCGGAGAACAGCCGCAGGCCGGTCAGCACGGTCGTGTCCGCCAGCCGGGTCTCGTACTCGGCGCGGGCGATCCACAGGGAGCCGTCGTCGGCGGGCATCACCAGCAGCCGGGAGCCCCGGTCGGTGAAGGGGGTCCGCCCCAGGTCACGCAGCTCGAACGTCATCCGCGGGTCGCGGAGTCCGGACATCATCAGCGTCCTCCCAGGCCGGACATGGCCATGCTGTTGAGGATGCGCCGCTGGCCGATCAGGAAGGCGATCATCATCGGGACGACCGAGATGGCCGAGGCGGCGAGGGTGAGCCCGTACTCGGTCGCGCCGTGCTGTCCGGCGAACTGGCTGACCAGCAGCGGGACAGTGGCCAGCTCGGGCGAGTTCAGGAAGATGAGCGGGAAGAAGAAGCTGTTCCAGCTCGCGAGGAAGACGATGATGCCGAGCGCGCCCATGCCGGGCCTGACGTTGGGCAGCACGATCCGCCAGAAGATCGTCCAGCGGCCCGCCCCGTCGAGACGGGCGGCCTCCTCAAGCTCGATCGGGACCGCCCTGATGAACTGGCGCAGCAGGAAGACCGCGAACGGGTTGACGTAGCCGGGCACGATCAGCGCCAGGTGGGAGTCGATCCAGCCGAGCTTGGAGAGCATCAGGTACAGCGGCACGATCGTCACCTGCGCCGGCACCATCTGGGTCGCCAGGAAGAGCCCGAACAGCAGCCCCGAACCCCTGAAGCGGATCCTGGCGAAGGCGTAGGCGGCCATCGCCGAGGTCAGCAGGGTCAGCGCCACGTTGAGGACCGCGATGTAGAAGCTGTTCCAGTAGGCCTGGGCGAAGGGCAGCGCGCCGAAGGCGTCGGGGTAGTTCTGCGCCCGCCAGGGGTTGGGCAGCCAGTCCAGAGGCGAGTTGAGCATCTGGTGCGTGCCCTTGAACGACGTCAGCAGCATCCAGACGAACGGGAACAGCATGACGAGCCCGCCGACGGCGAGTGCGACGTGCAGGGCGATCCCGCCCAGGCGGCGGGGCAGGGAGACACCCGTGGGGGTCGTGGGGATCACGGACATGGACGCCCCCCTTTCACGAGTCGTAGTGGACGAAGCGCCGTTGCACTCCGAACTGGACGAAGGTGACCAGCAGCGTCAGCGCGAGCAGGATCAGCGCGGCGGCGCTGCTCATCCCGAACTCGAACCGTTTGAAGCCCAGGTCGTAGACCTGGTAGACGATCGTGCGGGCGCCGTCGTTGTGGTCGGGGTCGACCAGCACGTAGATCTGGTCGAACGCCTGGAAGGAGCTGATCACCGCGACCACGGTCGAGAAGAAGAGGGTCGGGGAGATCATGGGCAGGATCACCGAGCGGAAGACCCTGATCGGCCCGGCCCCGTCGATGCGGGCGGCCTCGGTCAGCGAGGGCGGGATGGTCTGCAGCCCGGCCAGGAAGATCACCACGTTGAGGCCGAGCGAGGACCAGATGGTCACGACCGCGATGGCGACGATCACCCAGTTCGGGTCTTCGAGCCAGTCGGGCGGCGTGATCCCGAACCAGTCCTGGACGGTCCTGTTCAGCACGCCGTAGTCGCCTCCGGCCAGGATGATCTGCCACATCACCGCGACCGCCACCGAGCTGGTGACGACCGGCATGAAGTAGACGACCCGGTAGAGGGTCTTGCCCTTGACGTGGTTGAGTGCGACGGCGATGAGCAGCGCGAGGCCGAGGCCGAACGGGACGGTCAGGAAGGCGAGTTCGACGGTGTTCCAGACGGCCGTGCCGAAGGCGGGGTCGGACAGCTGCGCGGCGAAGTTGCCGAAGCCGACCCAGGACTTCTCGCCGAGCCCGTCCCACTTCATGAAGGCGAGCACGACGGCGAAGCCGAGGGGAAATACCAGGAAGGCGAGCAGGCCGATGACCTGCGGAGCGAGGAAGAACGCGGCCCACCAGCCGTCCCGGCTCCGCACGCGCGCCGCCGCGCGCGCGGAGCCGGGTTTCGCGGTGGGGCGCGTCTCGGTGACGACGCCTGCCACCGCTAGCCGATCTTGCCGTCGACGAGTGCCTGCAGTTCGGTCATGCCCTGCTCGAAGGGGATCTTGCCCGTCCATACCTTCAGCAGGTGGTCGTTGATGTCCTTGGTGAGGCCGGGGATCGCCACCTCCTCCGGGTAGTTGGCGAAGCCGGTGTCACGGACGTCGAGGAAGGTCTGGGCGTGCGCGGGGTAGCCGCCTTCGAGCACGACCTGCTCGGCCCCCTTCACGGACGGTACGGCGCCGCCGCCCTTGAGCCGCAGAAGCTGGCCCTCCTTGCCGACGAACTCGCTCAGGAAGGTGAAGGCCTCCTTGGGGTTGGCGGAGTCCTTGTTCAGCGACAGGTAGGAGGCGGCGACCGCGCCGGGCATCGGCTGGCCCGTCTCGGACGGGAACGGCACGATGTCGTAGTTGGGCAGGTCACCGCCCTTGCGCAGGGAGTCGATCATCCAGCGTCCGCCCGCGTAGAAGCCCGCGGTCCCCTTGAGGAACTGGGTGCTGGCGCCGTTGCTCGCGGGCAGTACGTCGGCCGAGAGGAAGGTCTTGTCGGCGTAGCCCTTGGCGAGGGTCTCCAGGGCCTGGCGGGACTTGGGGTCGGTGGTGGCGACGAACTTCCCGCCGTCCCAGACCTTGCCGCCGAAGCCGCCGATGACGCTGTAGGTGGAGCCGTACCAGTTCCAGAAGATGGACCCGGCCTTGCCCGCCGCCTTGAGCTTGGCGTTCATCTCCAGGTACTTGGCCATGGTCCACTTGCCCGCGGCGTTGAGCTCGGCGGGGTCCTCGGTGACACCGGCGTCCTTGAGGGCCTTCTTGCCGTACCAGAGGACCTCGGGGTTGGTGTCGTTGGGGACGCCGTAGATCTGGCCGTCCTTCCTGGCGCCGCCGTAGATGCCCTCGAAGAAGTCCTCCGGCTTGCTCTTGCTGTCGGGGCCCGCGAGCTTGTCGTTGAGCGGGGCGAGCACCCCGGCGGCGACGAACTTGCCCACGTTGTCGTCACCGACGAAGAAGACGTCGGGGGCGGTCTTCGAGGTGAGCTGGGTCAGCAGTTTGGGGTGGTAGTCCTCGTACTTGGGGACGGTCTCCATCTTCAGCACGATGTTCGGGTGGCGCTTCATGAAGTCGTCGTTGAAGCCCTTGAAGAGGGCGACGTCCTCGGCCGAGCCCCAGGTCGACCATCTGATGGTGACCTTCCCTCCCTCCGCGGCGCCGCCGGTCGCGGCCCCGCCGCCACCACCGCCGCCGCTGCCGCTGCACGCCGCGGTCGCGGCGGTCGCGACGAGGGCCGCCGCGGCCAGGAACTTCTTGGACGGGGAAAAGGACACGGTGTGCCTCCTGGAGCTTTCCTTGCGGGGGGTGGGGGTGCTTTTCTCACGAAAAATCAGGCTTTATGGGCGATCAGGCCTCGCGAAGGGCCCTGTGGAAGGTCACGCGAGGCCGCCACCGTCGACGACCAGGGCCGCGCCGGTGACGTAGCTGGCGGCGTCGCTCGCCAGGAACAGGACGGCCTGGGCGATCTCGTCGGGGGTTCCCGCGCGGCCCATCGGGCGGTCGGCGGCGTCGGCGGCGAAGGCCGTCCAGTCCTCGGACAGCTGCCTGGCCTCCTCGCGAAGCATCGGGGTGTCGGTGTCGCCGGGGTTGACGGAGTTGACGCGGATTCCGGCCTTGGCGTGGTCGATGGCCAGGGCGCGGGTCATGTTGACCACGGCGGCCTTGGAGGCGCAGTAGGACAGGGCGTCGCCGCCGCCCTTGAGGCCCCAGCCCGAGCCGGTGTTGACGATCGAGCCGCCGTCCTTCATCGCGGGGATGGCGTGCTTGCACATGAGGAAGACCGAACGGACGTTGACCGCCATGACGCGGTCCCACTCGTCGGCGGTCAGTTCGAGCGCGGTGGCGCGGCGGATGATCCCGGCGTTGTTGAACACCACGTGCAGCCCGCCGAAGGTCTCGACGGCGGTCCGTACGGCCCGCTCGCAGTCGGCCTCGGCGGCCACGTCCGTCTCGACGGCGACGGCCCTGCCACCCGCGGCCTCGATCTCGCGCGCGACCCGCTCCGCGCCATGGCCGTCGATGTCGGCCACGACGACGGCCGCGCCCTGGCGGCCGAACAGCAGCGCGGTGGCCGCGCCGATGCCGGACGCGCCTCCGGTGACGATGGCGACCTTGCCGCTCAGCGCGTTGGTCATGATGGTCATCGGAACTCCTCGGTGGCGGATCGAATCCGGTACAGCGCGCTCTCGCGGTGCCCGGTGATGACGGGGACGTAGCCCTCGACGAGGGCGTCCGTCGCGGGGTCTCCGGTGTCGGCCAGCAGCGGTCGTCCGCCGAGCCCGGCGAGCTTGCGCTGGGTCGCCAGGACGACGAGCCCGCCGGAGGCCATGACCTTTCTCAGTACGGCCGGGCTGATCTGCTGGTTTCCCCGGCCGAGCACGAATCCCTGCCCCCCGATCACCGAGACGACGGCGTGGGTCTCCCGCCCGTCCACGAGATCGAGGAGCTGCCTTTCGGTCACGTCGGCGGCGACCAGCGCGCCGTCCTGGACCACGTCCACGCCCAGCAGGGTGGTGGCCAGGCCGAGCCGCCCGCCGACGGCCATGGTGGTGGCGCCGGGGCCGAGGACGTAGCGGACGCCAGGCCGCATGCGGGCGACGACCTCGGCCGCGACGGCCTCCGTCGTGCCCGGGGAGGCGGCCGATCCCAGCTTGCGGCCGGACAGGTGTTCCCTGGCCGCGGGCACGCGCAGGACCCCGTACAGCCTGGGGCCGACCTCGCCCCGCCGGTAGGCGTCCTCGTCGAGGTCGACGACCTCGGCCTCGGTCGTTTCGCGGGGGCCGGCGAACTCGGCGGCCATGGCCCCGGCGGTGGCCGGGCTGAGCGCGAAGCAGCCGGAGTAGACCTTCACCCCGGCCGGGACACCCAGCACCGGGCACGACGGCGCCCCGTCGAGCACGTCCCGCGCGGTGCCGTCGCCTCCGGCGAACAGCAGCAGGTCGACCGCCTCCCGCATGGTCTCGACGGCCGCCGTGGTGTCCCGGCCGCCTGAGGGATCGCCGGGAGCGAACGGCACCAGCCGGGGGTCGGCTCCCGCGGCCCGCACGCTGTCCTCTCCCATCGGTCCCGCGACGGTCAGGATCGGCGTGCCGGGCCGCCTGGCCAGCAGCGCCCGTACGGCCTGCGCCGCCCGCTCCCCCGCCTTCGGGGAGGCACCCCTGGCCAGCGCGAGCCGCTGGGCCCGCTCGCCGTCGCTGCCCTTGAGCCCGGCCGGGCCGCCGATCCCGGCGACCGGGTTGACGAGCAGGCCGACCGTGAAGCCGGGGGCGCCGGGCCGTACGGACGTCATGCCAGGTGCTTGCGGGTGTAGGCGCGCCAGGTCGGCGACCACTGCTTGGGATCGTCGAGCGAGGCCGGGTCGATCTTGTGGATCGTCTGGTTGTAGGGGGCTCCCTTGACGAACTCCGGGTCGCGGCGCGCCTCGTCGGCGACGTGGGCGAGGATCGCGGCGTACTCGTCGAGGTCCTCCTTGGAGTAGGACTCGGTGGGTTCGAGGGTGAAGGGCTCCGGGACCAGGAAGGGGTGGTGGCTGGTCCAGTAGTGCACGCCGAAGTCGGCGGCGCGCACGCCGATCTCCTCCGAGTGCACGCCTGTCTCCTCGAACAGCCCCTGCCAGGAGTAACGGACCTGTTCGAGGCGGTTCCTGTCCCAGTGAGCGCCCGCGCCGGGAATGTCCAGCACCTTGCGCATGAGGTAGTTGTTGTTGAGCACCGCGGTCTCGGCGACCTCGCGCAGCCCGTCGGCGCCCAGCGCCATGATCCAGGCGTAGGCGCGCACCACGTTGGGGGTGACGCCCAGGAAGGGCCGCATCTTGCCGACGGACAGCGGCCGGTCGTCGTCGAGCCGGTAGCCCTCGCCGTCGAACTCGACGGTCGGGGACGGCAGGAAGGGTGCGAGCGCCTCGGAGACGCAGCTGGCTCCCGCCGCCGGGCCACCGCAGGCGTGCGGGGTCGAGAAGGTCTTGTGCAGGTTGAAGTGGCACAGGTCGAACCCGGCGTCGGCCGCGCGGGTGACGCCCAGCAGCCCGTTGGCGTTGGCCTGGTCGTAGCAGGCCAGGCCACCGGCCTCGTGCACGATCCTGACGAACTCCTCGATACGCGGGTTGAAGATGCCCGTGTCCTCGGGGTTGGTGATCAGCAGGGCCGCGGTCCTGGGCCCGGCGGCGGCGCGCAGCGCCTCGATGTCCGGGTAGCCGTTCTCGTCGGGCAGCAGCGTGATGACCTCGTACCCGGCGGCCTTGGCGCAGGCGGCGTTCGACGGGTGGGAGAACATCGTGGTGATGACCTGGTCGCGCTGATCCGCGTCGCCCCGGGAGGCGTGGTAGGCGCGGATCATCGCGACGTTGGCGTAGATCGCGGCCGACCCGGAGGCGGGCTGGAGTGAGACCCGGTGCATGCCGGAGATCTCGGCGAGCATCCGTTCAAGGCGCCAGTAGATCTCCAGGACGCCCTGCACGGTGTCCTCCGGCTGGAGGGGGTGCAGCTCGGCGATCCTGGGGTCGTTGACGAACCGGTCGTTGACCTTGGGGCTGTACTTCATCGTGCAGGTTCCCTGGCCGACGGCGATGGCCTGGTCGACGCCCAGGTTCTCCTGGGAGAGCCTGACGTAGTGCCGCAGCACGTGCAGCTGCGACATCTCCGGCAGCCTCGGCGGCTCCGCGCGCCGTACCGAGGCGGGCAACTCGACCGCGGGCACCCCGGCGGCCGGTACGGCCACGCCCCTGCGTCCCGGCCGTGACTGCTCGAAGATGATCGGCTCGTCCCAGCGGGCCTGGTGGAAGCGGCGCAGCGGCGGCTTCGGCGCGACCGGCAGCTCGGCGAACGACTCTCCCGCGTGCCCACTCATGCCAGTCCCTCCCGTACGGCTGCCGCCAGCCGGTCGATGTCGTCCTTCGAGTGCATTTCGGTCACGCAGACCAGCAGCGTGCGGTCGTCCAGGCGGACGCCGCCGAGAATGCCGTGCTCCCTGAGCACGGCCAGGAGCGCGTCGGAGGACGGCACCTCGATCGTGAACTCGCGGAAGTGCACGGAGCCGGAGTGCGGCACCGTGGCCCCGGCCTCCGCCAGGCGGTCCATGGCGTAGCGGGTGCGGGCCAGGATGGTCTCGCCGATCTCGCGCATGCCCTGCGGGCCCATCAGCGCGAGGTAGACGCCCGCGGTGATGCCCCACAGGGCGGCCGCGGTGCCCACCCACTCCTTGCCCTCCTCGCGCAGGGCGAAGGAGGTCCGGTCGTAGAAGACGTCGCCGAAGCCGTACTCGCCGGGGACCGTGGTCGGCGCGATGCCGAACAGGCGCGAGGGGAACTCCGCGACCAGGCGCTCCTCGTCGCGGGTCGCGATGTAGCCCGCCTGGCCGCCGCCGTAGTTCTGGTGCATGCCGAGCGACTGGATGTCGCCGCAGGCGATGTCGGCGCCGTAGGAGGCGGGCGGGGCGAGCACGCCCAGCGAGATCGGGTCGGCGGATACGACCAGGAGGGCGCCCGCCGCGTGCGCGAGGTCGGCCAGCTCCCGGCCCCTGGTCTCCACGACGCCGTAGACGTTGGGGGTCTCCAGGTAGATCGCGGCGTAGGTCTCGTCGATCTCGACCTCGCCGATCTCACCGTCCGGTCCGACGGGGGCGACGACCAGGTCGATGTCGTGGCCGAGGAAGTCGCGCAGCTTGCTCATCCGGTCGGCGGAGACGGCCCCGCTGACCAGCGCCCTGGACCGCCCGGTGTAGCGGGCCGCCATCCTGATCGCGGTCCCGGCCGCCTGGTGGCCGTCGTAGGTGGGGACGTTGACGACGTCCATCTCCAGCAGCTCGGCCATCATGCTGACGTACTCGAAGATCGCCTGGAAACGCCCGTGGTCCTCGTACGGCTCGCCCGCGTAGGCGGTGAGGAACTCGCTCCTGCCGTTGACCTCGTCGCAGACGGCCGGCACGTGGTGCGGGTAGCAGCCGTGCCCCAGGAAGCCGAGCACCTGGGTGGTGTCGACGTTGCGCGCCAGCAGGGCGCGCATGTGGGCGACCAGCTCCTGTTCCGAGGCCAGCGGCGCGGGCAGGTCGAGCGGCCTGCGCAGGCGCAGCCCCTCCGGGATGTCCGCGTAGAGGTCCTCGACGCTCGCGGCGCCGACGGCGGCGAGCATCTCGGCCCGCACGCCGGGCTCGGCGTTCGGGATGTAGGGGTGTGTCACCGTTCTCCTTCGTTCGTCAGCGGGCTCTCCGTGTCCGTACGGCGGGCGCCGGAGTTCGCCAGGCGCAGCACGACGGCGTCGCGGCCCGGGATCTCGATCGGGCCCGCGAGGTCACGGCCGGTGAGCAGGTCGGTTCCCGGCTCGGCGAGGTCCACCTTCACCGGGTCTGTCGTGTGGTTGAGCAGGAAGAGGTGGTCGCCTCTGCGGGTGGCCTCGACGCCCTCGGGCACCACGGCCACCGGCTCGACTCCCGCGGCGGCCAGGACCTCCGTCAGGACCGGGGTGACGTCCTCCGGCAGGCAGCCGAGGTAGACGGCGTTCCCGCGCCTGGTGATCGCGGCCTGTCCGTCCAGGTCACCGCCCTCGTAGCGGGCCAGCACCTCGGTGTCCCCGAAGGTGTCCCCGGAGGCGTCCTCGACACGCAGCCACTCGGCCCAGGTCCGCGCCGGTACGGCCCGCCCGGCCAGCCGCAGGGATTGGACCGTTCCCTCGGGCAGCGGCCAGAACTCGTCGACCGTCACACCGAGCAGGGCGCGCAGCGGGCCGGGGGCGCCGCCCTCGTGGACCTGGTCGTCGGAGTCGACGACGCCGCTGAACGGGCCGACGACGAGGTGGCCGGGGAAGGCTTCGAGCCAGGCTGCCTGTTCCCCGGTGCACATGTAGAGGTTGGGGGCGATCACCACGCGGTAGCCGGACAGGTCGCCGAGCGGCGGGACCAGGTCGACCGCGACGCCCGCGGCGTGCAACGGTCCGTACCACGCCTGCAGGAGTTCCTTGAGCCTGAGCCGGTTGGACGGCATCGACTCCGGAGCCTCAAGACCCCACCAGCTGTCCCAGCCGAGGACCAGGGCGACGTGCGCGGTGGTCGGGGTTCCGGCGACCTCGGCGAGCCGTTTCAGGTCGGCGCCGAGGGCGAGGGTGTCCCGCCAGCCCCGGGAGGCGACGCCGCCGTGCGGCAGCAGCGCAGAGTGGAACTTCTCCGGCCCGTACTTCGCCTGCCGCCACTGGAAGAACATGGCGCCGTCGGCGCCGTGCGCCACGGCCTGCAGGCTGTGCAGGCGCATCATGCCCGGCGGCTTGGGCGCGTTGACCTCGCGCCAGCTCACCGCGCTCGCCGCCTGTTCGAGCAGGATCCACGGCTGTCGTCGCAGCGAGCGCATGAGGTCGTAGCTGAGCGCGACGGTCACGTGCGAGGTGGGGTCGGCGGGGTCGGGGTAGGCGTCGTCGCTGACGACGTCCTCGGCCTCGGCCCACTTCCAGTAGTCCAGACCGTGCAGAACGCTCATGAAGTTGGTGGTCACCGGGATCTCCGGGGTGACCTCCCGCAGCACCTCCCGCTCCAGTTCGAAGCATTCGAGCAGCGCGTCGGAGCAGAAGCGGCGCCAGTCGAGCAGTTGCGCGGGGTTGACCGGCCCCGGCGCCTTCCTGGGCGGGTTGACCTGGTCGAACGCGGTGTAGTGCTGCCCCCAGCAGGAGGTGCCCCAGGCGGCGTTGAGGCCGTCGACCGATCCGTGGCGTTCGCGCAGCCAGCGGCGGAAGTGCCTGGCCGACTCCTCGCAGAAGCATTCGAGCGTGTGGTCGGCGTACTCGTTGCTGATGTGCCACATGGCCAGCGCCGGGTGGTCGCCGTAGCGTTCGGCCATGGCGCGGGCCAGCCGTACGGTCGCGGTGCGGAAGACCGGGGAGCTCGGGCAGTAGCTCTGCCGGGAGCCGAAGTCGAGGCGGGTGCCGGTGGCGTCCACGGGGAGCACCTGCGGGTGCTCGCGGACCAGCCAGGGCGGCGGGGTGGCGGTGGCGGTGGCCAGGTCGGCGGCGACGCCGTTGGCGTGGAGCAGGTCCATGACGCGGTCGAGCCAGCCGAAGTCGTACTCGCCGGGGCGGGGTTCCAGGCGCGACCAGGAGAAGACCGCGACGGTCGCCATGTTCACCCCCGCCTCGGCCATCAGCCGGACGTCCTCGTCCCAGACGTGCTCCGGCCACTGTTCGGGGTTGTAGTCCCCACCGAACAGCAGACCGGAAACCCTGGTCAGGCCCACCCGAAACTCCAATCTGTGCCATGTACTATTTTGTATGCAGAATTCATAGTGCAGTATTTTGTACTGCGTCAAGTGGTAGGTTTCGGTCAAGATCAATCCCGAGGAGAGTCATGCCGATCGAGCGGCGCCCCCTCCGCGAACAGATCCGCGACGAGCTCATGCTCAGGCTCGACCGAGGGGACTTCGCGGCCGGAACGGACATCAACGAGGCCGCGCTGGCCGCCGAACTGGGCGTCAGCCGTACGCCGCTGCGCGAGGCGCTGATCACGCTCGCCGGCGAGGGCGTGCTGGAGAGCAACCAGGGCAGGGGTTTTCGGTTCGCTCCGGTGAGCCGTAAGGAGTTCCGCGAACTGTGCGCCATCGTGGCGGCCCTGGAGGCGCTGGCGCTGGACAGCTCCGACCCCGCCTACCTTGGACGGACCGCGCCCGAACTGCTCAGGCTCGCCCAGGAGTTCTCCGACAACATCGCCGAGCAGCAGGACATCGAACGGCACGACGACGAGTGGCACGACCTGCTGCTCGGCGGCTGCGGCAACGAGCGGCTGCTCGACCTGATCACCAGCGTCAAGGCGGGGATGCGCCGCTACTCACACCTGGTCGCCGGGGAGAGCACCCCGATGGAACGCGCCGCCGAGGAACACTGCCGGATCGCCGAGCGCCTGATCGCCGGCGACCTCGAGGGGGCCGCCACGGCCCTGCGGGACAACTGGGTCAACGGCATGGAGCGGATGATGTCCCGCATCCCCCAGACGCCCTGAGAGCCGCTCACAGGAAAGCTCCTCTCAGTCTCCCGGAGAGCGCCTCTCACTACCGGCCCACCTGACGCGAACCCATCATGGGGATGCGACAGGCAAGCACGAAGGTGGTGACAGAGTGCGGTCCTCTGTGGAAGAACCCGTGAAAGAGACGGACGTCGAGCGCGTCCTCGGACGCTACGCCGGAACGTGGTCCATCTGGCGCAGCGACACCGGCCGGTGGTACGCGACCCGGCTGATCAGGGCCCTTTCCAGGGTCCAGTTGGACGCGAACCTCTCCATGACCGTCCACGCGGACGACGCCGAGGCGCTGGACGAGCTTCTCACGGAGCAGGAACGGATGGCCTCCGCCGCCCCGTCATGAGCCGCCGCGGGGACGGCGCGGCCCCCGCGGCCCGACATCCCGCGCCCCCCGCGGCTCAGCTGTACGGCGTGGCGATCTCGTCGATCCGGGCGGCGAGGGTGAAGTCCAGGTCGGTCAGGCCGCCCGCGTCGTGGGTCGACAGCGCCAGGTGGAGGGTGCGCCAGCGGATGTCGATGTCGGGATGGTGGTTCATCCGCTCGGCCTCCACGGCGACCTCGTCCACGACGCGGATGGCCGAGGGGAAGTCCTTCGCGGTGATCGTCCGGCGGATCTCGTCACCCTCGCGCCGCCAGCCGGGCAGGTCGGCCAGTCTCCGGTCGATCGCGGAGTCGTCAAGCAGGTCCATCGGTCCAGGAGATCACGCCGGTCGTCGCGGCGCCAAGCCCGTACGGCGCTTCGGCGCGCCGGGAGAACGCCGAAGGCGTGCCCCGCGGAGAGTTCCGCGGGACACGCCTGTTGTTCGTTACTTGACGGCGCCCGACGTCAGACCCGACTGGATCTGACGCTGGAAGATGATGTAAACGATCATGACGGGGATGATCGCCATGCTCAGCGCGGCGAACAGGCCCGGCCAGTCGGCCTCGTAGCCCGCGTTCGTCGAGATGTTCGCCACGCCCTGGGTGATCAGCCACTTGTCCTCGACGTTGCCGGAGAGCAGCACGATCGGCAGGAGGTACTGGTTCCACTGACCCAGGATGTTGAAGATCGTGATGCTGATCAGGCCGGGCTTGGCCATCGGCACCATGATCTGGAAGAACGTCCTGGTGTGCGAACAGCCGTCCATCATCGCCGCCTCGGCCACCGAGGTGGGCAGCGTCTTGAAGAACGCCGACAGGAAGAACACCGTGAAGGGCAGCGAGTAGGCGACGTAGACCAGGATCACCCCGAAGTGGGTGTCGATCAGTCCGAGCTGGCGCACCACGAAGAACAGCGGGACCAGCGCGAGGAAGACCGGGAAGGTCATGCCCGAGACGAACAGGAAGTAGATCGCCCGGTTGCCGGGGAAGCTGTAACGCGCCAGCACGTAGGCCGCCATCGAGCCGAGCAGCATGGTCAGCGCCGTGCTGCAGGTCACCACGAAGACGGTGTTGAGCATGTACTGGCCGATGTGGGCCTTCTGGAAGGCCCGGCCCCAGGCGTCCCAGTGGTAGGAGGAGGGAAGCGTGATGGGGTCGCCGAAGATCTCGGCGTTGGTCTTGAAGGACCCCAGGAACGTCCACAGGATCGGGCCGATGATCAGGATCGCCCAGACGAGCAGCGCCACGTGGGACAGCGCGCCGAAGGCCCCGAGGGGGTTGCGCCTGCGCCTCGGCCTGCCGTGGGAGGCGGGCTTGGAAACCATCAGAACTCGATCCTCTCGCGCCTGGTCACGCGCAGGGTGAGCGCGGCGAAGGTGATGGTCATGAAGAAGAGCACCACGCCCATCGCCGACGCGTAGCCGAACTTGGAGAAGTTGAACGCGGTCCGCCAGATCTCCAGCGGCAGGACCGTGGTCGAGTTGTCCGGACCACCCCGGTCGACGGAGAGCACCTGCACCAGGGCGAAGGCGTCGAAGGCCGCGATGCCCAGATAGACCCAGGCGACCTGCATGGTGTCCCACAGCAGCGGGAGAGTGATCTTGAAGAAGAGGGTGGCGCGGTTCGCGCCGTCGAGCTCGGCGGCCTCGAAGACGTCCTTGGGGATGGAGGACATTCCCGCGGAGAACAGCACCACGTAGAAGCCGACCGCCTGCCAGACCATCACGCCGATGATCGACCACAGCGCCAGGTCGGGGGAGATCAGCCAGCCGACCGGCTCGATGCCGACCAGATCGAGCAGGCCGTTGAGGACACCGCTCTCGTCGGGACGGTAGATCGCCTGGAAGAGCACACCGACGATGGCCACCGCCAGGACCTGGGGCAGGAAGAAGATCACACGATAGACCTTCGAACCCCAGATCCCGCTCATCTTGCCGCCCCGCTGCCCTCCGCTCAGGTTGAGCAGGAAGGAGAAGAACAGGGCGATCACAATGGTGACCAGCGGCATGACAAGCAACAGAACACCATGGTGACGCACCGCGGCCCAGAAGACCTCGTCGTCCAGCAGCCGGGTGTAGTTCTCCAGGCCGATGAACTGAGGGTTCGCCGAGATGCCCTTCCAGTTGGTCAACGAGATGTAAAAAGCCTGTAGGTACGGGCTGATTACGAAGACCACGTAGAGGATCACCGGCGCGGCGAGAAAGCCGAAGATGAACCGGTACCTGCCATGCCGCATGGGGGACTACACCGTCCGCTTCTGCTTGGTGATCGAAGAGTCGGACTTCGACTTGTCGGCGGCCTTCTGCATCTTGTCGCAGAACTCGTCGGCGGAGATACGACCGAACATGAGGGCGTTGGTCTGCTTGCGCAGCTCGGTCTCCAGCTCCTTGTACCAGTTCTCGAAGGCGCTGAAGGTGACGATGTTCTGGCCCGCGGCGGTCTGCGCGGCGCTGAGGCTCGCGTTACCGGGCGACAGGTCCAGGCCGTCGGCGGCACCGGTCACGACGGTGATGTTGCCGGACTTCTCGGTGAAGCCGCGCGCGCCCTCCTTGGAGAGCATGATGCGCAGGTACTCCAGGCCGCCCTTGGGGTTCTTGGCCTTGGCGGGGACGATGTAGGCCTCGCCGGCGGCGGCGCGGATGGCCTCGAAGGGCATCTTGTCCGCGGCGGTGACGCTGGGGGTCGGCGTCAGGGCGTACTTGAACCCCTCGGGGGTCTGGCTCTTCTGCTCGTTCTCCAGCCAGGAGCCCGACGGGTAGAGGGCGACCTTGCCCTGGTTCTGGCGGGTCTGCACCTCGGTGTGGATCAGGCCCTCGAAGGACTTGTCCATGTACTTGCCGATCTCGGCCCAGGCGGCGGCGGCCTGCTTGACCGAGTCGCGCTTCCAGACGCCGTCCTCAAGGTTGTCGATGTCGATCAGGACCTGGTTGCCCTCGATCTTCGCGGCGGAGATGAGGATCATCCAGTACGCGTAGTAGGAGGCGTTCTTGCCCGCGTAGGCGAACGGGGTGATGCCCGCGGCCTTGATCTTCTCGCAGAGGGCCTTGAACTCGTCGAAGGTCTTCGGCGCGGTCCAGCCGTTCTTCTCGAACAGGGCCGAGTCGTACCACAGGCCGTAGGCCGAGAACACGTAGTTCATCAGGAACGGCTTGCCGTCGATGAGGCCCGACTCGATGGTGCCCGGGGCGACGGTGTCGCGCACCTTCTTGGCGGGGTCGTCCATCGAGGGGGCGTCCCACAGCTCGGTGAGGTCCTGGAGCTGGCCCTCCTGCTGCAGGGCGCCGGTGTCCATGAGGTCGGTGCCGGAGTTGGCGATGACGTCGGGCACCTCGCCGCTGGCGAAACGCGGCTGCAGGGTCTGCGCGATCTGCTGGGTGGCGACGTGCTTGACGGTGGCCTGCGGGAAGGCCTTCTTGTACATCGGCTCGTGGACGTCGGTGGCGTAGCTGTCACCGAGACCACCCTTGAAGATGACGACTTCGAGGGGGGCGTTGGCGGCGACGCCGAACGGGTTGGCCGGGGAGACCGCACCGCCCGAGGAGGGGGCCGCGGAGGTGGTGGCGGCGGGAGCGTTGCTGCCCCCGGTCGCGCACGCGCTGAGCAGTCCTGCGGCGGGGCCTGCGACGAGAGCGGTCAGGCCGATCCGGCGGAGCATCTGCCGCCGGGTGATATCTCCGGGCGTACCGGCCGAGTAGGACATTGTAACCCTCCTGGGCGGGGGATCAATTAGGAAAGTTTCCTAAACGTTTGCCTGAAGGTACGTAGCCCTGGACTACAGCGTCAAGGGTTCGCAGCCGGTCTAGACCGAGCCGTGATGTCTCTGCGACAAATCCGGTAGCAACGAGACAGCAAAGCAATCCTGACCATGGCAGATTTGCACACAGTACCCGATACTTCGCACATCGCCATTGACTCGCGACCTGCGTGTGGGTAAAGAATCTAGGTCCTGGAGCAACCCTTTGGGAAGGGCCGGTCTAGACCAGATAATGACGGTTTGCCGCATACCGCCGCAAGACCCTACTTTTGGGGCATGTTGCTGGCGGAGCAGCGTCGGCTGCTGTGTGAACACGGTCGCCGGATCGTGGAGACCGGGCTCGTTCTCGGGACGTCGGGCAATCTCAGCGTCCGCCTCGGCGACCTGGTCGCGGTGACCCCGGGCGGTCTGGCCCTGGACCGGCTCGAACCCGAGGCCTGCCCGGTCGTCGGCGTCGGGGGCGACCTCGTCGAGGGAGACCTGTCGCCCTCCTCTGAGACCCCCATGCACCTGGCGATCTACGCGGCGACGGGGACGACGGCCGTGGTGCACACCCACTCGACCTTCGCCACCGTGGTCTCGGCGGTCATGACCGAGCTGCCGCCGGTCCACTACAACACGACGCTGCTCGGCGGCGTGGTCAAGGTGGCGGACTACGCCACGTACGGCACCGCGGAGCTGGCCGGGAACGTCATGACCGCCCTCGGCGACCGGCAGGCGGTACTGCTGGCCAACCACGGCGGGGTGACCCTCGGCGACGACCTCCCGCAGGCCTTCGAGGCGGCCAGGCTGCTCGAATGGCTCTGCGAGGTCTACGTGCGGGCCAGGGCCCTCGGCGAGCCGAGGACGCTCACCGAGGAACAGCTCTCCGCCGTCGTACGGCGCCGCCGGGCTCCCGCCTTCCCCCTCGGCGAGGACTGACCTCCCGCGAACCTCCCACCAGGCCCCCCGCGGGGACGAGGTCCCCGCCCTGTCGACGTGAGGATCGACGCGATGCCCCTGCAGCTCACCGGTACCCCGAGCGACCCGGACCTGATCCGGCTGCCCTGGGACATCCCCCTTGAGAACTGGCCCGACCACCATCTGGTCGCCCTGCCCCGGGGTATCTCCCGGCACGTGGTGCGCTTCGCCAGGCTCTCCGGGAAGGTCTACGCGATCAAGGAGATCAGTGAGCACTACGCCAAACGCGAGTACCGCCTGCTGTGGGACCTGAACCGGCTTGACGCCCCGGCGGTCGAGCCGGTCGCCGTGGTCACCGGCAGGACCGACGCCGACGGCGAGCCGCTCGACTCCGCGCTGGTCACCGAGCACCTGCAGTTCTCCCTGCCCTACCGGGCGGTCATGTCGGGAACCATCCGCCCCGAGACGCTCACCCGGCTGCTCGACGCGCTGGCCGTACTGCTGGTGCGGCTGCACCTGACCGGTTTCTACTGGGGTGACTGCTCACTGTCGAACGTGCTGTTCCGCAGGGACGCCGACTCCTTCGCCGCCTATCTGGTCGACGCGGAGACCGGGGAACTGCACCCCATGATCAGTGAGGGGCAGCGGCTGCACGACATCGACGTCGCGCACGTCAACCTGTTCGGCGAGATGCTCGACCTGCAGGCGGGCGAGCTGCTGCACTCCTCGATCGACCCCGAGGAGGTCGCCGACTCGGTCTGCGCGCGCTATCACAGGCTCTGGGGCGAGCTCACCTCCGACGAGATCATCGAGGAGGTGGACTGGCACCGGATCGACCAGCGGATCCGCAAGCTGAACGACCTCGGTTTCGACGTCGCCGAGATGATGGTCCGCCGCAAGGCGGGCACGGGACGGCTGGTCGTGCGCCCCAAGGTGGTCGACGCGGGACACCACCAGCACAGGCTGTTCAGGCTCACCGGTCTGGACGTCGAGGAGAACCAGGCCAGGCGGCTGCTCAACGACCTCGACGCCTTCCGGGTCGCGCGCGGCCTGCGCCACGAGGACGAGGCGGTCGTGGCCCACCGGTGGCTGGCCGAGGTGTTCCAGCCGACGATCGAGGCCGTACCGGCGGACATGCGGCGCAAACTGGAGCCGGCCCAGCTCTTCCACGAGGTACTCGACCATCGCTGGTTCATCTCCGAGAAAGCCGGGCAGGACGTCGGACTGCCCGCCTCGACCGAGTCATATGTGAAGAATGTTCTTATCCACAAACCCGACGAGAAAGCCCTCCTCCCCGACGAGTAGCAAACGTTCCCCCCGTCGGTTGAAAAACCTTCTACCGCCCGACGGAATTCTTTTCCTCGCCATATCTGACTTTTCATGAATAGCTCCGGGTTCGGAGCGATTTCCCTACGCTGACCGGGCGGCGTTTTGGAGTCGTTGGCGAGGGGGAACCCGTGCTCGGAATCGAAGGCTGCCTGGCCGAGGCCATGGCCATCCCCGGCGCGCTGGACGCGGTGCTGATCGACCAGACCGGCGGGACGGCCGTGGCGGGCGGCGGCGCGGCCCGTGAAACCGACGCGGACAGGGCCGTCGCGGGGCTCGGCGAGACCTTACGGGCGATGCTCGACGGCCTCGCCGTAAGCCTCCCCGGTGAGCCCGCTGGAATCCGTGAAGTGATCATAACCACCGACGACGGATACCATTTACTGAAACCGTTGGAAACGGTGCTCGACGGTCCGCTCGTGATTTATGTCCGTCTTGATGTACATCACGCTGATCTGGCTCTGGCGCGGCATCGTCTCCAGTCCCTGTCGGGCCACCTGACCGCCCGTGCCGAGAGCCTCACCGCCCCGCCGTCGCGGCGTGAGGAACGGCACCGGCCCGGCCCACGGGGGTACTTCGGCGCGGCCGGACCACCGTGCCCGCCTGCCACGGGACCTCCCGCCGGGACCCCCGGGGGAACCGTGACGGCGGGCGACCCCGCCGACGTCGACCTGCTCATCCGGCTGAGGAACGCGCTGAGGGCACTCGCCTGAGCCTGGTCCGACGCCTTCGAGGACGCCCATGAAACCGCGGACGCTGAAGCGGACCAGAAGGAGGGTGCCGGTGGAAATCCGCGACGAGGTACGCCAGGAGATGACCCGGCTACGTGAGCGGATACCCGATGTGGACGGAAGCGTCGTGTGCGGCGCGGACGGCCTGACGATAGCCAGTGACCTGGACGGCGGTTTCGCCGAGCAGACCGGCGCCCTCTCCTCGGCGCTGCTGGCCCTCAGCCGCCGGATGGCGGACATGACGGGCAAGGGAGCCTTCGAGGAGACACTGGTCTCCGCGTCCGGCGGCTACGCGCTCCTCTACACCGCGGGCCCGAAGGTCGTCCTCACGATCCTCGCCCGTCCGGGGTCCAACCTCGGGCTGCTGCGGCTTGAGGGGCGCAGGACGGCGGAGAACCTGGCCGCCATCACCTCCCGCGCCCGGACGCCTCGGTGACCGGAGCACCGAGGACGACGACCGCCAGGGACCACACGCCGCCGAGAAGAGACCGAGGATCCGGCCCGCGGGCCGTACGGCACGGCCTGTGAACACAGAACGAGGGCGGGCACCTGTGCGGGGTGCCCGCCCTCGTCTTTCCTGAGGGGGTCTCGGACTCCGAGGGGGATCGGAGGAGGGGTCCCGGGAGAGGAACGGGACCTTCGGGGATCTCAGGAAGCGGGGATCCGAAGGGGGTCGGGGGTCTTCGGGGGATTTTTCAGGGGGTCGGGGGATGTTTCGCGATGAGTGCTTACGGCCGCGGCGCGTCGGCCAGGGCGGTCTGCGGCGGCGTGGCCGGGTTGTGGTCCATGAGCTTCCAGGCTCCGCTGGAGAAGGCCACGGGGTAGTTCTTCTTGCCGACGCCGTCGCCCCACTTGGTGATGACGTACTCGACCTTGATGTGCCCCTGGCCGTCGACGCCGTCCACGCCCAGCGTGTCGGAGTTGAAGCTGCCGCCGGTCAGGTCGGCGAAGGTCTTGGCGTCGAGGTCGATCATGACGCCGCTGCTCGACGGCACGCCGGGGCCGCGGTCGCCGACGAAGAACTTGGCCTTCTTGCCGTTGTAGAGGACGTAGCCCTCGGTGAACAGCGGCCAGCTCGGGCTGGCGATCATGCCCTTCTGCATGGGCTTGCCGCTCGCGGGCAGACCGGTGTCACCGGCGCGGCCGGAGGAGTCGTCCCAGAAGTAGGAGGCCTTGGTCGAGCCCTTGAGCAGGACGGGCTCAGCGGCGGCCGAGGTGGCGGTGGTTCCGGTGCCGGTGTCGGCTGCGGCGGGCAGCGCGGAGACGACACCCGCGGAGGTCAGGACGCTCGCTCCCAGAAGAGTGGCGGCGAGCAGACGATGGCGCAGGGCAGCGGAGAAACGCATGAAGACAGGGCTCTTTCACGAGGGAACAGGACAGCCGCTCGTGCCGGGCCGAAGACGTTCGGCGATCAGTGGGGCACGGGGCGTGAGCGCTCACAGGGAAGAGAGGCCGCACCAGGAAACAGGCGGGCGTACACGGAGCGCGGTGCGAGGCGGGGGTGCCGCGGTCAGGCGCGGCGGAAGTCTCAGTCGATCCGCGCGAAGGCGGTGCGTGCCGGTGGGTAGGCGACGACGTGATCCATGAGGGGATCTCCTCTCCATCTCGTCTACCGGGTTAGCTGACGGGTTCGGGCGGTGGAGTTGCCCTACCGCCGCGCTGACGCGGCGGATTCACCCCAAAAGGTGGGTCCCCGGTTCCCGTCGCCCTCGGGAGGCTTCGGGATTCGACGTCGACCGACCGCTCCTTCTCGTGAGGGGCAAGTCACCGGTCGAGAACAACTAGGACACTACCCACCACAAACGGACAAAGCAAAGCAAAAGCCATGAAAAGCCCAGAAGATCTACCTTCAACCCCCAAGAAAGGGACATTGGCCGGGTCTTGACCCCACTCCGCCCATGGCGTTAAGTTCGGTGAAACTGTTAGGAAACTTACCTAATAATTAACCCGCAATCATGGGCCTGACCTGCATGTTCTCCGCCCTTACACCCCCCAGGAGAAGCCCTTCATGAACAATCGGAAGCTTGGTGCGATCGCCGCCGCGGCGGCCGTACCCGTCCTGCTCTCGACGGTCATGGCCGGTTCGGCGTCCGCCCATGGATCGATGGGAACGCCCGTCAGCCGGGTCTACGCCTGCTATCTGGAGAATCCGGAGTCGCCCGACACCCCGGCCTGCAAGGCCGCCGTCGGCAAGTGGGACACCCAGCCGCTCTACGACTGGGACGAGTTGAACATCGGCACCGCCAACGGAAAGCACAGGGAGATCATCCCTGACGGGCAGCTGTGCAGCGCCGGACGCGCCAAGTACCGGGCCTACGACGCGGCCCGCACCGACTGGCCCTCCACGGCCATGCCGACCGGCGGCGGCGCCTACACCTTCCGCTACCCCTACACCGCCGACCACCCCGGCACCTTCGAGATCTACATCACGAAGGACGGCTTCGACCCGCTCCAGCCGCTGAAGTGGTCGGACCTGGACTCCACCCTGCTGGCGAAGGTCAGGAACCCGACCAAGGCCAACGGCGAGTACGTCATCCAGGGCCAGCTGCCCCCGAAGACCGGCCGCCACATCATCTACTCGATCTGGCAGCGCTCGGACAGCGCCGAGGCGTTCTACACCTGCTCCGACGTGACCTTCGGCACCGTGTCGACCCCGACCCCGACCGCCACGGCGACCGCGACGGCGACGCCCACGGTGACGCCGACGCTCACCCCGACCCCCACTCCGACCCCCACCCCCACGGTGACCCCCACTGTGACCCCCACGGTGACCCCCACCGTCATCCCGACGACCCCCTCCACGACGACCCCGCCGCCGCCGAGCCCGCTGGCCTGGGAGGCGGGGGTCGCCTACCCCACGGGGTCGATGGTGCGTTACGACGGGCAGCACTACCGCTGCCTGCAGGGGCACACCTCCCTGCCCGGCTGGGAGCCCGCCAACGTCCCCGCCCTCTGGCAGCGCCTGTGACCCCGGTGCCCCCGCCGTACGGACCGTGAGGCCGTAGGGCACGCGAACCCCTCCCATCGGCTCCCGGGCGCGGGGCCGGTGGGAGGCTCGTTCTCCCGGGCGTCACGGCCGAACCCGGTAGCGTGAGCGCGTGTCACTGACCCTCGGCTGTTGCCTGGCCGCGCTGGTGACCGTCGCGGCGCTCTACGCGCTGGCCCTGTACGGCACGGCGGGAACCGCGGCGGCCGGGGCCGTCGCCGTCACCCTCGCGGTGGCGATCACGATCGGCGTCGTGAACGGAAGCCTCAGGGACGCCGCCGGCTTCGGCACGCTCACCGCGGGCGCCGCCGCCGTCGTGTGGTCCCTCGGCCGCTCCCACCGGCGGCGCAGGACGGGCCGGGCCTCGCTCGCCGCCTACCGCGCCGCCTCGGCCGCCATCCCCAGGCTGGCCGCGACCGCCGAGCGCGACCGGCTGGCCGCCGAGCTCCACGACGTGGCCGCGCACCGGCTCACCGGCATCGCGGTCGCCTCGGCCGCGGCCCTGCGGCTCGCCGATCCCGTCATGACCGCGGAGGCGACCGCCCACGCCGCCGAGGCGGGTCGTCTGGCCGTCACCGAACTCGACCGCCTGGCCCGCATCGACCGGCGCGGCGGCGAGACGACGCTGGCCGACGTCGACACCCTGGCGGGCGATCACCCCGGGGCCGACTACCGGCGCACGGCCGTCTTCGCACCGCCCGGGACCGCGGCGCTCGCCGTCCGCATCGTCAGGGAGAGCCTGACAAACGCGATGCGTTACGCCACCGGCGCCGCCGTGCACGTCCGGGTCGAGGAGAACGTCGAGGAGAACGCGGGACACCTGGTGGTCACGGTCACCGACGAGGGCGGCCCCGCCGCCGGAGGGCTCGGTACCGGGACCGGCCTGGCCTCCCTCGGCAGGGCCGTACGCGCCGTGGGAGGGACGCTGAGCGCGGGCCCCGAGGGGGCCGGATGGGCCGTCAGGGCGGCGCTCCCGCTGCCCTCCCCGGCCGCTGGGCCCACCGGGCCCGCTGCCCTCGCCGCGCCTTCCACGTCCCCTGAGGCCCCGTGGACCCTGTGGCCCCAGTGGCCCCAGTGGCCACGCCGTACGGCGGGCTGGCGGGGCGCCGCCGCGCTCGACTGGGCCCTCGTGGTGCTGGCGGTCGCGCTGCCCGCGGGGTTCGGGCTGCTGGCCACTGAGGCGCCGCGGCCGTTCGTCTCCCCCGCCTCGGGCACGCTGCTGCTGGTCCTGCTCGTCCTGCACGCCCTGACGCTGCGCGGGCGCAGGCTGGCGCCGAAGCTGAGCCTGGCCGTGGCGCAGGGGACGTTACTGGCCTGGCTGGCGTGCGACGCGGCGGGGCTGACCGTGCCGCACTCCGCCCAGCTGGTCCTCGTGTGCTGGTGGGTCGAGCTGACGCTGCTGTACACCGTCGGCGCGTACGGCTCCCGCGGCTGGCCCGCCCCGCTCGTGGTCGCCGGGCTCGCCGCCTTTCCCCTCGTCCCGGGCATGACGGGCCCTCCCCTGGCCGTCTGGGCCACGCTGAGCGTGGGGATGGCCGTGCCGACGGGGCTGGCGTGGGGGTCGGGGCTGCTGGTCGGCGGGCGCAGGCGCAGGCGGTGGCGGGCCGAGGCCCTCGACCGGGAGCGTCTCGACCGCAGGACGGCCGAGGCCGCGGGCGCCGAGCGGAACCGGATCGCCGCAGGGCTGCGCCGTACGGCGGGGGCACGGGCGCGGGCCGTGGTCGAGGCCTCGGAACAGGGACGGCTCGACCTGGTCCTCACCGAGTCCAGGGCCGGGCTCACCGCGCTCAGGGAGCTCCTCGACGAGCTTCGCGGCGGCTCCGACCCGGCGGACGACACGCCTCCCCCGGTCGTCGCCGGGATCGCGGCGCTGGCCGTCAGGCGCGGGGCCTTCGTCGAACACGAGGGACGGCGCCGTCCGCTGCCCGCGACGGTCGAGGTGGCCGCCTACCGCCTGGCCGAGGCGCTGCTGGCCGACGGCGTGACGGTGACGGTGACCTACCGCGACGACGGCCTGGTGCTTTCCGGTCCAGGAGAGGCCAGGAAGGTGCGTGCCATGGTGGACGCGGCGGGCGGTACGGTCACCGAGACGAAGGACGGGATTCGGGTATGGCTGCCGGAGGTGTTCCCAGCGTGATCCGGGTGACGGTCGCCGACGACCAGGCGGTGGTCAGGATCGGCATCACCGCGGTGCTCGACGCCGAGCCGGACATGACGGTCGTCGGCCAGGCCGCCGACGGCGAGACCGCGGTCGCGCAGGCCACGGCCCTGCGCCCGGACGTGGCGGTGCTGGACATCCGGATGCCCGGGCTCGACGGGCTGGCCGCGACGGCCAGGATCACCGCCGAGGTCCCGGCGACGCGGGTGGTGGTCCTGACCACCTTCGGCCTGGACGAGTACGTGTTCGCGGCGCTGCGCGCGGGGGCCGCGGGATTCATGCTGAAGGACGCCGACCCCGGGCGGATCATCGACGCGGTCCGGGTGGTCGCCGGGGGCGACGCGCTGCTCGACCCCGGGGTGACCCGCAGGCTGATCGACCGTTTCACCGGCCGGCCCGGCCCCGAGGAGGCCGCCAGGCTCTCCGGCCTGACCCCCCGCGAGACGGAGGTCCTCCTCCACGTGGCCCGCGGCCTGTCGAACGCCGAGATCGCGGCGGCGCTGGGCATCAGCCCGGCGACCGTCAAGGACCACGTCGCGCGGATCCTCGCCGAACTCGGGGTCCGCGACCGGGTGCAGGCCACCATCGCGGCCTACGAGGCCGGGCTGGTCCGTCCCGGGGCGCGGTGACCCCCCGCCGCGCGGCGGGGTGGGAAACGGTTCTCCGGCAGGACGATCACCGGGAGTGACGTTCCTAGCGTGAGATCCATGACAGACCCATCCCCTTCCCTTCCCGCCTCCCGGAGGCGGCTCCTGCGGCGCCTGGCCGGAGGCCTGCTGCTCGTGGTCACCGCCCTGGCCGCCTCCGCCGCCGGCGTGGCCGCCTTCCTCGGCACGGCCGCCGCCACCGCGTCGGTCCCGGCGCTGTGCGCGGCGGGCCTGGTCACGCTCGTGATCGTCGCGTTCCTGCTCGGCCTGCCCTGCCTCGCCCTGTACGGCGCGCGCCGCCGTACGGTCGCCTCCGCCGTGTTCGCGGCCGTGGTCGCCGTCGTGGTCGCGGGGACCGCCGCCGTCACGGCGTTCCGGCCGCTGCCCGTGATCGCCCACGGCCCCGCCCCCGCCGGCATCGGGTTCTGGGACCTGCCGACCGGCTCCAGGATCGCCTACGTCTCCCTCAAGGCCGCCAAGCCCCGCCCCACCCCGGTGATCTTCCTGCACGGCGGTCCCGGCACCCCGGACGAGGGGCTTCCCGACAGCGGCGCGGAGCTGGCCGCGCTGGGCTTCGACGTCTACTCCTACGACCAGCTCGGGGCGGGCAGGTCGACCCGGCTCGCCGACGTCTCCGGCTACACCGTCGCCCGGCACGTCGCCGACCTCGACGCGATCAGGAAGACCATCGGCGCGGAACGGGTGATCCTGGTCGGGGAGTCGTGGGGCGGCTCGCTCACCGCCCAGTACATGGCCGCCCACCCGGACAACGTGGCCAAGGCGGTCTTCGTCTCGCCGGGACCGATCTGGGAGGGCGCCTTCCCCGACGGGAACTACGGCAGCCCCTGGGACCGGGTCGCCCCGCAGGACCGTGCGCGTTTCGACGCGCTGAACGAGGAGCCGAGGGTGCTGGCCCTGTTCACGCTGATGGGGATCAACCCTCAGGCGGCGCACGCGCTGGTTCCCGACGCCGAGGCCGACTCCCACCTGCACCGGCTCGCGCTCGCCGGCAAGGACGGGACCGGGTGCACGGCGGGCCCGCCCGCCAAGCCGCACGACAACCCACAGGGTTTCTACGTCAACCAGGTCACCAACGCCGACTTCGCCGGGATCGCCGACCCCAGGCCCGCGCTGCGTCAGGTACGGGTGCCCTCGCTCATCATGCGGGGCGAGTGCGACTACGTCATCTGGCCGGTGACCCGCGACTACCGGCGCACGCTGCCTGAGTCGAGGCTGGTCTACGTACGGGGCGCGGGTCACGCCGTCGAGCGGGGGCAGCCGAAGGTGTACCGCTCGCTGCTGCTGGACTTCCTGCTCGACCGGCCGCTCGCGCTGCCCGACCATTCCTCGGCGCAGCCGCCGAAGTGACCCGGGCGCCCCGGACGGTCAGTCCCACCAGAACGACCAGGCGTTCCTCCCCGTGATCCGCTCGGCGTAGTCGATCAGCGTGCCCGAGCTGTAGGTGACGCTGTCCGGGCAGAACGTCCAGTGCTCCGCGGCGACGTGCAGGGCGTGCTCGGGGGTGACGGGGGGCGCGGCGACGCTGAGGTCCAGGGTGTTGAACCCCAGGCCGACGACCCTGGCCCCGAACCTGTCCTCCCAGCTGCGCAGGACGGCGGCCAGCGGGACCATCCACTCGTTGTGGTTGAGCGCGCCCTGCCAGCCCATGACGGCCAGCACGTCCGCGCCCCGCTCCGCGGCCACCAGGCCGAGCGGGGCCCTGCGCTCGGCGACCAGCCCGGCGTACCAGTCGGCGACCACGTCGGGATCGGCGATGAGGCTGCCCGCGGGGGCGGGTCCCGGACACTGCGGGCCGTAGGGGGCCAGCAGGTCAAGCTGGTCGGCGCGGGCCCGTTCCACCCAGTCCGACCACACCTCGGCCATGAACGCGTCCGCGCGGTAGTTGTCGATCTCGGCCGCGGCGTCGGGGGCGATCTGCCCGGCCGACCACGGCTGTACGGAGTCCTCAAGCAGCACCGGCCACAGTCCCGAGTGCTCGTGTTCGGCCCGCAGCCTGATCCACAGGTCGGCGGAGACCGCCTCGTCACTGAGCCAGAAGGCCGGGAGATGGTCCAGCGAGAACTGCGAGTAGTCGGGGTCGGGCCACACCAAGTCTCCCGGGGGCAACTCGGCCGCGATGCTGCGTCCCTGCCCGCCGTCGGCGAACAGTTGGCCCAGCAGCGGCGGAAGTTGCCCACGCTCGCAATCGCTCATCCCCACCGATCCGATCCTGACCACGGACCAATTTTGGCGCGTCAGGCGTGCCGAGCGACAGTTATCCCCCTCACCGACGGTAAACGCCCAGTACAGGGCTCATTGGACGGGCGCCCCGCCCCCTCGCGCAGGCGCCTGCGCGTGACGAAAGGGGACGGGGCGCGTGACGGACAGGAAAGCGTTACGGGTGGACGGCGGGCCCCTCACCGACGCCGAACCCGGCGATCACCGCCTCACGATCGGCCCTGCTCATCGGCCAGCCGGGCGCGTCGGGACGGCTCTGCCACGGTTTCGGCCCCTCCTGCGGCCGGTACTCGACCCCCAGCGCGTCGAGCCTGGCCGTGTGGACCTCCAGCCGCCCGGCGAACTCCTCGTAC
Organism: Streptosporangium sp. NPDC001559; assembly: GCF_042893955.1. Taxonomy (NCBI): domain Bacteria; kingdom Bacillati; phylum Actinomycetota; class Actinomycetes; order Streptosporangiales; family Streptosporangiaceae; genus Streptosporangium; species Streptosporangium sp. NPDC001559. The sequence continues at coordinate 279,851 of NZ_JBIAVG010000008.1, forward strand.
GGCGTGCGCTCCGCCGCCCACACGACCTCGGCGAACGCGCACAGCCTGGGGAAGACCATGTAGTCGACGGCCCTGGTGTCCTCCATGTGCTCGGTCCAGACGTTGCACTGGGCGCCGATCACCAGGGGACGGTCCCGCTCGTCCATGTCGGCGGGGACGGGGTCGAAGGCGTGGACGTCCCGCAGGGTGAGCGGCGGCCCGACCGGGATGGGCTCGTCGGGCGACTCCGACTGCCGATAATCCAGATAGACCGACATGTCAGGACAGGCGACCACCCGGTGACCGGCCCGGGCCGCCACCGTCGTCGCCTTGGGCCCGCGCCAGGCCGCCACCGTCGTCCCCGGCGTCGCACCGCCCTCCAGGATCTCGTCCCACGCGTACGGCGTGCGCCCTGCGGCGGCGACGTGCTCCGCGACGGCCCCGATGAAGGCGGCGCGCGCGGCCGGGTCCCCCGGGCACTCGTCCCCGCCGATGCCGATGTGGGAGGAGGGGAAGAGCTCCATGACCTCGTCCAGGACGTCACGGCAGAACTCCAGGGCCGCCGGCGAGGTCACGTCGAGGATGTCCTCGGAGACCCCCCATCCGGTACGGACCTCCGTGGGCCGCAGCCCCAGCTCCGGATAGGCCGCGACGACGGCCTGGGTGTGGCCGGGCAGGTCGATCTCGGGGACCACGGTGACGAACCTCTCGGCCGCGTAGGCGACGATCTCCCGCACGTCGTCGGCGGTGTAGAAGCCGCCGTGCGGGCGTCCGACGACGGTCTCGTGCTGGCGGGAACCGAGCATGCTCGCCGGGCGCCAGCCGCCGACCGAGGTCAGGCGGGGATACTTGGCGATCTCAAGACGCCATCCCTGGTCGTCGGTCAGGTGCAGGTGGAGCACGTTCAGCCGGTGCAGGGCCAGCAGGTCGACGAAGCGCAGCAGGTCGGCCTTGGGCATGAAGTGCCTGGCGACGTCCAGCATGCAGCCGCGCCAGCCGTACGCCGGACGGTCCTCGATCTCGACGGCGGGGGCGGTCATCGGCGCGCCCGCGACGGGGGCGCGGCGCAGCGCGGCGGGCGGCAGCAGCTGCCGGAACACCTGGGCGCCGTTGAAGACCCCGGCCGCGTCTCCGCCGGTGATCCACACGCCGGAGGAGGTGACCCGCAGACGGTACGCCTCGGCCCCCAGGTCCGGGTCGAGGGCCAGGGTGAGGCGCCCCTGCTCCGGCCCCTCCGGCGGCAACAGCGCGCAGCCGGTCGGCGGGCCGAGCGTGGCGCGCAGCCAGGCGGCGACCGACGCCAGCTCCCGAGGGGCGTCGAGCGCCGTCGCCGGGACCAGGGTGAAGGCGCCCGAGCTCGGTCTGACCGTGGACGGTCGCGGAAGGAGGCCGTGGGCGTTCAATCCTTCACCGCCCCGCCGAGCCCGGCCACCAGCCTGCGCTGGACGGCCACGAAGAAGATCAGCACGGGAATTGTCATCAGCGTCGAGGCCGCCATGATTCCCCCCCAGTCGTTCTCGTCGGGTTTGAAGAAGACCAGCAGGGCCGCGGGCAGGGTCTGGTTGCCCGTGGCCGAGATGATGAAGGTCCTGGCGAAGACGAAGTCGTTCCAGGCCGCGATGAAGGAGAACACGCTGGTCGCCACCAGACCCGGCGCGACCAGCGGGAACAGGATGCGCCACAGCACGACGGGCCTGCTCGCCCCGTCGATCATCGCGGCCTCCTCAAGGGACTCGGGGACCGCGGCGACGAAGCCCCGCATCATCCAGACCGCGAACGGCAGGCTGAAGGCCAGGTGTACCAGGACGAGCGAGCCCAGCGTGTTGAGGCCGACACCGGGCACCGCCGTACCCAGGTCGCGGATCAGGAAGAACAGCGGGATGGTCAGCGCCTCGACGGGCACCATCTGCGCGATCAGGAACATGATCAGCACCGTGGTGCGGAACCTGAAGCGGAACCGGGTCACCGCGACGGCGGCCAGGAAGGCCACCACGCCGGAGAGCACGACGACGGACATGGCGACGACGAGACTGTTGAGGAAGTAGCGGCCGAAGTTCTCCCCGCCGAGCACCCGCTGGAAGTTCTCCAGGGTCGGTGCCAGGGTCCACGGACGCACCTGGAGCGACTGGATCTCCCCCGCCGGCTTCACCGCCGACAGGACCATCCAGTAGATCGGGAAGAAGGTGACGAACGCCGCGACCACCGCCACGACGTTGGCGACCAGGCGGGATCTGCTCACAGCTTCTCCCCGTTGCGGTGGATGGCGCGGATGTAGAACAGGGTGACCACCAGCAGGATCAGCGTCATGACCACGCCGATCGCCGAGCCGAGGCCGTACTCGGAGGAGCCGAAGGCCGTCTGGTAGGCGTAGACGTTGAGCACCGAGTTCTGGCCCGCGATGCCGCCCCCGTTGGTCATCACGTAGATCTGCGTGAAGATCTTGAAGTCCCAGATGATCGACTGGATGACGACGATCGTGATCAGCGGCCGCAGCATCGGCACGATGATCCGCCAGAAGGACTGCCAGACCGAGGCTCCGTCGAGCGAGGCCGCTTCGAGCACCGAGCCGGGGATGGCCTGGATGCCCGCGTAGAGGGTCACCATGACGAAGGGGAAGGAGTGCCAGACCACGGTGACGCCGACGACGCCGAAGGTGACCCACCGGTCGTAGAACCAGTTGAAGCCCTCGATGCCGAGGACCTGGTTGACCAGCCCCAGGTCGGCGTCGAACAGGAACATCCAGACGGTCGAGCCGGTCATCGCGGGCGCCGCCCACGCGGCCATCGCGGCCAGCGAGAGCAGCAGGCGGGGCACCCTGCCCGCCCTGGTGAGCACCACGGCCAGCGCCGCGCCGACCGCGAGCGTCGAGACCACCAGCGCCGCGGCGAACACCAGCGTCTGCCCGAGCACCGACCAGAAACGGCCGTCCGCGGCGAGGAGGGCGTAGTTGCCCAGCCCCACGAACCGGGTCGGCTGCCCACCGCTGACCTGGGCCTGCCGGTAGTCGAAGACCGACAGCAGGCCGAGCATGTAGAGCGGGTAGCCGAACAGCGGCACCAGCACCGCGGCGGACGGCAGCAGGTAGAGCCAAGGCCGCAGGCGGCCACCCCCGCGGGCCCGGAGTCCCGGGCCCGCGGGTGCCTTCGGCGTCTTGGACGCCCCCGGTGCCACGGTCGCGGTGGTCGCCGAGGTCATGACCGGCCGAAGGCGGTCTTCACCGCCGCGGCGGCCTCGTCGGTCGCCTGCTCGACGGTGGCCTGCTTGGTGGCGATCTTCTGGAGCATGGTCGGGATGACCTTCTGGTTGTCGATCTTCACCCAGGCCGGGTCGATCGGCACGAAGCGGGTGCCCGCGGCGACGGTGTCGAGGAACGGCTTGAGGAAGGAGTCCTTGGCCGCCAGCTCGTCACGCGCCGAGGTCAGGGTCGGCAGGTTGCCCATGGCCTCGTACATCTTGGTCTGGTAGGCCTTGCCGCCGAGCAACTGCAGGAACTTCACCGCCAGCGTGCGGTGCTGACTGTTCTTCATGACGCCGAGGTTGTTGCCGCCGGAGAAGGCCGGGGCGAGGGTGCCCGCCTTCGAACCGGGCAGCGGGATCACGGCATACTTGCCCGCCGCGGCGCCCGCGTCGACCGCCGCGCGGTTGAAGTTGCCGAGGATGCCCATGGCCGCCTTGCCGCTGGCGAACAGCTCGACGGTCTTGCCGCCGGTCAGGCTCGCACAGGCCTGCGGCGGGCAGACGTCGTCGCTGAGCAGGTCGGTGTAGGCCTTGACGCCCGCGCGGGACTCGGGGCCGGCGAGGTTCTCGATGTCGCCGCCGGCGTCCCAGACGAACGGCATGGCGCCGAAGGTGTACTCGCCGCCGACGGCGATGCCGTACAGGTCCGGCTTCTTCTTGCGGATCTCCCGGGCGGTCTCGGTCAGCTCGCCCAGGGTCGCCGGGGGCTTGAGGCCGAGCTCCTCGAAGACGTCGGTGCGGTAGTAGAGGGCGCGGATGCCGATGTACCACGGCAGCCCGTAGACCTTGCCGTCCACGGTCGCGGACTTCAGCAGGTCCGCGCCGACGTCCTTGCCCTCGGACCAGGCGGACAGGTCGGGGCCCAGGTCGGAGAAGCCGCCGGCGGCGGCGTACTCGGCCAGGTCGGTGTTGCCGTACTCGGCGACGTCGGGCGCGCTCGCCGGGTCGTTGAAGGCGCCCTTGAACTTCTCGTGTCTGGCGGGGGTCGTCGGGATGTAGGCGACCTCGACCTTCACACCCGCGTTGGCGGCGGTGAACTCCTTGATCGCCTCACCGACGACCTTCTCCTTGGGGGCGCGGTTGGGCTCGTCGAACAGCCACACCCGCAGGGTCCCGGACTTCTCGTCACCCCCGCTCGCGGCCGGGGCGGTCGACGGCGCGCACGCGGCCAGGGCCAGCAGGGCCACACCCGCGGCGGCCCAGTTCAGGATCTTCACAGGTCTCTCCTCCCGTTGGCGGCAGACCCTAAGAAGGGGGCGCCTGTCATCGGAAGAGGGGAATGTCCTTTGTTCTGCATTGCAGAACCTTGTGTCGCAAACTGGAAAGAAGACTTCCAATTCCCATAGTTTGTGGTTCGTGCCCGACTCAGCCTGATGACCACACGTGAGGGCGTGATGAACGAACCTGCGCCGGAACGCAACCAGTCAGCCTCGCTGCGGCGAGCCCTGGCGGTGCTGGAACACGTCCGTGACCACGCGGGGGCGGGCCAGGGACTCTCACTCACCCGGCTCGCCGAGGCCACCGGCCTGTCCAAGAGCACGGTGCTCCGGCTGACCCTCCCGCTCATCGAGACCAGGCTGCTCGACCGGGACCGCAAGACCGGCGCCTACCGGCTCGGGCACGGCTCGCTCCACCTGGGGCAGGCCTACCTGTCCACGCTCGACCTGCGGACCGTCGCCGCCGAGGAGTCGCACCGGCTGATGACCGAGGTCAAGGAGACCGTCCACCTCGTGGTCTACGACCCTCCCGAGGTGGTCTACATCGACAAGGTCGAGAACGAGGCCACCGTGCGGATGGCCTCACGGATCGGCAGCAGGGCGCCCGTCTACCGCACCGCCGTCGGCAAGGCCATCCTCGCCTGGCAGCAGGACGAGGACGTCGAACGGGTCGTGGCCGCCGGGATGCCGCGGATGACCCGCCACACCATCGTGGACGCCGACCGCCTGCGCACCGAACTCGGCCGCATCCGGCAGCGGGGCTACGCCGTCGACGACCGCGAGAACGAGCCCGAGGTGCGCTGCGTCGCGGCGCCGATCTTCAACCACGCCGACAGCGTGACCTCGGCCATCTCCATCTCCGGGCTCACCTCACGGATCACCGCCGTCCGGGTCCGCGATCTGGGACCGTTGGTCGCGGAGACGGCGCTGCGCATCTCCAGGAAGCTGGGATCCACCCGCTGACCGTTCACAGACCGGGCCCGGCGTCGGGGGGGACGCCGGGCCCGTGGAGGCAGGGGACCGCCTCCACCCGCATGTCCGACGAGACCAAAAGGACCAACCTTTGATGATCGACCTGGTGACGCTCGGGGAGAGCATGGCGCTGTTCACCGCACGCCGTACCGGGCTGCTCCGGCACGCCCGCGACTTCGGCCTCGGTGTGGGTGGCGCCGAGTCGAACCTGGCGATCGGCGTCAGCCGCATGGGCCGCCGCGCGGCCTGGTTCGGCCGGGTGGGAGCCGACGAGTTCGGGGAGCTGCTGCGCTCGACACTGGCCGGCGAGGGAGTGGACGTCCGGGGGATGACCGTCGACCCCGAGGCGCCGACGGGTCTGATGGTCAAGAGCAAGCGGACCGCCGAGCTGGTCGACGTGCGCTACTACCGCTCGGGCAGCGCCGGCTCCCGGCTCCGCCCGGACGACCTCGACCTGCCGACGTTGCGCTCCGCCCGGGTGCTGCACGTCACCGGCATCACCCTCGCGATCTCCGCCTCCGCCGCCGAGACCGTGCGCGCCGCGGTCTCCGAGGCCCGCGCCGCCGGGGTGACGGTCTCGCTCGACGTCAACTACCGCCGCGCCCTGTGGAGCCCCACCGAGGCCTCGGCCGCCCTGCGGGACGTCGTGGCCTCCACCGACGTCCTGTTCGCCACCGAGGCCGAGGGCGGCCTCCTCGCCGAGGGTGACGACCCGGTCCGCCTCGCCAAGTCCCTGTCCGCCCTCGGCCCCCGCCACGTGCTCGTCAAACGCGGCCCGCTCGGCGCCGTCGAACTGTCCGACGGGGTGCTGCGGCACGCCGAGCCGTACCGGGTGACCGAGCTCGACCCGGTCGGGGCGGGCGACGCCTTCGCCGCGGCCTGGCTCGCCGAGACCATGGAGGAGGCCGACCCGGAGCGGCGCCTGGCCACCGCCTGCGCGGCCGGGGCGTTCGCGGTCACCTCGGAGGGCGACTGGGAGAGTCTCCCCCGCCGCCGCGACCTCGCCCTGCTCTCTCCCTCTGACGCCGTCAGCCGCTGACCGTCCGAGGCGCCCGCCCCCTGACCCGCCGACGGTTCCGTGGGACGCTTGGCACGCGAACAAGATCCGATCTGGAGGACGTGAATGAGCGGCATCAGAGACGACTTCCTGTCCGCGGCGCGTTCCGCCGCCGCCCTGCTGCGTGACCCCGCGGTCACCGCGGCGTGGGACGAGCCGAGCGCGCTGCCGGAGTTCGGCGTCGGCGCCCTGGCCGGGCACATGGTCAACCAGATCCTGCTCGTCCCCCGGCTCCTTGAGGACCCCGTGCCCGAGGAGCCGGTCGTCTCCCTCGTCGATCACTACGGCCGCTCCCTGTGGGTGGACGCGGGCCTCGACGACGAGGTCAACGTCACCATCCGCCTGGGCGGTGAGCAGATCGCGGCCGAGGGCCCGCGGGCGCTGGCGGAGCACGTCGACTCGGTCGTCGAGGAGCTGGCCGTACGACTGCCCTCCGCCCCGGAGCGACCGGTGCGCTTCCCGTGGTGGGGGCCGTGGTCGCTGACGTTCGACGACGCGCTGGTCACCAGGACGGTCGAACTGGTCGTCCACTCCGACGACCTGGCGGTCAGCGTGGGCGTCCCGACGCCGTCGCTGCCGGAGAGCGTCGTGGACAGGGTGATCGTCCTGCTGTCCACGGTGGCCGCGCGACGGCACGGCCCGACCGCCGTCCTGCGCGCCCTCAGCCGCGCCGAACGCGCCCCGTCGAACATCACCGCCTTCTGACCCGCCTCCCGGGCCGTCCTGTCCAGGAGGGGCTTTCCAGGCTCTTCCCGGTGCCTTCTCAGGCCGCCTTCCCGGGCGTCTCCTGGCGCCTTCCTGGCGCGTCGTCCAGGTGACCGCCGACGTCTCCCCGGATGCCTTCCTGGCTCTTCCCGGACGCCTGTCCGGGAGCCTCCCAGGTGCCCTGTCCGGGCGCCGTCCCGGGTGCCCTCACCGGTGCCCGGGACGGCGCCGGTCACCGGGACGCGGGGAGCCTGCCGAGGGCACGGGCGAGGACGGTGGCGGTCTCGGCGACGACCTTCTCCTCGTACGGCGCCCCGGAGGCACGCCGGGTGGTGTAGACGGCCATGACCAGGGGCGCGGCCGACCCGGAGGGCCGGACGACGGCGATGTCGTCAGCGGCGCCGTAGGCGGAGCCGGAGCCGGTCTTGTCCCCGACGACCCAGCCCTTGGGCAGCCCGGCGCGGATGCGCGCCCCGCCGGTCCTGTTCGCCCGCAGCCAGCCCTCCAGCCTCGCCCTGTCCTCGGCGACGAGCGCGTCCCCGAGGACGACCGCCCGCAGGTCACCCGCCACGGCCGCCGGAGTGGTGGTGTCCCTTCTCTCGCCGGGACTCCAGTCGTTGAGCTCGCTCTCCCAGCGGTCCAGGCGGGAGACCGGGTCTCCCAGCGCGCGGAGATATCCCGTCAGCCCGGCGGGGCCGCCGATCTGCCTCAGCAGCAGGTTGCCCGCCGTGTTGTCGCTGCGGGTGACGGCCGCCTCGCACAGCCCGGCGACGGTCAGCCCGTCCTTCACGTGCTTCTCGGTGACCGGGGAGTTCGGCTTCAGGTCACCGCGCCGCCAGTGAACGACGCGCTCCATCAGCCCGGGACTCGTGGTGCGGGCCTTGTGCAGTACGGCCGCCGCCGCCAGCGCCTTGAAGGTGGACAGCAACGGGAAACGTTCGCCGGCCCGGTAGGCGATCGTCCTTCCGGTGCCCGTGTCGAGGGCGTAGGCGCCGATACGGCCTCCGAAGGACCTCTCCAGCGCGCGCAGTCTCCGATGGGCGTCGGCCTCGGCGGGCGGGCGTGCCACCGAGACGCGCGCCACGTGCCCGCCGGCGGCGGTGCCCTGGCCGTACGCGGTGCCGAGGCCGTACCCGGTGACCTGGGCCTGCGCGGTGCTCAGGCCGTACGGGAGGGTGCCGGCCAGGAACGCGAGCACGGGGGCGGTCGTCCTCAGGGCCGCGGTGAGGCGGCTGGAGCGGTTGCGCATTCCTCATTCTCACCCCCGCCCGGCGCCGGGGCCCGGCACGGGGCGGAGCCCCCCAGGTGACGACGGCGTGTCGCCCCCTGCGTCGCTCCCGGGCGAAGGACATGCCGTTCCGGGTCACCCCTCCGCGCGCCGCACGGCCTCCGCGGCGTTGATCAGACCGATGTGGCTGAAGGCCTGGGGGAAGTTGCCGATGGGCTCCCCGGTCACCGAGTCGACCTCCTCGGCGAGCAGGCCGACGTCGTTGGCGTACGACGCCGCGGTCTCGAACGTCCGCCTGGCCGGGCCGCTCCGGCCCGCCATGGCCTGGGCGTGGGCCAGCCAGAACGTGCACAGCAGGAACGTCCCCTCGTCCCCGGGCAGTCCGTCGGCCGCCTGGTAGCGGCGCACCAGACCGTGCCCGTCGGTCAGCCGGGTGGCGACGGCGTCGACGGTCGCGCACACCCTGGGGTCGTCGCCGGGCAGGAAGCCGACCATGGGCAGCATGAGCGCGGCGGCGTCCAGGTCCCGTGAGCCGAAGGCCTGGGTGAAGGCCCCCACCTCCGGGTTCCAGCCGTGCGTCAGGATCTCCTCGCGGATGCGCTCCCCGGTCTCCTTCCAGGCGGCGACGCGTTCGTCCGCCCCCAGGAGCGGGGCCAGGGACACGGCCCTGTCCATGGCGACCCAGCACATCAGCTTGGAGTGCAGGTAGTGCCGCTCGGGGCCGCGCACCTCCCACAGCCCCTGGTCGGGTTCCTGCCAGCGGCGGGCCGCCGTCTCCGCGACGCCGACGAGGAAGGCGCGGGTCAGCGGGTCGGGCCGGCGCGCGTTCCGGTGGAGCAGACCGGCCGCGTCGAGCAGTTCGCCGTAGACGTCGATCTGGCGCTGCCGCCAGGCGTCGTTGCCGACCCGCACCGGGGCGCTGCCGCGCCAGCCGGTCAGGTGGGGCAACGACCGTTCGCTCAGGTCGCGTTCGCCGCCGACGCCGTACATGATCTGCAGATCGGCGCCCTGGTCCAGCTGGGTGGCCGAGGCGCGGGCGAGGAAGGTGAAGAACTCCGCCTCCTCGACGTCGCACGTCGCGGTCGCGAGCGCCTGAAGGGTGAAGCTGGTGTCACGGACCCAGGTGTAGCGGTAGTCCCAGTTGCGCTCCCCACCGATGCTCTCCGGCAGGGAGGTGGTCGCCGCGGCGACGATGGCGCCGGTCGGGGCGAAGGTCAGGGCGCGCAGCACCCGCCCGCTCCGGTCGACCTCCCGCTCCCACGGCCCCCGGTAGCCCAGGTGCGTGTCCGACCAGGAGCGCCATCCGGCGACGGTGTCCGCGATACGGCGGTGGATCCGCTCCTGGCTCCTGCGCGGCGGGTCCGGCGCCCAGCCCGAACTGGCCTGCAACGCCATGCCCAGGCGCTCACCCGCCTCAAGCGTCACGGTGCCGTGCGCGGTCGAGCCGCTCACCCGCAACGGCACCGGGAGCGACAGCGTCAGGACGTTGGCGCCGCCCCGCGCGACCAGGCCGCCGGGCACGGACTCCATCAACGGCTGGACGAGCCCGAACTCGGGGCGGGGCGCGTACTCCACCTCAAGCGTCATCCGTCCCTCGACGCACGTCGCCTCGCGCAGCAGCAGGCCCGGCGACCCGGTGCCCAGCGCGTGCCCGCGCTCCCCCTGGCCGAGGGCGAGCGCGTCGCGCAGGACCACGGTCCCGTCCCGGCCGCGGAAGGTGGTCTCAAGCACCAGGCTGTGGTCCAGGTATCCGCGCTCGACCCCGACGGGGCAGGCGGGCCGTACGGACCAGTGTCCCGCGTCCTCGTCGAGGAGCCTGGCGAAGAGGGCCGGGCTGTCGAAACGGGGCAGGCACAGCCAGTCGATCGAGCCGTCCGAGGTGACGAGGGCCGCCGAACGGCAGTCGGACAGCATGGCGTGATCGCTGATCGGTCGTGTGCTCAAGGACGTGCACCTCGCCAACCGCCGGTGAGGATCATGGGTCACGCATCCCGGGCCCGGCACACCCCATTTGCCGCAAGCTCCCCTTTTTCTGGATATACCCCCAGGTGGAGAGGTCAAGCCGTACCGGCGGCCGGCAGGCCCCGTACGAACCGAGCCGGGTGCCCTGTCCGCTTCAGGACAGGAGGATGTCTGATTTACGACAACACACCTGGCGGTTCCCCTGCATCGTTGGCAGAGCCGAGGCCCCGCAGGAGGCTCCACAGGAGGTTCGCCATGGAGAAGTACGGCGCGCTGCTCACCGTCGACGCCGAGAAGTTCAGCAGGAACCGGGACGTCGACCTTCCCCACCTCCACATGGAGATCCGCCGCGCCCTCGCCTCCGCCTGTACGGCCTGCGGTCTGGCCGAGATCTGGGGGTCCGCCCGGTTCAAGGAGAGCACCGGGGACGGAATCCTCGCCGTCCTGCCCGGTGAGGCCCTTCCCGCGCTCGTCGATCCCTTCCCCGCCCGGCTTCAGGAGGCCCTGGCCGCCGCCGCGCCGGAGCTGCGGGCCAGAGGGCTGAGGTTACGGCTGCGCGCCGCCCTGCACGCGGGCCTCGTGGACGACGAACGGGAGGAGGCCCCCGGCGTCGCGGCCGCCACCGTCACCGTCTGCCGCCTCTGCGACAGCGAACCCCTCCGGGACGCCATCAAGGGGAGCGACCCCGACGTCACCTTCGCCGCGTTCCTGCTGTCGGACCGGGTCTTCCGCGACTACGTCGCCGGAGGCCGTACGGCGTTGCGAGAGAGCCAGTTCACGGAGGTCCGGGTCCGGATGGACGACAAGCAGTTCTCCGAGACCGCCTATCTGCGCGTTCCCGTACCGTCCGCCGTCGCCACACCGCTCCCCGAGACCGGTGCTCCCGCCCGGAGCGACGGAATCTCGGTCAACGGGGTGACGATCAACGGGCGGGGATCAAGAAACGCCTTCGGCAACACGGTGAACGGCGACTTCAGGATGGGCTGAACATGACCACGATCGAGGACGTCACGATCACCGGAGACGGCTCCCAGAACGTCTTCGGGAACACCGTCGCGCGGGACCTCATCCTCAACCAGCTCACCATCGTGCGCGGCCGTCCCGCGATGGTGCTGTCCGAGGACGAGGTCGCCGAACGGGTCAGGGCCTACATCCCCGCCTTCAACCACGGCCGGATCGTCGAGATCCTCGCGGCGGACCACGTCATCGCGCTGGCGGGCCCGGAGGGGGCGGGCGTGGTCACCACGGCCATCGCGGCGCTGCGGCGACTTGACCCGGCCCTGCGCATCCGGTTCTTCTCCACCGGGGAGGACGACGTCGAGGAGGCCGCCGCGGCGTCCACGCCCTGCGGATACCTGATCCGCGCCCGCGACGAGGAACCCTCGCGGCTGCGGTCCTTCCTGGCCGCGGTGCGCGCGTCGAACGGGTTCGCCGTCGTCGTCGGCACGGCGGCCGAACATCGGCACCTCACCGAGTTCCTGACCTCGGTCACCGTCGAACCGCCGCCCGCCAACGCCGTCTACCGCAGCCACCTCGCCCGCCGGGGCCTGTTCGACTCCCCCTGGCAGGACTGGTCCGGGGGAACCCGGCTGCTGTGGGGAGCCTCCCCCGGCGACGCCGCCCGGCTGGCCAAGATCGTTTATGAGGTGAGCCGCAGGGGCGGCGACGAGCACGAGGTCGAACGCGCCTACCTCGGCTGGGCCGAGGAGCTGCGCAAGTGGTTCGGCTCCCACCCCGGCCTGCTGGACCAGACCCTGATGATCGCCGCGGCGACGATCACCCCCGCCGACGAGACCCAGGTGTACGGCGCCGCCTCGTCCCTGGCCAGGCACCTGGAGATCACCCTGGCGGGAGGCGGCCTCGCCTGGACCCCGACCACCGGCCTGAGCGAACTGCTCGACGCCGAACGCGACGAGGACCAGATCGTCTTCCGCCGGTACGGCTACGCCGAGTCGCTCCTGCCCCACGTCTTCGCCGAGTACCCCCTGGCCAGGATGGAACTGCTCTCCTGGCTGGCCAAACTGCCGACCGACACCGTCCTCGCCCTCGAAAGAACGCTCGGCCACCGGCTCGTCAGGACGTTCGCCGACCTCGCGGCCAGATACAACAAGTACGAGAAGATCACCCAGATGGCGCGGGCCTGGGCCACCGGATCGGCCACCGACCTGGCCTACATCGCGCTCACCCAGACCTGCCTGCACCCCCTCGTCGGCGGCCGGGTGCGGACCAAGCTCTACGAGTGGTCACGGGAACGTCAGGCGCCCCAGAGCCTGAAACTCACCGTCGTGCAGGTCTGCGAGATCCTCGGCCAGACCCACCTGTCGATCGCCATGACCCGGCTCAAGCACCTGGCGACCCACGGCGACGAGCGGGTCAGGCTTGAGGTCCTCGACGTGGCCCGCGCCCTGGCCGACCTCGACCCGGCGGCGGTCTTCTCGACGGCGCTGAAGTGGGCCGCGAGCACGGCCCAGGGATCCGGCGCGGACATGATCGGCAGGCTCGACGTCGCCATGCGTCTCCTGCTCGACCTGCTCCCCTCCTTCGGAGGCCCCGAACTCCGTCAGGTCCTGGAGACCGTCGACCACCTGGTCACGAACGGCACCCCCCAGCTCCGCTCCCGCCTGCTGGGCTGGGCCAGGGAACTGGCCGCCGGCTACCCGGTCCACGTCCTCATCCTGGCGCTGTCCCTCACCAGGAACGACATCCCCTCCGTCCGGCAGCGGACGACCTTCGGCACCGATCTCTTCCTGACCCTGACCGTCTCCCTGGACTTCGAGGAGCACTCGTCGGTGCTGGAGATGTCCGGTCCCGTCGACCCGACGTCCTGCACCCTCGCCTGGCGTGCCGCCTTCGCCTCCACCCGGGAGTTCCCCCACTTCGGTGAGGCCCTGCGTGTCTGGCTGGATACCGCGGCCGCCCGCGAGGACCTGCGTACCGCGCTGGTCTCCGCCCTCACCGACGCCGCCCACCCCAGCCCGGCCTCCCGTCAGCTCCTGACGGACGTGGTCCGTTCCTGGGCCGCCGCGGGACCCGGCCGCCGTACGGTCAGGGAGGCGATCCTCACCCGCGTCCTGTTACCCGAGTGGCGACGCTGGCTCCTGCTCGCCTGGGTACGACTACGCCCCACGATCCTCTGACCGTCCTGTGCGGGTTGTCCCGCTGAGACCGTTTCACCGGGACGCCCTGTTCGTCAGGACCATTTCACCGGTGCTGCGCCGCCGGACCTTTTGTCGGGGGCGGCTGCCACACTGCGGGGATGGCGACATGGCAGCAGTTCGAGCGTGAGGCCGGTGAGCTGGCCTCGGTGGTGAGGGCCCGGTTCGAGGCGAGCAAGAGTCACGTCCTCGCGACCCTGCGCAGGGACGGCTCCCCCAGGGTGAGCGGCAGCGAGGTCGACTTCCAGGGGCCCGACCTGTCGTTCGGCTCGATGCTCGGCGCGGTCAAGGCCCTGGACCTGCGACGCGACGGCCGGTGCGCGATCCACGCCCACCCGCACGACGACGGCGACGCCAAAATCGCCGGGGTCGCGATCGAGATCACCGACCCCGGCGAGAAGCTCGCCTACACCACGGGCGACGAGCCTCCCGGCGACTTCCACGCTTTCCGCCTCGACCTCCACGAGGCCGTCCTCACCTCGGTCGAAGGCGACGAGATCGTCATCCGCCTCTGGCGCCCCGGCCAACCGGTACGAACCATCCGCCGCGGATGACCGAAAGGCGGCCAGGGCCTGTTTTATGGATCTTCACCACGGCGAGGATCCGCAGAGCAAGCCCAGTGGGGATCGGAGTGGTCTCGGCCTTCATCATTGGTGCAGGGCCGCCGCGTCATCAGGTGCTGAGAGAGCTCCAGCCGGTGATGCAGTCCTTTGCCCAGGCGGTGAGGCGTTCTGGAAAGCCTTCGGCGGGGAACGTGCCGTCCTGGGCAACGTCGTGGATGGTGACGCTGAAGGCTGTGGGCGGCGGGATGAGGGTGACCGGTGCGCCGAAGGCGGCTTCAGAGGGTTGGGCGTCGCGGTGGCTGTTGGCGCGGCGGGTGTGCTCGGTGAGCCGGGTGACGGCGGTGAGCCCTCCGTCGAGGTAGGTGTGCAGGATCGTCCAGGGACGGGTTGGAGCGGCCCCGAGCAGGCGGCTGGGATGTTGGAGCAGGAAACAGGACACCGTGACACCGTGCAGAGAGCCCCAGGGTGGGAGCCGAGAGTGGTCGAGTGCGAGCACGATCTCGAAGAGTTCCTGACACGGGTGAGGCCGAGTGGGTGCTCCGCATTCGGGGCAGCGGGTCACGGGTACCTCCTGTTCTCACCGGGTGAGCGTAGGTGTTCGGCGCACCTCTTGCCGGTCCTGGCCGAGGTCTGATCGATGAACGGCCGCCGACATCGGGCACATTGTTTGACTCTTGCGAACCCGTCGTCCAGGACCACCAGCTTCGCCAAAGTGAAAGCGGCTTGCGCCGGCACGCTTGAGGACTCGTAGCGCAGCCGCCAGCAGCCCTTTTCCGGGACCAGGACCGCGGACCCTTGGGCCAGGTGTTCGTTGAGAACCTCGGTCACGGCGTGCTCATCGGGGAGCAGGGCTACCAGTTCGCCAAGCGACGAGACGGCCAGCGCCCGCTCAGCGTTGATCAGGACGTGGCTCCAGGCTTCACATCGTCTGGCAGACATGCCCCTCCTGTATGACGAAGTCATCGATGTCAAGCAATGCGCTGCGAGGCTAGGGGCTCCCCTCGCCGGAAGGTCAAGCGAGCCGTCGGCGAGCAGAGGCTCTCAGCCGACCTCGGGGATGTCGAGCAGGAGTCCATGTCCAGACGAGAGCGGCCATAGGGCTGACGTGCGCCCCGAACAGGGGCTGAGACATGAACGGGATCAGCGATGAGCGGTCATTCGCATGGAGCTGATGTGGGGGACCAACCACCCTGTGAAACGACACCGGCACGCCCACGATCGGAATCGTGAACGTGCCGGTGATCTCGCTGTGCGCCGCCAGGGACTCGAACCCCGGACCCGCTGATTAAGAGTCAGCTGCTCTAACCAACTGAGCTAGCGGCGCTTGAAGCCCTTGAAGGATAGCGCACTTCGGCCACAGGCCCGTAATCCGGCGGGAGTCAGTTCATCCCGCGCGACAAGCGGGAAGTGCCGTTCGCGCTCTCACGGCTGACGGGGTGAAGCGTCAGTTCATCCTGCGCAGGACGCGGGCCGCGGTCCTGGCGAGCACCTCGACCTGATCCGCGTCGAGTTCCATGCGCGGCCCGGCCAGGATCCAGCGGGCGACCAGGCGCGGCTTGAGCAGGGTGAGCCCCTCGGCGCTGACCGTCCGCCTGAGTTCGCCGCCGTGTACGGCCAGCAGCGGCTCGATCGTCACGGGGATGTTCGCCTCGCGGGAGAGCACCTCGGCCAGGGAGTCGGCGGCCTTGACGAGCGCCTTGGCGACCGATGTGCCGTACTTCTCGCCGAGGAACAGCCGCTCGCCGTACTTGGCGATCTCGGTGTCCGGGGACCAAGCCTCGTTGTCGACCACCCAGACGCCGCCGGGGCCGATGACCAGGTGGTCGATCGAGGCCTCTCCCGGTACGGCGCGGCCGTCGAGGACGCGGTAGCCGCGCCTGCGGAGGCTGCGGCGCAGCCGCCTTCCCGTGATGGTCTCGCCTCGGCGCCTGCCCCGCCAGACCGCGGTCGCCTCGTAGGAGCGCCAGGCCCAGAACAGGTCGCCCGCGCCGACCAGCAGTCCGCACACGAGCCCGAAGAGGACGGGAGAGGGAATGGCGAACCGGTAGGCGATGACCAGCCCCGCGGCCAGCCCCGCGGCGGCCTTGAGCCCGCGCATTTTCCAGCGCTGGTCCGCCTCCTTGCGCCAGAACTGCTCGTACATGACCTGGGGGGACAACCCGTGGACCGGGTCATCGCTCGTCACGTAGATCGATCCGCCGGGCACAGCGAACTCCCGAGAGTCGAACGGTCAGGAAGACACGTGGATCTGCGGCGTTGAAGATCCTTGGTCATCAAATACCCGGCGGGGGGTTGGGGGCACCCCGGACCGTCCAAAGGTGATGGAACTAACACAAGCCGGATAGCTTCGGACCCCGCCAGGGGGAGGGCCGGGTCACGCCGTCTTCGCGGCGACGGGTGCGGAGGTCTCCGCGACCTTCCTGGTGACCAGCCGTCCGATCAGCGCGGAGAACCGGCGCGGGCGGTCGGGCACGATGTGGGCCATGAAGAAGTTTCCCACCCCCGGCACGACGTAGCCCCGGTCGCGGTCGAGCGCGCGCAGCGCGCTGCGGACCACCCGGTCCGGCGTCATCATCCGCGCTCCGATCGCCGCGGCCCTGGTGCCGATCACGTCGAAGAACGCGGTCTCGACCGGGCCCGGGGTGACGGCGAGCACCTTGACCCCCCGGCCCCTGTACTCGCTCCACAGCGCCAGGCTGAAGTTGAGCACGAACGACTTGGACGCGCCGTAGGTCGCGAAGTAGGGCGCGACGTGGAAGCCCGCGGTCGATCCCACGTTGACGACGGCGCCGCCACCGCGGGCGACCATGCCGGGGACGAACGCGTGGGTCAGGCCGACCAGGGACACGACGTTGACCATGAGTTCCTCGTGCTCGCGCTCGGCCGGGATCTCCTCGAAGCGGCCCGCGGTGCCGAAGCCCGCGTTGTTGACCAGCAGGTCGACGGTCATCCCCCTGGCGGCGACCTCCTCGGCGACCCGCGAGGAGGCGTCGGGTGCCGCGAGGTCCTGGACGACGACCTCGGCCCGCACGCCGTGCGCCCCGCGCAGTTCCCCGGCCAGGCTCTCCAGCTTCTCCGCCGAGCGGGCGACGAGCACGAGGTCGTGGCCGCGCGCGGCGAGCTGACGGGCGAACTCGGCGCCGATCCCTGAGGAGGCGCCGGTCACGAGAGCGGTGCTGTTCATCACGAAACTCCCTCGATTTGGTTTCCTGGATCATCAAGGTAGCAGCTATGGAGTTATCCGCAACATCAATGTTGCAGATAACTTTCGAAATGGTTCGTTGCTGTAGCCTCTGAGCATGGCAACGACAGGTCGACGGCTACGGGCGGACGCGGAGCGCAGCATCAGGACGATCCTGGAGGCGGCCGAGCGGCTGCTCAGCGAGAACCCCGGTGCCACCATGGAACAGATCGCCGAGGCCGCCGGAGTCGCCAGGACCACCGTCCACCGGCGCTTCTCCAGCCGCGAGGCCCTCGTCGAGACCATGGCGACCTCCGCCTGGCAGGAGATCAGCGACGCCGTCGACGCGGCCAGGCCGTACACCGCGCCGCCGCTGGTCGCCATGCACCAGGCGACCGCCAACGTGGTCCAGATCAAGTCCGGCTGGCGCTTCGCCCTCGGCGCCCTGCCCCCGCCCGGTGAGGAGGCCACCCGCATCCACAACGAGGTGATGGCCAAGTGCGACGCGGTGTTCGCGCGCGCGCTCGAAGCCGGGCTGCTGCGCCCCGGCACCGACCCGCTCTGGGCCCGGCAGGTCTACCTCGCGCTGATCAGCGAGGCGGTGCACTGCTCCCCTGCCGACGTGCGGGCTCAGGCCCCCGACGGCCCCGACGACCCCGACGCCCTCGCCGCCCTGATCATCGACACCCTCCTGTACGGACTGGCTCCCCGCAGGCCCGGTCCACCCGTCGCCCAGGACACGCAGGAAGTGGACCTTCCCGCAGGTCACGACCGGTCATAAGGTCGTCTCATGACCGCGACCATGCCGTCCCCCGTGACCCTCGAAGGTGAAGCCGTACGGCTCGAACCGCTGAGCGAGGCCCACGTCCCCGACCTGTTCCTCGCCGGAGGAGGCGACGACGAGGTCTGGCGCTGGCTCCCGGCCATCACCCCGCGCACCGAGCCGGAACTGGCCACGATCGTGACGCAGCTCATCCACGACCGGCGCCACGTGCCGTTCGCGGTGATCCTCAAGGCGACCGGCCGCGCGGTCGGCTGGACCTCCTACATCGACACCCAGGGCTTCGACGAGAGCATCGAGATCGGCTGGACCTGGTACGGCAGGGCCGTGTGGCGCTCCGAGGTGAACACCGCCTGCAAGGTCCTGCTGCTCGACCACGCCTTCGGAGAGCTCGGCCTGAACCGCGTCCAGCTCAAGACCGACATCCTCAACCTCCGTTCACAGGCGGCGATCCGCAGGCTCGGCGGCGTCCAGGAGGGGGTTCTGCGCCGCCATCGCCGCAGGCCCGACGGCTCCTGGCGTGACACCGCCTACTTCAGCATCCTGGACGACGAGTGGCCCGCGCACCGCAGCAGGTTGTGTTCCCTCGCGACGCCTGGCGGCGTCGCGAGGGCTTGAGCGCCCCAAGCCGAAACCCCTCACACACGGCACCGGTAAGGCACACGCCGATCCTGGTGCGGGTACCCTCACCCGCCCTCGCCGGGCAGCATTCCCCGTAGCAGTTCGGCGAGGCCGAGGCGGAGGTCGTCGAGGGTCGGATCGCTTCCCGCTCCGGCGACGGCGTCGAACATCACGCCCTCCCCGAACGCGACGACCTGGCGGCCGTGCCGTACGGGGTCGGGGGATCCGGCGGCGGCGAGGACCGCGACGGCCGGGGCTCGGAAGCGGCTGCCCGCCCGGTCGTAGACCTCACGCAACTCGGGACGCCGGGTGGCCTCAAGGGCGAGTTCGTATCGGGCGATCGTCCTGTGGCGGCCCGCGGTGAGCTGCTCCCACAGTGTCCTGGCGGCCAGCTCGACGAGCGCCTCGGGCGAGCCGGGACCGGCGTCGTCGAGGAGGGCGGCGAAGGTGACGGCCTCCAGCTCGGTGAGCCGTTCCAGGGTCAGTTCGAGCAGCGCGAGGCGGGTGCGGGCGAGGTTGGAGGTCGACCCCGGAGGCAGCCCCGCCTCCTCGTCGACCGCCCGGTGGGTCAGGCCCCGCATCCCGCGTTCGGCCAGCAGGGCGATGGCGGTCTCCGCGATCAGCTCGGCGCGTTGGGACTTCACCGTCCAATACTACGGTTGTAGTTGCCCCCGGAAGAGGAGTAACCTTCACTACGCCTGTAGTGACTACACCTGTAGTGAAGGAGTGCGACATGGCGCGCGCTGTGGTGATCGGAGCGGGGATCGGCGGCCTGACGGCGGCGGCGGCGCTCCAGCGGCAGGGCTGGGACGTGACGGTGTTCGAGCGCGCGCCCGCCCTCGAACCGGTCGGCTCCGGGCTCGCGGTCGCGGCGAACGCCCTGCGCGCGCTGGACACGATCGGCGTCGGCGACACGGTCCGCGACCTGTCGGCGGTCAGGGGCGAGCTGGGCCTGCGGCGCCCCGACGGGAGCTGGCTGGCGCGCACGACCGAGGAGGAGACCTCGGCGCGCTACGGCGACTCCGTGGTACTGCTGCGCCGCGCGGACCTCGTCGGCGCGCTGCACGCCGCCCTCGCCCCCGGCACCGTACGGCTGGGCACCACGGTCCTGGCGGCCGATCCCGGCGGCGAGGTGCGCACCGAGGCGGAGACCCTGCGCGCGGACCTGGTGGTCGCCGCGGACGGCGTCTCCTCCCCCGTCAGGGCCACGCTGTTCTCCGGCCACCCGGCACCGCGCTACGCCGGGGTCACCAGCTGGCGGGTGCTGGTGCCGGGCGGCGGGACCGGCCAGGCCTCGGAGACCTGGGGCGCGGGCAGAGTCTTCGGGGTGATGCCGCTGGCGGGCGGGCTGACCTACTGCTACGCGACCGACACGGTCCCCGCCGGCACCGGCGGCGGCGACCAGCGCGCCGAGTTGCTGCGCCTGTTCGGCCGCTGGCACTCCCCGATCCCCGAGCTGCTCGCCGCCGCCGAGCCCGGGGACGTGCTCAGGAACGACGTGTACCACCTGACGGCCCCGCTGCCCGCGATGCACCGGGGCAGGATCGCGCTGATCGGCGACGCCGCCCACCCGATGACCCCCAACCTCGGCCAGGGGGCCTGCCAGGCGATCGAGGACGCCGTCGTGCTGGCCCATGTCGTGGGCACGGACGGGGATCTGGCCGCCTACACCTCGGCGAGGCTGGCACGGACCGCGCGGATCACCGCCAGGTCCGCCTCGATCTGCCGGGCCACCCGGCTGCGCGGGCCGCTGGCCGTACGGCTGCGCGACACCGCGACGACGCTCACCTGGCGGTTCGCCTCCGGGCGGATGACCACCGCAATGGACGACGTCCTCGGCTGGCGGCCCCCGCACGACCAGGGCTAGGAGGAGACCGTCGCGGGTTCGCGCACGGCCGTACGGCTTCCGCCGTGGTCGGGGGAGAGCCGTCCCAGGGTGACGGTCCCCCAGATGAGCACCGCGGCGGCCAGCAGGGCGGGGATCACGTTGGCCACCCCGGTCGGCATGGGCTCCTTCAGCAGGATGGCCCCGGCGAGGATCGAGGTGATCGGGTCGACGACCTGGACCGCGGCGTAGGCGATGCCGAAGTAGCCCACCTCGTAGGACTTCTGCAGCAGCACCACGGCGCAGACGAGCAGCACCGGGATCGCCACGGTGAACCAGGTCAGCAACCTGCTCAGATCACCTTCGAGACCGCCGCCGACCACCCGCACGAAGGTGGAGACGCTGGCGGTGACCGCCCCCGCCCCGACCGAGAGCAGCAGCGCCTTGAGCGATCCGTTGGCCTTGCGCGCGGCCAGGTGGGTGACCAGCACGATCAGCCCGACGCAGGCGAGGAAGCCGAACGCCTGGCCGTTGGTCATGTGGGGCGTCCCGGCGTGCGCGGGGACCAGCAGCATCAGGCCGAGCAGTCCGACGGCGACCGCGATCGACCCGAGGATCTCCTGCCTGCGCGGGCGCCTGCCGTGCAGCACCGCCGCCAGCGGCACCGCGAAGACCAGCGTCGCCACGCTGATCGGCTGCACCACGACCAGCGGCGCGAGGCTCAACGCGACCGCGTGCAGGCACGCGCCGGTGAAACCGATCACTCCGCCGAGCCACCAGCGGGGCCGTTTCATCAGCTTCAGCGAGGCCCCTTCCGAGACCGCCTCGAACTGCTGGAGCGCCGCCCCGAGGGCGTAGCCGAGCGCGCCGATCAGAGCGATCGACATACCGACCCAGGTCATCGCCACCCACCGGAAGCGACCAGACATGAGTAAAGAAGCGATTCTCGGGTCATCCCGCAAGCTTAAAGCGCACCAAGGGCGGGTAAGGAGTCTCTCTCGTGCGACAAGAGCGATTTTGGCCACAAAAAGCCGCTCTAGTCAGCTTTTCTGCGGATTTTTTCGGCATGTCACCGTCTGCCCCTGCGGTGTGACCCCCACCTCGCCCGCTCCCCGGTACGGCGCCCGCCCCGGCCCCTCCCCCGCGAAGACTCCGGAGCGGACCGCCCCACCGGGTCTACTGCTGGGGCGGGCAGACGCAGAACAGGTGGCCCTCCGGGTCGGCCAGGACGACCCAGTGCCCTCCCGGCTGGAAGTCCGGCCTGGTCGCCCCGAGCTCCAGGTAGTCCTTGACGGCCTGTTCCACGTCGGGAACCCGTACGTCCAGATGGAACTGCTTGTCCGGGCCCGGCCAGGCGGCGGGCGTGCGGTCGGGGTTGCGCTGGAAGTAGATGGTCATCGTGCCGTCGCCGACGGCGGCGTAGTCATCCTCGGAGTACTGGACCTCGTAACCGAAGACCGCCGCGTAGAACTCCGCGAGCTTCCTGGGCTCCGCGCAGTCGATGTTCACGGCGATGAACTGAGCGATCGTTGTCATGCGACCCATCGTCACGCCCATACCTGTCAGCTCATGTCAGGATTGTGAAATCCTTTCCCGAACGCGCCGTTCCGCCCGCGGGCTACACGAAGATCCGTTCGGTCGGTACGGTGAGGCTCGTTGTGAACCTCGTTGGAACGTGAACCCGGGGACGGGCGTTGGAGGAGACGTGGCCTCGATAACTCAGCGCATCAGACGGCTCCTCGAACGTCCCGGGTCGATCGACCTGGCCCCCTTCGAGCGGATCGTCGCCGCGGCGGGAAAAAGGGAGGATCGGGTTCGCGAACTCGACGAACTGCCCGAGCCCTCGCTCGACGACCTGACCGAGTTCTGCGCCATCGTCCGGGAGGCCGCGCGGCGGACCCTGGGGCTGCGGCCCTACGACGTGCAGCTGGTCGGCATGCTCGCCATGCTCTCCGGCAACGTCGCCGAGATGGCCACCGGCGAGGGCAAGACCCTGTCGGGGGCGATGGCCGCCGCCGGATACGCCCTGCAGGGCAAACGCGTCCACGTGATCTCGGTAAACGACTACCTGGCCCAGCGCGACGCCGAGTGGATGGGCCCGCTGTACGAGACGCTGGGCGTCTCGGTCGGCTGGATCGGCCAGACCTCGACGCACGAGGAGCGCAGGGACGCCTACGCCAAGGACGTGACCTACGGACCGGTCAGTGAGATCGGCTTCGACGTGCTGCGCGACCGCACCCGCGTCGACGCGGCCGACCTGGTCATGCCCGAACCCGAGGTCGCGCTGGTCGACGAGGCCGACTCGGTGCTGGTCGACGAGGCCAGGGTGCCGCTGGTGCTCGCCGGGGCGACCGACCCGGGCAACACGGTCCCGGAGATGGCCGCGCTGGTCCGCCAGCTCGTCAGGGGCTACCACTACGAGCTCGACGACCAGGCGCGCAACGTGCACCTGACGAGCAAGGGCATCGACACCGTCGAGCAGGCGCTCGGGATCGACCTCTACGACACCCCGGCCACGCTGACCGAGGTCAACCTCGCCCTGCACGCGCACGCCCTGCTGGCCAAGGACGTCGACTACATCATCCGCGACGGCAAGGTGCACCTGATCAACCCGTCCCGGGGCCGGGTCGCGCTGCTGCAGCGCTGGCCGGACGGCCTGCAGGCGGCGGTCGAGGCCAAGGAGGCGCTGTCGCCCTCGGCGACCGGTGAGATCCTCGACTCGATCACCGTGCAGGGCCTGATCACCCGCTATCCGCAGCGGTGCGGCATGACCGGGACCGCGGTCGCGGTCGGCGACCAGCTCCGCGAGTTCTACGACCTCAAGGTCGCCGTGGTCCCCCCCAACCGGCCCTGCGTGCGGACCGACGCCCCCGACCGGCTCTTCGAGTACCGGATGGACAAGGACCGCGCCCTGGTCGAGGAGATCGTCGAGGTGCACGCGACCGGGCGGCCGATCCTGATCGGCACCCTGGACGTCGCCGAGTCCGAGCGTCTCTCACTGACCCTGAGCGGCCGTGGCCTGGAGTGCGTGGTCCTCAACGCGAAGAACGACGCCGAGGAGGCCTCGATCATCGCGAAGGCCGGTGAGCTCGGCTCCATCACGGTCTCCACCCAGATGGCCGGGCGCGGCACCGACATCCGCCTCGGTGAGGGAGTCGAGGAGCTCGGCGGGCTGTACGTCATCGGTTCCGGGCGGCAGACCAGCAGCCGCCTGGACGACCAGCTCCGCGGCCGGGCCGGGCGTCAGGGCGACCCCGGCGGCTCGGTCTTCTTCGTCAGCGGCGAGGACGACCTGATCACCCACTACGTGGCCGACGAGTACGCCAGGGGCGTGCCCGACCACGGTCTCGTCGGCCACGCCCAGCGGGTCGCCGAGGGGGTGGACATGGAGATCCACCGCAACACCTGGCGCTACACCCGGCTGCTCGAACAGCACCGGGGCCAGGTGCTCGAACTCCGCGGCAAGGTCCTGCACGGCGATTCCGCGAGCCAGGCGCTGGCCTCCGCCGCCGCCGAGCGGTGGTCCTCCCTTGAGGAGACGGTCGGGGAGGAGGTGCTGAAGGAGGCCGCCAGGCAGATCGTCCTCTTCCACCTCGACCGTTCGTGGGCCGACCACCTGGCCTACCTCGCCGAACTGCGCGAGGGCATCCACCTGCGCGCGCTCGGCCGTCTCAGCCCGATCGACGAGTTCAACAAGGAGGCCAAGCCCGCCTACGAGCGGATGCTCGCCGAGGTCGAGTCGCGTTCGATCGAGACGTTCGAGGCGGCCACGATCACCGCCGACGGTCTCGACCACGAGGAGGCGGGCATCAAACGGCCGACCGCCACCTGGACCTACCTCGTCCAGGAGAACCCCTTCGGCACCGAGTGGGAGCGCATCCTCAACCGTCTGGTCACCAAGGTCCGCCGCCGCTGACACGCCGCTCTCCCCGGGGGCAGTGGGTAATGGTTTTGCCAACTTGCCCCCGATATCGTGTTAATTGTGACCACCACCAGCGTGTCCCGCCCAGTCGGTGAACTGCTGCGCCAGTGGCGGGAACGACGACGGATGAGCCAGATGGACCTCGCCCTCCAGGCCGAGATCTCCACCAGGCACCTGAGCTTCGTGGAGACCGGCCGCTCGAAACCGAGCCGGGAGATGATCCTGCGCCTGGCCGAGGAGCTCGACCTGCCGCTGCGCGAGCGCAACCACCTGCTGCTGTCCGGGGGGTTCGCGCCGGTCTACTCGGAGACACCGCTCAGCTCTCCGGAGATGGCCTCGGTGCGCGAGGCCCTCGGCCAGGTGCTGAGCGGGCACGAGCCGTACCCCGCGGTGGTCGTCGACCAGCGCTGGAACGTGGTCGACCGCAACTCCGCGACCGGGCTGCTGCTGCGCGGCGTGGCCCCGGAGCTGCTCGTCCCGCCGGTCAACGTGCTGCGGCTGAGCCTGCACCCCAAGGGGATGTCCCAGCGGATCATCAACCTGGGCGAGTGGCGGGCCCACCTGCTGCACCGGTTACGCCGTCAGATCAGCCTCACCGCCGACCCGGAGCTCGGCGCCCTCTGGCGGGAGCTGGACGACTACCCCTGCGACCAGCCGGTCCCCGAGATCGACCGGCCGGGCCCCGGTCACATCGTGATCCCGCTCAGGATCCGCAGGGGCTACCGTGAACTCGCCTTCTTCAGCACGATGGCCACCTTCGGCACGCCGCTCGACATCACGGTCGCCGAGCTGGCCATCGAGGCCTACTTCCCCGCCAACCCGGAGACGGCCGCCTACCTGCAACACCAGCACCATCCGGACTGAACCCGCGACTTTCGTCACACGCGGCCGTACACTTTTGGCCGTATCTGCGACGACGGCCCCTTGGAAATCCTGTGGTCTCCAAGGAGGTCCAACACCATGCACCCGTTCTCCATGGCGAAGGCGGTCCTCGCTCTCGCCCTGGTCGTTCCCGGCGTCGTCAACGCGACGCCCGTCTCCACGCCCCCGCCGGTCCAGCCGGACCAGAAAATCACCGACCGGACGGGAACCGGTCGTCGGCCCCTCGCCGCCACGATCAGATACACCGAGTACGGCATCCCGCACATCACGGCCGACGACCTGGCCGGAGCGGGTTTCGGCCAGGGATACGCGCAGGCCCGCGACAACACCTGTGTGCTCGCCGACGCGTACCTGACCGTGCGAGGCGAGAGGTCACGCCACCTCGGTCCCGACGCCGCCCCGACCGGCCAGCTCTCCGGCGCCACGACCAACCTCTCCAGCGACGCCTTCTTCCGCGCCTTCGTCTCGGACGACACCCTCCGGCGCCTGCTCGCCAGGCCCGCGCCGTACGGCCCGCGGCCCGAGGTCCGTGAGCTCGTGCGCGGCTTCGTCGCCGGATACAACAAGCACCTGGCCGAGGGCCGGGTCACCGACCCCGCCTGCCGGGGCGCGTCCTGGGTCCGCCCGATCACCGAGATCGACGCCTACCGCCTGGCGTACGCCTTCTCGCTGGCTCTCGGCCACGCCGGTTTCTCCGAGACCCTCACCTCGGCGGAACCCCCGCCCGGTGCGGCCGTGGCCAAGCCCGCGGGGCCGGGGAAGGCCTCCGGGCGGCCCCGGGGGCGGAAGGCCGTCACCGCGCTCGCCTCACCGGCGCGGGCGACCGGCCTCGGCAGCAACGCGGTCGCGCTCGGCGGCGCGGCGACCGTCAACGGCAGGGGCATGCTGCTCGGTAACCCGCACTACCCCTGGCACGGCGGACGACGGATGTGGCAGTCGCAGCTCAGCGTGCCCGGCGTGTTCAACGTCTCCGGGGCCACCATCCTCGGCTTTCCCGTGGTCGCGCTCGGTCACACGGCGACGGTCGCCTGGAGCCACACGGTCTCGGCGGCGACCGGCACGTTCGGCCTGTTCGAACTGAAGCTCAAGCCCGGCGACCCCACCACCTACTTCGTCGAGGGCAGACCCGAGCGGATGACCCGCCGGGTGGTCGCCGTGGACGTCAAGGAGCCCGGCGGCAGGGTCTCCCGTGTCGAGCGGACGTTCTGGTCGACGCGGTACGGCCCGGTGACGACGCTGCTGCCGTGGACGGCGGGCACCGCCTACGCCATGCGCGACGCCAACGCCGACAACCTGCGGACCTTCAACACCTGGTTCGCCTTCGACCGGGCCCGCACAACCGGCGACCTGCTCACGGCGCTGCGCACCACGCAGGGACTGCCCTGGGTCAACACCGTCGCAGCCGACTCACGCGGCAGAACCCTGTTCGCCGGCATCCAGCCACTGGCGAACGTCCCCGACGACCTGGCCAGGCGGTGTGGCACCGAGGCCGGGCGGCGGCTGTTCGCCGAGAACGGCGTTCCCGTCCTGGACGGCTCCCGCCGCGAGTGTGTCTGGGGCGACGACCCGACCGCCCTGTCCCCCGGCACGTTCGGGCCCAACCGCCTGCCCGTGCTCCGGCGCGACGACTACGTCGCCAACTCCAACAACCCCCACTGGATGACCAACCCCGCCCAGCCTCTTGAGGGCTTCCCCAGGGTGGTCGGTCAGGAGCGTCACGAACAGGGCGCGCGGGCCAGGATGGGGGCCGTGGCGATCGGAGAACGGCTCAGGCGTGGCCGGTTCCGCATCGGCGACCTCCAGGAGCTGCTGACCTCCAACCGGGTCCACGCCGCCGAGCTCGCCCTGCGCGACACGGTGCGGATGTGCCGGGCGCTGCCCGGCGGCCGGGCCCCTGCCGCGGAAGGACCGGTGGACGTGCGCGAGGCCTGCCGGGTCCTGGCCCGCTGGGACGGCCGCGCCGACGTGACCAGCCGCGGCGCGCTGCTGTTCGCCCGCTACTGGCTCAGAGTGCCCGACAGGGACCTGTGGAAGGTGCCCTTCGACCCCTCCGACCCGGTGCGGACCCCGCGGGTCCTCAACGTCGGCAACGCCGGGGTCCGCCGGGCACTCGGCGACGCGGTGGCCGAGCTGCGCCGGGCGAGGATCCCGCTGGACGCGCCGTACGGCGAGCACCACCATGTCACCCGCAACGGCGAGCGCATCCCCCTGCCCGGGGCCGGTGGACGCGACAACATCGGCGTCTACAACTTCATGGAGATGGCCTGGGATCCCGTCAGGGGGGAGAACGAGGTCGTCTCCGGGTCGAGCTACGTCCAGGCGGTCGCCTTCGACGGCACCTCCTGTCCGGACGCCCGCACGCTCGTCACCTACTCCCAGTCGGCCGACCCCACCTCACCGCACTTCAGCGATCAGACGAGGCTGTTCTCCGAGAAACGCTGGGTGCGCTCCCGCTTCTGCGAACCTGACGTGCTGGCCGCTCCAAGTCTGAAGACCCTGCGCATAACCGGCTGATCCGAGCGTCTCCGGCGCCCGTACGTCCGGTCCGTTGTCGCCCTTCCCCTTCTCACCCGCTTCCACCGCCGGAGGTCGGCGTTTTCCGTCCGCCTCACCGGGCACAAAACCACCATGGGTCACAAAACGGACTATCCCGCCATAATCACCACGTGTGAGGACGGGCCACTGCTGCTCCGGGGGACGTTCACGCTGACGACTCAGGACGGGGAGGTCATCGATCCCGGCCGGGCAACGGTGGCGTTGTGCCGCTGCGGGCGTTCCTCGGCCAAGCCGTTCTGCGACGGCTCGCACAAGTCCACCGGGTTCCGGGCCACGAGCGAACCCGACCTCTGAGCGCGTTCCGCGAGCCCGCGAACCGGATGCGCGGCGGTCAGCACCCGGTGCCCCGCGTAGGGGATCCCGCCGCAGAGGAACCGGGCCACCAGAGCGGGCCAGCTGCAGACGGCCCGCTCCAGCACCCACACCGGGGCGAACAACGAGGCGGTGAAGGGGAAGACCCGTCGGCCACCCGCCCGGCGACGGCCGATCTCCGCCACCCCCACGCAGACGGCGGCGCCGGCCAGCACCGCCCCGTACCTGCGTCGCAGCAGGGCGGCGGCCGACACCGGCAGCACGGCCAGGAAGAACAGCATCCGGGGCGGCTGCGCCAGGTCGTCGTAGGCCTGCCGTACACGCTGGGACCAGAATCTCCCGGCGGAGGGCGGGAGACGGCGGACGTAGAGGTCGTGCGCGCGGCGTTCGCGCCCGCCGTTGGCGCGGACCGTGCGGATGAGCTCCAGATTCTCGAACAGCACGTCCCCGTCGTAGCCGCCCATCTTCAGGAAGGCCGACCGGCGCACCCCGAACGTGCCCGGGTAGTCGGCGCCGAAGCCACGGTTGAGCAGCATGCGAGCGGTGTCCCAGCGGGCGTGCCAGGGCAGCGGGTCGAAGTGGTTCTGCGGCCTGACCAGGTCGGCCGTCTCCAGCAGGGCGTCCATCCTGGCCAGTTCGGCCGCGCCGTAACGGACGTCGTCGTCGGCGATGACCACGTGCTCGGCGCGGGCCAGGCGCATCCCGGTGATCACCCCGTTGACCTTGCCGTTGGCGAAGCCGAGGTCGGCGTCAGGCCGCACGTGCAGAAGGAGGCCGTCCCAGAGGGCGGCGTGCCGGTCGAAGAGCGCGGGCGGGGAGCCGTCGACGACGATGACGCGGACCCGGCGCCCCAGCCACCGCAGGTAGCCGGTCAGCTCCGTCAGGCCCGAGTCGTCCTCCCAGCGTAGCGGCAGCACGTAGTCCAGGTCCGTCACGGGCTCCCCACCGCCAGGCTCGCCTCGCGCAGCGACGTGGTCCCCCTGGTCCAGCGGTCCAGGACGTGCTCGGCGAAGAGGCGGTCGAGGGTCAGGGCACAGGCGGCGCCGTACAGTATGTCGCCGGTCAGGGCCGGGGCGGTGGCGGCCAGCCCGCCGCACATGTCGTGCACGGCGATCTGCTCGTGTACGGCGTCGGCCAGCACGTGCTCGTCGTAGAAGCGGCAGGCCGTCGCGTCGCCGCCCAGTCTCCTCAGGCCCCGGCCGTACCTGAGGTTGGGCAGCGAGGAGGTCATCTCGAAGACCGCCAGGTGCCCGAGCAGGGCGCCCCGGCGCGCGCGGTGCAGGCCGAACAGGGACATGAGGTTGACGGTCGCCAGCGTGATCGCCGGCACCCGGTCGAGGTAGGCGCCGTAGGAGTCGTCCAGGTCCAGCCCGCGCATCGTGGCCCGGAACAGCTCCGAGTGCATCCGCTCCCGGCGGCCTCCGCCGTACTCGTCGGCCTGGATCTCCGCCAGGGCCGCCTTGGCGCGGCCACACAGCCGGGGCAGTGCCCAGGTGTGCGGGTCGGCCTCCTTCAGGTGGTAGATCGAGCGGTGGACGACGAACTCCCTGAACTGGTCCGGACCGGCCTTCCTCTCCAGGAACGCCGCGAGCGGCGGCCCCTCCGCCTCGGCGACCAGATCGGTCAGGACACGGCAGACCCGCTCCGGCTCCCCGGTCGTGGGAGGCGGTACGGCCCGCGCGAGCCACTCCTCGAAGCGCCGTTCCAGCGTCCGCCTGACCGCCAGCAGCGACGGCTCCCACTCCCAGGCGTCGTCGACCTCCTCGAACCCCTGGTAGTGCAGCTCGTAACAGATGAAGAGCGCGAGCTGGAGGTCCTCGTCGTCCTCCACACCGAGGGACGGCGGATCGAACGCGTGGGGCGGACAGGTGAGCCGTTCGAGGAGCACCGTGGTGACCGGCCCTCGTGGCGCGGGCAGGCGCATCACGGCCTCCCTGGGGCCGAGCGGTAGACCGAAACGTGCGAGTGGCTGTCGTCGGTGTAGGGAGAGCCGTCCCAGCCGGCCCAGCGGTGCTCACGTTCCATGCCTGCGAGCAGTCCCATCAGGTCGAGCTCGGCGGGCCAGGCGTAGCGGTGGTTGGCGGGCAGCAACCTCAGCCCGTCCGAGGTCAGGTTGACCTTCGTCGTGTACATCATCTGGTCGGCGGCCGACAGCCGCGCCGCCTCGACCAGCACCCTCTCCTCGCTCAGCGACAGCAGACGCAGCGCCGTACCGTCCCTGAACGCCCCGGGATCGGGGACCCACGCCTCGACCACGAACCGGCCCCCCGGGCGCAGGTGGGCGGCCGCGTTGCGGAAACAGGCGACCTGGGCCTCCTGCGAGGGCAACGCGAAGATCGTGTTGATCGCCAGGACGGCCAGGCCGAACTCGCCCTCGACCCGGGTCGTGGCGAAGTCTCCCAGCGTCACCGGGACACGGTCGCCGCCGGGCTTGGCACGTAGCCGCCGCACCATCTCCGCGGAGCCGTCCACGCCCGCGACGACCAGTCCCCGTGCCGCGAGCGGCAGCGCCAGCCGTCCCGTGCCGATGCCGAACTCCAGGACCGGTCCCCCGTCGGCGAGTTCCGCCAGCCGGTTCACCGCGGCCTCGGTGTCGGCGTCGGGAATGGTCGTCCCGTAGACGCCGTCGTAGACGTCGGCGACGGCACGGCCGTACGCGGACGGGTCGAACATCTGCGCCATGGGAGCCCCCGTTCCCTCGATTAGAGGCTGCCCCCTCTTTGACCTGCGAAAACAGTGGTGTCGCGGATCAGACGGGTTCGACCGGGACGGGGAAGCGTTCCCAGACCCGGTGCCCGCCCAGCAGGCGGACGACCTCCGCCAGCACCGCCTCTCCGCCGTCCCCGACGACCACGCCGGGCGCCGCCGGATCGATCCCGGCGGCGGTGAGCGCCTGTACGGCGTCCGCCCAGCCGCCGATCGGCTTGGCGTGGCGGAACGCCTCACCGAGCATGAGCAGCACCCTCGGGTCGGTGCGCGCCGCCGTGACGTCTCCTCTGGTGGCGTTGCCCGCCTTGGCGTCCCTGGCACCGTTGGCGTCCCTGCCCGGCCCCGGGGTGCCCGCGAGCAGCAGGGCGTCGAACTCGACGGACCTGGCGGTGACGAACGTGCGCTGCACCGTGATGGGGCCGTCGCCGTCCGCGCCGAGCACGCCACCGGCCGGGGCGATGACCAGCGGCACCATGCCGCCGTCCAGGACCGCCCTGCGGACGGCCTCGACCGCCGCCAGGTCGCCGTCGCCGTCGGCGACGATGCCGATGATCCGGCCGGTGGTCGGCCAGGTCCTGCCCACCTGGGACAGGGCCGGGCTCGGCTCGGCGGACGGCAGGGAGTTGACCGGCTTGGGAACCGGCAGGCCGAGGCCCTGCGCCACCTGCTCGCACAGGTACGGGTCGATCTCGGCGAGAACACGCAGGTTGCGCTCCTTGATCGCCTGCTCGTAGACCTTGCCGAGCTCGAAGGTGTAGGCGGCGACGACGTGCTCGCGTTCGACCGGGCTCAGGCTCAGCCAGAACAGGCGCGGCTGGCTGAAGTGGTCGGCGAACGACGCCGGAGCCTCACGGACCTTCCGCGCCGCGGCCACCCGCACGGGCGTCTCCACGTATCCCCCCTCGTGCGCCCCCGCGAAGAAGGGGCAGCCGCCGTCCAGCGAGTTCGGCTTGTACGGCGCCACGCCCGCGTGCACGGCGTCCTGGTGGAAGCCGTCGCGCAGCATGTCGTTGACGGGGGCGTGCGTGCGGTTGATCGGGATCTGCCCGAAGTTGGGACCGCCCAGGCGGGTGATCTGCGTGTCCAGGTAGGAGAACAACCGCCCGGCGAGCAGCGGGTCGTCGGTGACGTCGATGCCGGGCACCAGGTGGCCGACGTGGAAGGCGACCTGTTCGGTCTCGGCGAAGTAGTTCACCGGGTTGGCGTTGAGGGTGAGCAGGCCGATCGGCTGGACCGGCGCCAGTTCCTCAGGGACGATCTTCGTCGGGTCCAGCAGGTCGATGCCCTCGAACGTCTGCTCCGGGGTGTCGGGGAAGACCTGGATGCCCAGCTCCCACTGCGGGTGGGCACCGGCCTCGATCGCGTCGGCGAGGTCACGCCGGTGGAAGTCCGGGTCGGCGCCGCCGATCAGCTGCGCCTCCTCCCACACCAGGGAGTGCACGCCGGCCTTGGGCTTCCAGTGGAACTTCACCAGCGTCGTCGCCCCCGCCGCGTCGACCAGCCGGAAGGTGTGGACGCCGAAACCCTCCATGGTCCGGTAGGAGCGGGGAATGCCGCGGTCGGACATGTTCCACAGCGTGTGGTGGGTGGCCTCGGTGTGCAGGGAGACGAAGTCCCAGAACGTGTCGTGCGCGCTCTGCGCCTGGGGGATCTCCCGGTCCGGATGCGGCTTGGCCGCGTGGATGACGTCGGGGAACTTGATCGCGTCCTGGATGAAGAACACCGGGATGTTGTTGCCGACCAGGTCGAAGACGCCCTCGTCGGTGTAGAACTTCGTGGCGAAGCCCCGGGTGTCGCGTACCGTGTCGGCCGACCCCCGCGACCCGAGGACCGTGGAGAACCGCACGAAGACCGGCGTCTCGACGTCCTTGGCGAGGAAGGCGGCCCTGGTCACCGAGGCCGCGGTGCCGTACGCCAGGAAGACGCCGTGCGCGGCGGCACCGCGGGCGTGCACGACGCGCTCGGGGATGCGCTCGTGGTCGAAGTGCATGACCTTCTCGCGCAGGTGGTGGTCCTGCAGCAGCACCGGCCCTCGGGGACCGGCCTTGAGCGAGTGGTCGGTGTCGGCCAGGCGCAGCCCCTGGGCCGTGGTGAGGCGTTCACCGCCCTGTGCCCGCTCCTCGGGCGTCACGTCCTCTTCCTGCCCGGTGGGGCTGTACGGGTCGGGGCCGCGCTGGTCGGGCTTGGGCCTGAGCGGCCCTCTGGGCTCGGTCGGCTCGTCGACCGACGGCGGTTCACTTCCCGGACGGCCGGGAATCTCGGCCGAGTGATCTGACAGTTTGTCAGTGATCTTGTCAATGACACCCTTGACCGGGTTGGACTTCTCCATCGTTCTCCCTTGAGCTGCGGCGGCGGTTCCCTCGGGTGAGGACCGGGCGCCGGTCGGGCCGTGGAGACCCGGTGGCGGTACGCCATACCCCCGTTCGGGTGCTCAAAGCGACGACACTCAGGAAGACGGAAAAATCCTGACAGAACCATTCAGCGGAAGGCCCCTCCGGGTTCTCGAAGGGGCCTTCCCACGGCTGTCACCGGAGCAGCTTGGCGATCTCCGGGTCGACGGCGTCCGCGACGGTGATCTTCCGGTCGATGAGGCCGCTGGCGTGGAAGAGGTCGGCGGCGCGCTGCTGCTCGGCGACGAACTCCTCGGTCACCGGGTGCAGCCCGAAGGGACGCTTGCGCAGGGCGTTCTCCCAGTGGTCGAGGTCACCGCCGTCGTCGGCGGCGAACAGCCCGGCCGCCTCGCGGTAGTTCTCGGTGATCCACGCGTCGGACTCCTGCAGGGCCGCGACGATCGCGGCGAGCTGCTCGGGGTGCTTCTCGGCGAAGTCACGCCGGGTGAACCAGAGCGAACGGTGGCTGAACAGCCCGTCGGTGGCGACCAGTTCACGGACCGGCGCCTGCGCCTCGACCTTGCTGAGCGAGGGGTAGGAGCCGACCCAGGCGTCGACCTCCCCGTTGAGGAACAACTCGCCCGCGTCCACCCCGGCGTCGACGGGGACGATGTCCTTCCAGGTCAGCCCGGCCTTGTCGAGGGCGAACAGCAGCAGCGTCGTCTGCCAGGAGCCGTGCCCGAGCGCGACCCTCTTACCCTTCAGGTCCTCCAGGGAGGTGATCGGGGAGTCCTCCTTCACCACCAGCCTGCCGTTCTCGTGGCGGGAGCCGGAGACGGCCACGTAGACCACGTCGTGGCCCTTGCCCTGGGCGGTGACCGGCGGCGTCGAACCGGTGCCGATGAAGTCGTAGCCGCCGTCGAAGAGATGGTCGCCGTGGACCGAGGGCAGGCCCTTGGTCGGGTCCGTCCTGTCACCGGCCGGGAGGTCGCGCAGGTCGACCCACTCGACGTCGGGGATCGCGCGCTCCAGGATGCCCCGGTGACGCAGGACCCACAGCGAGTTGTTGTGCGGGAAGTAGCCGACGCGGACGCTCATGAGGGTGTTCCTTCCAGTAGGGGTGATGCGACGCGGAGGTCGTGGCCACGCAGCAGCGGCAGAACGTTCTCGCCGACGCGGTAGGCCTCCTCCAGATGGGGCACGCCGGCGAGGATGAACGCGCCGACGCCAAGGTTGATCAGTTCGTCGAGCCGTTCCGCGACCTGCTCGTAGCTGCCGACGAGCCCGAAGGCGGGCCCGCCCCGCAGCAGGTGGAAGCCGCCCCACACGTTGGGGGTGACCTCAAGGTCGCGGTGACCGTTGACCGCGCCGGTGACGAACGACTGGCTGCGCTGCCAGCCGATGGAGTCGCCGGTCGCGCCGCGGAGCACGGACGGGTCGATGTTGTCCCAGCCTCTGCGGATCTCCTCCCAGGCCTCCTCCTCGGTCTCACGGGCGACCACGTCGATACGGACGGCGAACTTGGGTGTGCGGTCGCTGTTGGCCCTGACCTGGTCGAACTTCTCGCTCAACGCGTGGAAGGGCTCCAGCCACGACAGGTAGTAGTCCGCGTGCCGCCCGGCGGCGTCGATGGCCGCCTTCGACGACCCGGAGAAGTAGATCTCCGGGAACGGCTGCCCGGTCAGCTCCTCGGGCAGCCCGGCGCCCCTGACCCGGTAGAAACGCCCCTCGAAGTCGTACGGCCCGCCGTCCCAGACGCCCCTGAGCACGTCGAGGAACTCCGAGGTCCGCGCGTAGCGGTCGTCATGGGCGACCTTGTCGCCCCACCAGAGCTGGTCGGGGCCGCCGCCACCGGAGATGACGTTGTAGACGACCCGCCCGCCCGTCGCGCGCTGGAGGCTCGCCGACATGCGCGCGGCCTGCACCGGGTGGAGGAAACCCGGCTGGAAGGCGATCATGAACCGGTAGGTCGTCGTCTCCCTGGCCAGCGTCGCCGCCGTCGCCCACGGGTCGTCGGTGTTGGGGAAGGAGGGCAGCAGGCCGCCGACGAAGCCGGAGACCTCGGAGGCCCTGGCGACGTCCCCCATGTGCTCGACGTAGCTGTAGCCGTCACGCCGCCCGTCCCGCACTCCCGGGGCCAGGCTGCCCGGCACGACCGGGGCCCACTCCCCCCGGCTGGCGACCCTCCTGCGCAGCG
Source organism: Streptosporangium sp. NPDC001559 (assembly GCF_042893955.1). Taxonomy (NCBI): domain Bacteria; kingdom Bacillati; phylum Actinomycetota; class Actinomycetes; order Streptosporangiales; family Streptosporangiaceae; genus Streptosporangium; species Streptosporangium sp. NPDC001559. The sequence goes on from NZ_JBIAVG010000008.1 coordinate 315,242, forward strand.
AGGGCTGGTCTCCGTGCGTGCCGATCCGCCAGTAGATGTCAACGGACATGGGCGTTCTCCTTGACCAGCAGCGGCAGCAGCCGCTCCCCGAGCCGATAGGTCTCCTCGACGTACGGCGTCGCCTCAAGGACGAAGGCGCCGATCCCCCGGTCCACGTAGTCCCTGATCCCGGCCGCCACGCTCTCGTAGGAGCCGACGAGACCGAGGCCGGGGAAACCGTTCCACAGCCGGGTCTCCGGGTCGGGTTCCGGCAGGGTGTCCTCGGTCCCGCCGCCCCGCAGCCACAGGCGGCGTGCCGCCCGCCAGGCCTCGGCGTCGTCGTCGCGGGCCAGCACCGGAAGACGCAGACCGTAGGTGACGCCCTGGAGGCCGGAGGCCTCGAAGTCGTCGCCGGGGTCGAAGACGTGCACGTCGGCGTGGCGCGCGGACAGTTCGAGGGCCTGCGGAGAGGTCCCCGACAGGTGGACCCTGGGGAAGGCCCTGCCGGCGAGCGGCGACAGGAAGCCTCCGGCGAGCACCTGGTAGAAGCGTCCCTCGTAGCCGTAGCCCTCCTGCGTCCAGACCCCCTTGGCGACGGTGAGGAACTCCTCGGCCCGCGCGTAGCGGTCCTCCCCTTCGAGGAAGTCGCCCTGCGCCCTGGCGACCTCGGGGTCGAGGTCGACGACGACCCGCCAGTCGAGCCGGTCATTGGAGAAACGCTGCAGCGAGGCCGAGACCTTGGCCGCGTAGACGGGGGTCGCGACGCCGGGGTGGAACCCGGCGGCGACCCGCAGCCAGCGGCTCTGCCTGAGCAGGCTTCCCGCGGCGACCAGCGACTCCTCACCCCGGGGGTCGAAGGGCAGCAGCGCGCCGTCGAAGGCCGCGAGTTCGGCGGCCCTGCCCGCCTGCAGCAGGTGGTCGAACGGGCCGAAGGGCGCCCTGGGATCGGTGACGAAGCCCGGCAGGTCCGCCCTGGCCCCGCGCCCGCCGTTGTCGCGGGTCGGCAGTGTGATCAGGAACGTGGTCACCGGACCGCCAGCCGTTCCCCGATGAACGCGCCGCCGAACCGGGCCGTCACCTCGCCGGGCGCGTCCGTCCAGCGGCCGTCCGCGCGCCGCCCGGCGAGCAGTTCCCGCGCCGCGGCCAGTGGCTCGTGGGCCGTCCAGGCGTCGAGGTCGACGTCGGCGGCGAGGAAGCCGTGCAGCAGCAGGAAGTCCTTCTGCCGTCCCAGCAGCGTGAGCCGCTCCGGTGACAGGTCCGGGTGGAGGCCGCGGTGGAAGTCACCCCGGTAGGCGGTGGCGACACCGTCCGCCTCCGAGCGGGTCTCCGCGGCCAGGATGCCGCGTACGGCCTCCAGGTTGTCCGCCGCCCAGTCCGCGGCCCGCAGCGTCTGGGCCAGGAAGGCGACGACCAGGTCCGGGTGCTCGGCGAGCAGGTCCTCGTGCACGGTGATGGGCCTGGGGGTGCCGTTGTTGACGCGGGTACGGCGGTCCTCCGCGGCGTCCAGGTCGACGGCGACGACGGCGCCGATCTCCCTGGCCTGGTCGGCGGAGCGGGCTCCCTTGACGTAGACGGCGTCGACCTCGCCCGCGGCCAGTTCCTCGATGCCCGGCCAGGACCAGGCCCGCTCCGCGGCACCTCGCCCGACGTCGGATCTCGGCTGACCGACCTCGACGAACGTCACGTCGTCGAAGCCGAGTCCGGCCTGGGACAGCGCCCCCTTGAACCCGTGCAGCGCCATCGCCCTGGGGAAACTCCTGGCGCGCGTCTCGGCCCACCTCGGCAGCGCGACGCGGGCACCGCGCAGCCCGGCCGCGTCGGTGATCCCCGAGTCGGGACGGACCAGGATCGACTGCCACTCCTCGATCCAGGTCAGCCCGATCAGGCGGGTCGGGGCCCCCTCGGAGCGGGCGGCCAGCGCGGGAACGTTCCCGCCCTCCCGGAACAGTCCGAGGAGCCGGTGGTCGAAGTGGTGTTCCGACAGTTCGGGGCCCGCGTCCTGCAGGACGCCGACCTCGCCGAACTCCTCGTCGAGCCAGCCCAGGTTGTAGGCCAGCCCGCTCGCGGTGGGAACCGGGCAACGGGTGAACCAGATCTTGTCGATCGCGGACATGCGAGTCCTCCGTACTGTTCTTCTTCGAGTAGTCGGTGCGCGTCAGTGCGAGGTGACGGCGACGCCGAGATGGGACAGGAACAGCCGCCGGTGGGCGATGAACGCCGGGTCGTTGCGGTCGCGCGGATGGGGCAGGTCGATCGGCTGCTCGACCGCGAAGGCGCCGTCCCGCAGCACCACGACCCGGTCCGCCAGCCGTACGGCCTCGTCGACGTCGTGGGTGACGAGCACGACGGCGGGCCGGTGCCGTTCGCACAGCTCGGCGACCAGTTCCTGCATCTGCAGGCGGGTCAGCGCGTCGAGCGCGGCGAACGGCTCGTCGAGCAGCAGCAGCTCCGGGTCGCGGACCAGGGCCCTGGCCAGGGCGACCCGCTGCGCCTCCCCTCCGGACAGGGTCGCGGGCCACGCCTCGCCGTACCCGGCGAGGCCGACCTCCTCAAGCGCGGCGCGCCCGGCCTCGCGCGCCGACCTGGGCAGCCCGAGGACGACGTTGGCGAGCACCCTGCGGGCCTGGACCAGGCGTGGCTCCTGGTAGACGGTCGTACGGCGCCGCGGCGCCAGGACGGTTCCCGAGTCGGGGAGTTCGAGACCGGCCAGGATGCGCAGCAGCGTGGTCTTGCCGGTGCCGCTCGGCCCGAGCAGGACGAAGAACTCCCCCCGCCCGATCTCCAGGTCGATCCCGTTCAGGACGGTCTTGGCGCCGAAGGCCTTGCGCAGTCCCCTGATGTCCACGGCGGTGCCGCTCATCGGGCCGTCACCTGCCCGCGCCAGGGCATGGCGACCCGTTCGACGGCCCGGATGACCAGGTCGATCAGCAGGCCCAGCACGGCGTAGATCACGACGCACAGGACCATGTAGTCGGTGCGGTAGTACTGCTGGGCGAGCGTGACGAGGTAGCCGATCCCCTCGGTCGCGCCGATCTGCTCGGCCGCGATCAGGCCGGTGAGCGAGACCGAGAGGCAGATGCGCAGGGCCATCAGGACGCTGGGCAGCGCGGTCGGGATGATCACGCCGAAGGCGAGCCCGGCTCCGGTGAGCCCGAAGCCCCTGGCGGCCTCGACGATCTTCCGGTCCACACCGCGGACGCCGAGATAGGTGTAGGCGTACATGGGGCTGGCCGCGGCGACCGCGATCAGGACCACCTTGAACGTCTCCTCGACGCCGAACCAGGAGATGAACAGCGGGACCAGGGCCAGGAACGGCACGGCCCGCTTCATCTGCATGGTCGGATCGACCAGTTCCTCCCCCAGGGCGGACAGGCCCGCGACCACACCGAGCAGGAGGCCGACACCTCCGCCGGCCAGCACGCCGAGCCCGGCCCGTCGCGCGGAGGCGAGCAGGTAGTCGCCGAGCTGCCCGGTGGCGGCCAGTTCGCCGAGCGCCCCGACGACGGCTCCCGGCCCGGCGAGGATCTCCGGGGAGATGAGGCCACTGGCCGTGCCGTACCACCAGGCGGCCAGCAGCACCAGCGGGACCAGCAGTCGCAGCGGGACGGACAGTCCGGGGGCGCGTCTGCGGGAGCCCAGGTAGCGGGGCGGTTCGAGCGGGGACAGCCGTGTGGCCGTGGGGATCTTCTCCAGCGTCATGACGCGGGCTTGAGGTCGAAGATCACCGCTTTGGGGTCGATCGCGCCGGGCAGCACGCCGTACTTCTGGAAGACCGAGGCGACGTCGGTCACGTAGGAGGCGTCGGCGGGGGTGGCGAAGCGCGGCACGTTGGCGTACCTGGACTTGGCGTTCTCCTCCTCGAGGCGGGCGCCGGACAGGGCGGTCGGGCCCTGGGTGAGGAAGACGTTCTGGAATTTGCCCGGGTCGCGCCTGGCCTCCTCGGTGAGCTCCTGCAGGACCTTGAGGTAGACCCGGACGACCTCGGGGTGCTCGGTGAGCAGTTCGGTCCGGGCGGCCTGCATGTTCAGGTCCTTGTCCGGCAGGTCACGGCCGTGGACGACGACCCGCGCCCCCTTGGCGACCGCCTCGGGGTAGGCCCGCACGATCGCCCACCAGGCGTCGACCTTGCCGGTGGCGAAGGCGGAGGCGCCCTGGTCGGGGTTGAGGTAGACCCGTTTAACCTGGTCGGCGGGGATACCGGCCTCCTGGAGGGCGAGCAGCAGGAGATACTCCCCGCGTCCGCCCTTGTTGACGGCGACCTGCTTGCCGACCAGGTCCTTGACGGTCTTGACGGGGCTGTCCGGCCTGACGACGAGGCCGTCGGTCTGCGGCGCGGCGGCGTCGGTCTCCGGGTCGGTGAACGCGAAGATCTTGATGTCCTTGCTGCTGACGAGGTAGCCGAGGACCGGGGAGATCGCCCCTTCGAGCACGTTGATCGAGCCGGAGCGGACGGCGTCCACGGTGGCCGTGAAGGAGGCGTAGGAGCCACCCCACTCCACCTTCGCCCCGACCTCGGCCAGCCGCCTCTCCAGGATCCCCTCCTTCTTGGCCACCGCCAGCGGTCCGGCGTTGCCCGGGTCCTTGATCCTGAGTACGGCCCCGCCGTTCTTGCCCGCCGGGTTCCCGGCGGCCGCGACCGCCGTGCCTCCCGAGCCGGTTCCCCCGCAGGCGGCGGTGAGGGCGGTGAGTGACAGCGCCGTGAGCACGAGCGCGGCGCGCGTCCGTGGAGGAGATGTCCGCATGATGGCTGGCCCCTTTGGAAGGTCGAGAAGGCGAGAAGGGTCGGGATGTGGGGAGACACACGTGTCCGGCGCACGGGAACGGCGGCCCTCAGACATACGGGCGTGGGCGCACGGAGACGGGAGGAGGAGAGGTCGACAGGCTCAACGTGGAGGACGGAGCGCGTCACGGACAGAGGCTGCTGTCCAGGCGCATGAGATCGACGACCCGCCGGAGGGTCAGGGGTACTCGCGACACATTTCCTATATTTCAGGTAGGTTTAATCCCCGTCAACCCGTATCCCACATCATGGGATTGGAAATGTCATGACTTCCGGCCTCCCGATGCCAGTATCTGGATCATCCAGGCGTGGAGGCCACATCATGGGAAGCCCCGCTCCCGCCGGGCCGGAGGCATCGGCCGAGGTCAGCGGAGAGCCCGTAGAGTTACGGGCCCATGGGAGCAGGAGGATCACGACCGTGCGACGTTCCACCGACGACCTCGCCGACCACCGGAGCCGCGTGCGGGGCAGCCTGCTCGGCGGCGCCCTGGGTGACGCGCTCGGCGCGCCCGTCGAGTTCGACTCGATCACCGACATCCGAGGCCGGCACGGCTTCGCGGGGGTGACCGGCCTGGCCCCCGACCACCGCGGCAGGATCGGCCTGGTCACCGACGACACGCAGATGACGCTGTTCACCGTCGAGGGCCTGATCCGCGGCGGAGACGTCCCCGCCGTGCGGCACGCCTACCTGCGCTGGCTGGACACCCAGCGGGACCCGGCGCCCCAGCGGGACCGGCCGCACGGAACGGGCTGGCTGCGGGAGCAGGGCTGGCTCTACGCGCGGCGGGCCCCGGGCAACGCGTGCCTGTCCGGCCTCGTGTACGGCCCCGCGACCCCGGCGCCGTTCGGCGAGCCGGGGCCGGTCAACCCCGGCTCGAAGGGCTGCGGCACGGTCATGCGCTCGGCCCCCTTCGGGTACGGCGCGCCGGACGCCCGGCACGCCTTCGAACTCGCGGCCCGGTGCGCGCAGATCACCCACGGCCATCCGACCGGCTATCTCGCGGCGGGCGCCTTCGCCGCCATGATCCATCTCGTGCTGGCGGGTGAGCCGCTGGCCCAGGCCGTACGGGGAGCCGCCGAACTGCTGGCGGGCCACCCCTCCCACGAGGAGACGAGCCAGGCCCTGCGCGCCGCCGTCCGTCTCGCCGCCCAGGGCGACCCGAGCCCGGAACGGGTCGAGTCGCTCGGCGGGGCCTGGGTCGCCGAGGAGGCGCTGGCCATCGCGGTCTACTGCGCGCTGGCCCACCCCTGGCCGGGCGAACTGCGGCAGGCGCTGCTGCTCGCGGTCAACCACTCCGGCGACAGCGACTCGACCGGCGCCGTCTGCGGCAACCTCCTGGGCGCCCTGCACGGGCAGCGGGCCCTGCCCGCCGACTGGCTCACCGACCTTGAGGGCCGCCGGACCATCACCGAACTCGCCGACGACTTCGCGGCCTGGACGGCCGGGGAGTCTCCGGTGAACGGCTCCTGGGCGGAGCGGTATCCCCTCGATTGACACCGCCGTCCGGACCGTCGGAGGAAGTCGTCAGCCGAGGCGCTCCCCCGCCCTGACGGCGCCGGAGCATCCGGCACGAAGGACACAACTCGTCATTCCGGCGATTCTCCGTGTCACCGTAACGATCACGCCTTTCTTCCTTTGACAGATCCGCCGTATGCCGAAATGATCACGCCTTTCGGCGGCGTGCACCGGGTCCATCGGACCGGCGGGCGGCGCCCAGCGTCATCGAGGAGGGGACGTCGAGTGTCCGTGACGGACCAGGAGCTTGCCGCCGAGCTTCGCGAGCTTGCCGATCACCCCCACCTGGCGGCCCGCCAGGACCAGCTGTACGACCTCGCCGAAGCGGTCGTCGACCCCGGCGAGGCGGAACGCTGGTGTGAGATCGACCTGTTCGCCGCCTTCTCTCCTGAGGACACCATCCTCACCGACGCCGGACAGGAGCGCGGGCGGCGGTTCGGGCTGGGCGCGGCGATCGGCCCCGCCCTGGTCTTCGTGCCGATCTTCATCACCTGGCTCGGACTGATGATGGCCACGGGGGCCTACGGCGACGTCCTCGACGAGGGAGGCCCGGAGGCGGCCCGCCGTCCCTTCCTTGAGATGTGGCAGCAGGGCTTCGACGGCAGGCTGCCCGAGTTCTTCAAGTTCGACAACATCGCGCTGTGCACCCTCGCGGCGATCTTCTGCCTCATCCTCTGGACGGTCCTGGAGAACGTCACGAAGAACAGGAAGGAGGAGAACGCGGAACACGACCTGGCCGCCCTGCGCGTACGGCTGCGCGCCGCGCTGACCCGGGCGAGCCTCCTGCTCGGCGCCGTACGGCTGTCCTCCCCCGCCCGCTTCGGCGCCGAGCTGAGCAGGACGGCGGCCGACATCGGCTCCGTCGGCACGATGGCGCGCAAGGTGCACACCGAACTGATCGAGGCGCTCACCCTGACCCTGGAGGCCACCAGGAAGACCACCGACGCGCTGACCGCGAGCGCGCTCGACGTGCGCGACGGCGTCGAACTCCTCGGCAGGCAGCTGGCGGCCGTCAACAGCACCTGCGACGACCTCACCACGGTCGTGGCGCGGGCTTCGGCCATGATCGACAGTGCGGGCACCAAGACCGGCCAGGCCGTGGCCAAGGCGGGCAACCAGCTCTCGACGACCATCTCGCAGACCACCCTCGACATGCGGCGCTCGTTCAACGACGAGCTCGTCCGCTCCATGCGCTCGGTGCAGGGAACCGTCTCGGGCCTGGACAGCCGGATCGACAAGCTGGTCGACGCCACCAAGAGCATCGGCTACGCGGTCGACCGCGCCGCCCTGTCGATCGACGCGGTCGGCTCCTCGACGGAGAAGGCCGTCGACCTCCTCGGGGAGCGGGTCAACGACACCCTCCTGGGCACGACCGAGGAGTTCCGCCGCACCTTCGGCGGCACCGGCGCCGAGATCAAGGAGGCCATCGAAGGCTGGTCGGCCACCACCGAGGCCCGCCTGTCCCGTGTCGAACGCCTGGCCGCCCGCGTGGGCGCTCGTTCGGACGACGACTACCGCGACGGCTCCCGTGGGGGCGGTACCGAGAGCTCTCGCCTGGGCGGGGCCGACGGCTCTCGCGTGGGCGGGGCCGAGGGCGACCAGGACGTACGGCGGGTCCGGTGACCCCTCGCCGCAGGACCTCGACCTCGACCCTGCTGGCGGGCTGGCTCTTCGCCGACCTGCTGCTCGGCGTCACGATCATCATGCTGGGCGCCCAGTCCCCCGCCGCTCCGTCCCAGGCCGCCGCGGAGACCCGCCCCACGGCAGGGACTCAGGCACCGGCGGACACTCGGGCATCGGCGGCCTCCCAGAGCGCCGGGAAGCCCGAGACCGCCGGACCCCAGGACACCGGTCCTCAAAGCACCGGTTCTCAGGACAACGAGACGCCTCAGGCCACCACGGAGCCCCAGCCCACCACGGAATCACAGCCCTCCACGGGGGCTCCGTCCTTCACGGGGGCTCCGTCCTCCTCGGCGCCTCGGCCCTCCGAGGGGGCGAGTCCCACGGCCACGGGCACCGCCCGTCCGCTGCGGGACACCGTCCGGGCCCTGCCGACCCCCTCCCCCACGCCCGACCGGCCCTCGCCGGACGCCACCGCGCCCACCACCAAGCCGCGTTCCCCCCGCAAGCCCACTCCGTCCCCCTGTGTCAGCCGCCTCGGGGACGTCCAGGCGAAGCCGATCACGATCTCCTTCCAGCTCTCCCCGGGCATGGGTGACGAGGCGCTCGCCGTACAGGTCAGGCAGGAGCTGCTGCGGCACCGCGACCAGCTGGCCGGACGGCACGCCGGCATGGTGCTGACCTTCGGTGCCGACGGCGGCGCGGACAACGGCGTCCGTCTGGCCACCCGGGTCAACACGGCCATCCGCGAGACCTACCCGCGCATCTTCGGAGCCGCCGTGACCCGCAACTTCCACGACCTCGCCGCCCCACCCGGCTCGATCTCCATGGAGATCTACCTCATGACCTACAGCTGCTCTCCGGTGTCCGGCTCCTAGATGGACCGGGACGAACTGGAGTCTCTGTCGGCGAGCCTGATCGAACAAGGCGCCGGAGAAAGAGGACCGGCCGATCTGATCGCCGCACTCAAGAGAGACGGCCGCTCGATGGTGGAGTCCGTATATCTCGTCTCCAAAGTGCTCTCCCTTTCCCTCGCGGACGCCAAAACGTCGGTCGTGACCAGCCCGTCCTGGTCGAAGGAGAGCAGGGAACACGAGAGGTTCCACGAAAAGCTGATCGAGGTGTTCGAGGGTGAAGGACAGCCCCACGCCGACCGCTGATCCGCTCACGTCTCGACCGGGGCGACCTCTGGGATCACGCGACGCATGAGAAAGGGAGCCCCTGACGTGGACGACGTCCTGGACCGAGGACCGATCGGCCGATGGCGTACGGCCTGCGGCACGGCGGCCGTACTGGTCGGCGAGGAGGTGGTGTTCGCCCCGGACGGCACGGGCGCGCTCCACACCCACTCGGTGTCCTTCGGCGCGGAGACTCTGGAGTTCCGCTGGCGCATGCTGGACCGGGCGCGTCTGTGGATCGAGTCCGAGGACGCCGGCGAGGGCGTGCTGGTCCACCTGGAGTTCCGCTCTCACGAGACGGACACCGGTCGGCGGACGGTCCTGGCGGAAGCCGGCCAGGACGGTTTCTGGACTCTCCTCGACCCCCTGGAACGGGTCGGCGACGCCTGAGGCGGGCCGTCCGCCGTACGGGCCTGACGCGCGTTCGGCCGTCCGCTACCTGCCGTGCGGGTCGGAGGCGTTGAGCGTCTCGACGACCTGGTCGTAGTCTCCGCGCGCCTCGCCGTAGCGCAGGAACTTCACCCGCTCGACCTGGATCTCCCTGGCGTCCGGCTGGTCCCTGAACAGGGTGACGACCTCCGTCACGAACTCGTCGAGCGGCATCGCGAAGTCGCTGTCCTCCTGGCCGGGCAGCAGGGCCGTACGGACGGCCGGCGGTTCGAGCTCCACGACCTTCACGTTCGTGTCGGCCAACTGCAGCCGGATCGACTCGCTGAGCATGTGGATCGCGGCCTTCGAGGCGTTGTAGCTGGGCGTGGCCCGAAGCGGCGCGAACGCCAGGCCCGAGGAGACGGTGACGATGGTGGCGTCCGGCTGCTCCCGCAGGTGCTCGACGAAGGCGGCGATGAGACGGATCGGGCCGAGCACGTTGGTGGTGACGACCTCCTCCGCCGAGGCCAGGAACGTCTCCGGCCGGTGCCAGTCCTCGACCCGCATGATCCCGGCCATGGTGATCAGGACGTTGAGATCCGGGTGCCCGGCCAGCACCTCCTTGGCGGCGGACTCGACGCTCGCGGGGTCGGCCGTGTCGATCCGTACGGTGTCGACGCCCGGATGCTCGGCGGCGATCCGTTCGAGCAGGTCCGCGCGCCTGCCGCCGACGATGACCTTGTTCCCCCTGGCCTCCAGTTCGAGGGCGAGAGCCAGTCCGATGCCGCTCGTCGAGCCCGGGATGAAGACGGTGTTCCCTGAGATGTTCATACGTCCAGCCTGCTCCGGGACCTCCCGCGGGTGCAGGGAACCCCCCATCGGGGGATCGGCGATCCCTGGTTCACGGCCCTCGGCTCGGGATCGCGAGGCGGATACTGAACCCATGGATCGCAGCGCACTCGCCGACTTCCTGCGCCGCCGTCGTGAGGCGCTCCAGCCGCAGGACGTGGGCCTGCCGACCGGCGCGCGCCGCCGGGCCCCGGGGCTACGGCGTGAGGAGGTGGCGGCCCTCGCCGCGATGTCGGCCGACTACTACACGCGGCTCGAACAGCGGCGCGGCCCGCAACCGAGTGAGCAGATGCTCGCCTCGCTCGCCCGCGCGCTACGACTGACGGCCGACGAGCGTGACTACCTGTTCCAGATGGCGGGGCACAACCCTCCGGCGCCGGTCTCGGTCGCGGCGCACGTCGCCCCGGCCCTGCTGCGGGTGCTCGACCGTCTCGACGACACCCCGGCGCTCATCATGTCCAACCTGGCCGAACCGCTGGTGCAGAACCGGATGGCCGACGCCCTGCTCGGCGACAGGTCCCACCACACGGGCCTGGCCCGCAGCGAGACCTACCGCTGGTTCACCGACCCCTCGGCGCGGTCGCGCTACCCCGAGGAGGACCACGACAGGCACAGCCGTACCCAGGTCGCGAACCTGCGGGCCGCCTACGGATCGATGGGTCCCCGCTCCAGGGCGGGCGAGCTGGTCCGGGCGCTGCGGAAGGAGAGCTCCGAGTTCACCGAGCTGTGGGACCGGCACGAGGTCGCCAGGCGCTTCGAGGATCACAAGACCTTGATCCACCCCGAGCTCGGCCCGATCGAGCTGGACTGTCAGGTCCTGTTCACCGAGGACCAGTCCCAGGCCCTGCTCGTGCTCACCGCTCCCCCGCACACCGAGGCCCACGAGAAGCTCCGCCTCCTGGCGGTCCTGGGTCACCAACACTTCCCCATCTCCGAGAAAACGTCCTTCGCGTAGGGCCGCGAAGCCGTCCCCACGGGGGATGTGGCACCGTGGACGCACATGTCGGGTGATCAAGAACTGGAGAGATCATGTCGAAGCCGCCACTTCCCGAAGAGGCCGTCGCCGTACTGAGGAAGGCGAACCCCGCCGTCATCGCCACGCTCCAGCCCGACGGCCAGCCGGTCTCCACGGCCACCTGGTACCTCTGGGACGACGGCCGGATCCTGGTCAACATGGACGAGGGCCGCAAACGTCTCGACCATCTCCGCAACGACCCCCGCGTCACCCTCACCGTGCTCGACGAGGGCGACTGGTACACCCACATCAGCATCATCGGCCGGGTCACCGAGATCCGCGACGACAAGGACCTGACCGACATCGACCGGATCTCCAAGCACTACCTCGGCAAGGAATACCCCGGCCGAGACCGCGGCCGGGTCAGCGCCTGGATAGAAATAGACCGCTGGCACGGCTGGGGCACCCTGAAGGACAACACCCAGGCCTGACCCCAACGCGCCGCCCCCTGACCTCGAACAGCAGGTCAGGGGCGGACTTTTGCCCCTCTGCCCGGCCGCTGACGGCGGGCCGACCATGCTTCATGTTCCTGACCGTTTCCCCCGCCCGCTCCATCGGTGATCCGGCTCATCGCGATCAAGGGTGCAGGTGGGGCCCGAATCCGCCGGCTTCCAGCGGCGACCCGGCGCGTTCATGTCGCTCTCTCAGGTTTCCTCGTCGTCCCCGCGCCGGCGGAGCACTCGCCCGGCGATCCCGATGGAGAGCCTGCCCGTCACCGATCTGGCTCGGTCGAGGGTCTCGTTACCGAGTCGTCTGGCGGCATCGACGCCCTCTGCTCCCGTCTCGAGCACCTTGTCCCTCGCCTCCGCTGCCGCGTCCCCCCATCGTCTCGCGTCCAATGACTGCCGACCGCGCTCGATCCCAAGCCGCTCGTGGAAGTCGACGACGGCGGTCACGACATGGTTGCCCGAATGCACCACGGCCGGGGACGCGGTCGGGTGCAGCAGCACCTTCGTGTTGGCCGTGCCGACAGCCGCGACGACGCGGGCCATCAGACGCTCGGTGCTCCGTGAGATGAGTTCCATCCGGTTCCGCCTGGCGACTCGAAGCGCGAGGCGATGCCGGTCCAGTTCGTCCGGAGACGCGTCCAGCACTCGGTCGAGTTCGAGCACGGCGACCGCATCGTGCAGTTGGAAACAACGGGCCAGAACGGCGAGCCACTCCCGAACCGCGCGCTCCACGTCCTTGGACGCCTTGGCGAGATCACCGATCTTGGTCTTGTTCTCCATCTTCTCAGCGAGCGCGTCGAGTTGACGCAGCGCGTAGGCCTGGGTTCGCGCGATCGTCATCGGCGTGGCCTGAACTTTCGACCACGTGACCTCGGATACCCGGCCCACCTGCTCTCGGACGGTCATGGCTTCCTCGATGACGAAACCCGCTCCGATCATGTCCGCCACCACCGCGTCCTTCTGGGCGCGGAGCACATCGTCGACCTTCTCGTCGATCGCGGCGAGATAGTCGGTGATCTCGTCCATGGTCTGCTGCATCGCGAGCTGCGCCATGAGCCCTGCGGCACCGGCCAGAATCGCCGGGTTGGTCAGGAGCGATCCGGGTGTCCTCGCCAGTTGGAGGATTCCCTTGATCTTGCCCTTCTCCGTCAGGACAGCACGACTGGCATCCGCAGTCGAACCTTTCATCAGCTCGTACTTCTTGAGAGCTCGTGCGGACTCCTTGGTCAACTTCACCCAGCGGCCCGAGTTGGCCGCGACCTCGGAACCCAGCTGCGCGGCCCCGGCCACGGCGCCGAGGGTGGAGCCGAGCCTTGGCAGTCCGAGGTCCTTCGACGGCAGCCCTTCAGAAACGAGGAAGCGTTCGACAGCAGTCGGACTTCCGATGACCGCCAGACCATCGCCGTCGCTGATCAGCTGAATGTCGTCATCCATCGTCGGCTCCTGAAGTGGTTCTTCGCAGTTGAAGGTGTGGGCGGTGCGCGCGGCGGCCTGGCAGGGGTCGAGGCTTTCGGTAAAAAACTCTCAAACCGTCTGTCTCGAAGACCTCGACGTGCCTGACGTTACCTTCGTCTGCCCTGATCTGATCACGTTTTTTCACCTTGATGAGCTTGGCCATCATCGGGACGACATCGAGGTTTTCCCTCGCTTCTGCGAGGACGCCGCCCTCTATCGCAGGCTGCGTGGAGGAAGTCCGAAAGCGGATCGTCGCCACACGTTCTCAGCTGCGGAGACTTGAGGAAGAGCTCGCCCGGCTGGGCGAGTAGCGGAGTCGGGGGCCGTCTCATGACGCCGTAGGGCGGGTCTACCTCTCCCGGGAGAGCCCGCCATGCCGCGTTTGGGACAGCGAATCCCGATAGGAGCACCTAATAAACCGGTAAATGTCCCCATGTCACACAGATTCTCATATTCAGCGCTTGATATCCCTACTGCATGACTAGAGTGAAATAACTACATATAGGACGAAAGGATGCGGTGGAGCCGATGACGTCGGGAGCGGAGCCTCTGTCACCGGACTTCAGCGGGATCGATCCCGACCTCATGCGGAGCTTCATCTCCGGGCTGGAGCGCGGCCGTGACGTGATCGGCGAGCAGTCCGAGCGGATCCGGCAGCTACTGGCGACGGCCCAGGTGTCAGCGGTGGGGCTACGGCCGATCAAGGAGATCGAGGGCTGGATCGACGGCGAGCTTCCGGGGCTGCGTAAGCGCCTGCAGACGATCAACCAGGATCTCCCCATGCTGGGAGGATCGTCGGGGCTTCCGGGGCCGATCTCGGCATGGACCGACGGACAGCCCCGGAACCCGGTCGAGTGGGGGCTGTTGTCATACAACGAGAAAACGGGGAAGTCCTCAGCGGGCGAAAGCGCCAAGAAGGGTACCGAGTTGGCCTTCCAACTCGGGCAGCTTCCCCCGTCTTCCCTCGGCCTGCCGGACACCGCCTACGACCGGATTCTCGACAAGCTCACCGACGGGCAGAAGGACCCCTACCTCGCCGCCGGGTTCTTCCGGGTCATCGGCCCCAAGGGCGTACAGGACATGATCCACCGCCTGGAACGGTACGACAGGAAGACGGCCGAGAAACACCGGCGGACCATCGGCGACGCCCTGGGCACGGCGATCGGGGCACAGCCGGGCCTGCTCGGCTCGGCGTGGAAGACGGCCAGCCTCAAGAAGGCCTCGGACGGCGAGTTGGCGTCCCTGCTGCAGTACGGAACGTTCCCCGCCGCGTGGCTCACCGCCCTGGTGAAGGACAAGGTGGGGAAGGCTGACGGCGAAGGCGACGGCACCCGCCCTCGGCGGTGGAAGACCGACCTTGTCCCGTTCCTGCCCGCCCTGGCGAACAACCCCGACGTCGCCAGAGACCTGTTCAACGCCATGCCGCGCGCGGACCTCAGAGACCTGTTCACCGAGCTCAACCGCACGGAGACCCCGCTGCCCTTCAAGCGCCCCGGGGGGATGGACTTCGACGTCAGCGCGGAGTTCGGCCGGATGCTCGCCGCCGCGGGCGGATCCTACGAGAAGGGTCCACACAGCCCCGAGGCCGCGAAATTCGCCTTCAACACCATGCTCATCATGGGAGACCTCAGGGACACCGACGGCACCGAGGAAACTCCGGGCAAACCCATGGAGGTCGCGCCGAAGGCCAGGGTCTTCCTGTCGGAGCTGGCCGGCGCGTATGCCGCCGAGCTCACCGAGGGCGCCAACATCGGCGACGCCAACATGACCGAGAAGAGCACGCTGAAGTCTTTCACCTCGGCCTTCGGCATGACATCGGCGTTCACCCTGAGCCCCAAGGACACCTATCGCTTCCTGAAGACCTTCGCCGACTCCGACAGGAACCTCGCCCCGTTCGAGAAGGGGATGGGCTCCCTCAGCATGAAACTGATCGCCGACGCCTCGACGGCGGCACGGAGCAGCGGTGACGTCAAACGGATGGACCAGGTGTTCACCGCCCTGGGCAACCTGCGCGGCTTCGAACTGGCCGCCGTCGAGAAGGTCCAAGGCAACCTGGACAAGATCGACAAGAAGCAGGCGGACGCGTTCAAGTATCTGCGCGACACCGCCATCGGAATGGCGGGCCTCTACCTCTCTTCGACCGTCGCGGCTTCGTATTTCTGGACCCTGGTGGGCTTTTCCGTCTCGACCTACGACACCGCCAACGACATCTTCGGCGAAGAGGACGAGACCCGGGTGGACCGGGCCGACAGGAAGGACGCCATCGAGACCCTCGGCCGCCAGCACACGTACGCACAGATCCTCATGGCCAACGGCTTCGCCCCCAAGGTGACACCCGTCGAGTGGCAGGCCAACTGCCCTCCGGGTGTGTCCCTCACCGACGCCAAGGGCAACCTCAGGCCGTTCTCAGAGTTGATCAAGCAGGGCAACAAGGGGTTGGAGAGCTTCGAGAGATGGATGGCCGCCAATGGGATGGGCGGTGAGAACGAGCTCTCGGTGGGAGAACTGTCTGGCAGAACGGCAAACCGCTTCGACGGTGGCAACAAGCGTGCCAAAGAACGTGCCCTGGTATTCGACAGCTAGATTACGAGATCGGAAGGCATTCGGTTTCTCCCCGAACCGCATACTGCCCGTTGGCTGGGGACTCAAAGATGATCACTGTCTTGTATTCTTCGTTGGCAAGCCGAATCGGGGCGTTACCAGGATCGTCAACGATCCGATAGGGAGCAACCGAGGAGAGCGCACCCACCATGAAGGTGTTAAGTCCATCAGGATCACTCTGCGGCGCGGAGTCCCTGGCAGTAGCCGCGAAGGTCCTCTTGGCCCTGCCCTCGGCACAGGGAATGTCGCGCCCACCAGGATCGGTGACCTTGACATCCAAGACATGGCTCTCCTTCATCAGCTCGGTGATGTGAGCCTTCAGTGTCTCCCCCGCCTCGGCCGCCGTAGGACCGCTGTCGCCGCATCCGGCCACCGTCAGCAACGTCACCGCGCAGACCGCGACGCCGAGCCGTACAGAACGTCCCATGAAATTCCTCCGGGGCTGGCCGATGTGTTGTAGATCCAATAATGTCCAATAGATCCGTCCGGTGTATCGGCATCCGAAGAGGGATACATGACAGATCTGGTGCCCAACCCGCGGCGTCAGGTGTTGGAACAGACATTGGTTGAGGTCAGGGCACGGATCGCCATTCTGGAGGCCGCGCTCGACCCCGCTCACGGGCAGTTCACCGGTCAGCAGGTATGGACGGGACCGAAGGCCCGGACGTTCGCCGAGGACCTCATCGCCCGCCGCACACGGCTCCGCCAGGCCGCCAGGGCACTCCTCGACACGCTCGAAGAAGAACTCCGTTCCGTCCCGGAGAAAGTCCCGTCACCCGCCGGCAGGTATTGACCCCCACCACTCCGAGATTTCGGAAAGCCCGCGATCTACGCCTTTGAGAGGCCGGGGCGTCCTCACGATCACCGCCGCACCCGCCCGAGTACCGGGTACGGCAGTGGGATGCGGTGACGCGATCACGCTGGCCGGGTCAGGGCTCTGGCCGATGTGGGGAGCGTCGGAATCCAGGCGACTTCGACAGGTTCACGTCGATGCCGGAGCCTACGGCTTCGCAGACCCGGCGCTGGAAAGCCAATCGGGCGTTCATCCCGGTTTGACGACCGAAGGAGAGCAACCCGAACGATTCGCGGTGCCATACAGGCTGACAGCGGCAGAGGGAGCCGTGTCCTGCCGTGGCGTTCCCAATATCGGTATGACTGTTAGATGCACCAGTAGTGACTGTTCACGCTTGAGCTGTCCGCGTGCGAGGTTCCCAACCTCGAAACGACGGTGAGAGTGGCTTCGGTACGGTAGGCGAACTGCCTGGACGGATAATACCTGCATCTGTAGTGCGCTTCCGATCGGGAGGCTGATCCCGTGTTGCAGCTATGCTTTGTGGGGCCTGTACCGACCCGAGTCAACGACCCGTCCGCGTTGATCCTATAGAGCCATGCCGTAAGGACGCAGCGGGTAGGCCTCTCGGGTGTGCATCCGATTATTTCGGCTGAGCCGATGATGTCCTTGCTTGTCGGTGTAAGGGTTATCGGTTTGTCGGTTCTAAACCAGCACCCGATACGATCGGCGGCTTGCTCGGCATCATCGCCCTCTGTGGTCCCCACGAACACGGGAGGCGAAGGAACCGGGACCTCGCCCTCAGGGTCGGCGATTATTCTCGGAGAGATTTCCGGTTTTGGTGACGCCTCGTCCGCTGCGACCGGCGAGGTGAAACCGGCCAGCGTAGAGGCTGTCACCATGGCCGGCAATGCCAAGGTGAGAAGTTTTTTACAGATCTTCAAGGGGATTCCTTTCCGGTGGACAGCACCTTCCAGCAAAGGAGGTTTCTGGGAAACTTTGACGAATTAGCGAGGTGAAAGTAATCACACCCGCCTTTCGATTGCATCCCCCTCGCGAAAAGATTGTTACGGACTCCGGCAACCCTCTTTACGGCCTCCGCCAAATAAACGTACCCCAATGGAAGTCAAAAGCTTCCCGCCAACAGGGTAAGTATTTCGTGCTGTTCGTTTGAAGCTTTCAGTCCGGCGCAGGGATTGTATCTATCCGCATAAGATGCTCTACAGGCAGGGATGCATTAGCCTGGCCGGTATGAGTTTGAGCTTGCGCTACCTGATCTTCAACTGCGTTGATCCCTACAGGCTGGCCCGGTTCTGGAGCGCCGTTCTCGCCCTTCCGATAGACGGTGGCGCGGAATCCTGCTGGATCGAACTACCCGAAGGCAATCAACCGTCACAGATACTGTTTATGCATGCATCATCTGAAATAAAGGGGAAAACCCAGCCACATGTTCATCTCAACCCTGGTGGCGGGACCCTCGCAGAAGAGGTGGAGCGGCTTGTCGGCCTAGGAGCCGTCGTCGTCAGTGAGCAGGCACGGGGACGTGGGCTCGGATGGGTGGTAATGGCCGACCCTGAAGGCAACGAGTTCTGTGTTGACTCAAGTGACGCGGAAGTGGCAGCCGCCCAGGCGTAGATCCGGGAGCAGGTTGAGGACGTGCCGGAAATCAACCCGTATTCTTCGAGCCACTGTCCTGCACCGGCGCCCGCCTGCCCAAACAGCCGCCGCAGGGGGCCGCCTCCGTCTTCACCGCGTTCCATGGACGTCCGGGCGCCGGCACCGCGAGCGGTGAGGCGGGATGGATCAACACTGACGAGCCACGCCCGGCCCGCCCCCTCCCTCACCGCACCGGATCACATCTCGCGGCGCCCGACCGGCTCGTCGAAGCCACCCCCCTTGATGGCACCGAGGAAGCCGGCCCATTCGGAAGGGGTGAAGGTCAGCACCGGACCGTCGGAGTCTTTGGAGTCACGCACCAGGAAGAGCCGGTCGGCGTCTGCCCTGACCTCGGCCTGGGCGCCGTCGACGGTCGCGACCTCGACACACTGTCCGCCGTTGGCATTGCTGAGGGAACTTCTGCGCCAGACGCCAACCTCGACACAACTACCGCCGTTTCCACCACTAAGGGTGCTCTTCCGCCGGACAACTTCAGGTAGCTCTTCGTAGGACACCCGAACCCTCTCTCGGCCCCTAGAAATCCTCTTTGGCGAGCTTCGCGATCACGTCAATGGAATCTCTTGGATCAAGCGCTGAAGCACGCAGATGGTCATATGTCAGCGTATATGCCCGAAGCTCTTCGGGCTTCTCCAGATAAAGGCTGCCGGTCATGTACTCCAGATAGGCAACCTCGCCCGCCCCTTCGGAGAAGGCCAAGATGGCGAAAGATCCGAGCATCGCCGCGTGTGCACCGATCGCATAGGGCAAGACCTGGATGGTCACATTGGGCTGAGCCGAGATGTCCGTCAAGTGCCGAAGCTGCTCTTTCATGACGCGAGCGCCACCGACACGACGGCGTAGAGACGCCTCGTTCATGATTGTCCAAAGGTGCATGGGCCGCCCCGAGCGAGTGATCACGCCTTGACGAGCCATGCGCAGGCTGACATGCCGCTCTATCTCGTCGGGCGCATCGGTCATTCGGGCCGCCTGATAGACAGCGCGAGCATATTCCTCAGTCTGCAAAAGCCCGTGGACAAGCTCAGGTTCGTAGTTGCGGAGGGAAGACGCCTCCGCCTCCAAGCCCACGTAGACCTGGAACCACTGCGGGATAACGTCGCTGTAGGCATGCCACCAGCCTTGCTCCTTCGCCTGTTTCGCCAGTTGGACGAGCGCTTCGTACTTGGCTCCTTCGCGCAGCCCGTAGAGCTGGAGCATGGCCCGGACGTCGTCTCACGTCGCCGCCCCACGCTCCCACTGCGAGGCATTGGCCTGGAACGCTCCAGGACTACGAAGATGGGAGCGAGTCAGGGTCGTCCGGCGGACCTGCGACTGCGAGACGGTCTTCTACGAGCTGTGCCAGGCGGGCAGTCTGCGCTTCATCCGCCGCACGATGCGAACAGCCGGAGCTCCTCAGGTCGAGGAGAGCGACCGTTGGCTAGCCGCCGAGGCGGACGCCATGTGGACCGCCCTCCTGTTCGGCCTGGTCCGCTGAGTAGTTTCTCCGTAGAGGCCGATCTCGTCCTTCAGGCGGAATGTGAGATGGATTCGGCGATTCGCTCGACACCGCCGAGCAGTCGCGCGGGCGACAGGGTCAGGTCGATGGAGTGCTGCACGATCTCGACCCCCGCCCCACGCACCACGTGCAAATACGGCTCCGCGTCTCCCTCGGCGTACACCAGGTGACCGCGGCCGAGCCCGAGCACCGTGCAGTACGCCAGCATCTGGTAAAGGTCGGCACCGTGGCCGCCGGGACCGGTCGAGATCTTGTATTTACTGTCGGCCACCGCCACGGGCATCTCCCTGCCGGTGGGGTCGATCACGTAGCGTACGAGGTCGGGTCTGAGCGGGACCCGTTGGCCGTGGTCCAGGTGGTGGCGTCTGTCCTGCAGGTCGCTGCGCCCGCCGTACGGCCGCAGTGCCTCCGACAGGGCCACGGTGACGAAGTCCTCGAAAGCCCGCCACATCTCCACGAGCATGCCGTCCACCCGGACGGTCGTGCCGTCGTCGAGCTCGTACGAGGCACCCCGCAGGACGAGCTCCGCCAACCTGAGCGCCGTGTGATAGCGCGTGTTGAGCCGGCTCGGACGCCACACCGGAAGCGGCCGTCCAGGCACCAGAGGAGTGACTCCCGCCAGCCTGGCGATGAGGTGTCTCAACGTCTTTCTGGTCTGTACGGCGAGGCCGGGCAGGCGCAGCAGCCGCACTGACGCGGCCAGCAACAACCGATTCTCCGGAACGTCGACGGTGTAGTCGTCGAAGCGCACCTCGACCGGGAGCGGCAGGCCGTACCGGCGGCGAATCTGGTCCGCCTCACGAATCCGGCCCCGGACGACCGGCAGCGCCTCCTGCACCTCCCGGTAACCCTGAAGAACCCCCTGCCGGAGGGCGCGGTCGGCGGCCCTGGCGTAGGCATAGGCGAGCGCGGGAAGCAGCTCGGGATGTTCGCCCGCGTCCACCTCCTCCTGCCGCCATCCACGCTGCGCCCGCGCGTATCCGAGGAGGAACAGCACCCGGCCGACCGGAGTCTTCGGAGTGATCCGCACCTCGACAT
Source organism: Streptosporangium sp. NPDC001559 (assembly GCF_042893955.1). Taxonomy (NCBI): domain Bacteria; kingdom Bacillati; phylum Actinomycetota; class Actinomycetes; order Streptosporangiales; family Streptosporangiaceae; genus Streptosporangium; species Streptosporangium sp. NPDC001559. The sequence continues at coordinate 336,050 of NZ_JBIAVG010000008.1, forward strand.
CGCCGATGACCGCCGCACCGACGTACCCGTTGTCTCTCACCCTCCACAGGCCGGCTCTCGGCCCGGGGCTCACCCGCACGACCTTCGCCGCAGTCAGAGCCGCCGCCTGAGCGGCCGTCAGCTCGCACTCGACCGGTGGGGCGCCCTCGGTCAGACTGATCACAGAGTGGGCTCCTGGTTGAGGCCCAGCCGTTGCCGCAGTGTGGGCAGGCCGTATCTCTGGGAGACGTCGACACTGTCGCCGTAGTGGTGCTCCTCAAGCAGCGGGAGGATCTGTGTCCGCCAGACCGGCTCGAACCCCTTCCCCTTCTCGTAGATGCCCGATCTCATCAGATACGAGGGACCGATCTTGAAGTCGCGGTCCTCGATAAGGGTGTTGAGTTCGCCTAGCAGGAGGGCGGCGTCAGGCGGCAGCCCCTCCCTCTCAAGCCAGCGTCCCAGCACCTCCCGGGTCGGCGTCTCGTCCGGGTGCAGCTCCACGAACGCGAAACGGCGCCGCATGGCGGCGTCCACCAGCGCGATCGACCGGTCGGCGGTGTTCATCGTGCCCAGGATTATGAGGTTCTTGGGCAGTGTGAACGCCTGGCCGCTCCCCTCCGCCGAGGAGTACAGCAGGTCGACCGCCCTGTCTCGGTACTCCAGCAGGAAGTACAACTCGCCGAAGATCTTGGCCAGGTTGCCCCGGTTGATCTCGTCGATGATCAGCACATGCGGTTCCTCGGGATACTGTCGCGCGGCGTCGACCAGCTGCAGCAGCGGCCCGGGAAGCAGCTTGAACGCCACACCCTGCCCGTCTGGGCTCTGCGTGGGCCGGAAGCCCTCGAAGAAGTCCTCGTAGGAGTAGGCGGGGTGGAACTGCACGAGTTTGACGTTCTCCGGCTTGCCACCGGCCAGGAACTGGGCGAGATGATGGGCGATGTAGGTCTTCCCGGTCCCCGGTGGTCCGTAGAAGATCAGCTGTGGACGGTCGCGCAGCAGCTCCACGCACTCCTGCAGCCAGTCTTGGTCGACGAGTAACTTCTCGGCCAGCTCGGCACCGGCGTCAGGCAAGGCCATGTCCCGGGCGACCGGAGGCTTCACCGGCTCTGGCCCGACCAGCGCCTCCAACTCTTCGGCAAACTCCGTCAGGTCGAGCACGTCGTGCTGGGTGGCCAGCTTGGCCGAGATCTCGTCCGGCAGGTCGGCGGCGAAGTCGAGTGGGGCCTTCGGATTCAACCATTCGACCGGACGCTGCAAATTGGCACGATTGTTCACGCTGGCCCGGAAGGCCGGGCCTCCCCTGACGTGCCCGACGTAAACCTTGCCTCCGTCGTTGCTGAGCACCAGGTCTCCCTCCCGCATCCGTGAGAGGAAGGCGTGGAACTCGGCCGTCTTCTTCAAACGATCGTTGTAGGAACCGTGGGCGTAGTCCTCGTCCACGGCCGCCCGGATCGTATCCTGCGTCGTCTCGGCAGGCAGCTCGCGCAATTTGGAGGCAGGAAGGGAACAGTAGCCCTCCACCAGCCAGTCACCCACCAGGTTGAACCCCTGCACGTTGGACCCACGCACCAGCCAGGCTCGCCGTGGACGTTCCGTGCCGCCGTCGTCGTCCAGCGGATCGACCAGCAGCCTGTGCAGATCGGTGGCGGAGATTCGCCGCTCCTGGGGCACCATGCCCAGCATGGCGTCCAGGCCGTCCGCAGTAAGCAGTTCCTGCCACTCGTGTCGCAGCCGCTCGTCAGCGTGCGCGTCATCGGGGAGCCCGCCGTCGGTGTCCAGCACCCGATGCCATCCCTCGGGCCGCTCCCCCTGAAGCCACCGCACCATCTCCGCGACCCTGGGACCAGCCTGCGAGGCGAGGTCGGCGGCCGCGACCCAACTTCCTTCAGGGACGGCGCCGGCCAGCCGCCTGACGGCCTCGAATCCGGCCTTGTTTCGTTCCCAGTACTGGTACCCGGCGTGGGATGCCGCGATGAAGGACGGCACATCGGGGTGATAGCGGAGAGCCATCCGGCCAAGTGGCGTGAGATGCCAGCGGCGATGCGCCTTGGTGACCCAGCCTGACTTGACCATCCCGCCGCTCTTCCACTGAAGAGCCAGCTCCGGCGTGTTGCCCCTCGCTCCACTCGCGTCCCACTGCTCGTCGATACCGGGCATGTGCTTCTTGATCAGGGGCCACAGCGTGGAAACGGGCAGGCCGTCAGGGTGACCGTCCAGGATCCGGGCGGCCATGAACAGAATCTGCCGGGTGAGTTCCATCCGTGATGCCACAGCCAAACGACCGTCCTGTCTTGTCTAGTTATTACGCCTTTTATCGGGCGCACAAGAGGCATGGTGGTCCGCTGTCAACCGTCGTTTCACGGTCAGCGGAGTTGACGTCCAAGCCACGTGGAAGGGCTACGCGGAGTCCGGCCAGTGTTTGGGCGGGAAAACGATCGGGTCGACGACGCGCAGGCGGTTGGCCGGGGTGGGGTCGATGCCGCGCAGCGTCACCAGACGTTGCCCGTCAGCCTGGGCGAGAAGCTCCAGGGCAGCGGGGAGCCCGGCGGCGACCGTGGCGATCGCGAGCCCGACCCCGGTCAGCCCCGGATGCCTGTGGGGATACTCGATCCGGTGCAGGCCGGAAGCGGCGATCGCCGCCACCTCTCTGGGACGCTGCATCTGCCGGGCGTCATTGGTCAGGATGACGTCGAACCCCTCTCCCATCGCCCGAGGGTAGAGGTTCTCGTCCCTGGTGCCGGACCAACGATCGAGATCGAGCAGATGAACGATCTCGTGATTCAGAACAAAGGCCTTGATGGCCTGGTGGAGGGGTCTGGAGACGTTCTCATCCAGCAGCAGCCTCACGCGGCTCCCTGGGGGGATCGGGATCGTAACTGTCGACGTAGTCAGCGAAGTCAACGGCGTCCAGGGCCGCGGTGGCCGTGACGCTCGGGTAGTAATCAGAGATCCGCTCCGGCGAGACACCGTCTCTGAGCAGGGCGGCGACCTCGTCGTAGGGGACACGGGTGCCCTCGATCACCGGCACTCCCCCGCGAACGGCCGGATCCACGATCACGTGGGGACGAGGTTGCAACAACGACGGGATGTACCTACCGTCACGGTAGAACGGCTGCAGGACGTCGACCATCTCATGAATGACGACATTGGCCTTTTTCCGGACTAGATCGATGGCCTGATCGGGTGCCGCCAGATAGATGGTGCCCGCGTCGGCGACCAGCCGGTAGGACGACAGATGGTCTCGCTCCTTCAGATCACCGCGGAGCGTGTCGAGCGCTCGCCTGATCTTCTGCAGCGAGGCGTGGTTGCGCAGCTTGACGCAGGTTCTCAGCGCCACCACGTCTCGGAAGGAGTAGAGGACCGGCCGCGTGCTGGAGACCTCCGGGATCAACACCGCTCCCCGGCTGACCCGGGCATTTCGCCAGTGCGCGAGTTGGCGAAGCGTGGCGCCCGACAGCGCCGCTGCCAGCTTCGGATCGTAAACCACCGCTTCTCCCTCCCGCACTCCACACCGATCTTCCGCGCCCTCATCCTTACAAATCTCTCCATCCCTGTCAGGCATTACACGATCTTCACCTCATTCTCTGGGCACTTTCAGTGGAACCCGGTGGGTGACAAGTCTTCGCAGCCGACCATTGGCTCAGCTGGAGGATTTACACCTTTCGTTCGGGATGGCGAGGCCCCTGACCAGGTGGAGGATCAAGCGGAGTCCAGTACGGCTCGCGACCGTCAATGGCCTCCTGCATGGCGTCATAGATTCCCAGGATCGCCTTCTTGGTGCGTTCGAACAACTCGGGGGATTTGTTCCGAAACGCCCGGAAAGTATCCATGATGTAGTCGACGTCACCACGAGCCACGCCATAGAGATGGAAGTAGGCAGCGTCCAACTCGGCCCGCAACCAGAACCGTCGTTCCTCATCCCATCGATAGGGAGCGCCTTCGTCACCGTGATCGCGAGCGAACGCCTCCATGTCATAGGAGGTATATGAAAGCTCCAGCACCCGCACGCTCACCCAGGAACGAAGTTGCTCGCCTGAGCCCCATGGACAATCTTCGCTGTATGCCACAGGAGGTAGGACAGGAAGTTGCTTGAAGAGAAAATACTTCAGGGAGGTACCGACTATTTTCTGTCGCGCCGAGTAGTCAAGGACGAAGGAGGTCAGGTTCGCCTGCAGCAGAGCCGCATCACGAGGGACGAGAGCAAGTAGGTACTTATCACCGACCGCCGCTCTAGGAATGGTCGCACTGATGACGGTACGCGTATCAGAGCTTCGACAGATGTCACGCCACCCGAGCAGCCACCCTTTATCCCACTTGCGGAACCGCCGATCTCCTTCGACCAAGTCCTTCGGACAGAGCCTCTCTTCAACCTCACCCTTAGGCACCCAGTAGCGCGGCTGTACCACGTAACCTGGATCGTCTTTCTGCGCTGCGGTCGGCCGGGGCAATGTCCCCATGTTGGCCTGTGCCTGGGTCTGCCCCTCGTAAGTGCCGAACCGGTCATCGAAGTGGTGGACCATCTTCGCCTCGAACAGGGGAAGCAGGCGCATGTCCCCCTTGACGAGATGGTTCCCGTCGAACTCCCACCCCGACGCCAGCATCTCCTCCAGCGTTTCCTTGTGCTCCTCACTGGGGCGGAACAGGTCGGAGTCGTTCGCCATGTGCAGCATGGCCATGAACGACAGTCCCCAAGGATTGCTCTCAGGACTGCTTCTCCAAAGAACAGGAACCCGTCGATAGATCCCCAGGGTGATCTCGGCGTTGCGTTTGAAGTCGAATACTGGACAAGTGCCGGTGTTCGGGTTGAGCAGTGTGATGTCCTCGGGGGTAAGCGTAAAACGACGCTCGTCAAGCTGCGCGACCTGCCGAGCCCGGAATGCCAGATCGATGCGGCGCTGAGGGGCTCGACGCCCTGACTCGGTCCACAGACAGAACCGGAACGAGTGGTGGACCTCCTGGAAAAGCTTCTCTTCGTTCTCGAAGTCGAAGAGCGAGACAAGGGTCTTTGTCGTCACCATGTCCTTGAAGAAGAACTGGGTGGTCGCGTCAGTGGCGATCCCGGTGGGCAGCACCATGCCGACCCGACCCTCCGGTGCGATGAGCGTCCGCCCGGTCTCGGCGAAGACGGCGTAGGTGTTGATGTCGCCCCGCCCGGTCAGCGGATACCGGCCCGACTCGCGTAACAGGGCGGCCCAGCCGTCGGCGCTGCGCAACTCCTGCACGAAGTCTGCGAACAGGCCCTGGTCTATCTTATCAACGCTGTTTGCCAGATCGGCGATGGCCTTCTTCCGTGCCGCCGCGTTCTTAGCATTCGCGATGCCCTCGTGCCGAGCGGCAAAGAATTCCTTCTCCTGAAGCTTGACCCGCTCCCACGGCGGGTTGCCCAGCACGCACGTGAAACCCCCTTTCCAGCCAGTGGCAGGGTTGAGGTCCGAGTCGGAGTCGTCGGGGAAGACCTCGGGGAACTCCACATGCCAGTGGAAGAAGCGGTACCGCTCGACCAGTCCGCGCAGTTCCTCGGCTCGGTCCTCCGCCAGTGGCGTACCGGCCTCCAGACCACGGATGGTGGCGCTGGTGATCGCCTCAGGAGCTTCCGCGTGCTTGCGCCAGATGAACGCGGCGCACCATGCGTCGGCGACCAGGCGGGCCCGTGCAAGGCTTTCGGAGTTCTCCAGTTCCTGGAACCGCCGCTGCTGTTCGCGGACATCGGCGACGGTGGAGACCGCGACGGCCGCCAGGGTGCGGGCCCGTTCCGCGAGCTCCTGGTTGCCGGGCAACTCATCCTCATCGAACAGTGATTCCTGCGCCGCCCGGGACCCGCCGCCTCGCTCCCGCAAGCCGTACTGAACCTCTCGCGCGTTCCGCTTTCTCAGCTCGCTGGCGACCTTCTTGTCGTCGCCTTCGATGGGCTTGAACGCGCCGTCGGGGATGCCAGCGGCGACTAGCCTGGGGGTGGTGCCGAGCAGGGCGTTGCCCACCTTGATGTGGGAGTCGAGGAAGGCCAATGGCTTGCCGGGTTCCAAAGACTCGATCCACAGCCACACCTTGGCCAGCTCGGCGGCGAGCGGGTTGATGTCCACGCCGTAGACGCACCTGCCGACGACCTTGCGCATGGCCTCGCTGACGGCCGACGGAACCGGCTCGTCCTCGCCGGTGACCATGATCGCGTACCGCCTGGCGATGCGGCGGGCGGCGGCGGCGAGGAAGTGGCCGGAACCACAGGCTGGATCACAGACAGTGATCTTCAGCAGGTCGTCGGCCACGCCGGACTTGGCGTGCTCCTCGATGACCGGGTCGAGCGCGGTGTCGAGCAGCGACTCGATCAGCGACGAGGGCGTGTAGTACGACCCGGTGGTCTTGCGGTCGTTGCCCGCCGCGATCTCCAGTCTGAAGGCCGGAACGGCGAGGTCGATGCGCGGGACCAGCTCCAGCAGTGACTCGTAGACGCTGCCCAGCTCGTCTGCTCCCAGGTGCTGGAAGTCCACGTCGCGGGGCCGTCCGTCCTTGCCGCGCACGGTGGACATGTGGCGGACTGCGGTGAGCAGCGCCTCGTTGGGCAGGTCGCAGACAAGGAACTGGTCCGGCACGGGGGTGTCCGTCAGCCCGGTCAGGGTGTCGGCCGTACCGAAGAACAGGCCGCCGAGGCCGGGCAGGCCGAGCGCGGGAAGGCCGCCGTCGTCGCCGAGCGCCCTGATGACCCTGGCGGTGGTACGCCACAGATCGGTGTGCCGGTCGCCGGCGCGTCGGGCGGCCAGGCGGCGCAGACGACGGGTGGAGAAGTAGGCGGCGTAGCGGTCTTTGGCGTCCTGGGGCGCCTCGGGGGCGAGCAGGGCTCCGCGGTCCTCGGCGACGAGCAGGAAGATGAGCTGGTAGGCCAGGCGCAGCAGTTCGTGCCGTAACTCCTCCCGGTTCAGAGCACCGGAGATGAGTTGGCCGCGCAATGCGGGGTTGGCGACCAGGAAACCGGTGCCGAGTGCCTCAAGGGCCCGCTGCACGCCGTCGCGGAGCTGGTCACGGGCTCGCATGCCGGTCTCGGCGGCGAAGGCGCGCCACTTCTCCAGCCAGCAGTCGGCGCACGTCGGCGTGGAGTCGTCGCCGGAGATCAGCTCGAAGCGGGAGGCGTGCAGCAGCGTGTAGAGCAGCACGAAGTCGGAGTACAGCTCACCGTCGAAGATGGCCTCCAGGTCGAACTCGACATACGCCGAGCCGACGAGGATGGTGGAGTCTCGCAGAATGCGCAGCCGCCGCCCGTTGGACAGCACGCCCCACAGGTGGTCGTCGGAGAGGTTGAGAAACTCCTGGAGCACCGACTGCGGCGCCCGTTTGGTCTCCGCACGGCCGGGGGTGGCCCTGTCCAGCTCGGTGTTCCAGCCGAGTAGGTGCATCGGCACGTTGTGCCACAGGTGGGAGACGGGAAACTCCTTCTCCCCCGCCTTCAGGCCGCCCCGGACGTACGGCACGTGTCCAAAGCCCAGCTCGGACAGCAGAATCTGGAGCCAGCGTTCCCGAGTGGGCGTGGTGGCCGGGTCGCTGTCCGGCAGTTGGTTCACACGCTCCCGGAAGGCGCGGTAGGCGCCGAGCAGATAGTCCCATCTGCGGCTGGCCGCGTCACCGAGCCGTTCGGAGGCGGCCAGGTGGTAGTCCTCGGGGCGGATGCCGGGGAGTTCGCGGTCCGCGGCGCCGATCCGGGACAGCACGTCCTGCGGGATCAGACCGCCCTTGACGTCGACGGCCAGGTAGGCGAAGTTCCTCATCGGGCACCGCCGGCCGGGAGGTAGACGTAGACGCCGAGCACGTCGGCCTTGGGGGCGGCGGTCACCTTCAGTCCTCTCACCGTGGCGCCGACGGCGCTGCGGACACGCAGGTGGGATTCGGCGAGCCTGGCGGCCAGGGCCCCGCCGCGGGCGCGCAGGTCGTCGTCGAGGGAGGGAATCTCCTCGGCCGCGCGCTGCGCGGTGCGCTCGACGAGTGCGCGCAGGGTGTTCTCCGGGCGGGAGCCGAGCACGTCCGACACCTCGGCGTCTCCGAGCCACTCGCGCCCGTCCTCGGTGGCGCGGTAGCCGAGCACCTGGGCGTCCTCGGCGATGATCGTGCGCGTCCCGGTGCGGCCCGGCAGGGTGACGTGGAAGCGGTAGCGGACCAGCAGCACCGTCGTGCGCGTGGCCACCGCGCCGGTGCGGACGACGCCGAAGCGCCTGGCCGGTCCCTCCGCGTCGAGGGCGGAGTCCAAGACGGTCCGGGCGAGGTCGCGGATCAGGGGGTCGGTCCGCACCAGGGCGTGGCTGCCGGGCGGGGCCGGGATGTCGGGGTGGAAGACCAGCTCCGGCGCCTTGCCGTTGAAGCTCAGGCCGAGGGCGTGCCGTACGGGGATGGGCAGCTGCCTGGTGTCGGCGGTGAAGCCCTCGACCCGGTTGTCGATGATCGCCCCGAAGTCGGACAGGGCGTGGCGGGCGAACCCGGCCACGTCGGCGGGGCTGCCCAGGACGGCGCGGATCTCGGCGACCTCGCGCTCGACCTCGTCGAGTTTGACGCCGGAGTGGGCGTACTTCGTCAGCGCCTTGGACTCGCGGTCGGCGGCGCTCTCCCAGGAGCGGTGGATCTGGTCACGGGTCTTGGTGACGCCGAAGTCCAGGTCGAGCTGGTCCTGGTCGTTGTCTCCGCGCAACAGCAGGCCCTCGACGAGTGCCTTGATGACGTCGTCTCCACCGCTGGGGACGGGAACGGCGACGCCGGTCCGTTTGGCGATGGCGCGGTGCTTGCGGATGAGCACGTCGAGCACGACGCCGTCGATGCCGTTGTCGAGGCCGTACATGGTGACGGCGCGGACGGTCTGCTTTCGCTGCCCGAACCGGTCGACGCGGCCCTCCCGCTGCTCGTGGCGCGTCGGGTTCCAGGCCAGATCGTAGTGGATCACGGCCTGGAAGTGCTCCTGCAGGTTGACGCCCTCCGACAGGCAGTCGGTCGCGACCAGGACGTGACGGCCCGGTTCGGCGCCGAGTTCCTCGATGGCGGCGATGCGGGCCTCCGGCGGGAGCTGCCCGGTGACGTGGCGGACCTGGGCCTTCTTGCCGAGGGCCTTGGCCAGGTGCTCGGCGACGTACTCGGCGGTGGGGATGAACCTGCAGAACACGATCGGGTCGTAGCCGTCGGCGAGCAGCGCCTTGACCTCGTCGACGAGCGCGGCGAGCTTGGCGTCCTCCGCGACACCCTCGATCCTGGTGAAGGCGCGGGCGAGCCGCCTGAGCCGCTCGCCTTCCGGCGAGGTGCCGTCGTCCTCGTCGACGAGCCCTCCCGCCGCCGCGTCGAGACCTTCCAGGGCCTCCTCGTCGGTGAGGTCGAGCACGCTGGAGCGTCCGAGTTCGTCGGCTTCCGGGGCGGTCTCGGCGGCGACGGTGGCCGAACGGGTCCGGAGCGTCGCGGCGGCCGCCCTCGGGGAGGAGGCGACGGCGCGCAGCAGCGCGAGGGCCGACCACCAGGACACCCGCTGCCGCAGCTCGGTGCCCGGCTTGCGGACCGTCTCGCGGGCGTAGGCGAGCACCTGCCGGGCGAGCTTGCCGTACTCGCCGGTCAGGGAGTAGGAGACGTCGCGGACGTGACGGTCCTGCGGGAAGGGCGTCTCCTGGTGGTAGGGGGAGTCCTCCCGAAGAAACTTGCGGATGTCGCGGCGGCGGCGCTGCACGAAGTGCCTGGCGAGTTGCTCGCGTCCCTTGGCGCTGTCGAGGTCGACGGTGGCCAGGGCGGGGTCGAGCAGGGCGACGAGGTCGCGAAAGGCGTCCTCCTTGCCGCTGTGCGGGGTGGCGGTGACCAGGATGAGGTGCCGCAGCGGATCGTCGGCGATCTCCTTGAGCAGCCGGTAGCGGAGCTGGCTCTGCCTGCTGGAGGAGCCCGCCGAGACGCAGGTGTGCGCCTCGTCGACGATCACCAGGTCCGGGCAGGTGCGGACGAACTGCTGGTAGCGACGGTCGGCCTTGATGAAGTCGGTCGAGACGACCGTGTACCGGTGCCTGTCGAAGATCGTCTCATCGTGGCGGAGGTCTCGTTCGAGGCGGTTGGCGGTCGAGGCGAGCACCAGGGTGGCCTCGATGGCGAACTTGTCGCACAACTCGTCGCGCCACTGCTCGGCCAGGGCCGGGGAGCAGAGCACGGTCAGCCCGGAGGCCTCGCCGCGCTCCAGGAGCTCCTTGGCGATCAGGGCGGACTCGACGGTCTTGCCGATGCCCACGTCGTCGCCGATGAGCAGCCGTACGGTCTCCATGCGCAGCGCGAGCAGCAGCGGGACGAGCTGGTACTGGCGTGGATCGACGGCGATCGACGCCAGTGACCTGAAAGGACCGGCCCCCGAGGTGAACCCGATGCGCAGCGCCGTACGGAGCAATCCGGCGGCGACGCTGTCGCCGACCTCCTGCGGGCTGGGCGGCGGGAAGGTGGCGTCGATCACCTCGTCGGCGAACAGGCAGGCCTCGAAGTCGGTGTCGCCGTTGAGCGGGCGGGCGAGCAGGAAGTCGCCGCCGCTGCCGGGCTGGACGACCCATTCGCGGCCCCGGGCGGCCACCAGGGAGCCGACGGTGTAGCTCATCGGCCGTTCCGTCCGGTGCCGAAGACGCTCGGGTACCTGCGCACGATCTCGTCCCACTCCTCGTCGTGTCGGAATCTGATGACCAGCCAGCCCAGGTCCATGAGCCGGTCCTCGGCCCGCATGTCGCGCTCGGCGACATACGCGTCGTCGTGGTGGGGGCCGTCGACGAAGACCGCGACGTCGCCCCCCTGGGTGCGGTAGACGAAGTCCGGCTTGGCCCTGGCGTCGGCGAGGATCTCCTGGGCGGCGTCCGGCAGGCGGTGGTCACCCGCCCTGAGGAAGTCAACGAACCGGCGTTCCAGGTCGCTGCCGGAGGAGTCGCGGAGGCTGTCGACGTGTTCCTCGGCGGAGGCGTGGCCACCGGTGGGCTTCGTGTCGGCCAAGGCCAGCTCGCGCAGGATTCCCACGACCGAGTGCCGGTCGATCTCGGCGTGCCAGAGCTGGTTGGTGTAGGAGAGCAGGCAGTCGTAGCAGCCCAGCTCGCACCGCTCTCGCGCGCCGGGGGCGTGCCCCAGGTCCTCTCCGGTGTCCGGGTCCACGTGGATGATCTCCAGCGCCCTGCGGGCCACCCGCCGCAGCGCGTCGGGCTCGTCGTGAAGCCTGCGCAGCACGCCCGCCCCGCCCTCGGCGCTCTCGATGAACAGCATCCGTGCCCGATTGAGCGGGTCGGGCAACTCCTCGCTGGTCAGCTCGGCGTCCTCCAGCTGGAACTCGGCCTCGATGCCGCGCTCCAGCGCGTAGCGGAGGGTGGTGGCCACATCCTCGGTGACCTGCTGGGCAAGCCGGATCACGCAGATGTTCTTGCTGTCCTCGACGTACGGGACGACCTTCAGCACGCGCTGGGCGTCCTCGGCGGAGGTCAGCCCCTCGTTCTCCGGGGTCCGCTCCGATGCCTTGGACTCACTCAGCCACCGGCCGCGGACCGGGTCGAGCCAGAAGCCGATGTCGCTGCGGTTGCGGCGTCCTTTGGCTCCCCGGTTGATGACGCGGACCGTCGCGGTGTCGCCGTAGACGAGTTCGGCCAATGGACGGCCGGCGGCGCTCTCCACGTCGGCCTGCAGCCGTCCCGAGCGGGTGCCGTGGGTGCTGAACCGGTAGGTGGTGACCAGTTCGAATCCGGCGCGGCGCCGTTCCTCCTCGTCGGAGGAGATTCGCTCGCGGCGGGCGGTGTGCACGGTCTGCAGGTGCATGAGGCCGCCGAGGGAGCCGCCCAGCTCGGCGTCGCACTCCTCGCACCGGTCGACGCCCGCCTCGCGGGCGTGCCAGTAGCGGCACTCGGCGCAGATCCGCGCCTCGGCGGTGGCCACCTCGCCAGACTCCCCCGCCGGGACCTGGATGCTGGTCACCTGGTAGCGCTGGCCCTCGTGGTAGATCAGCGCGCCCGGGCCGAACTCACCGATCGCGATGAACCGGGGACGCTGCACGTAGCTGCCGCGCTGTCTGCGGCCGGGGATGTAGGCGGCGAGCGGGAGACGGGGGAAGGAGTAGCCGGGCAGGAAACCCTCGGAGGCGAAGTAGCGGTAGGTGTAGAAGTCACTGAACTGCTGCTCGGTGTCCTCGTTCTTGAGCAGCCTGATCTGGTTCTCCGCCTGGAGACGACGCCCCTGGGCCCGCCGACGGGCATCGGAGGTGGAGGCGTGGTCCAGGACGCGGCGGTTCTGCTCGGCCTGCTCGGCGATCGCCGCGCGGTACAGGTCGCGCCACCGGTCGCAGGCGGCGTCGAACCTCTCCGCAGCGCCGCGTACCTTCCGCTCCACCCACCCCTCGTCCCACCAGGTGGTCCTGTCCAGGGGCTCCGTCTCGGCGACGGTGGCGAGCATGCGCTCGGCGCGCGGTACGGCCCGGCGGCGCGCGTTGTCGTCGGCGAGCTGGATCCGGATGTGCTCACGGACCGGCAGTGTGTCGACACGTGAGATGTCGAGCACGTCCTCCATCTTGCTGTGCAGGTGCGCGCCCGTCTCCGCCAGCCAGATGGCGTGCACGTGGGAGAGGATCAGGTCCTCGTTGGTCAGGTCGAGGCGGGGCGGCTGGACGCTTCCGGCGACCATCAGGCGGCTGCGCCGGAAGTAGTACTGGTCGTGGGAGCTGCCGGTGGAGCAGTAGGTGGTGATGAGGGCCGGCTGTCCGCTCCGGCCCGCCCGCCCGGAGCGCTGGGCGTAGTTGGCGGGCGTCGGAGGCACGTTGCGCATCGCCACCGCGTTCAGGGTGGCGATGTCGACGCCTAGCTCCATGGTGGGCGAGCAGTAGAGCAGGGGCAGTTTCCCCGCGCGAAACAGTCGCTCGCGTTCCTGGCGGTCCTCGGCGCGGACCTGGGCGGTGTGCTCGGCCGCGTGGATGCCCGTCAGCCCGGTGGCGACCTCCGCGTAGAGGTCACGGAAGAAGGTGTTGACGCGGGTGCCGACCTCCGGGTCGACCGTCTTCCTGAGCGGGTCGGGAGCACCGGTCTCGCCGTTCCCGGCCCGCCAGATGAGCTCGGACGACTTCAGGCGGTAGCCCTTGACTCCGTCGCGCTTCTCCTGAACCTCGGTGAGCAGGCCGTACTTCTCCAGAACCCACAGCAGATCGACGATGATCGCTTGGGCGTCGTCGACGGTCAGCTTGTGGCCGTGATTGGGAAACATCCCGGCGCGGCGGAGGTAGCTGCCGAGCGCGGAGCGGCCGGTGAAGTTGACCCGGTCCCGGCTCTCTCCGGGGCGTCCGGGGCGGGCGAACACGGTGCGGGCGGTATCGCGGTTGCCGCCCTCGGCGAGTGCCCAGGCGCCGGTGAGGTTCTGGTCGCTCTGCTTCTGGATCCGCTCGAACCCCTCGGGGGTGAGCTCGTCCACGTCGACGGCGAGCGCCCGCCGCATCTCGTCCAGCACGATGCGGGCCAGTTCGGCACGGTGCGCCGGGTCGTCGGTGCGCAGCGCGGGGTGGGTGCGTTCCCAGTACTCGGTGTCGGCGGCGATCTCGTCGAGTGCCACGTAGTCGAAGCGGAGCAGCCCGGTCTGCTCCAGGTTGGGCATGGTGATGCGCCAGCCGCGTTCGAGGTCGAGGTAGACGAGGTAGGAGAGGACACCGCGGAGCGCCTTGAGCACGGCGTCCCGCTGGCCGAACTTCACCTCGGGGTTCTGCGCGAAGACGGTGAGGGGCAGGTCCATCACCCTCGCCACCCGCTGGGCCACCTCGTCGTGACGCAACCCCTCCTCGCCGGCGGCCAGCGCCGCGCGGTACAGGGCGCCGCGGAGCTGGGTGACCTGCACGAAGTCGTTCAGGTGGCCCGCCTGGAGGCTGGCGTCCTGGCGGTTGTCGACAAAGGTGAGCAGTTTGCGGGCCTCCTCGTCGAGTTGCTCCCTCTCGTGCTGCTCGCGGAGGCTGCGCACAACGCTCGCGCTGATGATGGACACCGCCGAGCTGCGGCCCTCGGTCGCGAAGGTGGCCAGCTTGGCGAAGTCACGTCCCCGGCTCTGCTCGTAGGACACCCGGCAGCGCAGGCAGAAACGGAACGGCGAGGGCACATACCAGGCCTGGAGTCCTTGTCCGGCGGGCACCTCCGAGCCGCCGGGACCGAGCCACACCTCGCGGGGGAGACGGTCGCTCAGCGACGGGCGCACCTGCGTGTATCCGTCGGTCGACGGCTCCAGCCAGGAGTCCGGCAGCCTGCCCGCCTCCACCGGGTCGACCGGCCAGGGATGCTCGGTGCTGACGTACAGATATCCGTTGACCGCGTCGCCACCGGAAACGTTGGCCTCCTGGCGGGCGCTGTAGCCTCCGCCGCCACTCTTGGCGTTCCTGGTGACGACCAGGTACTCCTGGCCGCACTCCCGGCAGAAGGCGAGGGGCAGCAGGATCTTCTCCCGATGTTCGGGGACGCTGACCTGGTACTGGCTGGTGATGTGGCGGCGATCCTCGGGTTCCAGGCTGACGTAGGTGGTGTCTCCCTTGGAGAGGAACTGGTGGAGGCGGAAGGCGAACAGCGGCCGCGCGGTCTCCGGATGCGGGTCCCGCGCTCCCTCCTGGAGGAGACGCTCGATCGCGCTCGCGCACTCCTCCTCCGGGCGGCCCGTGACGTCGGCCAGCCTCTCGGCGGCCGTGGCGACCTTCTCGGGGTGACGCCGGACCAACCGGCCGCTCCCGGGTTCGGTCGCGAGCCCGAACTCCGACTCGATCCAGGTGGCGAGCGCGTCGTCGGTCAGCTCCGCGTAGGAACGGCCGCTCCCGGCCTTGGCCATGCCGCCGACGAGGTCGGCGGGCGTCGGCGTGCTGTCGCTCGTGGCACGGACGAGCGTCTCGCCGATCACCCGGTCGGGGCTGATGTCGGTGCCGAACAGACGGGTGGCGACGCCGGCCACGACCTTCTGCGCCTCGGCGAAGGTCCTGGTGGTCGCCATCGTGGCCGAGGTGCCCACGCACTGCAGGTTCGGCGTGTCACACGCGTCGCGCAGCCGCCGTACGAGCAGCGCCACATCGGCGCCCTGCCGCCCCCGGTAGGTGTGCAGCTCGTCCAGGACGAGAAAGCGCAGCCCCTGTGCGGCCCCGATCAAATCTCTGCGTTCGTCCGGCCTGGTGAGCAGGTATTCGAGCATCACGTAGTTTGTGAGAAGAATGTCCGGCTTTTGACGGAGAATGCGATTTCGCTTTTCCTCGTCCTCCTGGCCGGTGTAGCGGGCGAAACTGACCGGCCGTGCGTCCTGGGGAACCCCCCACTCCAGGTAGCGCTCCAGCTCGTGGAGCTGACTGTTCGCCAGCGCGTTCATCGGATATACGACGATCGCCTTAACGCGGCCGGGATCGGGGTCACGCAGGACGGAGTCGACGATCGGGACCATATAGGAGAGGCTCTTGCCTGATCCCGTTCCGGTGGTGAGGACGTAGCTGTCGCCGTCTCCGGCCGCCTCGACCGCCTCGCGCTGGTGGCGGTGGAGCGAGAGCGGCCACTCCCCTGGATCGTTCCCATGAGTTTTGATCCTGAAGAGGCGTTCGCAGGTCGGATGCAGCAGCCCTGCTTCAACCAGCTCAGAGATCGTGCTTCCGCCGGCGAAGCTGGGGTTCAGCGAGACCCACGGGTGCGGCCATCGGGCACGGACCTCTCGCTCGTCCTCAAGATGCCGAGCGATACGGCTGTCGCGGACGTGAACCAGCGACGTGGTGAACCTGTCGTAGTCGGCGATGAGCCGATCGTGCACCTGGAAGACATCCATTTACGGACAGCAGCCCCTTATTGCCGACAGGACCGAAACTCTTTTCACGCATGCCGAAATAGGCCACCTTGAGGGTATGGCCGAAAAAACCCGATCCAGTACGGAAAGTTGAACGGTAATTTATTACCAGATCAGAGATGTTATGCAACACCGTTATGATCACGAGTTAACGACAACGAGAGCCCGGAGAGGCAGCACATGGCACGAACCGGCGCCTACCGGGACCTCCTTAAGCTCGATAAAACGGTTCAGGACCAGATCATCGAGGCTTTCCGAAGTCCGACGAGGTCATGTAAGCCGGACTACACCTCGAATCGGTGAATAACGCCCGCGACAGGTGAATGCGCATAATTCGCATCACCCGGTTCTGACGGGGCGCCGTACTCGCCCGGGCTAGAGCGGTCTGTACGTGCTGCCCACGGCAACGCCTACGAGTAGGCCAGGCGCCGCCGTATGACCGTGGACATAGCCACCGGCGTCATCGAACTGGGTGACCTCGTGATGCTGGAGGATCATGCGACGTCCACCGTGACCGAAACGGTGAGTCCGCACAGGTCCACCCCGTTGAAAATCAGTTACTGGACGACGGAGAGACCATGCGTTGAAGCCCCGACCTGCCCCACAGCGAGATGAACGGTGAATTCGACTCACTGTCGGCTACAAGTCGGATGTCCACGCGCCGCACCCTCCTGGCCAGCTCCTCGACCCAGCGGGGAGAATTGGAGGAGCTGGTCTGGGAACACGCAGACGCCCAGGTGGGCGTGGGACCGTGCAAACGCGGGAGCGCTGCTGGCTATTCGTCACCTGCACCCGTGCTCGCAAGGACCTCGTCCTTTCCTGACGTGGTTCCCCAAGCGTCTTCCTGCCACCGCGACAGGGGCGCGTGCCAGGCGTCGATCACCTGGCACGCGAGGTCTCACCGTCTCGCCCCGAGCCGTTCCGTCACTCTGTCCTGACCTGGGCGGAGAACCAGTCCAGGCAGGAGACAAGCACGTCCCAGACCGCCTCCTGTACGAGCAGCGTGACTTTGAAGGAGGGGAACAGCTCCAGCTTGGCCGCTGGGATGTCCACGCCAGGCGCCGTGTTGATCAACAACCTGAGCTCGTCACGGAGAGTCGGATCGTTGAAGGGAGTGCGCTTCTTGAGAACGCCGAACGGCACCTCGACCGTCTTGGCGTAGAAACGGAAAGGGCACAACTGCTCATCACCTCGTCTGATGACCGGCGCGCAAGAGGCGCCGGCCGAGCGGCCGAACTGCACCTCTCCCCCACGGGCCCTCCAGTGGTCGAGCACGCGTGACACCGCGCCCGCCGCCTGCGGGCCGCTGGCCTCTCCGAGCTGCTGGAAGAACCGCTGCTCCCACGCGCCGATCTCCTCCACGTCACCGACGTTCAGGTCAGCCTCGCCGAGATCCTCCGCGCCGGGAAGCCCCAGCAGTTCGGCGAGTTCCCTGGCGGAGATCCGCTGGGTGGGGTCGGCTCTGAGGACGTCGTCCAATCTGACGCCCTCGGCCCGGAGAACGTCGTGCACGTTCCTGCCGTCGCTCTCGTCCGGCCAGTGAAATCCCGGCGAGACCGCGCCCTGAGCGTTGAGAACACGGTGAGCGTTGAACACATTCGACGCCGCCAGATGCGAGGCCACCGGCCTCGCGTGGGAACCGGTCAGCTCGGCCAGATCACCGTACGTGGTCCAGGTCCCCGGCGGGAGCGTCGCGAGAGCGGCGTGCACAAGCGTCCAGTCCCTGGACGGACCGGCCGGAGCGGCGTCGACCGGTCCTGGCCAGATCTCGATCGCCCGCTCGGCCAGCGAGTCGGCCCTGACGAGGATCTCCTCCCTGCCCCACCGTTCCTGCCTCGCGATCTCCTGGTTCATCGCCAGGCCGCTACGAGCCAGGAAGTCACGTTTTCTGGCGAAGGACATGTTGCCGAGTTCGGAGTTGTAGCCGCTCAGCGTGAGGTTGCCGAGAGTGTGCACCAATTCCTTGTGCGCCAGTTCCGCGTCTCCCATCTCCTCACCGAGCAGCCCCTCGAGCCAATCGGCGGTCGGGCTCTGTGGGAGGACATGTTCGATGGTGATCTTCTTGTCGGCGATGTCCACTGGCTCCTTGGACCCGTAGGTCTCCTCCAAGCGGCGGAGCACCAGTTTCTGCTGCGCCGTACGACCCTGCCAGTAGAAAGACCGCTGCCGAATGTCTCGCCGGAACTCCTCGTCGGACGACCAGTAAAGGCGTGCGGCCGACAACGTGGTCCGCACGATGTCCGCCACCGGCTCCTCCTCAGTCAGAGCGCGGGTGAGCCGCATGAAGATCCTGTTGAGGTTGCCCGTGGTCACTCCCGCGATGAGGCGACGCACCAGGAAGCTCTCGACGTATCGCAGGCTCTCGGCGACTTCGTCGTCGGTGGCGAAGCCGCTGTCGGCCAACTCCAGCAAGCGCATCACCAGGGGGTAAGCCGTTGTTCCCTTCCAGTCGATGAGAAAGCGCAGTCGCTCCTCGATCTCTCCGTCGCCTGTCGGCTCCAGAATCCGGTGAAGGTACCGGGCCCGCCGGGCAAGATCCTTCACATACCGGGTGACCTGCTCCTCCTTAGTCATGGGATCGGCGGTCGCCGCACGAAGGAGCTCCTGGTGGCCGCGGTAGGTGTCGTTGTACTGGGCGTCCTCGCCGAGCTCCAGCACCAGGGCGAGATACATCAGCTGGTCCATCGTCTTGGCTCCGAGCAGGTCGTGCATCGGACGCCAGTATGTGTCGTAGACGTGTTGATCCTGAGTGGGCAGGTGCATGAACACGTAGTTGCGGATCAGGTCCACCTGTCCCAGCCGCATCCCGGTGTTGTTGATGGACTCGAAAATACGGAAGGCGTTGTCGTCCTTCTCCACCACGATCTGGACCAGAGTGAGCCTGTCGAGCACCACCTCCTCGACACGAGTGATGTCGTGCGGGTCCGCGGGGTCGTCGATCTGGCCCAGCTTGGTGCGGAAGAACTGGTAGGCGCTTCCGACCCTGCTGTCCGCGCCACCGTACGGCAAGCCCTCGACGCACGCCTTGAAGGCCTCCCGGTCGACCTGGGTGGGAAGCAGCCGGTACCGCATGTCACCGGGCTTGTATTTGTTGAGGAGATGAAGGTCGTTGATCCGATCACGGTGCAGTGGATCCTCTGCCGCCTGGTAGTCCCGCAGGGCGCACAGCGCGAGGAGAAGCGTGGTCAGGCGCTGCTGACCGTCGACCACCAGCCAGCGAGACTGCCCGGGAGCGTTGCCCGGCGCGGGGGCCAGCACCACGGAGCCGAGGAAGTGACCGGCGTCCGCGCCTCTCTGCAGCCCGTCCGCCTGCCGTTCGATGTCGCTCCACAGCCGCGCGAGCTGCTCGCGTTCCCAAGCGTACGGCCTCTGATAGAGAGGGACGAGCAACTGGTGCTCCCCACCGATGAGATTCCGTAATGTCGTCTCGTTGGCCTTCACATCAACCCTTCCGGAACGTCACACCGAGCAGAGAACGTTCCCCTTACAGGTCGTGGTCTCGCTGTGACCAGATCTTGGCAAGGGGATTCGAAGGTACAACCCCCCACGGACACTTTTGGCAGATCTTCAGAAGAGTCGGAAGTCGTGCCGAATAGCCCCTACGGATCTGATCTGGGCACTCCCGGGTACTGCTCATCACTTCGCGCTGCGCGGACCTGGCGGAGCACACCATCTGGGTGTCCTGTGACAGGCGTCGAGGCGACGCCTACCGGAAGGGCTGATCGTCTCCGGTGCGCCAAATAGCCAGAAAGGCGAAAAGTATGCATAAATTGCGATAAATCCGGCTACTGCGGACAGGTTTGGTTACAGCCTGGAATCCTTAATGACGTCTGCCTTTTGCCGCATTAGAGTCGCCTCGATCCCTGTTCCTTGATCCGGTCAGTCCTGCGGCACCGGTGGAGGTCCGCCGGCCGTGGATGACAGACGGCTCAGGTTTGGAAAGGACATCCGACCGTGGCGGACGGCGACGAATCCAAGAACCAGGCGACTTCGGACGGTGGGAACACGGGCCGCAGGACGGCCATCACGACGGCTTTGATCGGCGCGGGCGGGGCGGTCGTCGCCGCGGTCATCGGGGTCTCGGCGGTCCTGCTCGGGCCACAGTCCGGCGGGAGCGGAGGGGCCGCCGCCCCCTCAGGAGAGGCCACCTCCCCAGGAGGGGCCGTCCTCTCAAGAGGGGCTACCCCTTCGGAGGCGACGAGCCCCTCGACACAGGCCTCCTTCACCGAGGGTCCCACCATGACCGGGAAACCGGTGACGCCGTCCGCCATCCCGAAAGACCGGACAGCGCAGTACCAGGGCACCCGAATGCTGACCGGAAGTGGGCTTGACGTGGACCACACTCCTCCGGACCCCAGCTGGGAGGACCTGCTGTACGAGAAGCGGCCCGGCCGTGGGGTCATGGTCGGCCAGGCTCTTGTCTCCGTTGTGTGGTCCGCGCCGAAGGCACCCACCCGGGCTCAGTGTGTGGAGGCACTGGGGGTGGGCCTGCCCGCCGGGCACGTCTTCGGGCACGCGGCTCCGGGGACGGCCTTCTGCATGTGGACGAACGTCGACAACGTGGCCTTCGTGCGGGTCGCCGGGCCAGAGGGGGAGGAAGGGGTCCCGGTCGACATCGTCGTGTGGCCGAAGCAGCCCGCCTGACCACGACCATGGAGCTAAACCGCCAAAAACCTCAACAAATCCCCGCATAAGCCTCACAGAGGGCCACACGGCGAGAGGTCACAGGAGGCCCACAGCCCAGACCCGCGAAGACCCCAGGGCCGCACGTGGCCCAGGATCCCCAGATCCGCGAAAACCCACAGCGAAGACTCAAGTCCGGCAGGAACGTGGGGTCCCGGGAAGCCCGATGAAGGCCCACGGGAAGGCCCGAGCCCTGAACCTCGGCGGGCCGGGGGTGTCTACGGCCCCGAGGAAGGCCCCACGCCCCGTCGAGGTGCCGCGAGCCACCGGCACCACCGGCCACACCCGCCCCCACAGCCCACGAACCGCCCCACGTTGGTGAAGATTTGGACAAAAAGTTCTTTTGTCTCAATCTTCTGCATTGACCTTCAAACCACAGCGAACCATACTTCCCGTCATGGAGGCACAGAAATCCACAGAAGCGGGCAGCCATGCTGCCCGCTGAGCGGCACTCGCGGATCGGAGAGGCGTTGCGGGCCTCCCGGGTCGTCAGCACCGAGGAGCTGGCGCGCGAGCTGAAGGTCTCCGTGGAGACGATCCGCCGCGATTTCGTCCTGCTGGAACGTCAGGGCAGGCTGGCGCGGGTGCACGGCGGCGCGACGGTCGCCTCGGGGCGCTCCTCCGGGGAGGAGGCTTCCTTCACCGAGCGGGCCGGAACCGCCGCCGAGGCCAAGCGGCACATCGGCCGGGCCGCGGCGGCGCTCGTACGGCCGGGCCAGACGATCGTGATCGACGTGGGGACCACCGCCGTGGACGTGGCCCGCGCCCTGCCGCTCGACTTCACCGGGACCGTGGCCACCTGTTCCCTCCTGGTCGCCGCCGAGCTCTCCGAGCGCCCCGGCGTCGAGGTCCTCGTCTCCGGGGGCAGGCTCAGGAGCGGTGACCTCGCACTGTCGAACTCCCTGGCGCAGGCCTTCTTCGCCGACCTGAACCCGGACGTCGCCTTCCTCGGCTCGGGAGGCGTGGACGCCGTCGCCGGGCTGACCGACTACTACCTGGACGAGATCGCCGTGCGCCGGACGATCCACGGCAACGCCGCCCGCTCCTTCGTGCTGGCCGATTCGAGCAAGTTCGGCAGGATCGCCCGGCACCGTGTCGCGGGTATCGAGGAGTTCGCCGGACTCGTCACGGAGACCGAGCCACCACCGAGCATTCGAGACGCCGTCACTCGCGGAGGCGGGGTGGTCGTCCTGCCGTGAGACCCATGAGACCCGCGAGGCCCATGAGACCGACGAGATCGACGAGACCCGCGAGGCCCGCGAGGCCCGCGAGACCACGAACCAAGAGAAGCCCTGAGGCCGTACGGCGAGGCACCAAAACGGCACAGTCCACAAACGACACGGCCCAGACGCCGGGTCCCACGACCTGAGACCCGGAAAGCCTGAGACCCAGGAAAGTCCGAGTCCCGGAGAGCCCTAGGCCCGCCTCGTGGATCTTCGCCGTAGCGCGGATCGTCCGGGTGGACGCGCCGCGAGGCGGAGGAGGAGTCCATAACGAGGTTATGGACGACGACAACGCCGCAGACCGCAGTAGGCACAAAAAGCAGCAGGCACAAACAGGCCCCAGGCCCGAAAGAGCTCAAGACCGAAAAGGCCGGGCACAGAAGGCCGGGCCCAAGAACGAAGGCCAGGCCCCAAAGGGCCCGAAGCCTCAAAAACCGAGGAGCCGGAGAGTTCGAGGAGCCGGGAGGCGCGGCAACGCCACCCGGCTCAGATCCCCAGCCGATGCACCATCTGACAGGAAACACAGGAGTTGGGACCCATGCCCCAGTATTCACCACACGAGTCCCCGGATCAGGCCACGGCGAGTGTCGAGGAGTTCGGCTACAAGCAGGCGATGAAGCGAGGAACCGGGCGTTTCGCGTCGTTCGCGGTCGCCTTCGCCTTCGTCTCGATCGCCACGGGAATCTTCACCACCTACGGCTCCGTGCTGAACAGTTCGGGGCCCGCGGGCATCTGGACCTGGCCGATCGTGATCGTCGGTCAGCTCGCGGTCGCGTTCATCTTCGGTTCCCTGGCCGCGCGCATCCCGGTGACCGGCTACTCCTACCAGTGGACCTCCCGGCTGGCCAATCCCGTCCTGGGCTGGATCATCGGCTGGATCTCGTTCACGTTCCTGGCGATCGTGGTGGTCGCGGTCGACTACACCATCGCCTCGACGGTGCTTCCGGCGCTGCTGAACTACCAGGGGACGGCGCTGAACGCGTGGGTGATCACCGGGGTGGTCATCCTCGCCCAGGCGTTCCTGGTCGGGCTGTCCACGAAGTGGACGGAACGGGTCAACAACTTCGCCGTCTCCGCCGAGTTGGCCGGCATGATCGCCCTGGTCCTGCTGCTGCTCGGGGTGGGGTTCGTCGCCAAGGAGGCCAACTTCGCGAACCTCTTCAGCACCGGCGCCGTTCCCGCTGAGGGCTACCTGTCCTTCGGCACGCTCACCTCCGCGGGCCCGTGGATGCTGGGCTTCCTGCTCGGCGCGTTCACGATCGTCGGCTTCGAGTCGGCGGCCAACCTGGCCGAGGAGACCAAGGACCCGGCCCGTGTCGTGCCCCGCGCCATGTGGCAGGCGGTCCTCGCCTCCGGTGTGCTGGGCTTCCTGTTCCTCATCGCCGTCACCCTGCTCGCCGGGGACCCGGTCGAGCTGGCGAAGTCGGACACGCCGATCGCGGACGTGATCACCCGGACCCTCGGTCCCGTCGTGGGTACGGCCCTGCTGGTGCTGGTCGTCATCGCGATCTTCGCCTGTGGCATGGTGATCCTCATGAGCGGGGTGCGCCTGGTCTGGGCGATGTCCCGTGACGAGCGCTTCCCCGGCTGGCAGGCCTGGCAGAAGGTCTCGCCGAGGTTCGGCACGCCGTTGAACGCGACCGTGCTCATGTGCGTCATCGGCCAGCTGATCCTGGCGATCTTCTCGACCAGGACCGACGCGCTGTTCGGGCTGTTCGCCGCGGCGACGCTGCTGCCCGCGATCATCTACGCCTCGACCGTCGCCCTGTACGTGGTCAAGCGCCGTTCGCTGCCGCCCAGCAGGGGCTTCGACCTGGGCCGCTGGGAGATCCCGGTGGTCACGGTCGCGGTGGTCTGGCTGGTGTTCGAGCTGCTGCTGTTCCGCGACGCCTCGTTCGCCGACCCGTGGACCTACGTGCTGATCATGCTGGTGATCGGTGCCGCCTACCTGGTCTACCTGCTCGCCACCAGGGGTGGGGCGCGTGGCCTGGCCATGCCGGAGATGCGCTCCATCGACGCCGAACTGGACGCCGACGCCGCCGCCGGGCACGACGTCTCCCAGGATCGGGGGGACGTGAACCGGCGATGACGACCGTACTGGCGATAGACCAGGGCACCTCGGGCACCAAGGCGGTCGTGACCGACGGCGAGGGGAGGGTGCTCGGCCTGGCCGAGCACCCGGTGCGCCCCGTCTACCTGCCGGGCGGCGGGGTCGAGCAGGACCCGAGGGAGCTGCTCGACTCGGTCCTTGAGGCAGGGCGGCGGGCCGTCGCGCAGGCCGGTGTCCCCGTCGACGCCGTGGCGCTGGCCAACCAGGGTGAGACCGTACTGGCCTGGGACCCCACGACGGGCGAGCCGCTGTCCACCGCGATCGTGTGGCAGGACCGCCGCTCCGAGGAGATCTGCGTACGGCTGCGCGAACACGCCGACCGGATCGCGCAGGCCACCGGGCTGGTCCTGGACCCGTACTTCTCCGCGCCCAAGATGGCCTGGCTACGGGAGAACGTGACCGGGGAGGGCGTGGTCACCACCTCGGACTCGTGGCTGGTGCACCGGTTGACCGGGGAGTTCGTCACCGACGTCTCGACGGCGAGCCGGTCGCTGGTCACCCGGCTCGACGACGCGGACTGGGACGACGGGCTGCTCGAACTGTTCGGTCTCGGCGGGGAGCGGCTGCCCCGGGTCGCCGCCAACGACGAGGTGGTCGGCTCGACCTCCGCGTTCGGCGGGGACCTGCCGGTGTGCGGGCTGGTCGTCGACCAGCAGGCGGCGTTGCTCGCCGAGAACTGCCTCACCGCGGGCGAGGCGAAGTGCACCTTCGGCACCGGGGCGTTCCTGCTGGCCAACACCGGCACCTCGGCCACGCGCTCGACGTCGGGCCTGGCCGCCTCCGTCGCCTGGCGGGTCAGGGGGGAGACGTCCTACTGCTTCGACGGGCAGGTCTACACGGCGGCCTCGGCCGTACGGTGGCTGCAGGACCTGGGCATGATCGGCTCGGCCGCCGACCTCGACGTCGTGGCGGCCGACGACAGCGAGGGCGTGCTGTGCGTCCCCGCGCTGGCCGGGCTCGCCGCCCCGTGGTGGCGGCCGGACGCCAGGGCCTCGTTCACCGGGATGACGCTCTCCACCGGCCGGGGGCACCTGGTGCTGGCCGTACTGCAGGGCGTCGCGGCGCAGGTCGCCGAGCTGGGCGACCTCGTCGCCGCCGATCTCGGACGGCCGCTGAGCGCGCTCAGGGTGGACGGCGGGCTCACCCGCAGCCGGGTGCTCATGCAGGCGGTCGCCGACCTGGCGCAGGTCACGATCGAGGTCTACCCGTCGGAGCACGCGACCCCGCTGGGCGCCGCCGCGCTGGCCCGCGCGGCGCTCGACCCCGCCCTGCCGCTGCGGGAGGCGGTCGGCGGGTGGAAACCGGCCACGACGTACGAGCCGCGCTGGCCGGCGGAGCGGGCGGCCGAGTTCCGCGCCCGCTGGCACGAGGCCGTACGGACGACCACAACGAGACAGGAGCAGGAGGGGGAACGGTGAGCACCACGGGGGTGGGCACGTTCGACGTGGCGGTGATCGGAGCGGGCATCGTCGGCTCCGCCATCGCCAGGGAGCTGGCGGGGCACGAGCTGAGTGTGGCGCTGCTCGAAGCGCGTGACGACGTCGGCGACGGCACCAGTAAGGCGAACACCGCGATCCTGCACACCGGTTTCGACGCCAAACCCGGCACCCTCGAATCCCGCCTGGTGCGTGAGGGCTATCACCTCCTGTACGGCTACGCGGCCCGCACCGGCATCCCGGTCGAGCACACCGGGGCCCTGCTGGTCGCCTGGACCACCGAGGAGCTCGACGCGCTGCCGGGCCTGAAGGAGAAAGCCGAGCTCAACGGCTACGACAAGACGGAGATCGTCGACGCGGACGAGGTCTACCGGCTGGCGCCGCACCTGGGTGAGGGGGCGCTGGGCGGGCTGACCGTGCCCGACGAGTCCATCGTCTGCACCTGGACGACCAATCTGGCGCTGGCCACCGAGGCGGTCCTGCGCGGGGTGACGCTGCTGCTGAACCATCGGGTTCTGACCGTCGAGGAGCACTGGGAGTCGACGACGCTGCGCACCTCGGGCGGGGACGTCACCGCCCGCTGGGTCGTCAACGCGGCCGGGCTCGGCGCCGACGTCGTGGACCGGCTGTTCGGCTACGACCGTTTCACCGTCACGCCGCGCCGCGGTGAGCTGCTGGTCTACGACAAGCTCGCCCGCCCGCTGGCCGACCGGATCATCCTGCCGGTGCCGTCCTCACGCGGCAAGGGCGTGCTGGTCAGCCCGACCGTCTACGGGAACGTCCTGCTCGGGCCGACCGCCGAGGACCTCGTCGACCGGACCGACACCGGGACCTCGGAGCGGGGCCTTGAGTTCCTGCTGGAGAAGGGGCGCAAGATCATGCCCGAGCTGCTGCGGGAGGAGGTCACCGCGACCTACGCGGGCCTGCGCGCGGCGAGCGACCGCCAGGACTATCTGATCGAGGCCGACGCGGAGCATCGTTACATCCTCGTCGGCGGTATCCGCTCGACCGGGCTCACCGCGGGCATGGCCATCGCCCGGTACGTCACCGAGCTGGCGGGCGGGGCGGGGCTGCCGCTCGTGCCGAGGGCCGACCTGCCCGAACCTCCCCGGATGCCCAACCTCGGGGAGGCCTTCCTCCGTCCTTACCAGGACGCCGAGCGGATCGCCGCCGACCCCGCCTACGGCAAGGTGGTCTGCTTCTGCGAGCGGGTGACCGAGGGGGAGATCCGTGACGCCCTCGACTCACCGATCCCGCCCGCCGGGCTTGAGGGGCTGCGGCGCCGTACGAGGGCGATGAACGGGCGCTGCCAGGGGTTCTTCTGCGGCGCCGAGATCGGAAACCTGCTGGAGGCCGACCGATGAGCGACACCGTCACCACCCTCACCCCGGACGTGGTCGTCGTCGGCGCGGGGCCGTCCGGGCTGAGCGCCGCGCGGGTGCTCGCCCCCCGGGTCGGCGGTGAGGTCCTGGTCCTCGACCGCGAGAGTACGGCCGGCGGCATCCCCCGCCACAGCGACCACCCCGGCTACGGCGTCAGGGACATGGGGCGTTTCATGGGCGGCCCCGCCTACGCCCGCAAGCTCGTCCGGCAGGCGGAGGAGGCCGGGGCGACGGTCCGGACGAACGCCACCGTGACCGGGTGGGCCGGGGAGCGCGCGATCGAGGTGACCACCCCCGAGGGTCGTCTCCTCGTCGAGGCCGGGGCGGTGGTCCTGGCCACCGGTGCCCGGGAGCGTCCCCGTCCGGCCCGGCTCATCCCCGGGGACCGGCCCCGTGGCGTCTACACGACCGGGCACCTGCAGAATCTCGTCCATCTCAGGCACG
The DNA here is from genome assembly GCF_042893955.1 of Streptosporangium sp. NPDC001559. Lineage (NCBI taxonomy): Bacteria > Bacillati > Actinomycetota > Actinomycetes > Streptosporangiales > Streptosporangiaceae > Streptosporangium > Streptosporangium sp. NPDC001559. The sequence goes on from NZ_JBIAVG010000008.1 coordinate 363,081, forward strand.
GCAGGGTCGGTGAGCGGGCCGTCGTCGTGGGCGCGGAGCTGGTCAGCTGGTCGGCGGCGCTGACGCTGCGGGAGGCGGGCTGCCGTACGGTGCTGATGACCACCGAGTATCCGAGGCCGGACTCCTACGCCGTGTTCAGCGGTCCGGGAAAGGTGCTGTTCGGGACGGAGGTCGCCACCCGCACCCGGGTGAGCCGGATCATCGGCAGGCCGGACCTGCGCGCGGTCGAGATCGAGGACCTCGACACGGGGCGCAGGCGGGTCGTCGAGTGCGACACGCTCATCCTCACCGGCGACTGGATTCCCGACCACGAGCTGGCGCGCGCCGCCGGGATCGCCATCGACCCCGGCACCCGGGGGCCGTTGGTCGACAGCGCGCTGCGCACGGACCGGCCGGGTGTGTTCGCCGTGGGCAACCTGCTCCACCCGGTGGACACCGCCGACGTCGCGGCGATCGACGGCGCCCATGTGGCGCGTCCCGTCACGACCTGGCTGGACGGCGGGGCGTGGCCGGTCGGCGAGGGAGTACGGCTGCTGGCCGGGGAGCCCTTCCGGTGGGTGACGCCGGAGATCCTGCGACCCGGTGACCCGGTGCCCGCCCGGCGGCGGCTGTTGCTGTGGGGCGATCGCTACATCCGCCTCCCGCATGTGGTGCTGTGGCAGGGCGACCGGGTCGTGGCGCGCAGGCGGGTGTGGTGGCCGGTGGCCCCGGGCCGGGTGTTCCGCGTCCCTACGGACATGCTGTCCTCTGTCGATCCCCGGGGCGGCCCGGTGCTGGTCACCGCGGAACCGTGACCCCCGGTTCCCCGTCCAGCCGGTAGACGCGGCGGGCGTTCTCCGCGCCGATCATCGTGGCCACCCGTACGGCCTGCGCCCTGCTCCACTCCCCGTCGGCGACGAAGCCGGACAGGACGCGGGTCATCGCGCGCCGCCACAGCAGGGCGCCCAGGTGGTGCAGTTCCGCGGGTCCCCAGGCGTCGGAGGAGAAGAGGATCTTGGCGAAGGGGGCGAGTTCCAGGCTCTCCGCGACGACGGCCGCCCTGCGCGCCCCGGTGTGGTTCACGGCGAGCCCCACGTCGACGTAGACGTTCGGGTAGACCTGGGCGAGGAAGCCCGCGTTGCGGTGGAACGGGTAGCAGTGCAGCAGCGTCAACGGGACGCCGCTCGGCTCCGCCCGTTCGATGAGGCCGCGCAGCAGCAGCGGGTCGCAGCGGCGCAGGTCCAGGTCGGGATCGCCGTAGCCGGTGTGGAACTGCAGCGGCAGGCCGCGTTCGACGCCTTTCCAGATCAGGTGGCGCAGCAGCACCGGGTCGTCGACACGGGCTCTTCCCGTCCGTTCGGCCTCCCGCAGCCACCTGCCCGCCGCGGCCGTCACCTCGCCGGGGGTCGGCGGCTCCGGGTCCACGTCGAGACCGTGCCGGTAGGCGACGACCGTCTTCACCCCGCGTGCCGTACGGCTGCGCTCCCACAGGGCCGCCTCGAAGCGGGCGGAGAACCCGGCCGCGTCGGTCCCCTCGGCCATGACGTGTTCGGCGACCGTCTCCAGGCGGACGATCTCGTCGGCCGGGCGTCCCGTGGCCTCGGTCATCCCGGCAGGGCCGAGGAGTTCCTCGCCCCGGTAGCCGGTCTCCACCAGGAAGTGGCCCACCCCGCTCGCGGTCAGCAGCCGCCGGTTGACCTCCTCGACGCCCAGTTCGGCACGGCGGGCGAGGTAGGTCTCCGGGTCGGTGTGCGGTTCGAGGCCGAGGACGGGCGCGCAGTGCCGCAGGACGGCGAAGCCGAGCTGGGAGTCGAACTGGGTCATCCAGGACGGCACCGGCCGGTCGGACTCGGTGATCAGCTCCTCGAACCCTCTCCTGGACAGGTCCGTGGACAGGGCTCCGTGCACGTGGTGGTCCACCAGCGCGACCGCCTCGACTTCCCGTCCCAGGGACTCGGCGGAGAAGGCGGTGGATGCTCCGGTCATGACGTGCTCCCGTGGGCGGTTCGCGGCTGTCGGTCGTGTCCGTGGTCTCCCCACCGACCCCGTCGTCATACCAGAACCCCGTCCCGGCGGCCTGCGGGCACAGGGGTGAGCCGCGCCGGGAAAGGCGTCGGCCCGCGAGTGGCGAACCCCACGTGTTTCCCTTTGTGGAGGACCCACCGTGAAGAAGCCCGGCCGGTTATCCGGAAAGCGCCCTTGCCTTAAGTGGCCGAGGACATCACCGCCTCAGCCGTTACGGAAAACGGCGCCGAAGCGGTTGTCCCGGTCGTTGTCACGGGCCCGCCTGAGGAACCACCCGCATTCCGGGACGCTCATCCCGGTGAAAGACCCGCTGATTCGCGGGGGGAATGTCCCCGGCGTGGCCGGGACGAAAGCGTGGCCGGGCGAAAGGCGGGCCGGGGTGTGGGCGTACGTGGCCGGATGAACCGGCCCGCGCCCGGCGGTCCCCGTCCAGGCCCATCCGTGGCCGCGCGATATGTCACGACATCCGAACAAGGGTGTCCTTGTGTGATGAAGGGAGGCGGGGACTACAATCCGGAAAAGCATAATGGCGGGGGAAAGCACGGGACGTGCTTGAGTAATCGCCTGACCATAGTGCGAGCACGTGAATCTGACGCTTAAGTGACTGTCCGGAAAGCCAGTCATCGAAGCGTTCGCGATCCTCGCGAACGCCGGAGGGAAGCTCCGATGCTCCAGACCATTCTGCTCGTGCTCGGTCTGTTCGTCGCTCTCGTGAGCATGGTGATCCTCGTCGAGGGCACGTCGCTGCCCGAACTTGTCTCGGACCTGCGCACCAGGAACGCCCGTACCCGCCGCCTGCGCCGCTGCCGCCGCGACAACGCCGTCTACCCCTATTTCTACGACGTCGGCCTGAAGAACAGGGCCGAGGCGCAGCCGCCCGCCCCCGTCGGGGGCCGGGTCGGCGTGAGCCGCTGCGGTCTTGAGGGCTCTCCCATGCCGCCCGGCATGTCCTCCCTCTACACGCTGCACCACCACGGCACCGGCCACCTGGTGCCGTGCACCGGTGAGGAGGTCCGGCGGTGGCGGCAGGCCGCGGTCGAGTACGTGACGACCCTGCGCGAGGCGGGCGCCGCGCTGCGCGCCGAGCACGAACGGGCCAGGCTGCGCCCCGTACGGCTGCTGCCCGGTGGGCGCCGCAGGATCGCCGCCGAGTTACGGGAGGCGCGAGGGCGTTTCCAGTCCGCCGCCCTGACCGCCGCCGCGACCTACCGGCCGGTACACGACGAGATCGCGAACCGCCTGAAAAGCGAACCAGCGCGCGGAACCCGGCGGGGGTGGCGACCGGCTCCCCTCACCTCACGGGAACGCCACCCCCTGTGAGCGGAGCGGCCCGCCGTTCAATAGTGTCCGATCCATGAGCACTCACTATGACGTCGTGGTCCTCGGCGCGGGCCCCGGAGGGTACGTGGCGGCGATCCGCGCCGCCCAGCTGGGCCTGAGCACGGCGATCGTCGAAGAACGTTACTGGGGCGGGGTGTGCCTCAACGTCGGGTGCATCCCGTCGAAGGCGCTGCTGCGCAACGCGGAACTCGCCCACCTGTTCAACCACGAGGCCAAGACCTTCGGCATCCGGGTCGAGGGCACGGTCACCTTCGACTACGGCGAGGCGTTCAGGCGCAGCCGCAGGGTCGCCGACCGGCACGTCAAGGGCGTGCACTACCTGATGAAGAAGAACGGCATCACCGAGTACGAGGGCCGGGGCGAGTTCACCGACGCGAACACGCTGCGGGTGACCGGGGCCGACGGCGGCGAGCAGACGGTGACGTTCGACCACTGCATCATCGCGGCGGGCGCCACCACGAGGCTGCTGCCGGGGACGTCGGTCACCGACAGGGTCGTCACCTACGAGGAGCAGATCCTCAGCGAGGAACTGCCCGGCAGCGTGGTCATCGCCGGGGCGGGTGCCATCGGCGTCGAGTTCGCCTACGTCCTGCACAACTACGGCGTCAAGGTGACGATCGTCGAGTTCCTCGACCGGCTCGTCCCGCTTGAGGACGAGGAGGTCTCCGCCGAGCTGGCACGGCACTACCGGCGGCTCGGTATCGAGGTGCTGACCTCGACGCGGGTGGAGTCCATCGACGAGTCCGGCGACAAGGTGCGGGTGACGGTCTCGCGAGACGGGCGGCAGCAGGTCCTCGAGGCCGACAAGGTGCTGCAGGCCATCGGCTTCAAGGCCCGCGTCGAGGGCTACGGCCTCGAACGCACCGGGGTCGCCCTGACCGACAGGGGCGCCATCGCCGTGGACGGGCACTGCCGTACGAACGTGCCGCACATCTTCGCCATCGGCGACGTGACCGCCAAGCTGATGCTCGCGCACGCGGCCGAGTCCATGGGGGTCATCGCGGCCGAGACCATCGCGGACGCCGAGACCATGGAGCTCGACTACGTCATGATCCCCAGGGCGACGTACTGTCAGCCGCAGATCGCCAGCTTCGGCTACACCGAGGCCCAGGCCCGTGACCTCGGCTACGACGTCCAGGTGGCCAAGTTCCCCTTCAGCGCCAACGGCAAGGCCCACGGCCTCGGGGACGCGGTCGGCTTCGTGAAGATCATCAGCGACGGTGAGCACGGCGAGCTGATCGGCGCCCACCTGATCGGTCCCGAGGTCACCGAGCTGCTTCCCGAGCTGACGCTGGCCCAGAAGTGGGACCTGACCGTCACCGAGGTCGCCCGCAACGTGCACGCGCACCCCACGCTCGGCGAGGCCGTCAAGGAGGCGATCCACGGCCTGGCCGGACACATGATCAACATGTGAGGGGCGCCGGGGGCCGGTCCCTACCCGGCGGAGGCGTAGGTGACCATGAAGGCCTGGGCCGCCCTGACGAGGCCGTTGTAGCAGGCCACGCCCCGGACGGTCACCGCGAGCGCGCCGGTGTTCCACGGTGCCGGCAGGTTGCAGTATTCGGGGCCGGGGCCGTACGCGGTGACCTGCATGTGGTCGAGGCGCCCGCCGACCTGCGGGAACGTCACCAGACGCAGCCCCGCTCCCGCGGAGCGCACGGTGTTGACGGCCCCGTGGGAGTTGTGGCTGACCCCGCCGGGCCGTGGGAGGTACGGTCCGGCGTCGTCCGGGAGGTTGTCGAAGGTGTAGGCGAAGTTCTCCGACGGGAGCGCCGCCCCGGTGATGGCCCGCTCGCGCTGGTAGGTGAGCGTCCAGCCGGTGCCGACGGGGGTGTCGGCCGCGTCGTGGCAGCGCACCCGGACGCTCTGCCCGGCCGCCGTGGACGTCCAGGCGGCGACCTTGCAGCGCACGGGCCGCTCGGGATCGACCGCGGTCACCTGCAGGCCGCCCGCCCTCCGCGCCGAGCCGAGGCCGGACATGAGGACGTCCCAGGTGCCCGGCGGCCCGGCGGTGACGGTGTTCTCACCCGCCGCGGAGTTGAAGCGTGAGACGACCGCCGCGCCGTCGTGGTGGACGTAGCCGAAAGCCCTCCCGTCCGTGTCCTCCACCGGACCCTCCACCGGTGGGACGCTCTCCTCGAACAGGACGGCGAACGGGACGGCCACCGGGGCACCGCCGTACCGGTGGCACCGTACGGCCACGAGCAGGTCGGCGTCCGAGGGGCCCCACCACAGGGCCTGGCACCACTCGGGGCGGGGAGAGACGGCCGTGACGTGCGCGACGCCGCCCGTGGTCGCCAGTCGGGGGAATCTGACGTACGTCGGCCCTCCGGCCGGGGTGAGGGTCGAGACGACCGGGCCGGGCGGCCAGCTTCCCGCCTGACGGGCGAGGGTGGGGACGCCGTTCGGCGTGTTGACGAAGGCGAACCCCCAGCGGCCGGGGACCGCCGTTCCCGCTCCCGCCGCCGGGACGGTGAGGTCACCCGTGAGCACGCCGAGGACACAGAGGATCGACGCGATGACCTTTCGTAACCGACGCATGCCGCTCTCCATCGGCCGAGGGGGACGTACGGCCAGGTGTGACCGTGACCGTGGCATGGGGTGGCATGACGCGGCATGGCAGAGCCGGGGGGACACCTGGTTGAGCGTTCTTCGGGCTCTCGACGACCCGCGAGCGGAGCGGCCTCTCATCCCGGAGACCGGCGAAACACCATGGACGACCGAAGGCGCCCACATCCGGAAACGGTGCGTCAGTCGACGATTACCCTACGTCATAGTACGGCTCGCACCGGCCCCGTCAACCCCTCACTCCGGGTTCGGGACGCCTCCCTCGGAGGCCTGTCGCAGCGCGCCGACCACGTCGGGGTCGACGGCGAAGAAGCCGTAGAGGTCGGTCATCCGCAGCAGCCTTTCGAAGGGGCCGCGCACACCCGCCAGGCGCATCCACCCGCCCGCCTCGCAGGTCATGGTCATCCCGCCGAGAAGGGTGCGCAGGCCGTTCGAGTCGCAGAAGGTGATGCCGCCCGCGTCGAGGACGATCCTGGGGCGGCTCTCCTGGACCAGCCCCCTGATGGCCTCTCGCAGCAACGGGCTCGACGTCCGGTCGATGTCGCCCTCGACGGTGAGCACGGCGCAGCGCGCCTCCTCGTGGTGGGTGACCCGGACGACCAGCTGCCTGCTCACACCCACCCCTGCCCCTCCCGCACCGGCGACGCGGACCGGTCCGATCACACGGTATACCCCCACCCTCGCACAGCCGGGCGGCCCGTGGGAGACATGTACGTAACGCCCAGAGACGACGTGGTATGACGTGGCACGACATGGAGCCCAGGAAGGCGACACATGTGTCCCCCAAGCCACAAAACCCAGGCTGGACACCATACGTAGCGGATTGTTTACTTCTCGTGACCGCAGTAGCACCATCCGTCACAGGAGAAAGCATGCGACTCAACACGCTCACGACCGTCGCCCTCGCCGCCTTCGTCGGCTGCGCGGGCCTGACGGCGGCGACCGCCCTCCCGGCCGCGGCGGGCACCACGCCCACCACGACCTCCTCCACGGCCGCCGACTTCACCGGCTACCAGATCATCAAGCTGCCCAACGCCAACGTGCCCAACTTCACCCGGCGCGCGGTCAGGTGCCCGGCGGGCAAGCACGCCATCGGCGGCGGCGCGGAGGCCCAGGGTAACCGCGCGATCCTCGTCGGCTCCTTCCCGACCGAGGACGGCACCGGCTGGTACGGCATCGGCCGCCAGGACGGCTACAACGACGTCGGCATCAGCGTCTACGTGATCTGCGCCAACGTCAGCTGATCACCCTCCCGCCGGCCCGCCCGCCCGAAGCATCGGCGGTCCGGCGGGAGCCCCAGGCTCTTCACCGCCTTCCCCCTCCACCGACGACAGGCCATAATCACTTTCGGTGTCTGCCAAGTAACTTAACGTCAGACAACGGAGGGTTCGTCTTGAGGCGTCTGCGCTACCGCTTCGACAACCTCGTCATCCGGGGAGGCTGGGCCGTGCTCGGCCTGCTTGTCCTCGTGGCGCTCGCCGTCTCGGTCGCCGGGGCGACGGCCCTCGTCGTCCTGGTCCCGGACGCCACCGACCTGCCCCTCGCGCTCTGGTCGGGGTTGACGCGCACGCTGTCCCCGGTGACGGCGACACCCGATGCGGGGCCGCCACCACTCCCCCGAGGCACCCCGGTGGTCGCTTTGACCGGAATCGTGATCTTCAGTGCGCTCGTCGGCCTCGTCAAGACGGGGCTCGACCGCAGGCTGGCCGGACTCCGCAAGGGCCGCTCGCCGGTGGTCGAACGCGGCCACACCGTGGTGCTCGGCTGGTCGGAGCAGGTCTTCCTGATCCTGTCCGAACTGGCCGCCGCGGGTGAGGGCAGAGGCGGGACGACCTGCGTGGCGATCCTCGCGGACATGGACCGGACCGCCATGGAGGAGGCCATCGGGGGCAGGGCCGCGCTGCGCAACCTGCGTGTCGTGTGCCGTACGGGCAACCCGACGGATCCGGCGGACGTGGCCATCGTCAGCCCGGAGCGGGCACGGGCGGTCATCGTGCTCGGTTCCGAGGACACCGACTCCGACGCCAGGACCATCAAGAGCCTGCTCGCGCTCGACGCCGCCGGGGTCCGGCCGAGGGTTCAGCTGGTCGCGGGCGTCCGTGACCCGGACAACCTGGTCGCCGCCCGGCTGGCGGGCGGGAGCGGTGCCCTGATCGTCGACGTCGACGAGATCTCCGCCCGCGTCGTGGTCCAGAGCTGCCTGAACCCCGGCCTGTCGGTGGTCTACGGCGACCTGCTCGGATCCGGGGGAAACGAGATCTGCTTCCGGCAGCCCTGCGACCTCGTCGGAGAGAACTTCGGTGACGCCCTGCCCGCCCTGGAGAACGGCTCCCTCATCGGCCTGGAGCGCCGGGGCAGGATCATGCTCAACCCCTCCGGGGAGACCCGGATCGACGCGAACGACCGGCTTGTCCTCATCATGGGCGACGGCGGCGCCAAGCAGTTCCGCACCTCGGCCGAGCCCGACAGCCACGAGATCATCGCCTCCGGGGAGCACACCCCCACGGCGCACCGCGTCCTGATCCTCGGCTGGAACGGCCGCGGCGCCGCGATCGTGACCGAGTTCGACCGCCGCATGCCGCCGGGGTCACAGATGAGGATCGTCGCGCACGACTCCCGGATGGCCTCACGGATGGACGCCCTCGCGGGGTCCCTGGCCAACGTGACCCTCGCCCACGAGAGCGGCGACATCACCCGTTACGGCACCCTTGAGGCACTGGGCGTCGGGACCTACGACCACGTCCTGATCCTGGCCGACGACCGGCTCGGCGCGCACGTCGCCGACTCACGCACGCTCCTGACCCTCCTGCACGTCAGAGAGATGACCAGGAGCAACGGCTGGCGGCACAGCCTGGTGACGGAGATGGCCAGGGAGTGCGACCGGCGTCTGGCCGAGGTCACCGAGGTCGACGACCTGATCGTCCCCACCCGGGTGACCGGCCTGCTGATGATCCAGATCGCCGAGCATCCCCGGCGCCACGACGTGTTCACCGACCTGTTCGCCGCGGGGGGCCAGGAGGTCTCCCTCAGACCCGCGGGTGACTACGTGCGGCTGTCGGTCCCGGTCGACTACGCCACCGTGGTCGCCGCCGCCCGTGCGTACGGCGAGATCGCGATCGGCTACCGAGGAGACCGTACGGCTCGCGGCGACGGTGGCGTCGTCCTGAACCCGCCGAAGAGCAGGAAGGTCGTCTTCGAAGCCGACGACGCGGTGATCGTGCTCTCCGGGCGCGCCTCCGTGAGGAAGGACGACCTCCGCACGGAGGTGGAACACCTGGAGACGCTGAACCACGAGATCACCTGACGCACGGCGGAGTCAGGTCCGAGGGAGACGTCCCAGTTGCAGGTCTTCGAGAAGGGCCTGAGTCGCGGCGGCGACGGCCTCGACCGCCCTGTCGAAGGCCTCGGCGTTGCGGGCGGACGGGGATCGGAACCCGGAGACCTTGCGGACGTACTGGAGCGCGGCTGCCCGCACGTCCTCGTCGGTCACGTCACTGGCGTAGGGCTCCCGAAGGGTTTTGATGCTCCGGCACATGCCTGGACCATATTCCACCGCACCGACAGAACCGGGGAGCCCGGGCGGCCCCACCGCTCCCCGTCCCGAACCCGGTCCGGACCCCTGGCGAGGGACCGGCGGGGTGGATCGCGGGCGGTTCGGTCCGCCGCGGTCTCCGGTTCTCTCCGTCAGGAAAGCCCTGAGCATATGTCGAACGGTTCTTCGTTCAGCACATCGGGCGGCCGAACCTCGCTGATCTTCTCCCAGAACCCGGGAGGAGGCCGAAGAGGCTGGGAGGCGACACAAGCGTCTCTTATGAAGCCGGAACGCGGCTTGGGCAGCAGCCACGAATAAGCTCCGCCGGCTCTCGTCCCCGCGAGGATCGTGGTCCCGTCCCCGCTCATGGCCAGCTGCCAGCTTTGGGAATCAGGAACCCGCAACGTGGCCAGCGGAATCGGGTGCGACGGATCCTTCAACCCCCATACGACCACCGGGTCAAGGCTCGACACCCCACCCGGTTCGTTCTCGACCGTGGCCACGGCACTTCCGTCTCCGGCGACGGCCAGCGGCACTCCCCCTTCCGCCTGACTTGGCAGGCTTCCCACCTGGGTCGGCCGCACGGGATCGGTCACGTCCCAAACGGTCCGGCCGACGATCGCCCTCCGGCCGTCGGTGCTCATCACGCCGCCGCTCCATCCACTCACCGTGGGCTTCCGCCCCGCGCTCCTGAGTCGCGAACTCGGGGCAGGGTGAAGCGGGTCGGCGAGCGACCAGACGACAGCCGAGTCCTCGCTGATCGTGAGCAGCTTTTTCCCGTCCCCTGACGCCGAAACCACGTTCACGCCGGAGGCGTGCTCACGCACGCGAGCCAGCATCCGGGGCTTGCCGCCCTCCAGGCTCCAGATCTCAACCGAGCCGTTCCCGAAACCGGCGAACAGCGTCATGCCGTCGGCGCTCAGGGAGACGTCGAGAAGACGCTCCGTGTGGTCCCCGGCGCGGACGACGGTCCTACGGGGATCGTCGTCCTCACTCAGGTCCCACATCTTGACGTCGCCGCTCGCGTCATTCCCGATCACCGCGATCCGCCCGTCGGAGGACAGGGCCACCGGCCCATATCCACGATCGAGCATCGTGGACCTGTTCCCTGTGAGATTCTCCCTGCCTGCTTCGGGATTCCTTTCGAGGCGCCAGAGACCTGAACCTTCCCGCGCGTCGGAGACAAGTGCCGACCTTCCGTCGGAACTCATCGCGACATCGATGACGGTCCCCGTTCCGGGGAGAAAACCCCGGCGCTCCTCGGCGAGTGTTTCGGCCAGCGCGGACCTGGTGTAGCCATCCGGGTGGTTCAGTACGGCGACATAACCCAGCAGGTTCGCGGCATACCAGTCCGACCCGCGCTGCCTGACGCCCTCAAGAGCGATCGCCCGAGCCTCGGACACGGTTTGCGTCCGCAGGCCGAGATACGCCCCTGTCCCGATCAGCAAGGAGAGCAGTACCGCTCCGGCGGCGAGCATCGGGCCCAGGCGCCTCCAACGACGCCCGGAGCCTGTCTTTGCCGTGGCAGGAGGTTCCTCACCGGTACCGATATCCCGCATGGCACCTCCCATGTGTTTCCGCGCTCCATCCCATCACGTTGACAGAACGGCTCCGGCTGCCGGCCTTCCAGCCGGCAGCTCCTGCCCACTCCGTTCCACATGCTCACAACCGGATCCCCGGCTAGCGCGTCGGCAGCGACTGCCCGAGAAGACGGATGTAGAACGGAGTCTCATATATCGTGGTGTACGTCTTCCCCTTCACGGTCTGGATGAAGGCGTTGTGCGAGATCACCACCCAGCGCCCGGGGTTCGCCTTCACGAACTTACTCAGCTGGTCGTTGAAGTTGCTCGCCTTCATTTCGTTCGCCCAGTTCTCAACGCTGGCCAGCATGTCACACACCTCACCGGCCGTATCTGCGTAAGTCGACATGAACTCGATCTTCCCGGTGAACTTAATCGGCCCGCACAGCCCCCCGATAATACCCTTCTGGGTGTTCACCCGTGCGATTCCCATCCATGCCTGGAACGGCGTGTACGTCTTGTCGCACACTCCGGCGTTCTTTTCTCCCTTACGCTTCTGGCATTCGACGGTGACCGGTTTGTCGTCGCATCCGGTCTGCTTCGGGTCGTCCGCGCCAAGGATGCAGCGGATCACGTCGTTCGCGAGGGTCATGCACCCGCTCTTGTTGCTCGTCTGCTTGAGGCAGTCCATCTGGATGACACCGGCGCTCAGACAGTCACCCGGGGAGCCTCCGCTCACATGGCACGAGGACACCCTCTGGGCCACCCCCTTGCAGGCGTCCTTGTCCTCTATGCCGTAGCCGTCGATCCCGGTTGCGAGATTACCCTTGTAGTTACAGAGGGCATACGCGTCGATCGACGCCTGGCATCCGAGTGCGCTGCCCGAACTGCCCTTCCCCCGGCATTGCACATAGACACCCACTCCTTCGTTGCACATGTCCACGACCGGCGACGTGGGCGAAGCCTGCGTGCCACTGTAGTGGTTTCGGCATTCCGCGTTCTTCTGATAGCCCTCCATGCAGACGGACCGGCTCGTGTTCTTGTCCTTCAGACAGCCCTCAAACCCGGAGTCCCATCCACAGCGATTGCCGTACTTCATCCCCTCACACGCGGCGTGAGCGCCCTGGGACTGACATGTGCGGTCCTTACCACCGTGGATCCGGCACGTCTCGTACGCCGTCGCGCCGTTCTTACACGCGGCGCTGTCGTCTCCGTCGAAGCCAAGCCGGCAGTCGTGCTGGAACGACTTGCTCTGGTCATGCAGCTTCTTCTCCTCGTAGCACTTGTTGCCCGAGAATTTGTGGTCCGCGCAGGCCGCATAGCTCTTCGTGGTCAGCTTGCCGTCGCCCTTCTTCTTGACGGGCTTTTTCTGCGTCTTCGCCTTCGTCTTGGACGTGGACTTGTGACCGTCGGGGTCGGTGTTGGTGAGAGGGTTGTCATTGGCGTAGGTGTAGCGATTGAGCTGGACCGACGGGTCGGGGCTCTGCGTGAGCGTGTCGCGGCTGACGAAACTGCCCGTGGTCGGCTGGTACCAGCGGGAGGCCATGTTGATCTTCCCGGTGCTCGGGTCGGTGTAGCCGCCCTGGTACCCGAGGGTGTGAGCTGATCCGGTGCGAGTGACGACCTCACCGAAGGGGTTGTAGGCGACCGAGTCGATCAGCGAGGTGCCGGCGGCGGTGAAGGCCCCGATGAGGTCGCCGCGCAGGTCGCAGAACGCCAGCTGGGCACCGCCGCCGTCCGACAGGCCGAGGGTGCGGCCAAGGGCGTCCCGGCCGAACATCGCGGTCTTGGTACCGCTGTCGACGTCGGTGACGGTGACCAGGTTGTTGCTCGTGCCGTCGTAGGTCATGCGCTGGGTCTTACCGCTCTGCGTGCGGGTTTCGACCCGGTCCAGGGCGTCGTAGTCGTACTGCACGCCATCATCGCTGACCATCCGGTCAAAAGCATCCGACGTGGAGACACGGACCACGCCGCCGCCCTCTTCCGCGAGGGTCCCGCGAGCGGTGTAGGCGTACGTCCGGCCGTCGCCCGTGGTCAGTCGGTCGCGTTCGTCGTAGGTGTAGGTCTTGTCACCGGCCTTGACTCGGTTACCCGCGGCGTCCCAGCCGTAGTCGGTCTTGGCCCCGTCGGGAGCCGTCCAGGAGGTGATCCGGTTCGCCCAGTCGTAGGTGTAGGCGTTCCTTCCCGCCCCGGCGGTCCCCGCGGTGGTCTTGGACGTCATGTTGTCGTCCAGGTCGTAGCCGTACTCGATGGATGAGATCGGTGCCGCGGCCGAGGTGGTCAGCCTGTCCTTGGTGAGTCTGCTCAGGCCGTCGTAGCTGTACGCGCGGCGGGCACCGCCCGTGCCGTACGTCATGCCGGTCAGGCGGTTGGCGTTGTCGTAGCCGTAACCGATGGTGACGCCGGAGACCGGGTCCACCGACTGCGTGAGACGGTCGGCGTTGTCCCACGCGAAGGTGGAGGTACCGGTGCCGTCGACACGCTGCACGAGCCGTTCGTCGGCGTCGTAGGCGTAGACGTTGAGATCGCCGGCCGTGGCGCTGTTGGACTTGAGCAGCTGGCCGCGGTCGTTGAGCGTGAAGGTCAGGTCGTTGGCGGTGATCAGCTGTCCGGCCCGGTCGTAGCCGAACGTCTTGTCCTCGGTCGTGGCCTCGGCGCCCGTCCCGGTCTCCTTGACGAGCCGGTTGAGCTCGTCGAAGGTGCGCTCCACCCGCACGCCGCCGGGAGCCAGGCTGACGACCGGGTTGCCGCCCGCGTCGTAGGCGACGGTCCAGGTGCGGTCCGCAAGGCCGGGGTGCTGCGCGGTCGCCGGTTCGATCACCGTCTCCGCCAGGCCCAGGCCGTTGTAGGTGGTGTAGGTGGAGTTTCCGCGACCGTTGGTGGAACGGGTCTGCTCACCTGCGGCGTCGTAACCGAAGGTGCTGGTGATCTGCTCGGTCGCCGAGACCGGCTCGACCACCGAGGTCATCCGGTTGGCGGCGTCGAAGGTTCGGGTGACCGTGTGCCCCTCGCCCGACGTGCTGCTGGTCGGGTTGCCGGCCAGGTCGTAGCCGGTCTTCTGCGTGCGCAGCGTCTCCCCGTTCGCGTCCAGCTCCCGGGTCTCGATCTTGCGGCCGACCGAATCGTAGACGGCCGCCGAGGTGAGCCCGAGCGCGTTGGTGGTCGTGGTGGGCCGTCCGGCCAGGTCGTAGCCGAAGGTGGTGGCGTTGCCCAGCGCGTCGGTGTGTTTGATCAGCTCGTCGGCCGCGTCGTAGACGCGGGTCGAGGAGTCGCCGGTGGGACGGGTGGTCTTGGTCAGCCGGCCCGCGTCGTCGTATTCCAGCTTGGTGACGTAGATGCCGGGGGTGGGCCTGCGCTCGATGGTGGAGAGCGTGATCTGCCGTCCGAGATCGTCGTAGGTGGCCTCGGACCTTGCTCCGTTCGGGTCCACCGTCCACAACGCCTCATCGAGCATGTCGTAGCCGAACGTCCACGTCCCGGCCGCCGCCCCACCGGAGGGCGGTTCGGTGATGCTCACCTTGCGGCCCAACAGGTCGTAGAGGGCGGTGGTGACCTGTCCGCGCGCGCTGACCGCCTTGATCACCTGACCGGCCGCGTCGTATTCCGCGGTCACGGTCGGGGTGATCGGCTGTCCGCCGGGCGGAGTGTAGGTCGGAAGGGTCTGCGTGGTGACATGCCCGGCCCGGTCATAGACCTGGGTGACGGTACGGCCTTCGGGGTCGACCTGGTCGGTGCTCTCACCGAAGGTGTTGTAGCCCAGTTTGGAAGAGGGTCTCTGGCTGACGGCGACGGCGCCGTCGCGCTCGATCTGGACGGAGGGCAGTTGCAGCAGCACCGGCTGCTTGGCCTCGTTGTAGGCCATGTTGGTGGTGAAGTCGGCCGCGTTGGCACCCGCGGCATTGCCCCGCGGGTCGGTCATCGCGGTCACCAGTCCCCGATCATCCACGGTCAACGTGGTGGTCAGGTCGGCGCCGTCGTTGTGAACGGTCTGCCGGGTCGGCTGGTTGAGGGCGTTGTATTCGTACTCCGTGACCTCACTCCTGCCGGTGCCCGCGCCGGTCAGCGTCGCCCTGGTCACGTTGTTGTTCGCGTCGTAGACGAAGCTGGTCCTGCGCGCCAGCGTCTCCGGGGCCACCACCTGCGAGCTGAGGCGTCCGGCCGCGTCATAGACGGAGTCGATGCGCAGTGTGCCGCCGCCGGTGGTCTGCCGGGTCAACTGCCCGGCCGCGTCGTACACCTTCGTGTCCAGCACGACGTCCCTGCCGGTGGCGGAGCCGTTCAGCTTGGCACCCTTGGCGATCTGTTCGAACGCCAGGTCGTCGGCGTAGTAGCTGTAGCCGGTGGTGCGGCCCATCACGTCGGTCTTGGACGCGATCCGTCCCGCCGGGTCGTAGGCGACGGACTCCAGCACCACATCGGTGGCCGGCTGTGGGGAGAGCGGACTGCCGGTCCATCCCTTCAGCACCGTGGTGGCCAGCTCTCCACGCGGCGTGTAGGTGTAGGCCAGCGTGGCACCGCGCGCGTCGGTGGAACTGATCTTCTGACCCTTGGGGTCGTAGCCCGAGCGGGTGACCGCGCCCTCGGGCCCGGTGATCGTCTCCTGCCGTCCGTGGGCGTCGTAGGTGTAGGTCGCGGTCCGCGCCGCGTCCATGCCCGTCAGGTCCGCACTGGTCTCGGTCAGCAGGAGTCCGTCGGCGTCGTAGGTGGCCGACCACTTCAACGTGTGGGTCTTGCCGGTGACGTCGTTCTTGATCCCGGGTCCGACCTTGGACAGCACGTTGCCCTTGCCGTCGTAGCCGATCGTGGTGGTCACGCCCTCGGGGTACGCCTCGGAGATCTCGGTGGTCGAGATCAACCGGCCGAGCCCGTCATAGGTGTGCTTCTTCACCAGGCCGGACGGCAGCGTCTCTGTGACCAGGTCTCCGGTGGCGCTGTAGGCGTAGGTGGTCTCGTTGCCCTTGAAGTCCTTGGCCGACTTCACCAGGCCCGCAGGCGTGGTGCCGCCGCCGACCGCGGGCTCGGTACCGTCGGTGAAGGTCTTCCTCGTGCTGCGCCCGGTCGGGAAGTCTTCCGTGGCCGGAGTGGTGACCTTGGTCTCTTCGCCGAACTCGTTGTGCGACCACGAGGTCATGTAGCTCTCGTCGGAGGCCGAGGCCGACCGGCCGTCTCGCTGGGCGGTCTTCACGTCGTTGCGCGGGTCGAACGGCTTTTCCGTGTCGATGAAGTAGTCGTAGTACTCCGTCGAACAGTTCGCCCCCGTCGTCCGGCAGGTCTTCTTCGACAGCAGGTTCCCACGCGCGTTGAACGCCAACTCGACCACGTTGCCGTTCTGGTCGACCACCTTCGCCGGATTACCGCCCACGTCGTAGGCCCACTTCGTGGTCGCGCCGACCTGGTCGGTCATCGACACCTCGCGGTAGCCACGCTGCGCGTCCGAGACGTAGGTGACCACTCCGTTCTGCGGGTCGGTCACCGTCACGGTGGCGAAGGTCGAGATGGTCGTCTGCTTGGCGTACACCGGATCCGACAGCTTCCACGTACCGCCGTTGGAGTCGGTGTGCGACGCCAACCGGCCGCCGTCCGGGTTGTAGACGTTGACCGTCCACACCCGGCCCGACGGCTGGGTCACCTTGGTCAGCTGCGGCTGCGGCTTCCCTGCCGCGAAGTGCCGCTGCACGGCCGCCGCGCCCAGCGGTTTGCCGTAGATCGCGACCTCGTCGATGTCGCCGTTGAACGGGAACGGCGCGGTGCTGGTCGTGCTGAACGGCCATGCCGTGGAGCCGTACCCGGAGCCGATCCTGGTCTCCACCATGTCACCGTGCTGGATCTCACCGGTCAGCGTGCCCACCGCGGCACCGTCCAGGTACAGCGTCTGGGTGTGTTCGGCGGGCGTCGAGCTTGAGGCGGGCCTGGTCTCCACCGACGACAGCACCACATGGTGCCACCCACCGTCGTTCACCGCTCCGGCGGAGGTGATCGGAGCGTGCGCGACAGTGGACAGACCGGTGAAGAACTGGCCGCGCAGCTTTCCGTCGGTGCCGACATACACCACCGGCGCGGATGCCGACGGCGCGCTGCCGCCGGCGCTCTGCATCCCGATGACCGTGCCGGACGTGGTGGTCTTGAACCACGCCTCTACCGCCAGTTCCCCGCCCTGGCCGCTGATCGCGTTGCGCGGCAGCTGCACGAAGGTCGAGGTCTCCGCTCCCTTGAAACGCATCGCGGTGTCCGGTGACCCGGCCAGCGCGCCCGCCGCCTGGACACCGAGGTCCGCCGGGGTGGTCCCGTTCAGCTTGGCCTGCTCATCGGTGATGTTCCAGCCCGCTGTACTCGCGACGACGGTGCCGGTACGGGTCTCGGTCTCGTTCAGCCGGTAGTAGTACTCCGGCCGGGAATCGATGATCACGCTCTTGTACCGCGAGGCCGTGCCGTACTCGTAAGTCGTGCAGGCCGTCGCCGAGATCGGCGAGCACACCTTGACCAGTTGGTCACCTTCGTAGGTGTAGGTCCAGATCAGCGGGGTGCCGTCGACCGGGTCGGTGGACACGCTGGCCACGTGGTTCCCCGACCATGTGAACGTCAGTGACCTGCCGGCCGTCGCGGTCACCTTGAGCAGCTTGCCGTCGGTGCCACGGGTCAGTTCCTGCGCCCGGCCCCGGTGATCGGTGATCTTCGTGAGGCGGCCGGACGCGTCGAACCAGTAGGAGGTGGCCGCCTTGTCCATCAACCGCCAGCCGCCTCCCTGCTCAGCGGCCATTGTCGCGAACGTCCCCGACGGAGGCGCGTACGTGCCGTTGCCCATCGGAGCGAACCGCAGCTGTTCCCCGCCCGGGTAGCTCACCAGCAGGTTCCCCGTCGGCTCCACCTCGATCCGCATGTCCCAGCGAGTCGTCCACCCGGCACCGAAGATTCCGTCAGTGCGCGGGTCCAAGCTGTTGTAGGTACGGCTCACCGACAGCGGCGGCCCGGCCACCGCCACCGAGGCATCCGTTGTGGTGGGCGCATAGTTGCCCGAAATGTGGTTGAACTCCCGGTCCTGCGTGCCGCTCGACAGCAGGCCGTTGATGTTCCCCTGCTCCGGCACCAGGGTGAAGGTCCGCCACGAGGAGCTCACCGTGGTGTAGGTGGTGGCGGCCTTGGCCATCCACGAGTACGTCTCGCCCCACTTCAACCGCTCGTCGACGACCTGCCAGGCACCCGCCGTGGTCCAGTCCTTGGTCTCCGCCGCGGAGTCCTTGCACCAGCGCCAGTTCGGTGCGCTGCCCGCGCAGATCTGGAACCAGTACTTGACCTCGCCCTTGTTGAAGGGCCGTGCGTTCGCCGACAGCACCGGCGTCAGCGTGCCCACCTGGCTGTTGTTCTCCGGGGAGAACGACTCGAACGGCAGTGCCGCCACGGTCGCGGACACCCACTCCGACCACGGCCCGGACACTCCGGAGACGGTGGTGGCCCGTGCCCGCCAGCGGATGTGCCAGCCATCGGTCAGCTTGTCGGCCGGTACGACCGCCCAGGCGTTGGTCCCGGACGCGTATTCCTTGTCCGAGGAACCCGACCAGATCAGGCCCGTGCCCTCGTCACTCTTCTCCGGGTCGTGTTCCACCACGACGTCGAGCTTGCTGGACCGGTTCTGCGGGTCGGTCACCTTGGCGTACATCCACGGTGTCAACGACTCGACGGTCCATGACGTCGTGCCCCGGATGGCAGGGTTCATCCCCAGGCCGTCAACGATTGGCTTGCCGAGGTCCACGATGGCGTTCTGCCAGGCCGACCATTCACCTTCCACCCCCGCGACCGTGACACCACGCACCCGCCAGCGAAGCTTCATACCGTCGGTCAGCTTCGCGGCCGGAACCTGCACCCAGGCATTCGCACCAGAGTTGTAGGAAGTAGTGCCCTTGCCGGCCCAGATCTGCCCGGTCCCCTGCTCAGGAGCGGCCGGGTCATACTCAACCTCCGCACCCAACGTCAGCTTGCCACCACCGGCATCGGACACCTTCGCGTACAACCACGGAGTGGTCGAGGCAATGGTCCAGGAGTCGGTACCGCGAGTGGCCGGGACCGCACCCAGACCGTTACCCGCCGTCCCACTCACCGCGACCGTCGCCGACTGCCACTCCGACCACGGGCCTGTCGCTCCAGAAGATGTCGATGCCCGAACCCGCCAACGAACCAGCCAACCGTCCTTCAACTTGCCCGACGTGACCGTAGGCGTCTGAATCCAACACTTGCTGGTGGTGTAACAGGTGCTGGTCGACAGATCGCCCGCACCCGACCAGATCAGCCCCGTACCCTGATCGGCCTTGCCCGGGTCATGTTCGACCTGCGCCTCAAGCCGCAACTGCCGCGAATCCGCATCCCCGCCATAAGCCGAGAACGACGGCTGCGTAGAGGTCAAGGTCCACAACCCCGCCACCGACTGCCCCGGAGAGGCCGACAGATCCGACACCACCGGCTTGGAGGTGTCCACCTTCGCGGCCTGCCACTCCGACCACGGGCCCGCCACCCCAGAAGACGTCGATGCCCGAACCCGCCAGCGAACCAGCCAACCGTCCTTCAACTTGCCCGACGTGACCGTAGGCGTCTGAATCCAACACTTGCTGGTGGTGTAACAGGTGCTGGTCGACAGATCACCCGCACCCGACCAGATCAACCCCGCACCCTGACCAGCGGCCGAAGGATCGTGCTCCACCTGCGCCTCAAGCCGCAACTGCCGCGAATCCGCATCCCCGCCATAAGCGGAGAACGACGGCTGGGCCGACGCCAGCGTCCAGAGCCCGGACACCGACTGCCCCGGAGAGGCCGACAGATCCGACACCACCGGCTTGGAGATGTCCACCTTCGCGGCCTGCCACTCCGACCACGGCCCCGCCACAGACGAGGAAGTAGTAGCCCGAACCCGCCAACGAACCAGCCAACCGTCCTTCAACTTGCCCGACGTGACCGTAGGCGTCTGAATCCAACACTTACTCGTCGTGTAACAGGTGCTGGTGGACTGGTCTCCGGCGCCGGACCAGATCAACCCCGCACCCTGACCAGCGGCCGAAGGATCGTGCTCCACCTGCGCCTCAAGCCGCAACTGCCGCGAATCCGCATCCCCACCGTAAGCGGAGAACGACGGCTGGGTCGAAGGTAGCGCCCACATCCCGGACACCGGCTGCCCCGGGGAAACCGACAGATCCGACACCACCGGCTTGGAGGTGTCCACCCGCCCGGCCTGCCACTCCGACCACGGCCCCACCACTCCGGAGGAGGCAGTAGCGCGGACACGCCAACGGATCAGCCAGCCGTCCTTCAACTTGCCCGACGTGACCGTAGGCGTCTGAATCCAGCACTTACTCGTCGTGTAACAGGTGCTGGTGGACTGGTCTCCGGTGCCGGACCAGATCAGCCCGGAACCTTGGTCGGTCTTGGTCGGATCATGTTCGATCTGTGCTTCCAGGCGTAGCTGCCGGGAGTCAGGGTCACCGCCATAGGCGGAGAAGGACGGCTGAGTCGAAGGCAGCGTCCACAACCCCGCCACCGACTGCCCCGGAGAAGCCGACAGATCCGACACCACCGGCTTGGAGGTGTCGACGCGTCCGAACTGCCACTCCGACCAGGGGCCGGACACCAGCGCGCCAGGGGAATCGGTGGACTGGACCACGGCGCGGACACGCCAGCGGATCAGCCAGCCGTTCTGCAACCCCGTGGCCGCGGGAGACGTGTGCGAAGCGGAACAGGACTGTCCCGTGAAGCAGGTTTCCGCGAAGGTTCCGCCCTGTCTCGACCAGATCAGCCCCGAACCCTGGCCGGTGGCCGCCGGGTCGTGCTCGACCTCGGCCTCCAGCACACCGGGCCGCCGATCGACATCGGAGATCGCCGCGGTGAAGGCCGGGTTGAGACTCGGCAGAATCCATGATCCGGACACGAGTTGGCCAATGGGGGTGGATACCTTGCTCACCACAGGTGCGGGCGGGATCGCCTTGAGAATCGTGGTGTCCACGCGGGCGGACACCCATTCCGACCACGGCCCGGACGCCCCGGAGACGGTGGTGGCCCGCGCCCGCCAGCGGATCTGCCAGCCGTTGGTCAGCTTGCCCGCCGGTACGGCCACCCAGGCGTTGGTTTCTGAGGTGTATGACTTGTCCGAAGAACCCGACCAGATCAGGCCCGTACCCTGAGACGTGGCAGCCGGGTCATGCTCCACCTCGACATTCAACTTGCTCAACCGATTGTCCGGATCGGTCACCTTCGCATACAGCCACGGCGTCACCGTCCCTGCCGTCCAAGAAGCCGAAGCAGGCAGAGCAGGATCCATACCCAACGCCTCAACCGACGGTTTACTGAGGTCGATGGTGGTCGCGACCCAGTCGGACCACGGGCCTACGACGCCGGTGGTGGTCTCACCGTGGACGCGCCAGCGGAGCTTCATGCCGTCGGTCAGTTTCCCGGCGGGAACCTGAACCAACGCGTTGTCGCCAGAGCGGGATGGCCGAGCGCTTTTCCCTGTCCAGATCACGCCGGTGCCCTGGCCGGTCGCGGTCGGGTCGTGTTCGACCTCCACCGCGAGTAGAGAGTCCCTGTTCTCGGGGTCGGTCACCTTGGCATACACCCATGGCGACGCCGTCGCTGCTGTCCATGTCCCCGCATCCCATGTCGCCGGCGACATCGACAGTCCTGCCACTGACGGCTTACGGAGGTCAACGGTGGTCGCGATCCAGTCGGACCAGGGACCGGTCACGCCGGTGGTGGTCTCACCGCGTACTCGCCAGCGGAGCTTCATGCCGTCGGACAGCTTCGCGGCCGGAACCTGCACCCAGGCGTTGGCCCCGGAGGGGGCGGCGGCGGTGCCCTTACCCTCCCAGATAACGCCGGCGCCCTGTTCGGGGGTGGCTGGGTCGTGCTCGATCTGTACCCACAGTCGTGAAGCGCGTGAGCCGGGGTCGGTGAGTTTGGCGTACACCCACGGCG
>NZ_JBIAVG010000009.1:0-365100 GCF_042893955.1 Streptosporangium sp. NPDC001559
ACATTCCGAACCCGGAAGTTAAGCTCTTCAGCGCCGATGGTACTGCACCGGGGACGGTGTGGGAGAGTAGGTCGCCGCCGGACAATCTTTGGGGGGTCATCCTTTTGGGTGGCCCCCCTTTTTTTTGTTTGGTAGGGGTGTGTGGGGGTGGCTGGGGCTGCCCCCGTTTTTTGTGTGTGGGGGGTTCCCTGCGGGGGGTTGTTCCCTGGGTGGGGGTGGCGAGGGCCGCCCCCTTTTTTGTTTGTGCTTGGTCCCCGGGGGTGTGTGAGGGGCGGGGGTTGCCCCTTGTTCTGTTTCGGGGTGGGTGTTGGGAGGGCTGGGTTGGTGCCGTGCGGGGGGTGTTCCGTTGCTTGGAGAACGGTGCTCGGCGAGAGCCGCCCCGTTTTTTGTGTGGGGCATGGATAAGCCCGCCCGGTGGAGGAGGAGCCGGGCGGGCTTGCTTCGGAGGGGCGGCGGCGGAGTTCTTGGGCGCGCCGTACCCGAGGGGACCGTGCCCCTGTCAGACGGCCCCTGTCAGGCGGCGACGGGTGTGACGGAGGCGATGGACGAGTAGATCGAGGCGGTCCCCGGACAGCACCTCGCTCGGGCGGCCGTCGACTGCTTGGAGAACGGCGCATGGCGCTTCTCGTAGCGGAGATGACAACGCCCTGGTCGGGAGCGACCAGGGCGTTGAAGTCAAAGAGGGGTCAGGGGGTGACGAACAGGCCGTCACCGACCGGACGTTCGGCACCGTCCGAGGGCTGGTTGACGACCTTCCCACGGACCACCATCGCACTCGATCCGCCTCCGTCGAGGTTGATGGCCTGCTTGGCGCCCAGCCAGCGCATCAACTGGGCGGCCTCGACCATCGACGCTCCCACGGTGACGCCCGGGATGCGGCCGTCGACGGTGGCCAGGATCAGTCCGCCGTTCTTGGTGACGCCCGCCATCGTCCGAGGGTGGCGGCGGAGCATCATGTTGAGGGAGGCCTGTCCGTCGGCGAGAGCGGTGATGTGGATTCGGCCGTTCTTGACCAGGCCTACGCCACCCGCCATGACGTATGTCTGGGGGGTGAGGGGGACGGCCCGCCGGGTCCGCAGATCGATGACCTTGGTGTCCACCTTCACCGTCGCGGTCTCCGCGGCGTGTTCGAGCAGCCAGTCGGACATGAGGCCGGTGCCGTGCAGTACGGAGAAACCGCGCGGGACGACGCCGCCCGCCTGACGGGCTGAGACGACCCTTCCTTGGGGGTCGATCACGACCTCGGTGCCGCCGTCGGCCGCGGTCTTGGTGCCGAACTCCTCGGTGTAGAGGACGAGTTCGTCGGCGGCCGGCGCCCGGTTGACTCCCTGGATCGCGGTCTTCTCCCCGTCCGATGAGGTGGCCGTTACAGCCGACTTCAACTCGGTGATCTTGACCTTCCTGCCGTTCAGGATCAGTCCGGTCCGGCCTTCCACGGCCTCGCTGAGGAGTTTGCCGCCGACCACGGAGATCCCCATCGGATCGCCCTTGATCTCCTTGACCGTGTGGATGTTGAAGAAGCCGCCGTTGACGCCGGCGATGGCACCGACGGGCTTGCCCATAGAGCTGGTGGTCTCACGTTTGGCGATGGTCTTGCCGATGCTCGTTTTGAACGATCCCCGGAAGGTTCTGGGGTCGATCGTCAGCACACGCAGATTCCAGGGGCCGGTGGTCTCCAGGCCGTCGTCGCCGAGGTAGTCGGCCTTGGCCTTGATGTCGAACCCCTTGAGTTCCTTGACCACCTTGTCCGCCTCGGCGCGCTTCTTGAACGGCCACTGCCCGACGCGGACCAGATAGCGTTCCACGGAGGGGGCGTCAGCGGCGGCGGGTTGGACGACCTTCTGGATCTCCGGGGTGAATCCGGCGGACTCGACCTCGGAGGCCTTCGCCTGGGCGGTGGCCAGGCTGCCGTCCTCGTGCCCGTTGGGCATCAGCACGGCCACGGTCCAGCCCTGGGTGGATGTGCCGTGCCTTACGGTGAAAAGGTCGACTCCGGGGGCCACGTTGCGTTGCTTCGTCACCGGGGCCACTCGTTCGCCGAGCGGGAACGCCGAGGAGGGGAAGGGCAAGGCCGCCTGCCCCGCCTGGGCGGGCATCGCTGTCGCTACGAGTGTGATGGCGGAAAGCCCGACGACGAGACGTCGTGACATGAATATCTCTCCCCGTTGGTGATCAGTCTTCGGCGTACCATCGTGCCGAAGATCTACCTACCGGGGTGGGCGAAACACGCTAAACGTATTGAGAAAGTGTTCTTTCCCACACGGTGTCTTTGCGGGTGAAGTCCCTCAGATCCTCTGTCACGGGTGGGACCTGCGCCAAGCGAATGGGCCGTACGGAAATCCACTTTCCATACGGCCCGCAGCCGGGACTCAGGACACGGAGTGATACACCTTGCGAAGGGTCTCGTGGACGATCCAGGTCGTTTTGGTCCCTGCGGAGAGCAGGCAGACCGAGCCGGGGGCGAGTTCGATGCTGGTGCCGTTCTCGACTTCGAGGGTCGCACGGCCGGCCAGGACCACGAAGATCTCGTCGTTCTCCACGTCGGTCACGGTTCCGGGGGTTATCTCCCAGATTCCCCGGCTCTGCGAGCCGTCGGGCGACGACCAGAGCTCCACGGAGGAGACCTGGGGCGTGCCCGCGAGGATCTGTGCGGGGTCCAGCTCGTCGGGCGACAGCCGTACGTCTCCGGCGGGGACGGCGAAGACGCCTGCGGCGCCGACCATGCGGGCAAGGTCGGCGGCCTCGGGGACGAGGATCTCGGGCATGGGGGCCTTTCAGGTGCGGGGGTTGTCTCTCCGGAACGACTCCAGCGCCAGAAGCGCAACGTGGAGGGAGAGACAGGACTCGACATCGTCCAGGTCGATGTCGAGAACGCGTTCCAGCCTACGGAGCCGGTCGTAGAAGGCGGGCCTCGACAGGTGGGCCTTCTGCGCGGCGACGGCCTTGTTGCGGCCTGCGGCCAGGTAGATGCGCAGGATTCCGGTCAGGTCGCCGCCTCGTTGGGCGTCGTGGGCCAGCAGGGGGCCGAGCTCGCGTTCGGCGAAGGTCTGCAGGCGGGCGTCGTCCCGGAGAAGGTGCAGAAGGCCACGTAGACGTAGGTCCGGCAGCCGGTAGAAGGGGCGTCCGTCGGGCTGTCTGACGGCCACGTCCGCGACCTGCTCGGCTTCGAGGAAACTGCGTCGTACGTCGCGGAGCGAGTCGACCACGGATCCGGCGGCCAGGACGAAGGGTGTGGCGAAGGTCATTCGCAGGCGGTCGGCGAGCGCGGTCAGCGAGGGCTCGGCGAGGGTCCGCGGGGGCAGGGGGAGCAGGACGCCGACGCGGTCCTGGTCCAAGGCGCCGACCAGGGCGGGGAGGCGGGCGTCACGGCAGGCGGCAGCGGCGGCCTCGGCCAGCTCGTCGAGCCTTACGAGCTGCTCCTGCCCTTCGAGGGAGTCGTCCTGTGGGTCGCACAGGCGTAGTACCACGCTGATCAGCTTGCGTCCGGTGAGCGGAACGCCGACCGCCCTGGCGCGGGCGGCGGCCTCCTCCGGGTCGGCGTAGGAGTGGGTCAGGATGCCGGTGATGATCGTGCCGTGGGCCTGGCGCTCAAGGGACTCCTGGTGGCGTTCCAGCAGGCGGCCCAGCGCGAGGGTGGTCGCGGCGCGTTCGGCGAGTACGACGTCCCGTGGCCCCGGGATGCCCTCGCAGAGCAGGATCAGGCGGCCCCAGTCCTGGCCGCGTGCGCCGACCATGGTGACCAGCCAGCCGGAGGAGGAGTCGTAGGCGGTCCTGCCCTCGGGGGCGACCGCCCGTGAGCGGGTCTCCCAGCTGGCCAGCAGTGTCCCGGTGTCGCGGCCCGCCGTCTCGCAGGCGAGCACCTGGTGGGCGAGGTTCTCCAGCAGCACAGGACGTCCGGAGAGGCGTGCGATCTGGCTGAGGACCTCCGCCGGGGAGGCGCCCTCGACCGACAGCTCGGTGAACACCTCGTGGAGCTGCTCGGAGGCGCGAAGCTCCTCAAGCTGGATGTCGATGATCCTGGCGTGCACCGACTCGGTGATCTGCACGAAGGGGGTCTCGCGGGCGAGGGTGACCAGGGGCAGGCCGTGCTTCTCCGCGGCGTTGATCACCGATCGGGGCAGCTCCCTGATGAACTTGCGGCCCAGTTCGACGATCAGGCCGGACGCGCCGACGGCGGCCAGTTCGGCGACGTAGGCCGTCAGGCCCTCCTGGTCGTCGGGCAGCGCGATGCCGGTGGTGAGCACGAGTTCTCCGCCGCGTAGCAGGTGGGCGATGTCGGTGACCTCGCCGACGTGGACCCAGCGGACCCGGGTGTCGAGCCGGTCGGCTCCCGCGACCACCCGTGGGTTGCCCCGGCGGACGGTGTCCAGGGCGAGAACGTCGGCGATGGTTGGGAGCACTCGTTGAGAGTATCCGATCAGCCTGTAAGTTAGAATGCCGCCTGCTTTACAGCCTGAAAGGTCAACTCCCTCTTTGAGTGGACCTTTCTCTGCGTTCAGGGGGATTTCCCGCCTAATCATCAACCGCCCGGCCTCCCCGTCTACTGGCCTTAGGATGACTTGACCTTTTCTCGGCCGAACGAACGCGGTGGTGAACATGGTTGAGACTACGGACGGAACGAGACGTGGTTCCACACAGGCCGCCGGTGTGGAGGAGCTCGATCTGCGTCAGCTTCTGGCGGGGCTCACCGCCGTACGGGACGGTGACTTCGGCACCCGGTTGCCCGACGAGGGCGACGGTCTGCTCAAGGAGATCGCCACCGTCTTCAACGGGATGGTGGACCAGCTCTCCCTGTTCACCTCCGAGGTGACGCGGGTGGCCCGCGAGGTCGGCACGGAGGGTCAGCTGGGCGGGCAGGCCGAGGTGCCCGGCGTCTCCGGCACCTGGAAGGACCTCACCGACTCGGTCAACGCCATGGCGGGCAATCTCACCGACCAGGTCCGTGACATCGCCCAGGTCGCCACCGCCGTGGCCACCGGCGACCTCTCGCAGAAGATCACGGTGGACGTCCGAGGCGAGATCCTGGAGCTGAAGAACACCCTGAACACGATGGTGGACCAGCTGTCGTCGTTCGCCGACGAGGTGACGCGGGTGGCCCGCGAGGTGGGCACCGAGGGACGGCTCGGCGGTCAGGCGGAGGTGACCGGGGTCGCGGGGACCTGGCGTGACCTGACCGACTCGGTGAACTTCATGGCGGGCAACCTCACCGACCAGGTGCGCAGCATCGCGCAGGTCACCACGGCGGTGGCCAGGGGTGACCTGTCGCAGAAGATCACGGTCTCCGCGCGGGGGGAGATCCTGGAGCTGAAGAACACCATCAACACGATGGTCGACCAGCTCTCCTCCTTCGCCGACGAGGTGACGCGGGTGGCCCGCGAGGTCGGCACCGAGGGGCGGCTCGGCGGCCAGGCGGACGTCAAGGGTGTCTCCGGCACCTGGCGTGACCTGACCGACTCGGTGAACTACATGGCGGGCAACCTCACCGACCAGGTACGGAACATCTCCCAGGTGGCGACCGCGGTGGCCAGGGGTGACCTGTCGCAGAAGATCACGGTCTCCGCGCGGGGGGAGATCCTGGAGCTGAAGGACACCATCAACACGATGGTGGACCAGCTGTCGTCGTTCGCCGACGAGGTGACGAGGGTGGCCCGCGAGGTGGGCACCGAGGGGCGGCTCGGCGGCCAGGCGGACGTCAAGGGCGTCTCCGGCACCTGGAAGGCGCTCACCGAGTCGGTCAACGTCATGGCCGACAACCTCACCGCGCAGGTGCGCAGCATCGCCGAGGTCACCACCGCGGTCGCCAAGGGCAACCTGTCGCAGAAGATCCGGGTCGACGCCAGGGGGGAGATCCTGGAGCTGAAGGACACCATCAACACGATGGTGGACCAGCTGTCGTCGTTCGCCGCGGAGGTCACGCGGGTGGCCCGCGAGGTCGGCAGCGAGGGACGGCTCGGCGGCCAGGCGGAGGTCGAGGGCGTCTCGGGCACCTGGAAGCGGCTGACCGAGAACGTCAACGAGCTCGCGGGCAACCTCACCCGTCAGGTCCGTGCGATCGCCGAGGTGACCAGCGCCGTGACCTCGGGCGATCTGACCCGTTCCATCACCGTGGACGCCTCGGGGGAGGTGGCCGAGCTCAAGGACAACATCAACTCCATGGTGAAGTCCCTGCGGGAGACCACCCTGGCCAACCAGGAGCAGGACTGGCTCAAGTCCAACCTGGCCCACATCTCCGGTCTCATGCAGGGCCATCGTGATCTCGCCGTCGTGGCCGAACTGGTGATGAACGAGCTGGCCCCGCTGGTCCGCGCGCAGCATGGCACGTTCCTGCTCGCCGAGGAGGCGGGCGGCCGCTCGGAGCTGCGGGTCGTCGGCGGCTACGGTCATCGGGACACCAGCCGTCGCTACGGCTTCGGGGAGTCGCTGGTGGGGCAGGCGGCCCTGGCCAAACGCCCC
Organism: Streptosporangium sp. NPDC001559; assembly: GCF_042893955.1. NCBI lineage: Bacteria > Bacillati > Actinomycetota > Actinomycetes > Streptosporangiales > Streptosporangiaceae > Streptosporangium > Streptosporangium sp. NPDC001559. The sequence goes on from NZ_JBIAVG010000009.1 coordinate 6,454, forward strand.
ATCCTGGTCGAGGACATCGCCGACGGCTATCTCACGATCTCCTCAAGCCTGGGGGCGGCCGGGCCGGTCAACCTCATCATCCTGCCGATCATCGTCGAGGATCAGGTGCTCGGGGTGATCGAGCTGGCCAGCCTGAACAGGTTCACCCCCGTGCACCGGGCCTTCCTCGAACAGCTGGTCGGCACCATCGGCGTCAACGTCAACACCATCGTCGCCAACGCCCGTACCGACTCCCTGCTCGCCGAGTCGCAGCGCCTGGCCACGGAACTGCAGATGGGGCAGGAGGAGCTTCAGCGTTCCAACGCCGAGCTTGAGGAGAAGGCCGAGCTGCTGGCCCGGCAGAACCGCGACATCGAGACGAAGAACAGGGAGATCGAGCAGGCGCGCCAGGAGCTTGAGGAACGCGCCAAGCAGCTCGCCCTGGCCTCCAAGTACAAGAGCGAGTTCCTGGCGAACATGAGCCACGAACTGCGCACCCCGCTCAACTCGCTGCTGATCCTGGCCCAGTTGCTGGCCCAGAACCCGGCCCGCAACCTCACCGCCAAGCAGGTGGAGTACGCCAACGTCATCCACTCGGCGGGTACCGACCTGCTCCAGCTGATCAACGACATCCTCGACCTGTCCAAGATCGAGGCCGGCAAGATGAACATCAGCGTCGAGCCGCTGCCGCTACGGCGCCTGCTCGACTACGTCGAGGCCACCTTCAGGCCGCTGACCACGGAGAAGGGTCTCAGGTTCGACGTCACCGTCGCCCCGGACGTGCCCGGTGAGCTGCTCATGGACGAGCAGCGGCTGCGCCAGGTGGTGCGCAACCTGTTGTCGAACGCGGTGAAGTTCACCGAGAGGGGTTCGGTCGGGCTGCGGATCGAGCTGATCGAGGCGACCGACCTGCTGGGGGTCCCCGGCCAGGAGGTGCTCGCCTTCCACGTCGTGGACACCGGGATCGGCATCGCCGAGGAGAACCTCTCCCAGATCTTCGACGCCTTCCAGCAGGCCGACGGGACCACCAGCCGCAGGTACGGCGGCACCGGTCTGGGACTGTCCATCAGCCGTGAGATCGCGGCCCTGTTCAAGGGCGAGATCAGGGCGGTCAGCGTCCTGGGGCAGGGCAGCACCTTCAGCCTCCGGCTTCCGGTCGCGGACGTCGCCCCCCGCGGCCGTGACGTTCCGGCCGCCGGGCCCGTGGCGAGGGCGGTCGTCCCGCCGGGGGAGGAACAGGCCGGTGGGGCGGGGCGCCGCCTGCTCGTCGTCGAGTCACGCCGGGGCGGGCTGCTGTCCCAGCTCGCCGAGAGCGTCGCGGCCGACCTGGACGAGACGCACGGGCCGGTCAGGGTGGCCACGGCCAACGACCCCGTCACCGCGGTCGAGACCCTGAGGCAGGACGACCACCACTGCATCGTGCTCGACCTCGGGATGTGGCAGGACGGGGCGGCGGAGTTCCTGCGTGGGCTTGAGGAGGACCCGGTGCTGCGTGAGCTGCCGGTGCTCGCCCACCACACCCGCACGCTCACCCGGCCGCAGGAGGAGCTTCTCGAGGGTCGGTCGAATCCCCAGCCTCTGGAGCTCCTGCCGAGCCTCGACGAGCTGCGCGAGCGCATCACACTGCACCTGTCGGCCCAGGCGCGCGGCGCGGTTCTGCCACTGGTACGGCCTGGCCTGGACGAGCGGCCCCACGCGCTCCAGGAGGCGGACGCTGTACTGGCCGACAAGAAGGTGCTGGTGGTCGATGACGACGTGCGCAACGTCTTCGCGCTGACCAACATCCTGGAACTGCACGGCATGCGGGTGCTGTACGCGGAGAACGGCCGCAAGGGCATCGAGATGCTGTCGTGCAACGAGGACGTCGACCTGGTCCTGATGGACATCATGATGCCGGAGATGGACGGTTACGCGGCCACCGCGGCCATTCGCAAGATGCCGCGCTTCGCGGACCTGCCGATCATCGCGGTCACGGCCAAGGCCATGCAGGGCGACCGGGAGAAGACACTGTCGGCGGGGGCGAGCGACTACGTCACCAAACCCGTCGACGCGCAGGAGCTGCTCACCCGCATCCAGCAGTGGATGTCGCCGTGAGTCCTCTCATCGCTGCTTGAGGCGGGCTTCGAGGCCGTCGAGGAAGCAGGTGAGCCCGAAGTCGAAGTTGACGGCGCGGAGGGCCTCCTGGTCGAGGTCGGCGTACTCGGAGTAGCGGGCGGCCAGTCCGGGATAGTCGTTCGCGGCGCGGGTCACGATGTCCGTCATCGCCTTGACCAGGTCCTGCTCGTTCAGCCCGGAGCGCCTGGTGACGGACCGCCAGGCGATCTCCGGCAGGGTCGTGCCCAGCACGTAGGCCATCATCGTCGAGGCGGCGTGGTCCAGGCCCATGCCGGTGAACCCCGCCTTGGCGAAGGTGCGCATCAGCCCGTCGGACAGGCGCATGGCGTTGGGGCCGATGCTGGGCATGGTGCCGATGAGCACCGCGGACCAGGGGTGGGCGAAGAGCGCCTGGCGCACGCCGTAGGCGAAGGCCGAGGCCGCGTCGCGCCAGCCGCTCGCCTCCGGGTCGAACGACGGGACCTCGCTGAAGACCTCGTCGAGGACGAGTTCGAGAAGGTCGTCCTTGTTGGCCACGTGCCAGTAGATGCTCGTGGCCCCCGCCCCGAGTTTGGTGCCCAGGCGGCGCATGCTCAGCGCCTCCATCCCCTCGGCGTCGAGGATCTCCATGGCCGCGCGCACGATCTGCGCCCGGCTCAGTGTCGGGCTCTTCGAAGGACGCTTCTCACGGGTCCACACCGAGGACAGGGGCTGTTCCACATCCCTAAGCATACGGCTGATAATACGGTGTTCGATTTATCGCACAATGTGCGAGTCATATGGGCGGGCATCCGAGGGTGAGGGGGGTGTCACGGAAGGGTGCCAAAAATTCATGTATTTCAGATTGCTTAAGTGGGAAATATGGGCGACGATGGTTCATGAGTCGCCCGAGCCCGTGGAGGTGGACATGGCCGGCACAGTCCGCGTCTGGCGAACGTCCGGGCGTGCCGGTGCGAGGGCCCGTGGCGTTCGGGGCCTTCGTGGCTCAGGCGACTCACGGCGTCCCGGCCTGGCCGGGGCCGCCTCCTCCGAGAAGCCCGGGCGGGGAACCTGGGGGGTGCTCCGCCCGGCATCCTGTACGGCTTGCGCCAACCGTCGCAGGGCGCAAGCCGTACAGGAACTCGGGGGTAAGACTGGAACGGCGTTCTGACAACGTGACGGCTTTGCCGACCATATCCCGACAGTCTGGTGGTGTGAGCAGGTGACGTAACCCGACATACTCGTTGTATGTCGGACCTTTTTGCACGCCACCGCGCGGTAATGCCCAACTGGTTGGCCCTCTACTACAACGAGCCCATCGAGATCGTCGGCGGCAAGGGCAACCGGGTCGTCGACGCCTCCGGTAAGAGCTATCTGGACTTCTTCGCGGGCATCCTGACCAACATGATCGGCTACGACGTGCCCGAGGTGCGCGAGGCCGTGGAACGTCAGCTCGCGACCGGCGTGGTGCACACCTCCACGGTCTATCTGCTCCGCGGCCAGGTCGAGCTCGCCGAGAAGATCGCCCGGCTCTCCGGCATCGAGAACGCCAAGGTCTTCTTCACCAACTCGGGCACCGAGGCCAACGAGACCGCGCTGCTGCTGGCGACCTACGCCCGCCGGTCCGACCAGGTCCTGGCCATGCGGCAGAGCTACCACGGCCGCTCCTTCGGGGCGATCAGCGTGACGAGCAACCGCTCCTGGAAGAACAACTCCCTGTCGCCGCTGAACGTGCACTTCCTGCACGGCGCAGACCGGCACCTGACCCAGTTCCGCGGCCTGTCCGACGCCGACTACATCGCCGCCTGCGTGGACGACCTGCGCCACGTGCTCGCCACCTCCGTCGGAGGCGACGTGGCCGCGCTGATCGCCGAGCCGATCCAGGGGGTCGGTGGCTTCAGCATGGCGCCCGACGGGCTGTTCGCCGCCTACAAGGAGGTCCTCGACGCCGAGGGCGTCCTGTTCATCTCCGACGAGGTGCAGACCGGCTGGGGCCGTACCGGTTCGGCGTTCTTCGGCATCCAGAACCACGGCGTCACGCCGGACATGATGACCTTCGCCAAGGGGCTCGGCAACGGCTTCGCGGTCGGCGGCGTCGTGGCGCGGGGCGACCTGATGGACGGCCCGCACGCGGCCGGCCTCGCCACCTTCGGCGGCAACCCGATCTCCATGGCCGCCGCCAACGCCACCCTCGACTACGTGCTCGACCACGACCTGCAGGCCAACGCCGCCAGGACCGGGGCCCTGATCATCGACGGGCTCAGGGAGGCCGCGCCGCGCCTGCCGATCGTCGGTGACGTGCGGGGCAAGGGCCTGATGTTCGCCGTCGAACTGGTCGACCCGGCGACCGGGGCGCCCTCTCCCGCGATCGCGGCCAGGTTCATGGAGGAGACGAAGAAGGCGGGCCTGCTGGCGGGCAAGGGCGGCCTGTACGGCAACGTGCTGCGGATGGCCCCGCCGCTCACCCTGACCCAGGACGAGGCCGCCGAGGGCCTCGGGATCATCGTCAACGCGCTCGAAACCGTCAACGCCGAGGTCACGTCGTGAAGAACATCACCCACTGGATCGACGGCGCTCTCACCGAGGTTCCCGAGGCGGGCCGTACGTCGGAGATCTTCGACCCGGCGACGGGCCGGGTGGCCGGGCACGTCCACCTGGCCTCGACGGAGGAGGTGGACGCGGCCGTAGCCTCGGCCGTGGCCGCCTACCCCGCATGGCGGGACTCCTCGCTGGTCAAGCGCTCACAGGTGCTCTTCCGCTTCCGTGAGCTCCTGAACGCCAACCGTGACGAGCTGGCCCGGCTCATCTCGGCCGAACACGGCAAGGTCCACTCCGACGCGCTGGGCGAGGTCGCCAGGGGCATCGAGGTCGTCGAGTTCGCCTGCGGCATCCCGCATCTGCTCAAGGGCGGTTTCTCCGAGGGTGTCTCGACCCGGGTCGACTCCTACTCGATCCGTCAGCCGCTGGGCGTCGTCGCGGGCATCACCCCGTTCAACTTCCCGGCCATGGTGCCGATGTGGATGTTCCCGATCGCGATCGCGGCGGGCAACGCCTTCATCCTGAAGCCCTCGGAGCGGGACCCGTCCGCCTCCCTGCTGCTGGCGAGGCTCTGGAAGGAGGCGGGGCTGCCCGACGGCGTCTTCACCGTGCTCCAGGGAGACAAGGTCGCGGTCGACCGGCTGCTCGGGCACCCCGATGTGCGGGCCGTCTCGTTCGTCGGCTCGACCCCGGTCGCCCGCTACGTCTACGAGACCGGCAGCGCGGCGGGCAAGCGGGTCCAGGCGCTCGGCGGCGCGAAGAACCACATGCTCGTGCTGCCCGACGCCGACCTCGACCTCGTCGCCGACGCGGCGGTCTCGGCGGGCTTCGGCTCAGCGGGGGAGCGGTGCATGGCGATCTCCGTCGTGCTCGCCGTCGACCCGATCGGGGACGAGCTGGTCGACAAGATCGTCTCCCGAGTCTCGGCGCTGACCGTCGGCCCCGGCGATGACCCGGCCTCCGAGATGGGGCCGCTGGTCACCGGGGCACACCGGGACAAGGTGGTCTCCTACCTCGACCTGGGGGTGGCGGAGGGAGCCAAGCTCGTCGTGGACGGCCGCCTGACCCCGGTGCGCGGCGGCGCGACGGCCGAGAAGACCCCCGGTTTCTGGCTCGGCCCGACGGTCCTGGACCACGTTCCGGCCGACTCCCGCGTCCATCGCGAGGAGATCTTCGGACCGGTGCTGTCGATCGTGCGCGTCTCCTCCTACGAGGAGGGGCTCGGCCTGATCAACAGCGGTGAGTACGGCAACGGCACCGCCGTCTTCACCAACGACGGCGGCGCGGCCAGGCGCTTCCAGAACGAGGTCGAGGTCGGCATGGTCGGCATCAACGTGCCGATCCCGGTGCCGATGGCCTTCTACAGCTTCGGCGGCTGGAAGGCGTCACTGTTCGGCGACACCCACGTCCACGGAGCGGAGGGCGTGCACTTCTACACCCGGGGCAAGGTCGTCACCTCCCGCTGGCTCGACCCGAGCCACGGCGGGGTCAACCTCGGATTCCCGACCAACCGGTAGCCGCGCGGGCGGTGACGGGACGGCCCCGCGGGAAGATCTCCCGCGGGGCCGTCCCGTATGTGGACGAGGCTCCGCGGGCGGCCGATAGGCTCCGGACAGATCGAGTCGTAGGGGGAACTGCGTGAGCGGGGACAGGTTCCGGCGTACACGCCTCGGCGCACTGGCCGGCGTTCTGGCCCTGGCGGTCTGCCTCCCGGTCGCGACGGCCCCCGGCGCGCTCGCCCGGCGGGCGGCCGTTCAGGACACGCGGTCCCCGACACCGAGCCCGAAGCCGTCGGCGTCGATCGGCAAGGGGGAGGGCACCCTGCAGGTGCTCACCTACCAGGGTCACGTCGAGTACGGCGGCGCCACCGCGAGCGCCGACTGGCTCTCGCCCTTCGAGAAACTCACCGGGTGCAGGGTCAGCAGGCTCGACCGGGTCCACTCCGGCGAGGAGATGGCGGAGAAGGTCCGCTCGGCCTCCTACGACGTGATCTCGGCCTCCCCCGACCTGGCCGGGAGGCTGATCGCGGACGGTGCGGTCAGGCCGCTGGACACCACGCTCCTGCGGTCGTACAAGGACATCCCCCGGCGGCTGCGTGAACTTCCCGCCACCCGGGACGCGAGCGGCAAGGTCTACGGAGTCCCCTATCTGTGGGGGACCAACCAGGTCATACGTGAGCCCGGCGCCCCCGACGGGCCGGACGCGGTCTACCGGACGGAGCAGTCGGCCGTCAGGGACACCCCGCTGAGCATCGCCGACGCCGCCCTGGCGCTCAGGCGGACCAGGCCGGAACTGGGGGTCAAGGACCCCTTCCAGCTCACCCCCGCACAGCTCGACGCCGCCGTCGGGCTGCTGGCCGAGCACAACGGGCCCCGCCGGGTGTACTGGACGAGCACCCTGGAGGTGATCCAGGCCTTCTCGACGGGGGAGGCTCACGTGGCCCAGGTGCTGCCGTACCACCTGGATCTCTTCGAGCGCGCGGGCAGGACGGTCGAGCGGGAGAAGGGGCCGGTGACCGGGTGGGCCGACGCGTGGATGGTCGGGACCGGCGCCACCAGCCCCAACTGCGCCTACAAGTGGCTCAACTGGGTCGGCTCCGCGGACACGCAGCACTCGGCCGCCGCCTGGACGGGGCTGGCCCCCGCCAACGCCAAGGCCTGCGACGGCGAGGTCCGGAGGCTGTGCGACGCCTACCACGCGCGTGACGACCACGAGCTCGGACGTGTCCTCTTTGCCACCCGCCCAACAAAGGATTGCGGTGGGTTGGGTGGGGAATGCACTGACTACACCGAATGGGAAAAAAGGTGGAAGGACCTGGTGAAGTGAGCGGGGCGGCCACGGTCCGCGGCCGAACGGGACGTGGCTCGCTCACCGAGCCGGGGCGTCCCGTTGCTCCCCCGGCGACGGGGCGCCCCCCTCCTTCCGTCCATGCGTGAGACGGCCACGATTTCCGTGGGGGCGTTCGCCATCCGCGACGAATCCGGTGGTGAAATCATGTCCCGAATATCGACTGGTTGACCAGTCAGTGGATAGTATCCCGCCATGAGAATCCTCCTTGTGGGAGCGGGCGGGGTCGGCTCGGCCATAGTCCCCATCGCGGCGCGCCGAGATTTCTTCGAACACATCGTGGTGGCCGACTCTCAACAGAGCCGGGCCACCGCGGCGGTGGCCAGAGCCGGTGACCCGCGGTTCAGCGCGATCACGCTGGACGCCTCCGACCAGGAGGCGGTCGAGGCCGCCCTGGCCGGGCACCGCTGCGACGTGCTCCTCAACGCCGTCGATCCGCGTTTCACCATGCCGCTGTTCAGGGCCGCGCTCAACGCGGGGGCGGACTACCTGGACATGGCGATGTCGCTGTCCCGCCCCCACCCGGGCAGGCCGTACGAGCTGCCGGGGGTGAAGCTCGGTGACGAGCAGTTCGCTCTGACCGGGCGGTGGCGGGACAGAGGTCGCCTCGCGCTGGTCGGCATGGGGGTCGAACCGGGGCTGGCCGACGTGTTCGCGCGCTACGCGGCCGAGCACCTCTTCGAGAGCATCGAGGAGATCGGCGTCCGCGACGGGTCGAACCTGGTGGTCGAGGGCTACGACTTCGCGCCGACCTTCTCCATCTGGACGACCATCGAGGAGTGCCTGAACCCCCCGGTGGTCTGGGAGGACGGCGCCTGGCACACCACCGAGCCGTTCAGTGAACCCGAGGTGTTCGACTTCCCCGAGGGGATCGGCCCCGTCGAGTGCGTCAACGTCGAGCACGAGGAGGTCCTGCTCGTGCCGCGCTGGATCGACGCCGGGCGGGTGACGTTCAAGTACGGCCTCGGCGAGGAGTTCATCGGCGTCCTGAAGACCCTGCGCAAGCTCGGCCTGGACAACGCGGGCAAGATCCGGGTCGGCGGTGTGGAGGCCTCACCGAGGGACGTGGTCGCCGCGGCCCTGCCCGATCCGGCGACGCTCGGCGAGCGGATGCGCGGCAAGACGTGCGCGGGCACCTGGGTGAAGGGCGTCGGCAAGGACGGCGCGCCCAGGGAGGTCTACCTGTACCACGTGGTGGACAACGCGTGGTCGATGCGGGAGTACGGCTGTCAGGCCGTGGTGTGGCAGACGGCGCTGCACCCGGTGGTCGCGCTCGAACTGCTGGCGGGCGGGGTCTGGACGGGCTCAGGGGTGCTCGGACCCGAGGCGTTCGACGCGGTGCCGTTCCTGGACCTGCTCGATGACTACGGCTCGCCGTGGAGGATGCGGGAGCAGGCGCGCGGAACGCTCCTGTCCGCCTGAGACGGCGCGGAGGCGAACCTCAGAAGAAGGCCGCGCGGCGGGGCAGGTGGTAGATGTTCTCCTCGGTCTCCTGGACCAGTGCCTCGGCGCACTCGTCGCAGGCGAACAGCGGGGAGTCGTTGGGCAGCCTGCCGATTCTGATCCTTGGCCGGGGCCATTTCTTGTGGCAGGTCACACAGGCGTCGCCCTCGCACTGGGCCCGGGTGAGGCCCTCCGGGTCGAACGTCGCCGTGATCCGTGCCGCACTGGTATGCCGCCAGTCCATCACGCCTCCCGTCTTGATCGCGAAGTCTTATACCGGAACCGTTATAACGCCGTTTCCGTCCGTGATCGGTGTGGTAAGTGTCAAGCGGTGGTTAAATCACTCCCTGTACGCCTTCCGTAGCGCAACAAAAGGGGCACCCAGTCTCAAGCCGGGTGCCCCTTTTGTGGTGATCCAAACCGTTAGATCTCGCTGATGATCTTCTCCAAGATCGTCAGTCCCTCTTCGAGCAGGTGGTCGGGCATGACCAGCGGCGGCAGGAATCTCAGAACGTTGCCGTAGGTGCCGGCGGTCAGCACGAGCAGCCCCTCCGCGTGGCACCTGGCGGCGATCTCGCCGGCCGCCGTCGGGTGCGGCTCCTTGGTGCCGGGGACGACCAGCTCGATCGCGATCATGGCACCCCGGCCGCGCACGTCTCCGATCACCGGGTTCCGCTCCGCCACGGCCCGCAGCCGGGGGAGCATGACCTCGCCGATGTGACGGGCCCTGCCGGTCAGGTCCTCGGCCTCGATGGTCTCGATCACGCCCAGCGCCGCCTCGCAGGCCAGCGGGTTGCCGCCGTAGGTGCCGCCGAGGCCGCCGACGTGGACCTTGTCGAGCAGTTCGGCCCTGCCGGTGACGGCCGACAGGGGCAGGCCGCCCGCGATGCCCTTGGCGGTGACGATGATGTCGGGGACGACGCCCTCGTCCTCACAGGCGAACAGGTGGCCGGTGCGCGCGAAACCGGTCTGGACCTCGTCGGCGATGAAGACGATGCCGTTCTGCCGGCAGAACTCCGCGATCCTGGGCAGGAAGCCCTTGGCGGGCTCGATGAAGCCGCCCTCGCCCGCGATCGGCTCGATCACCACGGCGGCCACGTTCTGCGCGCCGATCTGCTTGCCGATCTGGTCGATCGCCTGGGCCGCGGCCTCCTCGGCGCAGTTCTCCGGGCCGGTCGGCCAGCGGAAGGGGTAGGCCAGCGGCATCCGGTAGACCTCGGGGGCGAACGGCCCGAACCCGTGCTTGTACGGCATGCTCTTGGCCGTCAGCGTCATCGTCAGCAGCGTGCGGCCGTGGTAGCCGTGGTCGAAGACGACGACCGCCTGGCGCCCCGTGGCGTGCCGCGCCACCTTGATCGCGTTCTCCACGGCCTCGGCGCCGCTGTTGAGCAGGAAGGTGCGCTTCTCGTGGTCACCCGGGGTCAGCTCGTTGAGCTTCTCGCAGACCCGGACGTAGGACTCGTAGGGAGTGACCATGAAACAGGTGTGCGTGAAGTCCGCGACCTGCCTGGTCACCCGCTCGACCACGCGCGGGGCGGAGTTGCCCACGCTGGTCACCGCGATGCCGGAGCCGAAGTCGATCAGCGAGTTGCCGTCGGCGTCGACGACCACACCGCCCCCGGCCTGCGTCACGAAGACGGGCAGCGTGGTGCCGATGCCCGGAGGGACGGCGGCCTGCTTGCGCGCGAACAGCTCGCGGGATTTGGGGCCGGGAATCTCGGTGACGACCCGGCGCTCCTGAGGAAGCGAGGGGCCGCCCTGGGTGACGGTGCTCATGCTGTGACGGTATGTCGCGCGTACCGGGAAGCGGATGATGCACTATGGCAAAATTACCGACGGCACTCTTGCCGTAACGTACAAATCCGGGGGTGATCGTGGCACCGACGCTCCGCACCGTCGTGCGGCGTCTGCCGCTCAAACTCGCCGTGCTGGCCGGGCACGACGCACTCGACAGCCAGGTCCGCTGGGTCGCGGTCAGCGAGCTTGAGGACCCCACCCCCTTCCTTGAGGGCGGCGAACTGGTGTTGACCACCGGTATGCGCCTGCACGAGGCGGACGCCGCCCCCTACGTCGGCAGGCTCGTGGCCAGGAAGGTCACCGGTCTCGGCTTCGGCGTCGGCCTCGGGCACGAGGAGATCCCGGCCGGGCTGGTCGAGGCCGCGGCGCTGGCGGGCCTGCCGCTGATCGAGGTGCCCCGCGACACTCCGTTCGTGGCCATCAGCAAGCTGGTCAGCGACCTGATCGCCGCCGAGCAGTACGAGGAGATCAGCCGCGCCTTCGCCGCCCAGGGACGCCTGACCCGCGCCGCGCTCCGCCCGGAGGGGGCCGCCGCGGTGATCGACCGCCTGGCCCACGAACTGGGTGGCTGGGCCGCGCTGCTCGACGAGGCGGGGGCCGTACGGCACGCGGCGGGCCGGGACGCCTCCCACGTCGCCAGGCTGCTGCCCGAACTGGAGCGGCTCAGGAAACCCGCGGGACGCGGCGCCCCGGCGAGCCTGGCACTGTCCACCCCGGCCGAGCACATCGTCGTGCAGCCACTCGGCGCCCGCCGGGTCAGGGGGTTCTTCGCGGTCGGCGCGGAGCGGCCGTTCACACCGGTCGCGCACACCGTGGTCAACGCCGCCGGGTCACTGCTGACGCTGGCCATCGAGCACGGCAGGGAGCATCTGGCCGCCGAGCGCAGGATCCGCGCGGCCGTGCTGAGGCTGCTGCTGGCCGGGCAGGCCGAGGCCGGGCGGGAGGTCCTGGGCCTGCTGGGGGAGACGTTGCCCGCGGACCGGCTGGTCGTGCTGGCCGTCCGCGGCGACCGGGAGGCGGTGCTCGACGCCGTCGCGGCGGACTTCGCCGGGGTCTTCGCCGCGCCGGACGCGGAGCGGGTGGTCGTCCTCGCTCCCGAGGACCGCGCGGACGGGGTGGCCCGGGCACTCGCCGAGTACGGCGGGGTCGGTCTCGGCGCCCCGGTCGGTCTCGACGACCTGCGCGCCGGACTCGACCAGGCGGACCGGGCGCTGGCCGCGGCCGGTCGTGGCACCGAGCGGGTGACGCGCTTCGCCGACCTGGCGGGCCAGGGGCTGCTGTCCCTGCTGGACGCAGAGGCGGCCGAGGCGTTCTCCGCCGCGCTGCTCGCCCCCCTGCGCGAGTACGGCTCGCGCGCCGACCTGCTGGAGTCCCTGCGCGCCTACCTGGCCTGCAACGGTCACTGGGACGCCGCCGCGCAACGACTCGGCGTGCACCGGCACACCCTGCGTTACCGCATGCGCCGCGTCGCCGAGCTTCTCGGACGCGACCTCGACGACCCCGGGGCCCGCGCGGAGCTCTGGGTCGCGCTGACCACGGCAGGATGACCGCGATCTCCGCGGGTCACGGCTTCTCGGTCAGATAGCGGGAGATGGTGGCGTAGGTGACCGCGTTGTAGGTCTCGCCGTCCCGTAGGTGACCGGACCGCTCCAGGCTGATGGCGCCCTGCGCGGCGGCCCAGAGGGCGTCGGCGATCCTCCTGGGCTGGGTCGGGATGATGTATCCGGCGGAGATGCAGTCCGCGATCACCCGGTCGAGGATGTTGAGCGCGGCCCTGGCCAGGGTCCTGGCCCGCTCACTCGGCACGAAACCGGGGATCGCCCGCTCGAACATCAGGGCGTAGTAACCGGGTTCGGCCAGCGCGGCCTCCCGGTAGGCGGGACCGAGCGCGGTGAGGTGCTCAAGGGCGTTCCTGCGCGGAGGCACGGCCTCAAGGCGCCGTCTGAACCGCTCGAACCCCTCAAGGTAGAGCGCCTCGGCCAGTCCCTCCTTGCTGCCGAACATGGTGTAGACGACCGTCGTCGAGCACCCGGCCTCGGTGGCGATGCGGCGCATCGACAGGCTTTCCGGGCCGACGGTGACGAGAAGCTGACTGGCCACGTCGAGGAGCCGTCCGCGAAGCTCGTCCTGGCCCGCCCGTTCGCCGAGGTGATAGGCACCCTGCAGCCCGCGCGGCGCCGGAGAGGTCATGCGGCCACGCCCTTCCGCTGTGAGGGAGTTGCAACCGTGACTTAGCCAGAGCGAAGATCGTTCAAACCGTCGTCATATAGGAATATCCATAAAGTGGGCCGGTTTCGTTACAGCCCCCCAAAGAGAAGGGGACATACGGAACGGCGCATCGCGCTGACCCTCTTGTACGCCCTGGAGTAACGCCTCGTCGCGGCGGTTGGCATACCGTCTGAGCATGGACGTGCGCCCCTTCTGGCTCGCCGGCCGTCCCGCCACCGGGGACGCCGAGCTCACCGTGACCAACTCACACGACGGCCGTGTCGTCGGCCTCTGCTCAGTGCCGACGGCAGACCAGGTCGAGGAGGCCGTCGCAGCGGCGGTGGCCGTGCGCGGACAGGCCGCCGCGCTCCCCATCCACGTGCGGGCCGACGCCCTCGCCCACGTCTCGCGCCGTCTGGCCGAGCGCGCCGAGGAGCTCGCCCGGCTGATCATGGAGGAGAACGGCAAGCCGATCTTCTGGGCCCGTGGCGAGGTCAACCGCGCGATCTCCACCTTCAGGTTCGCGGCCGAGGAGACCCGCAGGCTCAGCGGCGAGGTCATGCGCCTGGACACCGAGGCCGGCTCCGCGGGCCGTCTCGCCTACATCTCGCGCGTCCCGCACGGCCCGGTCCTGGCGATCACGCCGTTCAACTTCCCGCTCAACCTGGTGGCCCACAAGGTCGCCCCCGCCATCGCGGTCGGCGCGCCGGTCATCGTCAAGCCCGCTCCCGCGACCCCGCTCTCCGCCCTGGTGCTCGGCGAGATCCTGGCCGAGACCGACCTGCCCGAGGGCATGTTCTCCGTGCTGCCGGTGCCCAACGACCGCGCGGGCGCCCTGGTCGAGGACCCGCGCCTGCCGGTGGTCTCCTTCACCGGCTCCGGCCCCGTCGGTTACGCGATCATGGACCAGGTGCCGCGCAAGCACGTCACCCTGGAGCTCGGCGGCAACGCCGCCGCGGTCGTGCTCGCCGACGCCGACCTCGACTGGGCGGCTTCGAGGGTCGCGCTGTTCTCCAACTACCAGGCCGGGCAGAGCTGCATCGCCGTCCAGCGTGTGATCGTCGAGGAGTCCGTGCGTGAGGACTTCCTGACCAGGCTGGTGCCCGCGGTCGAGGCCCTGGTCGTCGGCGACCCCGCCGACGACCGGACCCAGGTCGGGCCGCTGGTCTCGGTCGAGGCCGCGGAGCGTGTCGAGCAGTGGGTCAAGGAGGCCGTCGCGGCCGGTGCCCGGCTGCTGGCGGGCGGCACCCGCGAGGGCGCGACCGTCGCCCCGACCGTGCTCGCCGACGTCCCGCACGACGCCAAGGTCTCCTGCGAGGAGATCTTCGGCCCGGTGATGATCGTCCAGTCGGTCTCCGGCGTGGACGAGGCGTTCGCCACGGTCAACGACTCCAAGTACGGTCTGCAGGCCGGGGTGTTCACCCGGAACCTGGACGTCGCCTTCCGCGCCAACCGCGAGCTCGAGGTGGGCGGCGTGGTCATCGGGGACGTTCCGTCCTACCGCGCCGACCAGATGCCCTACGGCGGCATCAAGGAGTCCGGCGTCGGCCGCGAGGGCATCCGCTCCGCCATCGCCGACTTCACCTACGAGAAGGTCATGGTCCTGACCGGGCTCTCCCTGTAGGCCCGGGAGAGGTACGGCCCGCACCCCGGGGTGCGGGCCGTACTCTCATGATCTCTGGGCGACGGCGTAGAGCCGTCTGGCGGTCTCACCGAAGTAGGGGCCGTACATCGTGCCGCGGTCGTCGCTGTACTTGAAGCTGCTCACCGAGGTGACCGTGCCGTGCCCGGTCACGGGGTCGAAGCCGCTCAGCCAGGGGCCGCCGCTCGACCCGGCGGTCATGTCGCAGCGCAGGCCCTGGTCGCTGGTCTGGCCGTGCGGGTCGTCACGGACCGTCCCCGCGCAGAAGACCAGGTTCTCGCCGTCGTAGGGCAGGTCGGCGGGGAAGCCGAAACCGTGGGTCTGACGGCCCCTGGCGGTGTCGAAGGCGATGTCCTGGACGCCGACGACCTCGGCCAGGTGCCTTCCGCCCCGCGGGTTGACCGCGACCATGCCGATGTCGTGGCTGTCGTCACCACCCCGCGCCCACGCGCCCGTCACGAACATGCGCCGGGCCGTGAACTGCCCGTACGGCCGTCGCCCCCGGTCGTAGCCGGGCACGAAGACCCAGTTGTCCGCCCACGCGCCCGTGCCGTTCTTGACGCAGTGGCCCGCGGTGACGACCAGGTCCGCGTTGGCGCTCCTGACCGAACTCGCCGAGCACACGAAGTCGGTCCCGCCGAGGGTCATGAACACGCGCCCCGTCGTGCGGGCGACCTGCCCGCCCGCGCCCCAGCGGGCACCGCCGACCCGCACGCCGTACCGGGTGCGGGTCGCGCCCGGCGGGGCCTTGACGGATCTCACGGCGGACCTTCCGCCGGGTCTCGCGGCGAGTCTCACGACGGAGGGCCTGGCGCCGGGGGTCTCGAAGGAGGTCTTCAGCCCGAGCAGGCCGGTGACCGCGCCGAGCACGCCGGTCACCGGTCCGAGCAGGCCGATCGGGGCGGCGGCGGCCATCCGGCGGGGCGTCCAGTAGGAGAGCACACGGCGCTGCTCGGCGGAGTTCTCCGCGCCCGTGTGCCCGGCGACGCCGGTGTCGTCTCCACCCGGGGTCGCCGGTCGGGCGAGATGTTCGGCCAGTCCGTGCGAGGTCTGCCGGTGTTCGGGGGCCGTCGTGCCGGTCGCGGGGGCGCCGAGCAGCCCGGCGACGAGCACGGCACCCAGGAGCAGGGGGAGGCTCGAAGTCATGGGCCGAGTTTGCACTACCAGATGTGTTCTTGTTGCTACTTTCGGTGAAAGTCGAGGGTTGTCGGCGCTCTGCGTACCCCCGGCGGCGGTTCGACCGGGAGGGGCCATCCGGGAGAATGGGCCCGTGCAGCCAGACACCACGCGTTCGGTCGCCCTGCTCGGCTCTACCGGCTCGATCGGGACCCAGGCCCTCGACGTCATCGCCCGCAATCCCGCCCGGTTCCGGGTCGTGGCCCTGGCCGCGGGGGGTGGCAGGGTCGACCTGCTGGCCCGCCAGGCGGCCGAGTTCGGGCCCGACGTGGTGGCCGTCGCCGATCCGGCGGCCCTGCCCGAGCTGCGGCGGGCGCTGGCCGGGCACGGGGTGAGTCCCACGGTCCTGGCCGGGCCCGAGGGGGTCGCCGAGGCGGCGGCCTGGCCGTCCGACGTGGTCCTCAACGGCGTCACCGGGGCGCTCGGGCTGACCTCGACGCTGGCCGCGCTTGAGGCGGGCCGGGTGCTCGCCCTGGCCAACAAGGAGTCGCTGATCATCGGCGGTCCCCTGGTCAAGCGGCTGGCCAAACCCGGGAGACTGCTGCCGGTCGACTCCGAGCACTCCGCCCTGGCCCAGTGCCTGTGGGCCGCGGGCCCGGAGGGGCCGGACGCCTCCGCCGTACGGCGGCTGGTCGTCACCGCCAGCGGCGGTCCCTTCCGCGGCAGGCCGAGAGAGCGGCTCACCGGGGTGACCCCGGAGCAGGCCCTGGCGCATCCGACCTGGTCCATGGGGCCCGTCGTCACGGTGAACTCCGCCACACTCGTCAACAAGGGCCTTGAGGTCATCGAGGCCCATCTGCTCTTCGATATCGGCTTCGACCGGATCGAGGTGGTGGTCCACCCGCAGTCGGTCGTCCACTCGATGGTCGAGTTCGTCGACGGCTCGGTCGTGGCCCAGGCCAGCCCGCCCGACATGCGGCTGCCGATCGCGCTGGCTCTCGGCTGGCCGGAACGGGTCCAGGCCGTGGCCCCTCCGGTCGACTGGACCAGGGCCCACACCTGGACCTTCGAGCCCCTCGACGACGAGGCGTTCCCCGCCGTCGCGCTGGCCCGTCACGTCGGCTCAGCGGGGGGTACGGCCCCGGCCGTCTACAACGCCTCCAACGAGGTCTGCGTCGAGGCCTTCCTCACCGGGCGGCTGCCGTTCACCGGCATCGTGGACACCGTGGCCGCGGTCGTCTCCGAGCACGCCGTGACCTCGGCGGAGACGGTCGCAGAGGTGCTGGACGCTGACGAATGGGCACGGATTCGGGCACGGGAGCTCACGGCTACTGCCTAGACTGGGGATGTCCCCGACTCACCAAGGGCTGAAAATGACTTCTGTTGCTCTCGGGATCCCGTCCGTGAGGACCAGGCCGATCGCCGAGCGACGCAAATCCCGCCAGATCATGGTTGGTTCCGTTCCCGTCGGCGGTGACGCGCCGGTCAGCGTGCAGTCGATGACCACCACGCTCACCGCGGACGTCAACGCGACGCTTCAGCAGATCGCCGAGCTGACCGCGTCCGGCTGCCAGATCGTCAGGGTCGCCGTGCCGTCCCAGGACGACGCCGACGCGCTGCCGATCATCGCCAGGAAATCCCAGATCCCGGTCATCGCCGACATCCACTTCCAACCGAAGTACGTCTTCGCCGCGATCGAGGCGGGCTGCGCGGCGGTCCGGGTCAACCCGGGCAACATCAAGAAGTTCGACGACAAGGTCGGTGAGATCGCCAGGGCCGCCGCCGACCACGGTGTGCCGATCAGGATCGGCGTCAACGCCGGTTCCCTGGACCCCAGACTGCTGCAGAAGTACGGCAAGGCCACTCCGGAGGCGCTGGTCGAGTCGGCGCTGTGGGAGTGCTCGTTGTTCGAGGAGCACGGTTTCCAGGACATCAAGATCTCGGTCAAGCACAACGACCCGGTCGTGATGGTGCAGGCGTACCGGCTCCTCGCGCAGCGCTGCGACTACCCCCTCCACCTGGGCGTCACCGAGGCGGGGCCCGCCTTCCAGGGCACGATCAAGTCGGCCGTGGCCTTCGGCGCCCTGCTGGCCGAGGGCATCGGCGACACGATCCGGGTCTCGCTGTCGGCCCCTCCGGTCGAGGAGGTCAAGGTCGGCGCCGCGATCCTGGAGTCGCTGAACCTCCGCGAGCGCGGCCTGGAGATCGTCTCCTGTCCCTCGTGCGGGCGCGCCCAGGTCGACGTCTACACCCTCGCGGAGCAGGTCCAGGCGGGTCTGACCGGCATGAAGGTCCCGCTGCGGGTCGCGGTGATGGGCTGCGTGGTCAACGGTCCCGGCGAGGCGCGGGAGGCCGACCTGGGGGTCGCCTCGGGCAACGGCAAGGGCCAGATCTTCGTCAAGGGCAAGGTCATCAAGACCGTCCCCGAGTCCCAGATCGTGGAGACCCTCATCGAGGAGGCCCTGCGGCTGGCCGAGGAGATGGGCGTGGAGATCGACTTCGACGACGAGGACGCCCCCGGCCCCGAGGTCGTCGTCCGTTAATCCGTTGCCGTCCCTGCCCGGACAGGGCAGGGTTCACGTCATGATCGAAGTACGTGTCCTGAGCTCGGACGACTGGCCGCTGTGGCGGGAGCTGAGACTGGCGGCCCTCGCCGAGGCGCCGACCGCCTTCGGGGCGAGACTGGCCGACTGGCAGGGGGAGGGCGACCGCGAGGACCGCTGGCGGAGGCGCCTTGAGATACCGGGTTCGCACAACGTCATCGCGGTCCTCGACGGCGCGCTCGCCGGAATGGTCAGCGGCATCCCCGGCGGAGACGCGGACACGGTCGAGCTGATCTCGATGTGGGTCAGCCCGCAGGCCCGGCGCAGGGGTGTCGCGCGCCGCCTGATCCAGGAGGTCGAACGATGGGCGGTGCTGCGGCGCGCCACGACCCTGCGCCTGTGCGTGACGCCGGGCAACGACGAGGCCGACGCGCTCTACCGGAGCCACGGCTTCAAGGACACCGGGGAACTCGGCGACCTGCTCGATGACGGCGAGAGCAGGGAGGTCGTCATGACCAAGCCCCTGGATGGCTCCGGAGGGTGATCGGGCGGCTGGTGGAAAAGGTGGGATCTCCTGACCTCTGGGGCGAACGGGGCGAATGCGTCGGGTGAACAACCTGGGGCCATAACTCAGAGTCGCCATTGACTACCCTCGGTCGCTGAGCTTGATTTGGTTGCGGTCCTCCCTCGTCGTCACGTTCCGCGACGGGGAGGCAAGGCGTCGTCCTCCGTCGAAAGGAAGCGCATGTTCCGCACCTCTGCCCGCGCGGCGACCCTGGCCCTGGCGGCTCTGACGGGCCTGGCCGGTCTCGTGCCCGCCTCCGCCGCCTCGGCCGCCGTGTCGCCTACCTCCGCCCACACCACCGTGGCGGGGGCCGACGACTGCGGTCGCGAGCTAGGCGAGTGGATCGACGGCGGCCACGCCGTCTACCGGGGAAACCTCCGTGCCGAGCTCAGTGACGAGACGGTCGAGGCGATCGTCTCCTTCCAGGACGACCGGGTCGAGGTCGTCCTCGACGGGCGCTCCTCCGGGAAGCGGCGCCACCGGTTCAACCCGGACCGGCCCGGCATCACCTGGACCACCTTCGGCTTCTCCGTCCTGCTCGACCGTCCCACCTGTGAGCGGGACGGCGTGGGCGAGGCCAACCTCGCGTTGAGGGCCCCGGGTCTCGGGCGCCTGCAGGGCCAGGTCCACCGGGAGGAGTAGGTTCACGGGCGGGTTGTCTCGTGGGGCGGTTCCGCGCGGGCGCGCGGGGCCGCCCCACGGCGTCTCCCGGGCCGGTCAGGTGTTCAGGGACGTCGCGCGTCCACCTCGATCTCTATCCTCATCCGCGGATCGGACAGGCCGCAGACGATCATCGTCGCCGCGGGCCGTACCTCGCCGAAACGGCGGCGCAGGGCGGGCCAGCACAGCTCGAAGTCCGCGCGGTCGGGCAGCATGTAACGCACGCGCACGACGTCGGCGAACGAACAGCCCGCCTGGGTCAGCGCGCTCTCGATGTTGCGCAGGCACTGCTCGGCCTGCTCGACCACGTCATCCGAGATCGTCATCGTCGCGTAGTCGAACCCGGTCGTCCCGGACACGTGGACCCGGTCGCCGTCGACCACCGCGCGCGCGTAACCGATCTCCTCCTCGAAGGTGGAACCGCTCAAGATCGCATATCGCTCCGTCATGTGATGGATGCTAGCCAGGGCTCCCGGACGGCAACGTGACGGTCACAAGACGGCAAGGATCTCGTCGTACCCCCCGTGGCCGGGTCACCGGCTGGGAGACCATCGCCTCTGCCGTACGAGTAGGGGGAATTCGTGAAAAGGGTTGTCGGGATCGCCGTGGGCGTCGCGGTGTTCGCCGCCATGACCGGGCTACCGCAGGAGGCGGCGGCGCAGGAACGGGACGATCTGGTCTGGGGGCCCTGCGAAACGCCGGGCAAGGCCTCCTCGGACGCGGACGCCTCCTCCGGGACCGGTGAACAGACGGGTGCGGTGGTCGAGTGCGCCTCCCTGAGGGTCCCGCTCGACTACGCCGATCCTGACCGGACCATCAGCCTGGCGCTGAACCGGGTCAGGGGCGGGGACTCGCGGAACCATCTGGGGGCGCTGCTGGTCAATCCGGGAGGGCCGGGGGCCTCCGGCCTCGGCCTGGCCAGGCGGGTCGCCGCCCAGCTTCCCCCGGACCTCGCCGGACGGTTCGACGTGATCGGGTTCGACCCGCGTGGGGTCGGCCACAGCGAACCCGCGCTGCGGTGCGTCGATCCGGCCGAGTACTACGCCCCGCCCCGCCCGGACAACGTTCCCGGCAACGCCGAGCAGGAGGCGGTGCTGCTCGGCAGGGCCCGCCAGTACGCCGAGGCCTGCCAGAGCCGGTGGGACTGGATGCTGCCGCACCTGAGCACGGAGAACAGCGCCAGGGACATGGACGAGATCAGGAAGGCGCTGGGCGAGGAGAAGATCAGCTATCTGGGCTACTCGTACGGCACCTACCTCGGCGCGGTCTACGCCACCCTCTTCCCCGGCCGGGTGAGCCGGATGGTCATGGACAGCGTGGTCGACCCGAAGGGCGTCTGGTACGGCTCCAACCTCGCCCAGGACGTCGCCTTCAACCGGCGACACCGGGACTTCCTGCGCTGGACGGCCCGGCACAACGACGTCTACCGGCTCGGCCGGACGGTCAGGATGGTCTCCTTCGCCTGGTACGCCATGCGCAACCGGCTGCGTGTCCGTCCGGCGGGCGGGGTGGTCGGGCCCAGTGAACTCGACGACATCTACACCCTCGGCGGCTACTCCGATCTCGTCTGGCCGCAGCTGGCCAAGGCCTTCTCCACCTACGTCAAGAAGGGGGACGACGCCCCGCTGCTCGCCGCCTACCACAGGTACGCCGAGAACGACGCCGAGGACGAGAACGGCTACGCCGTCTACCTGGGGGTGCAGTGCCATGACGTCGCCTGGCCCGGCCAGTGGAGCAAGTGGCGCTCCGACATGTCCAGGACGCATGCCAAGGCTCCCTTCCTGACCTGGTCGAACGCCTGGTACAACGCGCCGTGCGTGTTCTGGCCCGAGCGCGGGGGCACCCCGGTGACGCTCAAGGACAACGCCGGGCTGCCGCCCATCATGATCGTTCAGGCGGAGCGCGACGCCGCGACGCCGTACCGGGGGGCGCTGCGCATGCGGGCGGTGTTCGGGCGCTCCAGGATGCTGGCCGTGGCCGGGGGAAACCACGGGGCCACCTTCAGCGGCAACCAGTGTGTGGACCGCAGGCTGGCGGCCTACCTCAGGGACGGGACGCTCTTCGGCCCGGCCAGGCGGGCGGCGCGAGGGCCGGACGCCCGCTGTGCCGCGACCTCGCAGGCACCGGCCGCGGCCGGGTGACGACACAGGCCACCCAGGGTAGATGACAGGCTCTGTGTTGGTTCCTGCCAAAATCGTGGGGGTCGCGTAGGCTGGGCGCGTGATGCTGCGCACAATGGCGTCGCGCGTGCTCGACGACAACGATCGTGACGAGGTGCTGGCGATCCTGGACGCCGACCCCGTCTCCAACGTTTTCGTCGCCTCCAGGGTTCGTGCCGTCGGTCTCAGCCCGGCCAGGCTCGGCGGCCAGATGTGGGGGTTCGGCCCGCGCGGCGGCCTCACCTCGCTCTGTTACGCGGGAGCCAACCTGGTCCCGGTCAACGCCGGCGCCGAGGCCGTGCACGCCTTCGCCGAGCGTGCCCGCAAGCAGGGGCGCCGCTGCTCCTCGATCGTCGGCCCGTCCGACGCGGTCGAGCCGCTCTGGGAGCGGCTCGAACCGTACTGGGGGGCGGCCCGCGCGATCCGGTGGACCCAGCCGGTGATGGAGGCGACCGAGCCGTCCCCGGTCCCCGCCGACCCCCTGGTCAGGCGGGTCAGGCCGGAGGAGTTCGAGATCCTGTTGCCCGCCTGCGTCGCGATGTTCACCGAGGAGGTCGGCATCTCGCCCGAGGTGGGCGACGGGGGCGCGCTCTACCGGTCACGGGTCGCCGAGCTGATCCGGATCGGCAGGTCCTACGCCAGGATCGACGACGGCCGGGTCGTCTTCAAGGCCGAGATCGGCGCCGTGACCCCCCAGGCGTGCCAGATCCAGGGGGTCTGGGTCCACCCCGAGCTGAGGGGCAGGGGCCACGCGGTCGCCGGGATGGCCTCGGTGCTCAAGCACTCCCTCGAATGCTTCGCGCCGGTGGTCTCGCTGTACGTCAACGACTACAACGCCCCCGCGAGGGCGGCCTACCGCAGGGCGGGGTTCCGCGAGGTCGGCACCTTCATGTCCGTCCTCTTCTGAGAGACGGGGTCACAGGGCCCGGACGAGCCTGGTCAGCAGGTGTTCCAGTTCGGCGCCGGGGTCGGAGGTGAGACCCGCGTGCACCGGGCCCGTCTGCACGATCGTGCTGCGCGGGGCGGTCAGCCAGCGGAACCGGCTGCCGAGCGACTCACCCGTCAGCGGACCCTCCTCGCCGAGGCAGGAACGCCGGTAGGCGCCCAGCGCGTGCCGTACGCCCTCGACGTCGGCGTTCGCGTCGAGGGCCCGCAGCCTGGTCTCGTCAAGCTCGATCCCGGCGCACAGGTAGTCGCGCGGCTGGCAGTACAGCAGCACCCCGGCGTTGATCAGTTCGCCGCGTTCGACGCGGGGGACGACCCGGATCACGGCGTACTCGTAGACGTCTCTCACCGGTTGTCCTTCCAGAACGCGCCCACCGAGCCGGTCTTGCCGCCCTGCCGTGCCCCGGGAGCCCCCTGAGGAAGCTCCTGGGGGAGCCACCGCCTGGGGGCCTGCGCCCTGGCCAGTAGATGCTCCACATATGCCTGCCGTACGGCCTCGGCCCCGTCGAAGCCGGGTTCGTCCTCGAGCCACTCGTCGGGGACCTCGTCGACGACCCCGTCGAGGAGGTCCCTGGTGATCGTCTCGCTCAGCTCGGCGTCGACCTCCGCGAGGAGGGTCGCGTGGGGGGCGAGCACGTGGTCGGAGCCGTCGAAGGGGCGCTCCGGGTCGGCGGTCGGCCAGTTGTGGTGGAACCACAGGGCGGCGCCGTGGTCGATCAGCCAGGTGTCGCCGTGCCAGACGAGCAGGTTCGGGTTGCGCCAGCTGCGGTCCACGTTGTGGATCAGGGCGTCGAACCAGAGCAGCCGGGAGGCGAAGCCGGGATCGGGCGGCCAGGTGAGCGGCTCGAAGCCGAGGGCCGCGGGCAGGAAGTCGACCGCCAGGTTGAGCCCGGCGCTGGCCCGCAGCAGGTCCTGGATCTCCTCGTCGGGCTCCCGTACGCCGAGTTGCGGATCGACGTCGATCACCTTCAGGTCGGGGGTGCGGAAGCCGAGGCGGCGGGCCAGCCCGGCGGCGATGATCTCCGCGACGAGCACCCTGCGGCCCTGCCCCGCGCCCCGGAACTTCACGACGTAGGTCCCGAGGTCGTCCGCCTCGACCACGCCGGGAAGCGACCCGCCCTCGCGCAGCGGGGTCACGTATCGGGTGGCCGTGATCTGTTCCAGCACTCCGCCAGGCTAGCGGATGGTCACAGTCCTCTATCGCCACTCGTGTCACGACATATGGGCAGCTGTTAATGAATGTCCCAGTCGCTTCCAAGTGCC
This sequence comes from Streptosporangium sp. NPDC001559, assembly GCF_042893955.1. NCBI lineage: Bacteria > Bacillati > Actinomycetota > Actinomycetes > Streptosporangiales > Streptosporangiaceae > Streptosporangium > Streptosporangium sp. NPDC001559. Next base: position 30,232 of record NZ_JBIAVG010000009.1, read on the forward strand.
CCCCAAGTGTGGCGGGTCATGCTCTCGCCTGGGAAGCGAGTTTGGGGAGAGTAAGAAAATGTGGCGAAGACTCAGCGCCGTCGCCGGACTGGCCATGGCCGGGGTGCTGGCCCTGCCGGGCGCCGCCATGGCCAAGCCGAAGGAACTGGACGTGCCCGTGGGAACGTGGCTCGCGGCGAGGACACATCCCGCCGTGCAGCTGACCTCGGTGTCCTACACCGCGGAGGTGGCCGTGCCGACGCCGGTCGCCAACCTGGACGCGATCAAGCAGCTGACCCAGCAGGGCATAACCGCCGTCCAGTCGGGCAAGATCTCGGCGGACGAGAACAGCATCTACCGGTGGGTCGTCCAGCAGATGGCCAAGGAGCCGGGGCGCTACTTCTCGCCGGGCACGCCGGAGCGCGTCGTCGAGGCGAGCGCGGGCGGTCTGTGCACCGGCTGGTGGGTGACCCCCGACGGTTACATGGTGACCGCGGCGCACTGCGTCGGCCAGGAGGAGACCGCGCTGGCGCAGACCTTCGCGGAGCAGGCGCTCACCGAGGTCAACAAGAAGGACGCCGCCGACCTGATCGCCGATCTCGGTGACGCCGCCTCGGACGACGAGATCGTCAGGACCGCCTCCAAGATCTTCCAGGTCTGGAACGCGGACAACATCAAGATCCGCAACGTCCAGAGCTCGCTCTCGCTGCTGCAGAGCCTGCCCGGCGGCGGGGTGGACAAGACGGCCAAGTCGGTCCCCATCGAACTGGTCGCCAAGGGCACGGTCTATCCGGGCAAGGACGTGGCGATCCTCAAGGCCAACGGGCAGAACAACCTGCCGACCGTTCCGCTCGGTCAGGACTCCGACGTCCGGGTCGGTGACACGCTCTACATCAGCGGGTTCCCCGGCACGGTGACGCAGACCTCGATCTTCAACGTCGAGTCCAAGCTCGACCCGGCCTTCACCGAGGGCCCCTACAACGCCAGCAGGCAGACCCCGGAGGGCGTGCCGTACATCCAGACGCAGGCCCCGTCCTACCCGGGCAACTCGGGCGGGCCGGTGTTCAGCAAGGACGGCAAGGTCATCGGCATCCTGGTCGGCGGTCTCATCCAGCAGGACGGCGGCTCGACCGAGGGCGAGAGCTTCGTGCTGCCGGTCAGCATCGTCAAGGAGAAGCTCAACGAGAAGAACATCAAGCCCACCGAGTCGGCCACGACGAAGGCCTACAACGAGGCGCTCGACCTGTTCTTCGCCAACCACTACTCCGAGGCGCTGCCCAAGTTCCGTGAGGTCCAGGCGCTCCAGCCGAACCACCCCTACGTGGCCAAGTACATCACCGACTCCCAGCAGGCCATCACCGCGGGCAAGGACGAGAGCTCCTCGCCGATCCTGCCGTGGGTGCTGTGGGGCGGTGGCGGGGCGGTCGCCCTGCTGGTGGTCGGCGCCCTGGTGGCCATGGTCGGCAAGGGCAGACGCCGGGTGAAGACGCCGCCCACCTCGTTCCCGCCCGTGTCCTACGGCGCCCAGCCCGGCCACGCGCCGCAGGGGCCGGGGTACGGCCAGCCGTACGGCGGGGCGCCCGGAGGAGCACTCGGAGGGCCTTCCGCGGGGGCGCAGGCCTACCAGCAGCGACCGCCCTACCCGTTGCCGCCCGGCTCTGAGGAGACCCGTTCGGTCCGCCCCCAGGCCCAGCAGTACGGCGCGCCGCCCCAGATCCAGGGCCCCCAGGCTCAGGGTCCCCAGGCTCCTCGGGCACAGGGGCAGGGGCCGGGGGCGAACACCCGCATCGCCGGACTTGAGGCGGAACTTGAGGAACTGCGCCGCAGCATGGGGCGGCAACGCCCGCCCGAGCGGGGCTGACGCCCCGCCTCGGACAGTGACTCTGGACGGCGACCCTAGACGGTGACCCTGGCCCTGCGCCTCCCCTGGTAGGGGCGGCGCAGGGCCGGATCGTCATCGGGGAGCGGCGCCGCCGGCACGGGAACCGGCCCGTCCTGGACGGCGGCCGAGGTGGTCGCGGGACGGGCGTGCACGGGCCGGGTCGGCCGTGTGGACCGCATGGTCGTGCTGACCGAGGTCTCGGGCCTGCGGTGCCGCCTGCCACGCAGCGGGGCGTCCTGCGCGAAACCGGACGACAGGGTGGAGGACTCGGTGACCGGGTGCTCACGCAGGCGGCGCCTCCCCTGGTAGGGGAGGCGGGGGCCGTCGTAGCGGCGGGCCGCGCCCGGCTCTCCGGCGCGGAGCGGATCGGTGTGGGACCGCGTGTGCCGTCCGTCGCCGGGGAGGTCGTGGACGTCCGGCCCCTCGACACGCGCGGGCGGGGCGGTGACCGAGGGGAACCCCGTCGTCTGGGCGGACCTGAACGTGGTCTCCGCGACGGCGGGCGCCGTGGCGGACAACCCGGCGGGAACCGTGGCCGACACGGGGGCGGGCACGGGAACGGCCGCTGTGACAGGTGCCGTGGTGGCCATCACGGCGGGCGTCACGGCGGGGGCCGTGACGGGTACGGCGCGGGTGACACGGCGGCGTCCCGGGGCGCGGCGGCGGCCGGGTGCCCGGCGGGTGCCCGCCGTACTCCCGGCACCGGCCACGGCGAGCGCGGGCCGTGCCTTCAGCTGCCTGGTCTTGGCGTGGGCGATGAGCGCGACGGCGGTCAGCAGGACCGGCGCGAGGATCGCGGGGGTGCCGAGCTGGGGGGCGTCCGAGGGCAGGCGCAGGCTCGTGGAGGCGGGGGCGGCGGCGATCGCGTTGGTGTCCGCGGTCGCGGGCTTGGCGTGCTTCCCGGTACGGCCCGCGGCCTGCGTGGTGGAGGGCGGCGCGGTCTTCGCGGTCTGCTTGGCGGGAGGCTGGGGCTTCGCCTGGGTCGCCGAGGGGTCCTTCGCGTGGGCCCCGGTCTCCGGCTTGGCGTGCTTGGGGCCGGTCCTGGCCGGTGGGGAGGGCGGCAGGTTCTCCCGCACCGTGACGGGCGGGGCCTGCGACAGCAGGTCGGGGTTACGGGTGAGGGCGACGGAGTTGTCCGGGCGGGGGGACGCCGTGACGATCTCCTGCTGCTGGGCGGCCTCCTCGTCCAGACGGGCCTTGACCTTCTCGGGGTATCCGTATCCGACGACCTTGTCGGTGTCGCGCACCTTGCGTTTGGCGACGCCGCCGTCGATGTTGCCCTCGATGGTGTGGATCTTGTTGCCCTCGACCCGGGTGACGATCCCGACGTGGTCGATGCCGTCGAGCTTCTTGCCGCCGCTCCAGTCGAAGAAGACAAGGGCGCCGGGCTTGGGGACGGTGCCCCAGGCGTCCTGCTGGCGGAACCACTTGGCGTGGTGGACGGTGTAGGCGAACTGCCCCACCCAGTCTTCGTAGCCGAGCTTCTTGGCCGCCCAGGACAGGTACATGTCGCACCAGGGGGCCGTGCTGTAGTCGGCGTCGAACTCGACGGTGTTGTACCAATCGCCGAACTTGGTGTAGCCGCTGCCCCGCTCGGAGTACCCGAGCTGGCTCTCCAGCAGTTCGATGAACTTGTACGTCTCAGGTGTCATCTGGAAGTTTCCGGTCATCCTCCGACGGCCGCCGAAGCATGGTCGCGCCGCCCTCGCGACCTGGCCGCCGGAAAACGGGGGTCGAGCGATGGTGCGTCACGGGACCGGCCGGCGAGGCGGCCGAGACACGTGTGGCGGCACCATTGGCCAGTTGTCTTCCGTGACGAGGGAGGTTACCTCCCTTAAAGGGAAGGTCAAGACGGTCCGGGACCCGCTCCGGAACGAGCTATGGTGCACCGGGCGGCAAAAGCCGACGTCAAAGGCGTTTTCATGATTTTTCCACTGTAAACGCCCAGTCAAAAAAGATCTGGCGAATCACGAAACCCGCGGCGCGGCGGGGGCGTCGAGCAGGGCGACGGCCAGTTCCGTGACGGACCGGGTGAAGCGCCGGGGCTCCTCGGGCGACGACGTCCGCCGGACCAGTTCACCGTCGAACAGGGCAAGCAAAGCGTGGGCAAGGAAGTCCGCGAAGTCCGCGTCGAGGCCGGGACGCTCCTCGGCCACCAGGGACGCGATGTGGCCGTGCCAGAACAGGTAGCTCGGCTCGGTGTACTTGGCGTCGGCGCACGCCTGCTCGTGCGCGGTCAGCAGGGCGGCGTTGGCCTCGGCGATCCCGCAGAGCCCGTCGAGGAAGGCCGTCAGGCGCTCCCGCGCGGGCGCGCCCGGCCCCAGGGGCGGGGGGCCGTCCACGATCGCCTCACGCAGCGCGCGCGAGCGCTCCTCAAGGAGGGCGCGCAGCAGGCCGGTGCGGCTGCCGAACCTGCGGAAGACGGTCCCCTTGCCGACCCCCGCCTCGGCCGCGACCCGGTCGAGGGAGACGTGGTCGCCGCCGTGCTCGGCCACCAGCCGTTCGGCCGCCCGCAGGACGGCTCTCCGGTTGCGTGCGGCGTCGGCGCGCTCCTGACGCTGCTCGGTCATGGGCTCTCCCGTTGACAAGCGGACCGATGGTCCGAATATTCTAGCGTCCAGATAAGCGGACCGACGGTCCGCTGCAGCGACTCCCAACGGAGGGAAGTCCCATGACCGTTCGCGCCGTCGTCACCGACCCCCAGGCACGGGCCGCGCTGCGGATCGCCGAGGTCGCCGACCCCGAACCACGTCCCGGCCAGGTCCTGATCGACGTGCGGCACATCTCACTCAACCGGGGCGAGGTGGCCTTCGCCGCGAGCCTTCCCCCGGGAACGGTGTCCGGCTACGACGCCTCGGGCGTCGTGGCACGCGCCGCCGCGGACGGCAGCGGGCCCGCGGAGGGTACCCGCGTCGTCGCCTTCGGGCCGGGCGCCTGGGCGCAGCGCGTCGCGGTGGACACCGACGCGGTCGCCGAGGTCCCCGACACCGTCGACCTGGCCCACGCCGCGGCGCTGCCGATGGCGGGGGTCACCGCGCTGCGGACGCTGCGGACCCGCCCGATCCTGGGCCGCAGGGTCCTGGTCACCGGGGCGGCGGGCGGGATCGGCCGGTTCGCGGTGCAACTGGCCGCGCTGGGCGGGGCCCACGTCGTGGCCTCCGTCGGCTCCGCGGCACGCGGGGAGGGACTGACCGGACTGGGCGCCCGCGAGGTGGTCGTCGGCCTCGACGGGATCGAGGGCTCCTTCGACCTGATCCTGGACAACGTCGGCGGGGCGCAGCTGGTCGCCGCCTGGCCGTTGCTGGCCCCCGGAGGCGACCTCCAGAGCATCGGCTGGGCCTCGGGGGAACCCGCCGTGTTCGCGCCGGGCTCACTGTTCTTCCTCGGCCGGTCGAGGACGATCAGCACGTTCGGCGACGCCACGGCCTTCGGTCCCGACCTGGCCACCCTGCTCGGCCTGGTCGCCGAGGGCAGGCTCTCCGCCGAGATCGGCCTGCGCGACACCTGGGAGCACCTCGCGGAGGCCGCCGAGGCCCTGCTCGGCCGCAGGGTCGCGGGCAAGGCCGTACTGGACGTCGAACCGTGGCGGGCGGGTCAGAGCGGGGCGTAGAGCACCAGGACGTTGCCCGAGGGGTCGCGGAGCACCGCCCTGACCTCGTGCGGTCCCCTCTCCGGCTCCTGGACGACCTCGGCGCCCGCCCCGGTCAGCTCGCGTACGGCCAGCGCCACGTCCGCCACCCGGTAGGAGGGCGCGGTGACGTCGCCCGCGACCCGCTCGGCCGCCCCGACCAGCGCGACCGTGACGCCGCCCCCGTCGAGGGCGGCGAACCGGTCGCCGTCACGGAAACGCACCGCGAGACCGAGGGCCCCCGAGTAGAAGGCGATCGCCCCGTCCATGTCCTCGACGGGGACCAGCACGTTGCCGAGCCTGCTCACACCGGCCTCCAGGGGAGAGGTCATCCCGGCTCCCCGGGAACGGAGGGGACGTCCTGCGGCGCCTCCGAGGGGTCGGAGGGGCCGGGCTCCTGCTCGCAGGGCGGCAGGTCGACCCGGGCCTGGCTCGAACGGCTCTCACCCGCGGGCACCGTGGTGATCGTCACGGTCCGCCGGGCGTACCGCCCGCACTCAGGAAGCGCGGCGAACTCGCCGGTCACCGTGCGCGTGTAGTCGGTACGGCCGGACAACTCGACCGTCTTGGCGCTGCCGGTCGTCCCGCCGTCGGCGCCGGGGACCTGCTGGGTGAAGGCCAGCCGTACGGTCACCGGGGAGGTGCCGGAGGCGCGCACGCGGAAGCCGACGGAGGTGCCGTCGAAGGAGGTGATCGTGACGGCGGGAGGGGCGCACTCCTCGCCCTCGACCACCGTCTGGGCGTACCGGGTGCCGTTGACCGCGGGACGGTCCGTCGTGACCGTGACCCCGAGCACGGCCCGCCCGCCGCACGGCACCTCGGCGGGGGGAGCGGGAAGTTCGACGGAGTAGCCGGTCTCCCCGGACAGGGTCCTGGTCACGGTGTCCAGCGTGCTGACGCCGCCCTCGTCGTCCTTGCGGGTGAAGGACGCGGTGAGCCGTACCCTGCCAGGACCGCCCGCGCGGACCTTGACGACGGCCGTCTCGCCGTCCCAGGAGGTGATCTCCGCGTTGCGCACCTCGGGGGCCGGGCACGGGCCGCCCCTGACCTCGACCGTGCGGCTCAGCTCCCCGCCGGAGAACCGGGGCGAGGTCGAGGCCGTGACCCTGCGGTAGAGGGTCTGCTCGCAGGCGGGGGCGGTGAAGGCGTAGGGAACGGGCTGGGAGTGGACGCCGCTCCCCCTGAGGGTGAAGCTTCGCGTGGCCACCTTCGTCAGGCGGTCGCGTTTCTCGCCCTGGGCGAAGGAGACGGCCAGCACGACGGAGGCCGGGGCCGAGGAACGCAGGCTGAGCGTCGCACCGCCCGCGTCGAACCGGGTGATCGCGAGGTCGTCGACCCCGGGGCTTGAGGTCGGGGTGGGGGACGGCGTCCGCGACGGGTCGGTGACCGGGGTCGGCCGCGCGCTCGGGGACGACGCCGGGGTCCCGCGCGGCGTCGGGCGGGCCTTCGTGGGCGTGCTCTCCGACCTGGCCGAGGTCCGCTCCGTTCCGGTGTGCGGCCGTTTGACGGGAGGCCGGGTCGGTTCCGGCGGGGGAGAGCCGCCCGCGCCGTCCGGCGGGGTCTTCCCGGCCCCGGGCACGTGCGCGGGCGGAGTGAAGATCGAGTTCGCCGAGAGCCTGTCGGCCGACCGCCCCGAGGCGACCAGCCCGACGGTGACCGCGACGGTGATCACGACGACCCCGGCGAGCAGCCTGGGGCCGAGACGGGGACGGCGCCTGCCGCCGCCCCGGCCGAGCACGGTGCTCGCCAGCGAGGTGCTCGCCCGCGGAGCCGGTCTGGCCAGCGGGAACGACAGCGCCAGCAGGGTGGCCAGCTCGGCCAGGTGCCGCCGTCCCCGCTGCTCCCACTCGGGCCCGTACGCGGCGGCCGCGGCGGCCTCCAGTTCGAGGACGAAGGCCTCCGCCGTCGCGGGCCGGTCCGCCGGACTCTTCGCCATGCCCCGTGCGACCAGGCCCCGCACCGAACTCGGCACGGCCTCGATCGGGATCGGCGCCCGCCGGTGCTGGTGCATCAGCGCGGCCCCGTTCTCCGCCCGGTACGGCCGGTGCCCGGTGAGGCACTCGAAGAGCACACAGGTGGCCGCGTAGACGTCGCTCGCCGGGGTGGCCGGATGCCCGGCCCACTGCTCGGGGGCCATGTACGGCGGGGTGCCCTGGGGTGCGTCGGAGGCCCCGGTGCGGGCGGCGATGCCGAAGTCCGTCAGCTTGCTGGCGCCGTCCGCCTGGATCAGCACGTTCTCGGGCTTGTAGTCGCGGTGCACGATCCCCGAGGAGTGCGCGAACGCCAGTCCGAGCAGCGAGCCCTTGAGCACGACGAGCGCCGCCTCGGGGCTGGTGGTGCCGTGCTCGGCCAGGATCCTCCTGAGGGAGACGCCGTCGACCAGCTCCATGACGATCGCGGCGTCGCGCGTGTCCTCGTAGTACTCGTAGAACTGGACCACGTTCGGGTCGTACAGCTCGACCATGACGCGCGCCTCCTCGCGGAAGCGCGCCAGGAACCTGTGGTCGCTCCGCAGGGCCGCGTTCAGGTACTTGATCGCCACGTAGGCGCCGGTCGCGGTGTAGGTGGCCAGCACCACCCGGCCGCCGCCTCCCGCGCCGAGGTCTCGAACCTCGTGGTATCCCGGAACCAATGGAGTCCCCCTCCGAGCGCCGTCGCTTGTTCGACGGTCTCACCCCTGCCGTCGGTTGTCACGGTTCGCGAATTTCGTAAGGAAATCGCTATGTGGGAGACCGGTCTAAAGAGAGGCGTAGACGGCTTCGGCGAGCCGGTGGGCACGAGGGCTCTCGGCGACGGCGTCGGTCATCCTGTTCATCGTGTACGCCATGCCCAGGCCGTGCTCCATGTCGCCGAGGCTGAGGGAACCGCCCATGCCGGTGTGGCCGAATGCGGTCCGCGCCCCCCGTTCGGGGACGGGGAAGGCCTGCGCGGGCCGCATGTAGCCGAGGCCGAAGGAGCTGTCGAGGAGCAGCACCCGGTCGGGACCGGAGACCCGGGGCCTGACGGCGTCCCGCAGGGTCTCCGGGCTCAGGATCCGCCCGGCGACCAGATGACGGTAGAACCCGGCCAGGCCGAGGGCGGTGGCGACGACCCCGATCGCGGGCCAGCCCGCGCGCAGGACGACCGGGTGGTTGGCGCCGCCGCGCAGCTTGGTGACCTGCGGGTTGCCCATGGCACGGCCGGTCAGGCTCTCGCCGTCCCGCATGGCCCTGCCGAACGCCTCCCCGGCGCCGGCCCCGGGGTTTGTCACGTTCCCGGGCGCCACCGGCTGTCCGGGCGCCCCGGGCTTCCCAGGCGTCGTCGGTGCCCCGGGCGCCGCCGGTTTCTCCGAGGTCGCCGGCGTCGAGGCCCCGAGGCGCAGCCCGCCGGACAGCCGGGCCGCCCGTGCCGCCACGTCGTCCGGCGCGCCGAGCCAGAGTTCGAGCCCCAGCGGGTCGGCGATCTCGGCGGACACGAACTCACCCGCCCGCTTGCCGGAGACCCGGCGGATCACCTCGCCCAGCAGGAAACCGTAGGTCAGCGCGTGGTAGCCGTGCCCGGTCCCCGGCTCCCACAACGGCGCCTGCCCGGCCAGCCGGTCGGCGATGGCCTCCTGGTCCTCGAACTCCTCGACCGGCACCGGCTCCTCGATCACCGGCAGCCCCGCCTGGTGGGTGAGCAGGTGCTCGACGGTGACACGCTCCTTGCCCGCGCGGGCGAACTCGGGCCACACCTCGGCGACCGGCGCCGTGACGTCCAGCAGACCGCGCTCGGCCAGCAGCAGCACCGCCGTCGCGGTCACCGCCTTGGTGCACGAGTAGACCAGCGTGGGGGTGCCACGCTCCCAGGGACGCCCGTCACGGCGGTCGGCCACACCACCCCACAGGTCCACGACAGGCCTGTCGTCAAGGAAGACGGAGAACGCCGCGCCGAGCTCCCCGTCGCCGGCGAAATTCTGGCGGAACACCTCGCGCACCCGCGAGAACCGAGGATGACACCATCCGTGAACCGCCATCGTCCACTCCTGTGAAAACGCATGTGGGCGCGGAAAACCCGCCGGGCGTTGAGCCTAACAACGCCCGGGAGCGACCCGGGACCCTCAGCCCCCGCCGGTCTCCTCCGCGCGGGAGGACACGTAGGCGCCCCCGCCCTCCACGGTGTAGACGAGCCCCTCGTCGGACAGGACCTGGATCGCGCGCCGTACGCTGCCCGGATCGAGGCCGTAGCTCCGCTGGAGGCTCTCCTCCGAGGGGAGCGGGCGGTCGAGCTGGAGCTCACCGCTCGTTATCCGCGCACGGAGGATGCCCGCGAGCCGCAGGTGGGCGGGGACGGAGTCGCCCGGGTCACCGGGCTCGATGGTCGCGGCCATATGTCCTGGATGCCCGCCGTACGGCTCCGCGTCCCGGGCGTGCCGTAACAGGGACGACGGTTGACAGACGTTTTGTACGGCTCAGCGTCCCCGCCAGCCGTCCCGATGGAGGAGGTCGGTCAGGGGGACACGGCCGCGCCACCCCTTGCGTTCGAGGTCGGGCACGCGCTCCCGGTGCGTCACCGGTCCCAGGCAGAGCCAGGCCACCGGACGGACGCCCGCCGGGATGCCGAGCAGGCCACTGACGAACTCCTCCCGGTAGAAGGACACCCAGCCGACCCCAAGGTCCTCCGCGGTGGCCGCGAGCCAGAGGTTCTGGATCGCCAGGCACACCGAGTAGAGCCCGGCGTCCGCGATCGAGTGGCGGCCGAGGACGGCAGGGGCCCCGCGCGCCGGGTCGTAGGTGACGACGACGGAGAGCGTCGACTCGCGCACCCCGTCCACCTTGATCGTGGCGAACGTCGCGGCCCGCTCGGCGTCGAGGGTGGCCGCGAAGACGGCCCGCTCCCGCTGGACATGGCCGGCGAAGGCCTCGCGGATCTCCCGGTCGCGGACCACGATGAAGTCCCAGGGCTGGGAGAGGCCGACGCTGGGCGCGGCGTGCGCGGCCCCCAGGACCCGCAGCAGGACCTCCTCGGGCACGTCCTCCCCGGTGAACTCACCGCGTACGTCCCGTCGTTCGAAGATCACGTCGTAGAACTCAGGCATGATCGCCAGCATCTCGTGTCCCGCCGCGCACCGGTACGCCCGCCGTACCTCTTCTCCCGGCCACGCCCCCGTGGGCCCCCGCGCCCTCTCGTGGCCGGAGAAGAAGTACGGCGGACGCGCCCCCCTTCAGCCGAGGGCGACACCACCGCCGTCAGCCTGCCGGGCGGCCCTGCACGTTTCCTGTACGGCGGGCGCCGCCCGAGTGAAGGCCCAGGTCAGGGCACCACCGTGACGTCGAAGAAGATGCCGCTGAGGTGGGGCATGTACTGGTTGCCGTCCACGTCGACCATCTTCCAGTAGACCTTGCACCGGGCCGGCTCCTTGGGGGCCCGCACCTCGACACTCACCAGCGCGGACCCACCGGGCTCCGTGTCGGGGATGCGCACACTCCTGTGCTCGGTCTGGCACAGGTCCTCGCCGTCCCACGGCCACTGCCGGTACAGGTAGCGGTCCCGCCACGGGACCGTGCCGATGTTGTCGATCTGCCAGGTCTTGACGAACGTCTCACCGACCCGGACCGTGCTGCCGTCGGGGTAGGTCACGTCCTTGGCGAGCCGCGACCGGTCGCCGGGGATGGGCCGGACCAGATGGGTCTCGGGGGGCAGTTCCTCGGGGCGCGGCAGCCACAGCCACAGGGCCGCCCCGAGGAGCAGGCAGACGACCACGGCCACGACGGCCGTCAGCCACGCCCGCTTTCCGGAGAACCGTCTCCTGAGAAGCACCCCCCAGGGAACCGTCTCCTTGAAGGACCACCCCCAGGACCCGTCCGCCTGGACCGCCGGGATCGTGGACCTCACCGGAGGCGCAGGGTCGGCGGGGTCCGCGGGGTCCACAGGGGCCACGGACTCCGCGGGCGGAGCCGGGTCGGGCGCGGACCCGGTCTCGGGAGGTTCCGCACGGAGTTCCACGGTCTCCGTGCCGTCGGAGCCGGAGGCCAGGATCTCCCGGTGCAGATCGCGTAACTCGGGACCGGGGTCGGTGCCGAGCTCGTCGCGGAGGGTCCTGCGCAGCCGTTCGTAGAGCGTGAGCGCCTCGGCCGACCTCCCGGCCGCGTGCAGGGAGCGCATCAGCCGGTGGTGCAGCGTCTCGCGCAGCGGGTTACGGCTCGTCAGTTCGGCCAGCTCGGCGACCAGGGCCCCCGGGGCGGCCTCCCCGGAGAACGTCAGCTCGGCGTAGAGCTCCATGGCGGACAGCCGCAGTTCCTGCGCGTGCGCCGCCCGTTCGAGGACGCACGGTGTCTGCGGGACGTCGCTGAACGGCTCCCCACGCCACAGGTCGAGCCCCTCCCGCAGGGTCTTCGCCGCAGCCTCCGGGTCGCGCTCGTCACCGGCCAGGGACAGCGCCCGCTGCATCCGCGCCAGGTCGGTGCCGGTCTCGCCGAGGTTGAGCCCGTAACCGCCCGCCCTGCTGTACAGGACGGGTTCCGTCTCCACGGGACCGGTGAGGGAGCGAAGCAGGGCACGTAGCCGGGAGGCCCGGACCTGGACCGCGTTGGCCGGGTCGGCGGGCAGCCGGTCGGGCCACAACGCGTTGGCGAGGTGCTCGGTCGAGACGGTCTCGCCGGGGTGGGCGAGCAGTTCACCGAGGAAGGCACGATCCTTGGCGGCGGTGGGGGCGGTGGACTGCCCCTGGTGCGTGATCGTCAGGTTCCCCAGCACGAGAAAGTCCACGCGGTGGAGTATGGCAGCTTTCGTCCAGTATTCGTCTGCGCTTCGGCGTGCTGTCAGAGACAACGCGAAGAGGTATGGTTCGGACGCGCCGATGTCGAAGGCATCGTGCAGGGAAGCCGTCGGTTCAGGGCTGCCAAGTCCGTGCCACCGTCAGGTGTCGGGAAGAAGCAGGGTCTGACGCTTCGGCGCCGTGTGTGAAGGGTTTCGGCTTGGGCGCGTCGGTGTCTGGACCGAGGAGTGAGGGAGCGCAGCGGATGAGCGACGAGGGAAGACACCGACCCGAGGCGCCGCGAAGAGGCACGGACACCGTTCACCTGCCCGGGGTGGCGCTCACCGACCATGTGTTCACCGTGCCTCTCGACCACGCCGATCCCGGTGGGGAGACGATCGAGGTCTTCGCCCGTGAGGCGGTCGACCCGGCCAGGCGGGGGGACGACCTGCCGTGGCTGGTCTTCCTCCAGGGTGGTCCCGGCGGCAAGTCGCCCCGGCCGCACGCGGCGGACGGCTGGCTGGCACGCGCGCTGCGCACCCACCGGGTCCTCCTGCTCGACCAGCGGGGGACGGGCCGCAGCACCCCGATGACCGCCGCGACGCTGACCGGAACCGACGCCGAGGTGGCCGCGAGGCTGCGGCACTTCCGCGCCGACGCGATCGTCGCCGACGCCGAGCTGATCCGGCGGGAGCTGGCCGGTGACCGGCCGTGGGAGACCCTCGGGCAGAGTTACGGCGGGTTCATCACGCTGACCTACCTCTCCACGGCGCCCGAGGGGCTGGCGGCGTGTTACGTGTGCGGCGGGCTGCCGGGGCTCGCGGCGGACGCGGCGGAGGTCTACTCCCTCACCTACCCCCGGGTCCGCGCCAAGGTCGAACGTTTCTTCGCCCGCTATCCCGGAGACTCGGCCAGGCTGGACGCCGTCGCCGACCGGCTGCGCGAGGAGGAGGTCAGGCTTCCCGACGGGGACGTGCTGACCGTGCGCCGTCTGCAGAGCCTGGGCATGTGCCTGGGGATGAGCGACGGCGCCGAGTACCTGCACTGGCTCCTGGACGAGGCGTGGACCGGGCGGGAGCTGTCCGACCTGTTCCGCTACGAGGTCATGATGGCCACCGGGTTCGTCGGCAACCCGCTCTACGCGGTCATGCACGAGTCGATCTACGCCCAGGGGGCGGCGACCGCGTGGGCCGCGCACCGGTTGCTGCCCGCCGAGTTCGCCGAGGACGCCCGGCCCCTGCTGCCGACCGGGGAGATGATCTACCCCTGGATGTTCGAGGAGATCGCGGCCCTGCGTCCCTTCAGGGGAGCGGCGGAGATCCTCGCCGACGACGACTCCTGGCCCCACCTGTACGACCCCGTACGGCTGGCCGCCAACCGGGTCCCGGTCGCCGCGGCCGTCTACTACAACGACATGTACGTCGACGAGGGCCTGTCCATGCGGACGGCCGCCGAGGTCGGCGAGGTACGGACCTGGGTGACCAGTGAGTGGGAGCACGACGGCGTGCGGGTCTCGGGCGAACGCGTGCTCGCCCGCCTGATGGACACGATGACGGGCGTGTACGGCTGATCCGGGGGACCGCTCTCGTGAGAGCTCAGGGAGAGAGGACCTCGGTCAGCGGCAGCCGTACCTGGAAGCGGGTGTCGCCGGGCGCCGACTCCACGCGCAGGTCGCCGCCGTGGCGTCCCGCGACGATGCGGTAGGAGATGTCCAGGCCGAGCCCGGTGCCCTCCCCGACGGCCTTGGTGGTGAAGAACGGCTCGAAGATCCGGTCGCGCAGGTGTTCGGGCACGCCGGGTCCGGTGTCGCAGATCTCGATGAGGGCGGTCGTGCCGTGTTCGAGGCGGGTGCGGACGGTGAGGGTTCCCTCGCCCGCCATGGCGTCGAGCGCGTTGTGGACCAGGTTGGTCCACACCTGGTTGAGCTCTCCCGCGTAGCCGGGCAGCGGCGGCAGCTCAGGGTCGTAGTCGGTGGCCACGGTGATCCCCGGCGGGATCTTGCCGCGGAACATGGTGAGCGTGCTGTCCAGCAGTTCCCGCAGGTCGACCCGCTGGTAGGGCGCGCGGTCCATCTGGGAGTACTGCTTGGCCGAGGCGAGCAGCGTCGAGATCCGCTCGGTCGCGTCGGTCACCTCGTCGAGCATCTGGGAGATCTCGACGGCCTCGGCCAGCCAGCGCACCGCGCCGGCCAGGTGCTCCTCCCCGATCTTGGCCTTGACCTTCTCCAGGCCCTCCTGACCGAACCCGGCGCTCACCAGCGGCGCCGCGATCTCCCAGGCGTCCTCGACCCCGGCGGCCTCCAGGGCGTCGCCGAGTTCGTCCTCGGCGTCGGAGGTCTCAAGCGGGGTGCGGGCGGGCACGTTCCCGACGCCCTCCGCGCAGCCCTCCTGCAGGTCGACCAGCGCGCGCAGCCGCTCGGGCGGGATGCCCGCCTCGGTGAGGTCGGCCAGCTCCCGCCGCGCCGACTTGATCTTCTCCCGCAGCTCGCCGACGGCGCGCACGGCCGCGGCGGCCGGATTGTTGAGCTCGTGGGTGAGCCCGGCGGTGATGGTGCCGAGCGCGGTCAGCCGCTGCCGTCTGTCGATGAGCTCGCGCTGGGCCAGACCGCCCAGGCGCACCCCGTCGAGCAGGTGGACGGCCATCGGGAACCACTCGGCGACCATCTTCCCGTATTTCCTGGCGGGCAGGACGAACAGCCGGGAGGGTTTGGTCGCGCGCAGCGAGTGGGCGTAGGTCTCCGGGGCGCGCTCGCCCAGGTAGGCCGAGGTCGCCCCGGCGTAGACCCCGACCTGGGAGGTGGGGGTCATGGTCACCACACCGGCCGGGGTCTCGGTGGACATGACGATCTCGCCGTCGATGAGGACGACGAAGTGCTCGGCGGGCTCGCCCTGCCGGATGACCGTCCCGCCCGCGCCGAACTCGCGCTCCTCGCCGTGCGAGGCCAGCCACCGCAGCTTCTCCTCGTCGAGCTTCTCGAACAGGAACAGCCCGCGGAGCACGTCGATGTCGATCATGCGGCCTCCGTCACGTCTTCTCCAGGTAGCGGTGCACCAGCGCGACGGCCATGGCCCCCTCGCCGACCGCGGAGGCGACCCGCTTGATCGAGTCCGCTCTGACGTCCCCGGCGGCGAACACCCCGGGCACGTTGGTCTCCAGGTGGTACGGCTCCCGCCGCAGCGGCCAGTTGCGCGGCCGGTTCTCCGCGGCGGTCAGGTCGGGGCCGGTGAGGACGAAGCCCCTGCGGTCGCGTTCGACCGTGTCGCCCAGCCAGTCGGTGAACGGTTCGGCGCCGATGAAGACGAACAGCCACTCGGCCTCGGCCGTGCGCTCGCCCCCGGGGCCCTTGAGCGTGAGCCGTTCCAGGTGGTCGTCGCCCTCGGCGCCGACGACCTCGGTCTCGGTGTGCACCTCGATGTTCGGGATCTGGGAGATCTGCTCGATCAGGTAGTGCGACATGGACTTCTCCAGCCCCTCACCCCTGACGACCAGGTGGACCTTGCAGGCGTATCCCGACAGGTAGACCGCGCCCTGCCCGGCGGAGTTGGCGGCTCCGACGACGTAGACCTCGCGGTCGCGGCACTCGGGGGCCTCTGTCACCGCGGCGCCGTAGTAGACGCCCCTGCCGACGAAGTCGTCGAGACCGGGGGCGCTCAGTCTGCGGTAGGAGACGCCGGTGGCCAGGATCACGGTGTGCGCCGCGATGCTGCCGCCGTCGGCGAACCCGACGACCTTGGCCTGTCCCCTGACCTCCAGGCTGGTGACCGTACGGGCGGTGAGCAGTTCGGCGCCGAACTTCAGGGCCTGGCGGCGGGCGCGGTCGGCGAGCTGGGCGCCGGAGACGCCGTCGGGGAAGCCGAGGTAGTTCTCGATGCGGGAGCTCTGGCCCGCCTGCCCGCCGGAGGCGTGCTGCTCGACCATCACCGTGCGCAGCCCCTCCGAGGCTCCGTAGACCGCGGCGCCGAGGCCGCCGGGACCGCCGCCGATGACGATCAGGTCGTAGAAGTCGGTCGCGGGGGCGGTGGACAGGCCGACGGCGGAGGCCAGCGTCGAGGTGTCCGGGGCGACGAGCTTGACGCCCTCGCCGGTGACGACCAGCGGCAGCCTGGCCGGGCTGACCTCGTGGGCCGCGTCCTCCTCCCCGGTCCGCTCGCCCGCCGCGGTCAGGAGCTGGACGCCCTCGGGGGAGTCGGCCAGCAGCCAGCGGTAGGGGACCTGGTTGCGGGCCAGGAAGTCGCGGACCTCGTAGGACCTGGCCGACCAGCGGGCCCCGACCACCCGCAGCTCGTCGGAGTCGCGCCGCTCGGCGCGCTGCCAGGCGTCGAGCAGCGAGTCGAGCACCGGGTAGAACTTCTCCTCGGGCGGGTCCCACGGCTTGAGCAGGTAGTGGTCGAGGTCGACCACGTTGATCGCCTGGATCGCGGCGTCGGTGTCGGCGTACGCGGTGAGCAGCACACGGCGGGCGTACGGGTACAGGTCCATGGCCTGTTCGAGGAACTCCACGCCGTTCATCTGGGGCATCCGGTAGTCGGCGAGGATGGCCGCGACGTCGTCGCCGCGCAGGCGCATCTCGCGCACGCTGTCCATGCCCTGTGTGGCGCTGTCGGCCCTGACGACCCGATAGGACTGGCCGTACCGGCGTCTGAGGTCGCGTGCGACGGCCCGCGAGACGCCCGGATCGTCATCGACAGTTACGATGACCGGTTTGTCCATGACCAGCCTTCCCCCGAAGCGTGACATCTTCCTCCGAAGAATGTCATATCCCCCTGCGGTGGCCGACCACCGCGGTCTCAGTGGTCGGGCATGCCCACGGCGCGCAGCAGGGCCGCGGGGTGGCCGTGGGCGGCGCGCAGCCGCATCAGCTCCGGATCGCTGCTCCAGAAGTCGGTCAGCGTGCCGTGCCCGATCCGGTCGGCGATGATCTGCAGGGCGATGTCGTGCTTGATGTACTCGACCGCCATCAGGACGACGGCCGGGTCCTCGGTGTAGACACCCCAGGCCGAGCCGTTCACGAACCCGCCGATCAGGACCTCGCGGCCGTCGCCGACGACCACCAGCAGGCCGCAGCCCAGGTTGTCGGCCACCGAGTCGGGCACCGGGAAGCGGTGCTCGTACAGGTAACCGACCTGGGTCTCGGCCGGGCCGAAGTGCACGACCGACACCTCGACCCCGCGCTCGGCCGCCCGCCCGACCAGCGGGGAGAGCTGCTTCATCTCCTCCGGCCAGATCGACAGGAACAGGTCGGTGCGCGCGGCGGCGACCACGTCCTCCGCCCGCGCGAGGACGGCCTCGGTGCCCTTGAGGTTGTGGATGATGTGCGCCCCGGGAGGCGCGACGATCGTGGGCAGCGAGGACTGGAGCGACTCGATCGAGTCGTCGAACTCCCTGCGCATGCGTTCGAGCAGGGATCTGGGCGGCAGCGGCAGGTAGCCGACCGCCTCCTCGGGGCCGCGCAGCTCGTAGGCCGCGCCCTTGGACACCAGCTTGCCCAGCGTCTCGTAGACGGTGCTCCGTGGCACGCCGGAGCGCTTGGCCACCTCGTAACCGTTGAGGGGTTGCCCGGCGACGACCAACGTCACATAGGCCTTGGCCTCGTAACCGGACATGCCCAGGCGCTGCAACTGTTCCACGACGTCCCGCATCGGAGTTATGGTACGGCTCGCCATGCCTGTTGGGCGTTGTCGTAACGAACATTATTTAGTACGAAATTAATCGTTTTGGAGTGTTTCCCAATGGGGTGTGGAAAAAGTTGCCGCTGACCAGCGCTTTTTCCAATCGTGCCGGTGAAGGCCGGATCGACGACCAACTTCATCGGGATTCAGAAAACGTTCCGCACGCTGGAACACGGCAGGTCGAGTCCCGGGAACGCGGAAGGGCCGCGCCCGCCCCTTCCGGGTGGACGCGGCCCCGCGCGGACGTGCCTGTCAGACCTGGCCGGCCTTCTCGAGGGCGGAGCAGCAGGTGCCGACGATGAGACGGGTCACCAGATACGGGTCCACGTTGGCGTTGGGGCGACGGTCCTCGATGTAGCCCTTCTTCTCCACCTCGACCTGCCACGGGATGCGCACGGAGGCGCCGCGGTCGGAGACGCCGTAGCTGAACTCGTTCCAGGGGGCGGTCTCGTGGTGGCCGGTGAGGCGCTCCTCGATGCCCGCGCCGTAGTGCTTGACGTGCTCCAGGGCGTTCGCCGCGAGGGCGTCGCAGGCGGTGATGATCGGGTCGTAGCCCTCGCGCATCGCCTTGGTCGAGAAGTTGGTGTGCGCGCCCGCGCCGTTCCAGTCGCCCTTCACCGGCTTGGCGTCGAGCGTGGCGGCGATGTTGAAGTCCTCGGCGACGCGGTAGAGCAGCCACCGGGCGATCCAGAGCTGGTCGGCGACCTCGATCGGGCCCGCCGGGCCGACCTGGAACTCCCACTGGCCGGGCATGACCTCGGCGTTGATGCCGGAGATCGCCAGACCGGCCTCAAGGCACAGGTCGAGGTGCTTCTCCACGACGTCGCGGCCGAAGACCTCGTCGGCGCCGACGCCGCAGTAGTAGCCGCCCTGCGGGGCGGGGAAGCCGCCGATCGGGAAGCCGAGCGGACGGCCCTCCTTGAAGAAGGTGTACTCCTGCTCGATGCCGAACCAGGACTCCTGCTCGGCGAACCGCGCGGCCACCTCGACGAGGGCGGCGCGGGTGTTGCTGGAGTGCGGGTTCATGTCGATGGTGAGGACCTCGCACAGGACCAGCACGTTGTCGCCGCCGCGGATCGGGTCGGGGCAGGTGAACACCGGCTTGAGCACGAGGTCGGAGGCGCCGCCGTCGGCCTGGTTGGTGCTGGACCCGTCGAAGCCCCACAGCGGCAGCTCGGCGCCGTCGGCGAGGATCCTTGTCTTCGAACGGAGCTTGGCGGTCGGCTCGGTGCCGTCGATCCAGATGTACTCAGCCTTGAAGGTCATCGCCGGAGTCCTTGCTAGGGGAGGGGTCTGCTGCCCCAAAGACTCGCAAGTCGCGATTTCGCATCTGTTGCCCTTATGTGAACGGGATGTTACTCAGGTCCGGTTCGCCCGGCGCAGTGTTCACATTCCCGTGAAAACAGGCTCTGACCTGCGAAAACGGAGGCCGTCACGGGGCCGTGTGAGCCTTGTCACCGTCATCGCCGGGCTCTATCCCGAAGAAACGGGCCGAGGCGGACTCGTGGGCCAGGCGGCGCAGTACGTCGAGGACCCGGCCGTGCATGACGGTGCCGATGACCAGGGTCTCGACCGCCGTCTCACGGGGCCCGTCCAGGGGGAGGACGCCGAACTCGTGCTCGACCAGTGTCTCCGCGGCCCGCGCGTAGGGGCGCAGGGCCTCCTCGTCCATCGGCATGCCGAGCCGGGCCAGGGCGTACAGGGCCTGGGCCAGCTCGTCGAGGGCCGGAGCCCAGGGCTCCGTCCGCCAGCCGAGGCCGGAGACCAGCCGGTCGGCCTCGGCGCGGGCGCGGCGCCACTCCTCACCGTCGGGCCGGGGCGCGGGCGCGGGGGCGATGGCGTAGTGGGCGGTGCCCAGCACGCGGTGCATGCTCAGTTCCTCGTCGTCGACCGCGGCCAGCACCTTGGCGATGGAGGCGATCGGCAGCCGTCCGACCTCAAGCAGCGCGCGGATCAGCCGCAGCCTGCGCACGTGGGCCTCGCCGTACTCGGCCCTGGTCGCCGAGGTCTGCTCACCGGAGGGGAGCAGGCCTTCCCGCAGGTAGTACTTGATCGTGGGGATGGGCACGCCCGTCTCGGCGCTGAGCTGGGAAATCCGCATAGCCGGATAGTACAACTACCCAATAGATGCGTCGTTGTTCCCGTCGGAGGCGGAGGGTAGCGTGACGGTCACCGTACGTCATGAAAGGGTGATCGTGAACTCCCCCTCTCTCCCTTCCGGGTGGCGAGCCGGGCGGCGAACCGGGTGGCGGGGCGTGTCCCGGCGCGAGCTGCTGCGCGGCGCCCTGGCCGGGCTCGGCCCGCTGGCCCTGTCCTCCTGCGCCTTCCCCGTCGGCGGCCCGCCCCCGACGTCCACCGGAGGCGTGCCCCGTCTCGTGGAGGACGGCCCCCTGGAGATCTGGATCTTCGACGGGGGCCTCGGCGACGACTACGCCAGGACCATCCACGAACCGCTGGTCGCCGCCCGCTTTCCCCGCCTCAGGATCAGTCACAACGCGACCAAGGAGATCTCCAGGACCCTCCAGCCGCGTTTCGTCGGGGGAGACCCGCCCGAGGTCGTGGACGACTCCGGGGCCGGCGCCATGGACCTGGGCGCCCTGGTCCAGGACGGCCAGCTCACCGACCTGACACCGTTGTACGACGCGCCAAGCTGGGACGACCCCTCCGTCACGGTGCGCGAGACCGTCGATCCCACGGCGATCGAGCTGGGCGGCTACGGCGGCAGGCCGTACGTCATGAACTACACCAACACCGTCTGGGGCATCTGGTACTCCCGGCCGCTCTTCGAGGCCAGGGGGTGGCGACCGCCCAGGACGTGGGCGCGTTTCCTCGACCTCTGCGAGGAGATCAGGCGTTCGGGGATGGCGCCGTTCACCTACGCGGGCACCCACCCCCAGTACATCTACGAGCCCATCCTCACCCTCGCCGCGAAGATCGGCGGCAGGCGGGTGCTGACCGACATCGACAACCTCGCCGAGGGCGCCTGGCAGGCCGAGCCCGTACGGCGGGCCGCCGCGGCGTTCGCGGAGATCGGGGCCAGGCACCTCCTTGAGGGCACCGCGGGCCTCGACCACGTCCAGACCCAGATCGCGCAGAACCGCGGGCTGGTCGCCATGCTGCCCTGTGGCTCCTGGCTGGAGAACGAGCAACGCGGCTCGGCCCCGGACGGCTTCGGCTACGCGATGTTCCCGCTGCCCGACTTCGGCCCCTCGGACGCCATGCCGTACGGCACGCTGCACGCCCAGCCGGGCGAGGAGTACATCGTGCCCGCGCGCTCGGCCAACCCCGGGGCCGGGCTCGAATACCTGCGGGCCATGCTCTCCCGGCGGGCGGCCGGGAGGTTCACCGAGGCCGTCTCGACGCTCACCGTCGTCAGGGGGGCGGCCGACGGCCTCAGGCTCAGGCCAGGCCTGGAGAGCGCCCGCGCCGCCCTCGCCGCCGCGGGCGGCAACGTCGTCACCTTCATGTTCCGCAGGTGGTACTCCGAACTGCACGACGAGGTCGCCGCGGCCACGGGGCAGCTGATGGGCGGGGCGATCAGCGCCGACCGGTGGGCCGAGCGGGCCCAGCGCAAGGCCGACGCGCTCAGGGCCGACCCCTCGGTGCGGAAGTTCACGAGGTAGCCGCCGATGAACCAGCACAGGAGACGGTTCGTCGCCGGGTTTCTCGCCGTCCCGGTCACGCTGTACACGGTCTACGTGCTCTCCCCCTGCGCGCAGGCCCTCGTCATCGCGCTCACCGACTGGCGCGGGGTCAACGCCGTCCCGCGCTTCGTGGGGGCGGACAACTTCCGCAGGCTCCTCGGCGACGAGGTCTTCCTGCGGGCCGCCGGTCACAACCTGCTGCTGCTGGCGCTGGTGCCGCCGCTGACCATCGGGCTCGCCCTGCTGTTCGCCTGGCTGCTGACCGGCGACGGGACGGCCGGGCGCACGGGCGGGGGAGCGGTCAGGGGGGCGGGGTTCTACCGGGTGGTCTTCTTCTTCCCGCAGGTGCTGGCCGTCGTCCTGGTCGCCGTCCTGTTCCGGCAGATCCTCAGGCCGGACAGGAGCGGGATGCTCAACGCCCCGCTGACCGCCCTGGGGTTCGAACCGGTCGGGCCGCTGGCGGAGACCCGCCTGGCGCTGTGGGCCGTCCTGTTCGTGCTGGTCTGGCAGGCGGTCGGGTTCTACGTCGTGCTCTTCTCCGCGGCCATCGTCTCCATCCCGCGGGAGCTGTTCGAGGCCGCGGCCATCGACGGCGCCAGGGGCGGGCGGCTGTTCCTGCGGATCACCCTTCCCCTGCTGCGGGACACGGTCCAGGCGGGCTGGGTCTACCTCGGCGTCGCCGCGCTCGACGTCTTCGCCGTCGTGTGGGTGATGACGGCAGAGCAGGGCGGCCCCGACCACTCCACGACGGTGATGGCCGCGGAGGTCTACCGCAACGCCTTCCACTACTCCAGGTTCGGTTACGCCTGTGCGATGGGTGTGGTGCTGTTCGCGCTCACCGCCGGGTTCGCGGTGCTGGTCCTGCGGCTGACCCGGCGCGAGCGGATCGAGTTCCGGTGAGCGCGGCCCGCGCCCGCTTCACGGCGGTCCTCTCGCACGCCGTCCTGCTCTGGTGGACGTTCCTGGTCACGGTGCCGATCGTGTGGACCTTCCTGGCCTCGGTGAAGAGCGAGCGGGAGATCTTCGGCGACGCCTGGTCGCCGCCGGCCACGATCCGCCTCGACAACTGGGCGCGCGCCTGGCAGCAGGCGCACGTGGGCCGCTACATGCTCAACAGCGTCGTCGTCGTGGCGTGCGGTACGGCGGGCACCATGCTGTTCGGCGCGATGGCGGCCTACGTGCTGGCCCGCTACCGCTTCCGTGGCAGCCGGATCGTGCACGCGTTGTTCGTCGCGGGCCTGGCCCTGCCGGTCTACCTGGTGCTGACCCCGCTGTTCTTCGTCGTCAGGAACACCGGGGCGCTGCCCCTGGTCGGCCCGTTCATCGGCCTGAACACCCACGGCGGCCTGATCCTCGTCTACATCGCCTTCTCCCTGCCGTTCACGGTGTTCTTCCTCACCGCCTTCTTCGGGACCCTGCCGAAGACGGTCGCGGAGGCCGCCTTCGTGGACGGCGCCTCGCACACGCGGGTGTTCTTCCAGATCATGCTGCCGATGGCCAGGCCCGGTGTCGTCAGCGTGACGGTCTTCAACGTGCTCGGCCAGTGGAACCAGTACCAGCTTCCCCTCGTGCTGCTGCCCTCCGACCGGGACAGCTGGGTGCTCACGCAGGGCATCGCCGACATCTCGACCACGGCGGGCTACGACGCCGACTGGGGCGCGCTGTTCGCCGCGCTCGGCATGGCGATCATCCCGATGATCGTCGTCCACGCCCTCCTTCAGGGACAGATCCGCAGAGGGCTGACCGCGGGGGCGTTCAAGTAGATCGAATTTGGCCGTTCACAGAGATTGGGTTAACTGTTGGAGTGACACTGACGACATATCGGGCAACCGACACCCTGTCTGTGACCTCCTCCGCCCGCCTCGGCGGGCGTCGACGTCTTCTCGGGCTGTTCCTGGCGCCCGTGGTGGCCCCTGTGATGGCCGCCGTCCCGCTCGCCCCGGCCCAGGCCGCGCACGCCGCGGCTCCGGCACGTTCCACGGTGATCTCCGGAGTCTCGGCCTCGGCTCACTCGGCACCGGGGCTCGACGACCCGGCCAAGAGGGAGATCGCGATGAAGCTGGTCTCCAGCGCGGAGAACTCCTCCCTCAACTGGCGGGCGCAGTACAAGTACATCGAGGACATCGACGACGACCGCGGCTACACGGCGGGCATCATCGGCTTCTGCTCCGGCACCGGGGACATGCTGGACCTGGTCAGGTTCTACACCCGGAGCAAACCGCACAACCCGCTGGCCAAGTACCTCCCCGCCCTGCGCCGGGTCAACGGTACCGACTCGCACAAGGGCCTCGACCCCGGCTTCACCAAGGCCTGGGCCCGCGCGGCGAAGGACAAGGCCTTCAGGAAGGCGCAGAACCACGAACGTGACCGGCTGTACTTCCGCCCCGCCGTACGGCAGGCCAAGAAGGACGGCCTGCGCGCGCTCGGCCAGTTCGTCTACTACGACGCCATCGTCATGCACGGCGGCGGCGACGACTCGCTCAGCTTCGGGGCGATCCGCAGGAACGCGCTGAAGAAGGCCAAGCCGCCGTCGCAGGGCGGTGACGAGACCGCCTACCTCAACGCCTTCCTCGACGCCCGCAAGGTCGCCATGAAGGCCGAGTCGGCCCACGAGGACACCAGCAGGGTGGACACCGCGCAGCGGGTCTTCCTCAGGAAGGGCAACCTCGACCTGAACACGCCGCTGTCGTGGAAGGTCTACGGCGACTCCTACCGGATCAAGAAGTAGCCGTCCGGCTCAGGCCCGCTCGCCGGTCGTCAGACCGTCGAGGAGGACCGTGATGTAGTGGTCGGCGAGTCCCGCGGTGTTCAGGCGTCCCCCCGGCCTGAACCAGCGGACCGTGACCCAGATGCTGTCGCGGACCATGCGGTAGGTGAGCTTGGGGTCGATGTCCCCGCGGAGCTGCCCGGCGGCCTGGCCGCGCCTGATCTGCTCGACCCACATGCGCTCGACCTCCTCCTCCGTCCTGACCAGGTAGTCGAAGCGGTCGCCGGGCAGGGAGCGCAGGTAGTTCCAGTCGTTCTGCATGACGGTGATCGCCGCGCGGTGCGGTTCGAGCGTGCCGAAGGCGACGCGGACCATCTCCGACAGGGTCGTACGGGGGTCCTCCCGCCGGTCGAGCACCGTGCGGTAGCGGCCGACGAGGTCGTCGAGGAAGGTGGTCAGCACCTCGTCGACGATCGTCTCCTTGGAGTCGAAGTGGTGGTAGAGGCTGCCGGACAGGATGCCGGCCTCCTCCGCGATCTCGCGGACGGTTGTCGCCTGGAATCCCTTGCGGGCGAAGAGGTCGGCGGCGAGTTTCACGAGGTGTTCGCGGCGCTCCGAGGCGGAGCCGGATGAGGCCGCGCGCCTGGTCGCACCCTGGCGTCTGACGGAGGTGGTCGTGGCGCCGGAGTTCTTTCTCGTGTTCACGTCCTCCATTATGAGTCTTTGCGTAATCGCTTGTTCGCGTGAACGAACCAGCTCATCGCGGCATTCGCCCTGTGCCGGACGCCTGTCCGGAACGGCGTGACGGGGCCGCTCTCCGGTGCCGCGCCGTACGGTCCGTGCCCGGGGGACGCGGGCGGGTTTCGGTTTTCCGTAAGGGGAGGGGAAAGCCTTCCCTTACCGACAAAACTCATAAACGTCACTTCTCTGGACATGCCTCCTCTTTCCTGGAGAGCGCCCGGTCTCCGGAGGGGGTCCGTGACGGATACGGCTTGGCTGGCGCGCGCCACACGGATGGTTTCGCTCACGGATCGCCCATGGTGACGCACCCGGTACGCCCCGTGGCTTCCGGTGACCGTTCCCCCTGTCGCCCCTGGAGCGTTCCCGGGTACCAGGTGTCACTCCGGATCGCAGGATCTTGACGGAAGGCCCATGGTCAGCCCCCTAGCGATAAAGAAAGTTTCCTATTAGATTTGCGCGCAAGGCCGATGGGAGCGCTTCCTCCCACGCCTGTGAACACAACATGGTGTCCGCGTGTCCTCGGCATGAGATGCCGGCCGGCCATGAGGCGAGGAGGGTGCATGAAGCGCGGCCAAGAGCTGCTTCGTCTGGCGGACACGGTTGTTCTCCCGGGATTCGAGGGCAAGTCACCGCCCGACTGGGTCCGCAGACGCCTGAGCGAGGGCCTGACCGGGGTGGTGCTCTTCTCCAGGAACATCGCCACCCCCTCCCAGGTCGCCGACCTCACCGCGGCGCTGCGCGCGGAGAACCCGCAGGTCCTCGTGGGCATCGACGAGGAGTCGGGAGAGGTGACCCGGCTTGAGGCGGCGGCCGGGAGCACACGCCCCGGCAGCTTCGCCCTCGGAGTCGTCGACGACGTCGCGCTCACCGAGGAACTCGCCGCCGACCTCGGCCGCGATCTGGCGCTGACCGGCGTCAACCTCAACTTCGCACCCTCGGCCGACGTCAACTCCAACCCCGACAACCCGGTCATCGGCCTGCGCTCCTTCGGCGCGGACCCCGACCTGGTCTCCCGGCACACCGCGGCCTGGATCCGGGGCCTGCAGTCGGCGGGCGTCGCCGCCTGCGCCAAGCACTTCCCCGGGCACGGGGACACCTCGGTCGACTCCCACCACAGCGTCCCGCTGGTCACGGCGACCGCCGAGGAACTGCGCGAGGTCGCGCTGCGGCCCTTCCGCGCGGCGATCGCCGAGGGCGTGCGCACGGTCATGACGGCCCACCTGCTGGTCTCCGCGCTCGACCCGGGCGTGCCCGCGACGCTCAGCGGCAAGGTGCTGCACGACCTGCTCCGCGTCGAACTCGGCTTCGAGGGCGTCATCATCACCGACGGCATCGAGATGACCGCGGTCTCGGGACCGTACGGCATCGGCGGCGCCTCGGCGCTGGCCATCGCCGGAGGAGCGGACGCGATCTGCATCGGCGGCCAGAACTCCGACGAGCAGACCGCCATCGACGTCCGCGACGCCATCGTGGACGCGGTGATCGAGGGCAGGCTCCCCGAGGAGAGGCTGGCCGACGCCGCACGGCGGGTGTGTGAACTGGCCCTGTGGGCCGCCTCGGCCCCCAGGAGGCAGGACCCCGCGCCCTCGCGTCCCGGCGATGTCTCCATCGGCCTTGAGGCGGCCAGGCGGGCGCTGCGGATCACCCGCCGCTCGGCGAGCGTCTCCCTTCCCCTGGCCGCCCCGCCCCACGTGCTCGAACTGGCCCCCGAGATGAACCTGGCCATCGAGAAGGACACGCCCTGGGGCGTCGGTGAACCGCTCGGCAAGCTGCTGCCCGGCACCACGGTGACGCGCCTGGACGCCTCCGGGGCGACCGGGAGCGCGATCGAGGGGGTGCTGGCCGCGGCCACCGACCGGCCGCTGGTCGCCGTCGTCCGCGACGCCCACCGTCACCCCTGGCAGATGGACGCCCTGCAGCACCTGCTGGCAGCGCGCTCCGACGCCGTCGTGGTCGAGATGGGCCTGCCGGGACGCTCCGACCTCGGCGCCGTCCACATCGCCACCCACGGCTCCGCCAAGGTATGCGGCCAGGCCGCGGCCGAGGCTCTGGCGGGGGACGCCTGATCCAGCGTGTTCCGCCGCCCCCGGGCCGCGGGAACGGCGGAACACGCTCACAGGCCGGGCAGGCGGCCGTTGCGGAACAGGTCGACGAACAACTGGTGGTCGGCCCTGGCCCGCGCGCCGTAGGCGTGGGCGAAGTCGACGAGCACACGGGTGAACCCTGCGGCGTCGGCACCGATCACGTTCACGATCGCGTCCTCGGTCGAGAAGTCGACCAGGTCGTGGCTGGACTCGTCGTCGGCGACGGAGTGCATGCGGGCCACGGCCCTGCCGAGGTCACCGATCACCGAGGCGAGTTCCTCCGGCTCGTTGACGTCGCCCCAGTCGAGGTCGGCCGAGTAGGGGGAGACCTCGGCGACGAGCTGGCCGACGCCGTTCAGCGTCGTGTGGCCGAGCCAGGGGTCGGCGTAGGCCTGCAGGGCCCGCTGTGACTCCGCCGTACGGTGCCCCTGGTGCCTGAAGTAGCCGCGTACCTTCTCGTCGGTGATGTACCGGGCGACCGCCGGGACCTGGGCCTGCTTCATGTAGAGGATGACGTCGTTCTCCAGGGCCTGGGTGTGGCCCTCAAGGAGCATGTTGTAGGACGGCAGGCCCGCCGAGCCGATGCCGACGCCCATGCGGAGCGCGAAGTCCTTGATCCTGTGCTCGACCGTGGGGACCGAAGAGGGGAGCGTGGTGAGGTACTCCGCGAAGGCGGCTTCGACGGCGTGCCTGGTCTCCTCGTCGACCGGATAACGGCCGTCCATGATGGCGAACCTGCGCTCGAAGTTGTCGATCGTGGTCTCGACGTCGAGCAGCGCGACCCGGGTGTTGAGCCGGGCGACCTGAAGCACCCGGTGCAGCACACCGGTGGTCGTCTCCAGCGTCAGCGAGCCGATCGCCTCGTCCCCGCCCTCGGAGATGCCGGTCAGCTCGGTGAGGTAGGCCTTGGCGAACCCCGAGACCAGGTCGGTGATCACCTCGTCCGACAGCGCCTTGGCGTAGCCGATGAGCGCGACGCTGGCCACGAACCGCTTGAGGTCCCAGATGTAGGGGCCGACGTAGGCCTCGTCGAAGTCGTTGACGTTGAAGACCAGGACGCCGGAGGCGTTCATGTAGGTGCCGAAGTTCTCCGCGTGCAGGTCGCCGTGTATCCACACCCGGCTCGTCTGGTCGTCGAGGAAGGCCGTGTCGGCGAAGGAGCCGGCCATGTCCGCGTAGAACAGGCAGGCGCTGCCGCGGTAGAAGGCGAACGGGGAGGCGGCCATCTTCCTGAACTTGCGCCGGAAGGCCGGGGGGTCACGCCTGATCGACTCGCCGAACTCGGTGATCAGGACATCGAGAATGTGCGCCGAGCGCCCATCTGTGGTCATGGTGCGCACGTTAGGGCCCCTCGGCCCGGATCCGCCAGGTGAAGACGTCACAGGGCCGTCACAGCGGCGGCTTCCCGGCAAAGCAGTGCCCTATGAAACAAGGGGACATGCCATGGAATGAGGCGTTCGCCCGAGTCTGTTGGGGAGAGAGGATTCCGACCACGGTGTCCTCACGAGGAGGGACGGTGACGCGGCTGTGACACGACGGGGACCGGTGGTGGCCGGGCTCATGCTCAGCACGGCCCTGGCCGCGATGGACGCCACGATCGTGGCCACCGCGGTCCCGGCGATCGTGCGCGACCTGGGGGCCTTCTCCCTCTTCCCCTGGGTCATCGCGGTCTACATGCTGGCCCAGGCGGTGTGCACCCCGATCTACGGCGGGCTCGCCGACGTCTACGGCCGCAAACCCATGCTGCTCGTGGGCGCGGCGACCTTCCTGGCCGGGTCACTGCTGGCGGGCGTGGCCTGGAGCATGCCCGTCCTCATCGTGGCGCGGGCGGTGCAGGGGGTCGGGGCGGGAGCGATCCTGCCGATCACCCAGACGATCGCGGGCGACCTCTACCCACTGGCCCAGCGGGGACGCATCTCGGCGCTGATGTCCACGGTGTGGGGAGGCTCCGCGTTGCTCGGCCCGGCCCTGGGCGGCCTGCTGTCGGAGTTCGGGTTGTGGCGCTGGGTCTTCCTGCTGAACCTCCCGATCGGGGTGGCCGCGCTGGCCATGGTCACCGTGTTCCTGCGCGAGTCGGTCGAACGCCGCCCGCACCGCCTCGACCTGCTCGGCACCGCCCTGCTCGCGGCGGGCGTCGTCACCGTGATGATCGGGCTCCAGGAGACCGTCTGGTGGCTGATCGCGCCCGGTCTGGCGTTGCTCGCGGCCTTTCTGCGCTGGGAGCGGCACGCGGCCGAGCCGGTCGTGCCGCCGTGGGTCTGGCGTGACCGGATGCTGCTCGGCTCGTTCCTCGGCAGCGCGCTCGTCGGCGTGGTGCTGATCGCCCCCGCCCTCTACCTGCCCACCTACGCCCAGGGAGTGCTCGGGGTCGGCGCGGTCGCCGCCGGGTTCGCGCTCGCCACGCAGTCCATCGGCTGGCCGCTGGCCGCGGGACTGGCCGACCGCCTCTACCTGAGGTACGGCTTCCGCGCCACGGCCCTGGCCGGGATGGTGCTCGTCGTCGTCTCGGCGGTGATGTTCACGCTGCTGGACGCGGCTTCGCCGCTCGTCTACGCGGGTCTGTGCGCGTTCGTCAACGGCGCCGGGCTCGGCCTGGTCTCGGTCTCCTGCCTCGTCGGCGCGCAGTCCGTGGTCGGCTGGGAGCGGCGTGGCGTCGTCACGGGTGGGGTGGTGTTCTTCCGCAGCGCGGGAAGCGCGGTGGGCACGGCGGTCTTCGCGGCGGTCGCGAGCCTGTCCCTGCTGTCGTCCGGTTCCGTCGGCTCGGTCGACGACGTCGCCGCCGCGCTGGGCGGTCCCGGGGAGCAGGCCGCCCGTTCCGCCCTGGCCTTCGCCGTGCACCACGTCTTCCTGGCGATGACGGTCGTCGTGGTGCTCGGCGTGCCGGCCGTGCTGGTGATGCCGAGAAGGGGACGGCCGTTGTCCGAAACCCTTTCTGAAGCAGAGCCGGAAACCGTCCCCGAGGGCGGGGAGGACGGTGGGCGGACCCGCGCGGACCGCTGAGTCATACGGGAGCGTTCCATTTTCCGAGAACGGTTTTCATGAGGGAGGCCGCCCCGGCCCGGGGCGGCCTCCCGCTGTTTTTACAACCATTTTGGGTCTTGTAGAGGCCGGGGGTCAGGGTTACGATCCGCATAATTATTAGGAAACTTTCCTAAAGGAAAGAGCATCAACATGCGCCGATTAGCTTCTGTGCTGGTGGTGTTCGCCATGGCGGCCGCGATGGCCGCATTGTCGATCCCCGCCCACGCAGCCGCTCGCCTGACAGCCGCCTTCACCCTCACCGGCAACCAGGGCAAGTTCGTGGTGAGCAACCCCAACAGCACAGCTGTGACCGGTTGGTCGATCACCATTGAACTTCCTTCCGGGGTGACGGCCAGCAACCCCCAGAATGCGACCATTTCGCAGACCGGCACCAAGGTGAAGCTGACCCCCGCCTTCTACATCAACACCGTGAAGGCGAACGGCAACACCGAGCCCTACAGCCCGACCTTCACGCTCAGCTCGGCCGTCCAGCCGACCAAGTGCACCATCAACAACGCCAACTGTGACGGCAGCGGCGACCCGCCCCCGCCGGACGCGCCCGTCACCGCGACCTACTCGGCCAGCGGTTCGCGTGGCAAGTTCGTGGTCAACAACAACACCGACGCCGCGCTCAACGGCTGGACGATCACCTTCGACCTGCCCGCCGGTGTCACCGCCAGCTCCGCCGACAACGGCTCGATCAGCCAGAGCGGCCGTTCGGTCACGCTGAGCCCGGCTCACTACAACACCAACGTCGCGGCCCACGGCACGACCGAGCCCTACAGCCCCACGTTCACGCTCAGCAGCGCCTCCGCCGAGCCGGACAACTGCCGGATCAACGACGTCAGGTGTGACGGCGCCGCCGACACCCCGCCCGGCGTCCCCGGCAACCTGCGCTCGCCGGTCAAGACCACCAAGACCATCTCCCTGGCCTGGGACGCCGCCACCGCGGGCAGCCTGCCCATCGTCGGCTACCAGGTCTACAACGGCAGCAACGTGGCCGCCACGGTCACCGGAACGACCGCGACCGTCTCGGGCCTGACCCCGAACACCGAGTACACCTTCACCGTCAAGACCAAGGACAGGAAGGGCACGCTCTCCGGGGCCAGCAACGCGCTGAAGGTCACCACCAACAACGCCGGTGACGACACCCAGCCGCCCACCGCGCCCACCAACCTGCGCAGCACCGGCAAGTCCTCCTCGACCGTGAACCTCACCTGGGGTGCCTCCACGGACAACAAGGAGGTCGCGAACTACGAGATCTACAGCGGCTCGACCCTGCTGACCACCTCGACCTCGACCTCGACCACGGTGACCGGCCTCTCGCCGTCCACCGAGTACACCTTCACGGTCAAGGCCCGCGACACCTACGACAACGTCTCCGACGCCAGCAACGCGGTGAAGGTCACCACCGACGACATCATCGGCAGTGGCTACGCCCGCGTCGGCTACTTCGTGCAGTGGGGCATCTACGGCCGTCAGTACTTCGTCCGCAACCTCGACACCACCGGCGTCGCGGCGAAGCTGACCCACCTCAACTACGCCTTCGGCAACATCGACCCGGTCAACCTGACCTGTCTGCAGGGCGTGACCAAGGGCACCACCGGCAACCCGCAGGACCCGAGCCAGGGTGACGGCTCCGGCGACGCGGACGCCGACTACGCCAGGCCGATGAGCGCCGGTCAGTCCGTCGACGGTGTCGGCGACACCGGCTGGGAGAAGCTGCGCGGCAACTTCAACCAGCTCAAGAAGCTCAAGGTCAAGTACCCGAACCTGAAGATCCTGATCTCGCTCGGCGGCTGGACCTACTCCAAGTACTTCTCCGACGTGGCCGCCACCGACGCCTCCAGGAAGAAGTTCGTCGCCTCCTGCATCGACACCTACATCAAGGGCAACCTGCCCACCTACAACGCCGCCGGCGGCCCGGGCAGCGCTGCCGGGATCTTCGACGGCATCGACCTCGACTGGGAGTGGCCGGGCTCCGAGGGCCACGCGGGCAACCACATCGGCGCCAACGACAAGCAGAACAACACCCTGCTGATCGCCGAGTTCCGCAAGCAGCTCGACGCCCTGACCACCGAGACCGGTAAGCGCTACCAGCTCACCGCCTTCACCCCCGCCGACCCCGCCAAGATCGAGGCCGGCTGGGAGCTCGCCGAGGTCGCCAAGTCGATGGACATCTTCAACGTCCAGGGCTACGACTTCCACGGATCGGGCAGCGACAACTCGTGGGAGCCCAACGTCGCCGGTCACCAGGCCAACCTGTACGCCGACAACGACGACCCGTACAACTTCCACTTCAGCGTGGAGAACGCCGTCAACGCCTACCTGCAGGCCGGGGTGAACCCCCGCAAGATCGCCATCGGTCTCGCCTACTACGGGCGTGGCTGGCAGGGGGTCGCCGACGGCGGCAAGTCCGGTGAGTGGCAGTCGGCGACCGGCGCCGCGCCCGGCCAGTTCCAGGACGAGGCCGGTACCCGTGGATACAGCAACCTGCTGGCCAGCGTCCCCGGGTGCAACATCAAGCACGACGAGCAGTCGGTCGCGACCTACTGCTACACCGGCAACGGCGGCCAGTGGTGGACCTTCGACGACACATGGACGATCGCGAAGAAGACCGCATGGCTCCGCAGCAAGAACCTGCTCGGCGTGATGATCTGGGAGATGTCCGGTGACCCCGGCACCCTGACCAGCGCCGTGGACGCGGGCCTGAAGTAATCGATCGGGGGTAATCCCCACCAGAACGGGCTGTCCCCGCGACCTGCGACGCCGCGAGGACAGCCCGTTTCGCGTGCCGGCCTGTTCAGGCGTCACGGCGCCTGAACAGGGGAACGGCGACGGCGAGCGGGAGCGCGATCCAGGCCAGGTAGACGGCGAAGCCGGTCCAGGGCCCCATCCCGACGGGACTGACCAGGGCGATCCGGCTGCCCGCGTTCGAGGGGGTGAGCTCCACCAGCCTCCTGCCCAGCTCGCCGGGCACGAACGCGACCAGTGTCGGCAGCACCATGAGCAGCGCGCAGGCCGTCACGATCGCGCCCGGGGTGTGCCTGATCAGCGTGCCGAGCGCCAGCCCGAGCAGCCCGCCCGCGGCCAGGTAGAGCCCGGCGCCGACGATGGCCCGCGACACGCCGGGATCGGCCAGGGAGACCGCCGCCGCCCGCCCGGCGAACACGGCCTGACCGGTGAGGAAGGCGGCGAAGGAGGCGACGACGCCCACGGCGAACGTGACCCCGGTGAGCACGGCGGCCTTGGCGGCCAGGAACCTCAGCCTGTCCGGCACCGCGACCAGGGAGGCGCGGATCGAGCCCGTGCGGTACTCGCCGCAGACGACGATCACCCCCAGCGTCGCCGTCACCGGTGCCGCGAGCATGATGCCCATCAGGCTGATGGAGACCGGGTCGGACAGGCGCCCGCCGTCCCCGGCGTTCACGGCGACCAGCGCTCCGGCCGCGCCGAGCGCGACCATCAGCGCCGTCACGGCGCCCAGGGTCCACACGGTCGAGCGCACCGAGCGCACCTTGGTCCACTCGGACCGCATCACGTCGATCATGAGGAGTACTCCAGACTGTCCTTGGTCAGTTCCATGTAGGCGGCCTCCAGGGTCGGCCTGACGAGGGTCAGCTCCTCGATCGCCAGCCCCCGCGCGGCGACGACGGTCCCGACCTCAAGGGGAGAGCGGCCGGTGACGCGCAGGTGGTCCCCGTGCATCTCGGCGCCGGGCAGCAACCCTGCCACCTCCGCCAGGTACGGCGAGCGCACCCGGACGTACCCCTGCGAGCTGCGCCCGATGAACTCCTCCATCTCGGCGTCGGCGATCAGCGTCCCCCTGCCGATGACGACGAGACGGTCGGCGGTCTGGGCCATCTCGCTCATGAGGTGGCTGGAGACGAAGACGGTGCGCCCCTCGGCGGCCAGGTCACGCATCAGTGTGCGGATCCACAGGATCCCGTCGGGGTCGAGCCCGTTGACCGGCTCGTCGAACAGCAGGATCTCCGGGTCCCCCAGCAGCGCCGCGGCGATCCCGAGCCGCTGCGACATGCCCAGCGAGAACCCTCCGATCCGCCGCCCGGCCACCGCGCCGAGCCCGACCGTCTCCAGCACCTCCCCGACCCGGGAGGCGGGGATCGCGTTGCTCCGCGCGATGGCCAGCAGGTGGTCGCGGGCACTGCGTCCGCCGTGCACGGCCTTGGCGTCCAGCAGCGCGCCGACCTTGCGCAGCGGGTGCCTGAGCTCGCCGTACGGCACCCCGCCGACCGTCACCGTCCCCGAGGTCGGCCGGTCGAGGCCGAGGGTCATGCGCATCGTGGTCGACTTGCCCGCTCCGTTCGGCCCCAGGAAACCGGTCACCAGACCGGGTCTGACGTCGAAGGACAGGCCCGCGACGGCCGTGGTTCCGCCGTACTCCTTGGTGAGGCCGATGGCCCGTATCGCTGTCATGTCCCAAGGCTCTCCGGAGGGGGCGGTCGTTTCCTCCTGCCACGGGACCGTTCGCGGCGGCCGGGACCGGGAGCCGGGTCCTACTCTCCTGGTCTGACCAGGCCCCGTTCGTAGGCGACGATCACGGCCTGCGCCCGGTCCCGTGCGCCGATCTTGGCGAACAGCGCCGTCACGTGGTTCTTCACGGTGCTCGGCGAGATCGCGAGCGCGTCGGCGATCTCGGCGTTGGAGCGGCCCCCGCCGATGAGCGTCAGCACCTCCAGCTCCCTCGCGGTGAGCCCGTCGAGGGGGACCCGCCCCCGGACCCGGGCGGGTGCCTGGGGCGGGGCGCCTCTGACGTGGGTGCGGATGAGGCCGAGGAGCAGGCGCGGAGCCACGGCCGCCGTGCCCTCGTGCACGGTCCTGACCGCCTCGACCAGTTCCTCGGGGGAGACGTCCTTGGGCAGGAAGCCGTTGGCCCCCGCCCGGAGCGCGGCCACGACGTTCTCGTCCAGGTCGAAGGTGCTGAGCACGAGCACCCTGGTCTCCGGCAGTTCCGCGGTGACGCGCTCGGTCGCGGCGACCCCGTCCAGCCTGGGCATGTGCAGGTCCATGATCACGATGTCGGGCCGCAGCTCGTGGCAGCGGGTCACGGCCTCCAGGCCGTCGGCGGCCTCGCCGACCACGGTGATGCCCGGCTGGGCGTTCAGCATGAGCCGGTATCCGGTCCTGACCAGGGCGTGGTCGTCGGCCAGCAGCACGGTGATCACAGCGGCAGCCTCGCGTGGACCCGGAAGCCGCCCGCCGGTCCCGGTCCGGCGTCCAGGATTCCCCCGCACAGCGCGACCCGCTCGGCCATCCCCACCAGGCCGAAGCCGCCGGGGGAGGGCGGGACGGTCACGGGCCCGTCGTCCAGCACCTCGATCTCGACCTCCCGGCCTCCGTAGCCGATCCGCACGAGGGAACGCGCCCCCGGGGCGTGTTTGCGCGTGTTGGTGAGCGCCTCCTGCACGATCCGGTAGACCGCCCGGTCGACCGCGGCGGGCAGCGGCACCGGATCGCCCTCGACCACCAGCTCCGCGGGCGGTCCCGCCGCGCCCGCCTGCTCGACCAGGGCGGGCAGTTCGACCGTGCCGACCCCTGTGGCCTCCCCGCCTCCGGGGCCGTCGGCCCGCAGCACCTTCAGCAGGTGCCGCATCTCGGCGAGGGCCTGCCTGGCGCTCTGCTCGGCGGCCAGCAGCGCCTGCGCGGCCTCGGGCGGCTCCGCGGGCAGGGTCACCCTGGCCCCGCCGACGAGCGCGCTGACCACAGTGATGTGGTGGGCGACGACGTCGTGCAGCTCACGGGCGATGCGGCGGCGTTCGGCCTGTACCGCCTCCTCGGTCCGGATGCTCTCCTTGAGCCGCCGTGTCTCCGCCCTCGATCGCACCAGCAGACCGGCGCCGGCGAGGACCAGCGGGAAGAGAGCACCGAAGGCGAACGCGCCCGAGGGCTGGGGGCCCGCAGTGAGGGACGCGGGGGACGTGACGGCGTAGGCGGCCGTCACCGGGAGGAGGGAGGCGGCCAGCGCCCTCCTGGTCGTGGTGTGGCGGCCGAGGCCGTACAGGGCGATCGCCGCGACGACGGAGAGGGAAGGAGTGATCGTCAGGCGTCCCGCGATGTCGAGCGTCGCGATCACGACGGCGACCGGGACCGGGTGGCGGCGCCGAGCCAGGAGGGGCGGAACGGCGAGCAGGAACAGCCCCGCCCGCATGGCCGTGTCCGGATCGTCGTTCAGCAGGGTGAAGGGCAGGACGATCAGCGAGGGCAGGCAGAGGAGCACGACCAGCGTCACGTCGAAGATCTGGGGACGACCCAGGAGCAGCCCGACTTTCCGCCCCGACCGCATGAGGCGATCTTAGTCGCCGGAGCCGCCGGGCGGGCGGGAGAGCGGAGACGCGTCCTGGCGGGCGTGGGGGACCCGCCAGGACGCGCTCCTGCCCGGCGCGGCGGTGCGAGGACCCCGGCGAGGGTTGGGGTCCTCGAACCGGTTACCCGCGCCGGGGGCCGGTGACAGGGGAGACGCGGACCTGAGGAACCCGCGCCTCCCCGGAGGGGGTGTCGCCGAAGACCGGACCCTGGTGGCGCCGGAAGAGAGGGCGGATGCCGCCGCTCTCATTTCGGACAAAAAACCTATTTCTCCACCAAATGGTCAGATCTGTCGGTACCGAAAGCACTCGTGTGCCGTCCCCATCGCTCTGGTAGGTGTGAGGGAATCCGTGGCGGGGCGACGCGCAGCGCAGTAGGCGCGTCGAACCGCCGAGGTCGCGCCGGGACGGGCGTGGCGCGCCCACGCGGACCGATGGCACCGGCGTTCACCCCCTTGCCGACCTTTCGATGGATTTGTACCAACGATTGGATGATGCGGGTAACGAGAGGTTGGGTCAAGAGGCTGTTCCCCGGTAAAACCAAATCGTCTAGTTTTGTTGGCACAAAGGGGACTTAATGCCGCGGTCAACGCTGTATCAGCTGGTGGCCTCCGAACTCCGGAGGGCCATCTACTCCGGTGCGCTCCGGCCGGGCGATCAGCTGCCGACCGAGGTCGAGCTCATGGGCATCCACCAGGTGAGCCGCAACACCGTACGGCTCGCCCTCGGAGAGCTGGTCAACGAGGGCCTGATCACCCGTACCCCCCGCAGGGGAACCGTGGTCAGGGAGCGCAGGCCGCTGCTCATCCACCCCCAGCGGGAACTCCAGCCGCAGCCCGAGGAGACCAAGGAGGCCTTCGCCTGGGCGGTCTCCCAGGAGGGGCGCGTACCGAGCCAGCACATCGAGGTCGCGATCGTCCAGCCCGCCGAGGAGATCGCCAGCAGGCTGGAACTGGCCGACGACGAGTTCGCCGTGGTCCGCCGCAGGCTGCGTTTCGTCGACGGTCAGCCGTACAACACCAACGACTCCTACTTCCCGCTGTCCCTGGTCGCCGACTCCGAGATCGCCCGTCCCGGCGACATCACGCGCGGCGCCAACAGGGTGCTGACCGAGCTGGGCCACCGTCAGGTCCGCATGGTCGACGACATCTGGGCCAGGATGCCGAACACCTCGGAGACCCACCGCCTGCAGCTCCAGTCGGGCACGCCGGTCGTCGTCTACATCAGGGTCGGCTACGACGAGGGCGACACTCCCGTCCGGGTCGCCGTCTCCGTGCTCCCCGCGGACAAGCACCTGATCAGGTACGAGCTGGAAAGCCGCTGACATCTCCGTGACCGCCCGGCCGGGCCGGCTCCCAGCACGCCCGCGCCGCGGGCGCCTGCCGGGCCGCCCGCCCAAGGCGGCAGGGCGCGGGCCGCTGCCCCCGCCCTCCCTGGACCCCTAGGCATTCGCCTGGGTCGGCATGGACACCGTGCGTCATCGAACGGTTACTCTCCGTGCCTCTTCACGCACCCTGTGCAACGAAGGGATCAATCATGCACTCCAACACCATCGGTACCGTCACCGCGCGTCCGCTCGCGCTGCGCACCGCGACCGCCGCCGACCTCGGGGAGGTCCTCGCCCTCCTGGCGGAGACCGCCGACTGGCTGAACGGCAGAGGCGTACGGCAGTGGCCCGCCGGAGGCTTCCCCGCCGCGCGCATAGCCCCGCTGATCGAGACGGGTGACATGTATCTGGTGGAGGGCGAGCGGGGCGTGGTGGCCACCATCGCCCTCGACGGCAACGCCGACCCCGAGTTCTGGCAGGCGGAGGACGTCCCCGGCGCCGCGTTGTACGTCCACAAGCTGTCGGTCGCCCGCTCCTGCTCCGGTCTCGGTCTGGGGCGGGCGCTGCTCGACTGGGCGGGTCTGCGGGTGGTGGCCGCCGGAGGGCGCTGGCTCAGGCTCGACTGCTCCAAGGACAACATGAGGCTCCAGGACTACTACCGGGGCCAGCGCTTCACCCACCTGCGCACCGTGGACCTCCCGCACCGCGCCTCGGGAGCGCTGTTCCAGCGGCCCGGAGGCGTGCGCGGCGGCCTCGGCACGGTGCTGCCGTTCACCGACCGGCGCGGGTTCGGCGAGCGCCGCGCACCGCTTGTGAGCAGCCACGACTCCTCCCTCGCCGAACATGTCTGAACCACGGCGATCCCAGGACAAAGTCATCCGATAGCCTCACCCCATGACCGGTTCCTTGCTTGAGGTGATCGCGCTCGACGTCCGCGACGCCGTCGCGGCTGAGGAGGGCGGTGCCGACCGTCTTGAGGTCGTCGCCGACATCGCGTCCGACGGGCTCACCCCGGCGGTGGAGACGGTCGCGGCGATCTCCAAGGAGTGCGCGCTGCCGCAGAT
Organism: Streptosporangium sp. NPDC001559; assembly: GCF_042893955.1. Lineage (NCBI taxonomy): Bacteria > Bacillati > Actinomycetota > Actinomycetes > Streptosporangiales > Streptosporangiaceae > Streptosporangium > Streptosporangium sp. NPDC001559. The sequence continues at coordinate 69,016 of NZ_JBIAVG010000009.1, forward strand.
GGTGATGCTGCGCGGCGAGGCCTCGTTCCTGGCCGGGCCCGAGACTCTGGAGAGCCTGCGGCGTGACGCCAAGGCCCTCGCGGAGGCGGGCGCGGCCGGGTTCGTCTTCGGCTTCCTCGACCAGGCGGGGACGGTCGACCTCGCCGCGACCGAGGCACTCATCCACGCCGTCGCCCCGCTGCCCTGGACCTTCCACCGGGCCGTCGACCACGCGGCCGACGTCCAGGCGGGGTGGCGGGCCGTACGGCTGCTGCCCAACCTCGCGACCGTGCTCACCTCGGGCGCGCCCAGCGGCGTCGGGGACGGCCTGCGGGTGCTCAGGACCCGCTGCGAGGCGGGCGACGGGCCGCTGATCATGGCCGGTGGCGGCCTCAAGCCCACACACGTCCCGGCGCTGCTCGAATACGGCGTGCGCGCCTTCCACGTCGGCGGTGCCGTACGGGCCTCATGGGCGCACCCGGTCGAGGCGCGCAGGGTCCGTGAGTGGCGGGCCCTGATCGACTGACGCCGCCCTCCTCGTCGCGGCCCACGCGCCGGGGAGGGCCCGCCGAGTCGGGTGAGGTCACCGGCCGCCGGCGTCGAGCATGGCGTCCAGGCCCAGGAGTTTGACGCGCTCGCCCCGGCCCAGCTTCCTGGCCAGGGCGACCTCCGCGGCCTCGATGGCCAGCCAGCGGTCGTAGGTGACGGGGGAGACCCCCCGCGAGGCGAGCAGGGCGTCCAGGCCGCCGCGCGGCACGGGCGCACCGCCCGCGAGATCGGCCAGAAGCGTGCGGACGGTCTCCGCGGCGTCGGACTTGTTGGTGCCGATCACACCGGTCGGGCCGCGCTTGAGCCAGCCCGCGACGTACTCGCGGTCACGGACCCGGCCCGCCTCGTTCGGCACGGTCGAGGTCCGCTCGGAGAAGGGCACGCCGGGCAGCGGGAGACTGCGGTAGCCGACCGAGCGCAGCACCATCCCGACGGGAAGGGTCTCGAACTCACCCGTCCCGGAGATCCCGTCCTCGGTCTGCCTGGTCCGTTCGAGCCTGAGCCCCTCGACCCGGTCCCGGCCGACGATCTCCACGGGCCGCATCCAGAACCGGACCTCAAGCCGCCGGGGACGGCCGGCAGGGGTACGGGCCGCCCAGCCGCGCAGCACCTCGACATTCCCCCTGACCTGGCGCGAAGCCCCGGAAAGGTCGGCCGCCGACTCGTCCGGACGTACGTGCACGTCCGCGTTCGTCAGCTCGCCGAGCTCCCGCAGCTCCTTCAGGGTGAACTTGGCGTGCTCCGGGCCCCGGCGGCCGATCATGTGGATGACCCGCACCCGGCTGGCCGCCAGACGGGCGAGCACCTCCTCGGGCACGTCCGTGGCGCGCAGCTCCCGCGCGGACTTGGCCAGGACACGCACCACGTCCACCGCGACATTGCCGACGCCGACCACCGCGACCTCGGGACTGTCGAGGGTGAACCGGTCGGCCGGCACCTCGGGATGGCCGCAGTACCAGTTCACGAAGTCCGTGGCCGCCGCGCTTCCCGGCAGGTCCTCGCCCGGCACGCCCATCCGCCGGTCAACCGGCGCACCGGTGCAGTAGACCACGGCGTCGTAGCAGGCCAGCAGGTCGGCGACCGAGACGTCCCGGCCGAGCTCCACACCGCCGAGGAAGCGGACGTTCGGCAGTTCGAGGACCCGTCGCAGGTAGTCGGCGATCGACCTGATCGAGGTGTGGTCCGGGGCGACGCCGTAGCGCACCAGCCCGTACGGCGTCGGCAGCCGTTCGAGCACGTCCACCTCGACGGCTCCGGGGGCCTGCCTCGTCAGGGCCTCCGCCGTGTAGAGACCGGCCGGTCCCGAGCCGACGACCGCGACCCTCAACGGTCTGTTCTCCGGTGCCATGACGCCTCCCAAGCGGTGACCGCCCCTGAGGGTGATTCTGTCCCACCACGGCGCCGGGCGACCAGGGTGACGCGACCGTTCCGCGGGCCGGGTTCCCGGCTCTCCTCTTGACCATTTCTTGGGGTATTTGGGTCATTCTTGCAGGTCAGATATGCTTTGCATGGTTATGGGGGCAATGCGATCGGGGGATCACCGACCTTGGCGGGACCGGACCATACGCTCGAATACGACTACCTCGCCGGAGACCGGCAGGAGCGGGCAATCCTTCTGCACATGGTGCTCTCCCTCCTGGTCGGCATGATCCTCGGCGGGGCCGGAGCGCTGCTCTCCTACGGGCCGCAGCTGATCCACTCGCTCTACGAGCCGTACGCGTACGTCCTGTTCGTCGTGATCGTGGGACGCACCGCCGCGGGATTCGGCTGGGCCGCCCTGACCAGCGCGCTGGCGAGCTTCGGCCCCCTCATCGCACTGCTGGCCGCCACGATCTTCGAGTCGGGCGCGAACCTGCTCAACCTCACCGCCAGAGGGCCGGGAATGGTCCTCGGCAGCAACGGCCCGACGGTGAACCTCACCGTCGCCACCCTCGCGACCTTCGGAGTGCTCGCCTACTTCAGCGGACGCCGTGACGTGTGGGGCGACCTGGCCTGCGGAGCGCTCGCCGGAATCGTAGCGATCGACGGGCTCGACAAAACCCTCCGGGGCGGCCCCGAGTACGTCCGGGGGTTCTGGCCCTGGGACACCCTCCTCGTGGCCGTGTTCGTGATCGGACTGCTCCTGGCGCTACGCAGGGGCCGCTCCCTGAGCCGCTGCGTAGTGGTGGCCCTGACCGTCCTCTCAGCGGCGTTCGTGTTCGCGATCGGTATGTAGTTGTGCCCTGCCTTTTTGCGACGCCTGGCGGCGTCGCGGGCTTGGGCGCCCTGAGCCGGTGTCTTCCTTCGTCGTTCCGTCGCTTCGCTCCCTCACTCCTCAGTCCAGACACCGACGCGCCCAAGCCGGACACTCCTCACTCCCGGCACCGGTAAGGCCAAGCCGAAACTCCTCACGCTTGGGGCCGATTGAGTCGATCGAGCTCTCCGACGCCCTGAGTGAGGGTTTGACCTTAGCCCGCGACGCCGCAGGCGTCGCAAGGAGACACAGCAGGCGGCGCAAAGGGACACGAGTCGATAGCCTGTGGTTCATCGATCCCTGCTAGCTAGGAGTAGCCGTGCTGCTGCGCATGTCGTCGTTGTTTCTTCGAACCCTGAGGGACGACCCGGCAGACGCGGAGGTCCCGAGCCACAAACTGCTCGTCCGCGCCGGTTATGTTCGTCGTGTCGCACCCGGCGTCTACTCCTGGCTGCCGCTCGGCAAGAGAGTCCTGGAGAACGTCACGCGCATCGTGCGCGAGGAGATGGACCGGATGGGCGGCCAGGAGGTCCTCTTCCCCGCCCTGCTGCCCCGGGAGTACTACGAGGCCACCGGCCGCTGGACGGAGTACGGCGACACGCTCTTCCGTCTGAAGGACCGCAAGGGTGCCGACTACCTGCTCGGCCCCACCCATGAGGAGATGTTCACCGACATGGTGAAGGGGGAGTACTCCTCCTACAAGGACTATCCGGTGACGCTGTACCAGATCCAGACGAAGTACCGCGACGAGGCCCGTCCCCGGGCGGGCATCCTGCGCGGCAGGGAGTTCGTCATGAAGGACTCCTACTCCTTCGACCTGGACGACGACGGTCTCAAGCGCTCCTACGAGCAGCACCGTGAGACCTACATCAGGACCTTCGACCGGCTCGGCATCACCTACAAGATCTGCTTCGCCACCTCGGGCGCCATGGGCGGCTCGGCCTCGGAGGAGTTCCTCGCCCCAGCCGAGACCGGCGAGGACACCTTCGTCGCCTGTCACCACTGCGGCTACGCCGCGAACGCCGAGGCCGTCACCACGCCCGCGCCCGCCGCGACCTCCGGGGAACGGCCCGCGCAGCGGGTGCTGGACACCCCGGACACGCCGACCATCGAGTCGCTGGTCGCCTACGTCAACGAGCACCACGGTCTGGACGTCACCGCCGCGCAGACGCTCAAGAACATCGTGGTCAAGGTCGTCACGCCCGGTTCGGACAAGGTGGAGACGCTGGTCGTCGGCGTCCCCGGTGACCGCGAGGTCGACTTCAAGCGTCTTGAGGCCGCCCTGGCTCCCGGTGAGCCCGCCATCTTCGAGGCCGAGGACTTCGCCAAGCACCCTGGTCTGGTCCGCGGCTACATCGGTCCCCAGGTGCTCAAGGACCTCGGCATCCGCTACCTCGTCGACCCCCGCGTGGTCGACGGCACCTCCTGGGTGACCGGCGCGAACGAGCCGGGCAAGCACGCGGTCGACGTGGTCGCCGGGCGTGACTTCGTTCCCGACGGCACCATCGAGGCCGCCGAGGTCCGTGAGGGCGACTCCTGCCCCGTCTGCGGGTCCGGCCTGTCCATCGACCGGGGCATCGAGATCGGCCACATCTTCCAGCTCGGCCGCAAGTACGCGGACGCCGCCAAGCTCGACGCCCTCGGCCCCGACGGCAAGCCGATCCGCGTCACCATGGGCTCCTACGGAATCGGCGTCTCCAGGGCCGTGGCCGTACTGGTCGAGCAGCGGCACGACGAGCTGGGCCTGGTCTGGCCCCGCGAGGTCGCCCCCGCCGACGTCCACATCGTGGGCACCGGCAAGGAGGACCAGATCGAGGTCGCCACCAGGATCGCCGAGGAACTCGACGCCCGGGGCCTGCGCGTGCTGCTCGACGACCGGCCCTCCGTCTCCCCCGGCGTCAAGTTCAAGGACGCCGAACTGCTCGGCATGCCGACGATTCTGATCATCGGCCGCGGGCTCTCCCAGGGGGTCGCCGAGCTGCGTGACCGCGCCGAAGGCGTCAAGGAGGAGATCCCCGTCGACGAGGCCGTCGAACGTGTTCTGGCGGCCTGCGGCGCCTGACCGGAAGGCTTGAACGAGGCGGGTCACCCGTGGGGTGGCCCGCCTCTTCGGCGTGCCCGTGAGGCCGTGCCGTACGGGGCGGGCGTCTAGGACGGCGGGACGGAGGAGGACGGCGTGCCGGGGGTACCCGAGACGGTCGGGGTCGGGGCGGGGGCGGTGGGCATGCCGGGGAAGGTCTCGATCTCCGGGCGCAGAGCGTAGGAGCGGGTGACGCACTCCTGCATGGCCAGCGCGGCCATCCGCCGGACAGCGGTGTCGGAGGAGGCGGTGAGCTCCAGGTAGGCGGCCGTGACGCCCCGCTCGACCAGCGTGGCGAGCTCGACGGCCTGGGCGGGGGTCGAGGGGGTGACCGGAAGCCGGTAGGCGGCGTCGGGCTCGACAGGGACGCCGCCGGACGCGGTGATCAGGGCGCGCAGCTGGTCTCTGCGGGCGCGGTGCGCGTTGAAGGCGGCGGTCGCGGTCGCGCGCAGGGAGCCGGTGGTCCTGGCGCCGATGACCCCGTAGGCGTAGACGGCCGCGTGCTCGGCGGCCAGGGCCGTCTCAAGGCCCTGGCGCCTCACAGCGGCCTCGAAAGGGCCAGGGCGTGCGCGGCCTCACAGGCGCCCATGGAGGCGATCAGCTGGGCCAGTGCGGGGGAGACCCCGTCGAGCTGACGAGGTCGCAGCGCCGCCGACTCACGCTCCATGTCGCGCAGACTCCTGACGGAGACCGCCTTCCGGGGGTCCGGTCCGGCGGTTTCCGAGGCTCCCGGGGAGGCCGAGGCCGCCGGAGCCCCCGAGGGCGAGGGAGAGGCGGGCGCGCTCTCGCGGGGAAGCCGGCGACGGAGCTCGGCGAGGTGGGCCTCGTGCCGCCGTCTGAAGGGCGTCAGGCTGTCGGAGGCGGCCGAGGAGTAGAGCGCGATCGTCCGCTCCTTGCCCGCGATGAGCTGCCTGATCAGCATGATCTCCGGGTCCAGCTGCTCGGCGGTGGGCGAGGGCGAGGACACGGGCCTGCCGGTGGCGCATCCGGCCGCGGTCACGGCGGCCACTCCGAGAGCGCCGCCCCGCAGCAGGGAGCGCCGGGAGACGGAACGCACGGACGACCTCCGGTTATGGATGTGGCTGCTGACGCATCTAGCATCGTACGGGCTTGGAATCACAATCACCGCGTTTCTCGGACGGCTTCGCCACACCGAGTGGCGCTCTTTCCACGCCCCGGTGTGGATAGGCTGGTGAACCGCAAGGGCGAGGTCCGCCCGCTTAGATCGTGACAATGGGAGGTCGGCATGGGCAGCGCCACATCCCGCGACCGCCTGATGAAGCTGCTGGAACCTGTCGCCTGCTCCTTCGGGCTCGACCTGGAGGACGTCACGGTCACACCGGCGGGCAAGCGGCGTCTGCTGCGTGTCATCGTCGACCGTGACGGCGGCGTGAGCCTGGACGACGTCGCCGAGGTCAGCCTCGCCGTCTCCACGGCGCTGGACGACGGTGACGCGATGGGCGCGACGCCGTACGTGCTTGAGGTCTCCTCTCCCGGGGTCGACCGGCCGCTCACCGAGCCGCGTCACTGGCGCCGCGCGGTGCGCAGGCTGGTCAAGGCCGACCTGCGGGACGGCACGCTGGTTGAGGGCCGGATCGTCGCCACGGACGAGACCGGCGTAGAGATCGACGTCGACGGCGTGCCCCGCCGCATCGACTATCAGGACCTGGCCCGAGGACGGGTGCAGGTGGAATTCCGCCGGTTTGACGACGCCGAAGACGACGGCGAAGACGGCGACGAAGGCTAAGGGGGAGCCTCGTGGACATCGACATGAGCGTCCTGCGCAGCCTGGAGCGGGAGAAGGACATCTCCTTCGACCTGGTCGTCAAGGCGATCGAGGACGCACTGCTGATCGCGTACTTCCGGAGCGAGGGGGCCGCGGCCAAGGCCCGTGCCGAGCTCGACAGGCAGTCAGGGCACGTGACCATCTTCGCCGCGGAGCTCGACGACGAGAGCGGGGAGGTGCTCAGGGAGTTCGACGACACCCCGGGCAACTTCAGCCGCATCGCCGCGACCACCGCCAAGCAGGTCATCCTCCAGCAGTTGAGGGACGCCGAGGACGAGATCAACTTCGGCGAGTTCGCCAGCCGTGAGGGTGAGCTCGTCGCGGGCGTCATCCAGCAGGGCAAGGACCCCAGGGTCGTCCTGGTCGACCTCGGCAAGATCGAGGCGGTGCTGCCGCACAACGAGCAGGTGCCCGGCGAGGAGTACGTCCACGGCGAGCGCATCCGCTGCTACGTGGTCCAGGTCAAGAAGGGCCACAAGGGGCCGTCGGTGACGCTGTCGCGGACCCACCCCGGGCTGGTGAAGAAGCTCTTCGCCCTGGAGGTTCCGGAGATCGCCGACGGCACGGTCGAGATCGCGGCGATCGCCCGCGAGGCGGGTCACCGCACCAAGATCGCGGTCCGTTCCCGGCGCCCCGGCGTCAACGCCAAGGGAGCCTGCATCGGCCCGATGGGTTCGCGCGTGCGCAACGTCATGGCCGAGCTGCACGGCGAGAAGATCGACATCATCGACTGGTCGGAGGACCCGGCGGAGTTCGTGGGCAACGCCCTCTCGCCTGCCCGTGTCTCCCACGTCGAGGTGATCGACCCCGAGGGGCGCGCGGCCCGTGTGATCGTTCCCGACTACCAGCTCTCCCTCGCCATCGGCAAGGAGGGGCAGAACGCCCGGCTGGCCAATCGCCTCACCGGATGGCGCATCGACATCCGTCCCGATACACAAGCGGGGGATGCGGCCGGTTCCGCAGATGCGTCTACACGGTAAGCTGGAATATGGTGACCGGGCGGCCCCACTGAGAACCTGTGTGGGCTGTCGGGTTCGCACGGTTTCCTCCGAGCTGCTCCGCCTGGTGGTGGTCGAGGGCGTCATCGTCCCTGACCTGCGACGACGGCTCCAAGGGCGTGGTGCTTCACTGCATCCCTCCCTGAGCTGTCTCGATCTCGCCGAGCGTCGCCGAGCGTTTCCGCGCGCGTTTCGTGCCGCGGCCCCGCTTGACGTCTCGCGAGTGCGAGAACATCTGGAAGGGCTCCACTCCGAAAGGAACGGGTGAAATGGTTGCCAACTGTCATGTAGGACGCCGAGTTGATGGGCTGGTCAGATAGCTATGAGCGCCTGATGAGCATGCGGCGATGAGTACGTCTACGTAACGACGGTCCGGCGGCACAGCCTCCCGGGCCGAGTAAGGGAGTGCAGTGGCGAAGGTCCGGGTATACGAGCTCGCCAAGGAGTTCGGTGTGGAGAGCAAGGTCGTCATGGCCAAGCTCCAAGAGATGGGCGAGTTCGTGCGTTCGGCGTCCTCGACTATCGAAGCACCGGTAGTCCGCAGGCTCACGGAAGCTTTGGGCGGTCCCCCCAAGGGTTCGTCCGACAGGGGCGGCAACAGGTCGCCCAGGCCGCCGCAGGCGGCACCCCGGCCGGCCGGAGGCCAGGCCGGAAACGGCGCTCCGTCGCCGGCATCGATTCCCAAGCCGGGACCGGTTCCCAAGCCGGGCCCCAGGCCGGGTCCCGCCGCGGCACGTCCCGCGGCCCCCGCGCCTCAGGCCCCGCCGGTTCCCCAGCCCCAGCAGGCACAGCCTCAGCAGCAGGCACAGCCTCAGCAGCCGCCCCCGCCGGTCCAGCCGCCGAGGTTCGAGGCACCCCGTCCCGCCGCCCCCGGCCCCAAGCCGGGTCCGCGTCCGGGTCCGCGTCCGGGACCCGCCCCCCGTACCGAGGGCCGTCCTTCCAGCGGTCCCGGTGGCGGTCAGGGCGCTCGTCCCGGTCAGGGTGCCCCCGCTGCGGGCGGTGCCAAGCCGGGTCCGCGTCCCGGCCCGCGTCCGGGGCCGCGCCCCGGCAACAACCCGTTCTCCTCGAACGCCAGCGGCATGGGCCAGGCCCGTCCGCCGCGTCCCGGCCGTGAGGGCGGCGGCTCCGAAAGGGGTCCGCGTCCCGGCGGTCCGCGTGAGGACCGCGGGCCCCGCGAGCAGCAGGGCCAGCGTGACGGCGGGCCTCGTCCCGGCGCTCCGCGCGCGGGTCAGGCCGGTCCCGGCGGTCCGCGTCCCGGGCCTCCCTCGGGTGGCCCCCGTCCCGGTGGCGGCGCGGGCGCGGGTGGTCCGCGTCCCGGCGGCCCCCGGCCCAGCCCGATGATGATGCCCCAGGGCCGTCCGGCTCCCGCCGGCGGCGGTCGTCCCGGTGCCCCCGGCGGCGGTCGTCCCGGTGGCGGTGCCGGTCGTCCCGGCGGCGGCGGTGGTCGTCCCGGTGGCGGCGGCTTCGCGGGTCGTCCCGGTGGTGGCGGTGGCGCGGGTCGTCCCGGCACCGGAACCGGTGGTCCCGGCGGTGGCGGTGGCGGCGGCTTCGCCGGTCGTCCCGGTGGCGGCGGTGGCCGTGGCCGTGGCGGCGGTACGGCGGGTGCCTTCGGCCGTCCCGGCGGACGTCCGACCCGTGGTCGCAAGTCCAAGCGCCAGAGGCGCCAGGAGTTCGACAACATGCAGGCCCCGGCGATCGGCGGCGTGCAGGCTCCCCGTGGTGGCGGTCAGACGATCCGTCTCTCGCGTGGCGCCTCCCTGGCGGACTTCGCCGACAAGATCGGCGCGAACCCGGCGTCCCTGGTGCAGATCATGCTGCACCTCGGCGAGATGGTGACCGCCACGCAGTCGGTCAACGAGGAGACTCTGCAGCTGCTGGCCGCCGAGCTGGACTACAACCTGCTCGTCGTCAGCCCGGAGGAGGAGGACCGCGAGCTTCTCGAGTCCTTCGACATCGAGTTCGGCGAGGACGAGGGCGACGAGGGCGACCTGGTCGCGCGTCCGCCGGTGGTGACCGTCATGGGTCACGTCGACCACGGTAAGACCAAGCTGCTCGACGCGATCCGGCACACCAACGAGGTCGCGCGGGAGGCCGGTGGCATCACCCAGCACATCGGTGCCTACCAGATCTCCACCGAGCACGAGGGCGAGGACCGGAGGATCACCTTCATCGACACCCCGGGTCACGAGGCGTTCACCGCCATGCGTGCCCGTGGTGCCAAGGTGACCGACATCGCCGTCCTGGTCGTCGCGGCGGACGACGGTGTGAAGCCGCAGACGATCGAGGCGCTGAACCACGCCCAGGCGGCCGACGTGCCGATCGTGGTCGCGGTCAACAAGGTGGACAAGGAGGGCGCGGACCCCAACAAGGTCAGGGCCCAGCTCACCGAGTACGGCCTGGTCGCCGAGGAGTACGGCGGCACCACGATGTTCGTCAACATCTCGGCCAAGAACGGGACCGGCATCGACGAGCTGCTCGAGGCCATCCTGCTCACCGCGGACGCCGAGCTCGACCTGCGGGCCAACCCGACGATGGACGCCCAGGGCGTCGCCATCGAGGCGCACCTCGACAAGGGCCGCGGCCCGGTCGCGACCGTGCTGGTCCAGCGAGGCACGCTCCGCGTCGGTGACTCGATCGTCTGTGGCGAGGCCTTCGGCCGCGTCCGGGCGATGGTCGCCGACAACGGCAAGCTGATCGACGAGGCCGACCCGTCTCGCCCGGTTCAGGTGCTCGGTCTGACCGCGGTGCCGGGGGCCGGTGACAACTTCATCGTCGTCACCGACGACCGGATGGCCCGGCAGATCGCCCAGCAGCGGGCGGCTCGCAAGCGCATCGCGGACATGGCCAGGTCCGGCCGCCGCCGTACGCTCGAAGAGCTCTTCAGCGAGATGGAGAAGGGCCAGGTCGACGAGCTCAAGCTCATCATCAAGGGTGACGTCTCCGGTTCGGTCGAGGCCCTTGAGGACGCGCTGCTCAAGATCGACGTCGGCGACGAGGTGCGCCTGCGGGTGCTCCACCGCGCCGTCGGTGCGATCACCGAGTACGACGTCAACCTGGCGGTCGCGGACGACAACGCCGTCATCATCGGCTTCAACGTGCGCCCGGAGGTCCGGGCACGCGACCTGGCCGAGCGCGAGGGCGTCGACATCCGCTACTACTCGGTCATCTACCAGGCGATCGAGGAGATCGAGGCGGCCCTGAAGGGCATGCTCAAGCCCGAGTACGAAGAGGTCCAGATGGGCACCGCCGAAGTCCGCGAGGTCTTCAAGGTGCCGAAGATCGGCAACATCGCCGGTGCGCTGGTCCGTTCGGGCACGATCGTCCGGAACAGCAAGGCGCGGATCATCCGTGGCGGTGTCGTCATCTCCGACAACCTCACGGTCAGCTCGCTGCGCCGGTTCAAGGACGACGCGACCGAGGTCCGTGAGGGCTACGAGTGCGGTATCGGTGTCGGCTACAACGACATCAAGATCGACGACGTCATCGAGACGTTCGAGATGCGGGAGAAGCCGCGCGTCTGACGCCACCGGTCCGGCACGGGCACCGTCACGGCCGAGGGAGCCGCCCACACTGTGGGCGGCTCCCGGAGCCGGTGGCGGTCCCGGGCCGGACGGCGTGCGTCGGAGCCGCGGTTGGTGACTGACCAATGTATGTAGGTGCCCTGACACTGGACATCCTGCTCGGCGACGTCCGTTCGCTGAAGCAGAAGCGCTCCGTGGTGCGTCCCATCATCGCCGAGGTGCAGCGACGGTTCCCGGGTGTGGCCGTCGCGGAGACCGGCCATCTGGATCTGCACCGCCGTACCGAGATCGGGATCGCCGTCGTCTCCGCGACCGCGTCCAACTGCGGTGCGGTGCTGGACGACTGCGAGCGACTGATCGCCTTCCACCCGGAGATCGAGCTGTTGTCGGCGAGACAACGGCTCTACAACGAGGACGAGGACTAGCACGGAACGACCGGTCGCGGAGTTGTCGTGCCCGGTCGTTACTGTGAGAAGGGGGGAGCGAATATGGACGCCGCACGCGCACGTAAGATCGCCGACCGTATCCAGCAGGTGGTCGCGGAGATGCTGGAGCGTCGGATCAAGGACCCGAGGCTGGGCTTCGTGACCGTCACCGACGCTCGGATCACCAATGACCTGAGCGAGGCCACGGTGTTCTACACCGTGTTCGGCTCCGAGGCGGAGCGGGCTGACTCGGCGGCCGCACTGGAGAGCGCCAAGGGGCTCATCCGGTCCGAGGTCGGGCGTCAGACCGGTCTGCGCCACACGCCGACGCTGACGTTCACCCACGACCCGCTCCCTGACAGCGCCCGCCACCTGGACGGGCTGTTCGCCGAGGCGAAGGTCAGGGACGCCGAGATCGCCAAGCGGGCCGCCGGAGCGGAGCACGCGGGGGACGCGGACCCGTACCGCAAGCCCGCCGAGGAGAACGACCTTTCCGAGGAGGACGAGGACGAGCCGGCCGAGCAGGCGGGACGCCCCGCGACGTGACCTCCGACCCGCGTGAGAGCGGCCCGGTGCCGGAGCGTGACTGGGACCGGGCCGTCGAGCTTGTCTCGGCCGCGGACGAGGTGGCGCTGGCCTGCCACATCTCGCCCGACGCGGACGCGCTCGGCTCGATGCTCGCCGTCGGCATGGCGCTGCGCGCGGAGGGCAAGCGGGTCACGGCCTCCTTCGGGGAGCGCAGGTTCCGGGTTCCCCGGCTGCTGCGCTTCCTGCCCGGTCAGGAGTTGCTGGTCGAGCCGGGGGCCTACCCGGCGATGCCCGAGCTGATGATGACGTTCGACGTCCCCATCGTCGACCGGCTCGGCACACTGGCCGCCAACGCGGGCAAGGCCAGGGAACTGGTCGTGGTCGACCACCACGCCTCCAACACGGGATTCGGCACGCTCAACCTGGTCGATCCCGAGGCGGCGGCGACCGCCGTGCTCGCCGAGGAACTGCTCGTACGGCTTGGCCTGCCGATCGGCAGGCGGGTGGCCACCTGTCTGTACGCCGGGCTGGTCACCGACACCGGATCGTTCAGGCACTCCTCGACCACGCCGCGGGCGCACGCCATGGCCGCGAGGCTGCTGGCCACCGGCCTGAACCCCGAGGAGATCGCCAGGGAGCTGTGGGACCGCTCGCCGTTCGGCTATCTCCAGGTGCTCGGCGCCGCGCTCGACCGGGCGGTGCTCGAACCCTCGACGGGGCCGGGACTGGTCTGGACGTTCGTCACCAGGCAGGACCGGGTCGCCCAGGACCTGCCCTACGACGAGGTCGAGGGGATCATCGACGTGGTCAGGCGGACCGACGAGGCCGACGTGGCCGTGATCCTCAAAGAGGACGACGACGGGGCCTGGCAGGTCTCGACCCGTTCGAAGGGGGCCGTCGACGTCGCGCGGGTCTGCGCCGCGCTCGGCGGGGGCGGGCACGCGCGGGCGGCCGGGTTCACCTCCCACCTGCCGGTCGAGCAGACGATGGAGAGCCTGCGCGCCCTCCTGTAGTTTCCGGGCCGTGCCGCCGGCGCGGCCTCTTCTCACACAGCTCTTCTCCTGATGAGGACTCCCATGAGCACGGCTCGCGTCAAGCGCACCCCGCCGCCGAGCGGACTGATCATCGTGGACAAGCCCGCCGGGTGGACCTCGCACGACGTGGTCGGCAAGATGCGCGGCATCGCGGGCACCAGGAAGGTCGGGCACGCGGGCACCCTCGATCCGATGGCGACCGGGGTGCTGGTGATCGGGGTGGAGAAGGCGACCAGGCTGCTCGGGCACCTGGCGCTGACCGAGAAGGGCTACGACGGCACGATCAGGCTCGGTCAGTCGACCAACACCGACGACGCCGAGGGGGAGATCGTCGCCTCGGCCTCGGCCGCCGGGATCGCCGCCGAGGAGGTCGGCAAGGGCGTCGCGGCCCTCACCGGGCGCATCATGCAGGTCCCGCCGCAGGTCAGCGCCATCAAGGTGAACGGCGAACGGGCCTACAAGCGGGCGCGGGCGGGCGAGGAGGTCGAACTGGAGGCCCGGCCGGTCACCGTCTCCGCCTTCGAGATCCTCGACATCCGGCGCGAGGGGGACCTGCTCGACGTGGACGTCTCCGTGACCTGTTCCAGCGGCACCTACATCCGGGCGCTCGCCCGTGACCTGGGGGCCGCGCTCGGCGTCGGCGGCCACCTGACCGCCCTGCGGCGTACCCGGGTCGGGCCGTACGACCTGTCGGCGGCCCGCACGATCGAACGGCTCGCGGCCGACTGCGTCATCCTGCCGATGGCGGAGGCGGTCGCGGCGGCCTTCCCGCGCCGTGACGTGACCGAGCAGGAGGCCGGTCTCGTCGCGCACGGCGGCAGGCTGCCCGCGGCGGGGCTGGGCGACGGGCCGATCGGGGTCTTCGGGCCGGACGGCACGCTGCTGGCCCTGGTCGAGGAGCGGGGGAAGCTGACCAGGTCGCTGGCGGTTTTCGTGCCCTGACCCCCGCGGGCTCACCCGGACGCGGTCGCGACCGGCCCGGGGCTCCGAGGGGTGGCGAGGGCCGGAGAAATTCACGGTCGGCGCCCTCACCGGCCGGCTGGAGTCACGCTCCGCGACCGGGCACACGCCGGGTTCAGGGCCTGTTCCCGCGTCACACGACCCGGCGGCCGGTAAAAAGGATCTTCTGTTCGCTTCACCGGGCTCCCCGATTGGAGCGAAGCCGGGGAGACATGGCAGGCTTTAGGGATCGATCCGCTACAACGGGAAGAGGTCACGGTGCGAGCCTGGCACGGATTGGACGACGTGCCCGAAGACTGGGGCAGGTCCGTCGTCACGATCGGCGTCTTCGACGGGGTTCACCTGGGGCACCAGCAGATGGTCGCCCGCGCCGTGGCGCTGGCGGGGAGGCTCGGCCTTCCCTCGGTGGTGGTGACCTTCGACCCGCATCCCGAGGAGGTCGTGCGCCCCGGCACGCACCCCCCGAGGCTGACGACGGGCAGGCACCGCACCGAGCTGCTCGCCGGTCTCGGCGTCGACGCGGTCTGTGTGCTGCCGTTCACGCTCGACTTCTCCCACATGAGCCCTGACGAGTTCGTGCAGACCGTGCTGGTCGACCGGCTGCACGCGGCGGGCGTCGTGGTCGGGGAGAACTTCCGCTTCGGGCACAAGGCCTCGGGCGACGTCGAGACGCTGCAGACCCTCGGTGAGAAGTACGACTTCGTCGCGGAGGCGGTTCCGCTGGTGAGCAACGGGGAGGCGATCTCCTCGACGCTCATCCGCGAACGGCTCGGCGCGGGCGACATGGAGGCCGTGGCCGTCGCGCTCGGCCGTCCGCACCGTGTCGAGGGAGTGGTCGTGCGCGGCTACCAGCGGGGCAGGCAGCTCGGCTTCCCGACGGCGAACGTCGAGTCGCCCGAGCACACCGCGATCCCCGCCGACGGCGTCTACGCGGGCTGGCTGCAGGGGGTCTCCAACGGCAATCTCCCCGCCGTCTACGGAGGGGAGCGCTGGCCCGCCGCGATCTCCGTGGGCACCAACCCCACCTTCGAGGGGGTGCCGCGCACGGTCGAGGCCTACGCGCTCGACCGCGACGACCTCGATCTCTACGGTGCCCATGTGGCCGTCGACTTCGGGCGGCGACTGCGCGCCAACCTCAGGTTCGACTCGGTCGAGGAGCTCATCGAGCAGATACGCGCCGACGTGGACGAGGCCCGTCGCATCACCCGCGAAACGCCGTAAAGGCTCCGGTGTCCCGCCGGGCGCGTGGGATGTGCGCGTCCGTCCGGCCCGGTGGTAATCTGGCGTGTCAGCTCTGTAACCGGTGGTATCGCACCCCGGGCGCTGACCCGCCACGGCGACTGTAGGCACGCACGGTCGTTCGGGCACCTGTATACCCGCGTGCCCGCAGAGTCCGAGGAGAGACGTGTCGCTCGACACCGCCGCCAAGAAGCAGATCATCGGAGAGTACGCCAAGGGTGAGGCCGACACCGGCTCCCCCGAGGTGCAGATCGCGCTGCTGAGCAAGCGCATCAGCGAGCTCACCGAGCACCTGAAGCTGCACAAGCACGACCACCACAGCCGCCGCGGCCTGCTGCTGCTCGTCGGCCGTCGCCGCCGGCTGCTGAAGTACCTGCAGAACAAGGACATCGAGCGTTACCGCTCGCTCATCGAGCGGCTCGGCCTGCGCCGATAGGTCAACCGGGGAGCGGCGCTCGCGCCGCTCCCTTCATCTCATACGGGGGGTGTCGGCGCGTCGCGCCATGAAGACACCCCCGGTGTGAGCAAACTGAATAGCCGAGACAGTGCCCCGCGTCCGCACAGCAAGCGCGCCCCACGGCGTCGGAGGGCCGGTCCTCGGTAGTGGCCCCCGGTCATCATGGCATCAGCCGTACGGAACCGGGCGCTTCAATCGAAGACCGGCGCTGCACCTACGGGGAGCCGGCAGGAAAAGACGACCCAGGCGCGAGACGCGTGCCTGGGGGACGCGGGCGACCGATCAAAGGAGGTCCCCGTGGAGGGTGTCCACAGCAGTGAAGCCGTAATCGACAACGGCTCCTTCGGCACGCGTACCATCCGGTTCGAGACCGGCAGGCTCGCGCGCCAGGCGGCAGGCTCCGCCGTCGTCTACCTCGACGAGGAGACGATGGTCCTGTCCGCGACCACGGCGTCCAAGTCGCCCAAGGAGAACTTCGACTTCTTCCCGCTCACGGTCGACGTCGAGGAGCGCATGTACGCCGCGGGCCGCATCCCCGGCTCGTTCTTCCGGCGTGAGGGCCGTCCCTCCGAGGACGCCATCCTCACCTGCCGTCTGATCGACCGGCCGCTGCGCCCGTCGTTCGTCAAGGGCCTGCGCAACGAGGTCCAGGTGGTCGCCACCGTCATGGCGCTCGACCCCAACCACCTCTACGACGTGGTCGCGATCAACGCCGCGTCCCTGTCCACCCAGCTCGCCGGGCTGCCCTTCTCCGGGCCGATCGGCGGCGTGCGGGTGGCCCTGATCGAGGGCCAGTGGGTGGCCTTCCCCACCCACTCCGAGCTGGAGAACGCCACCTTCGACATGGTCGTCGCGGGCCGGGTCCTCGAGGACGGCGACGTCGCCATCATGATGGTCGAGGCCGAGTCCACCCGTGACACGCTCAAGCTCGTCGCCGAGGGCGCCGTCGCGCCGACCGAGGAGACCGTGGCGCAGGGCCTCGACGCCTCCAAGCCGTTCATCAAGGTGCTCTGCGACGCCCAGTCCAAGATCGCCAAGGTGGCGGCCAAGGAGGTCAGCGAGTACCCCGTCTTCCTCGACTACCAGGACGACGTCCTGGAGGCCGTGACCAACGCGGTCAAGAGCGAGCTGGCCGCCGCGCTGACCATCGCGGGCAAGCAGGAGCGCGAGGTCGAGCTCGACCGGGTCAAGGCGCTGGCCCTGGAGAAGGTCGCCCCCGACTTCGAGGGCCGCGAGAAGGAGATCGGCCCGGCGTTCCGGTCGCTGACCAAGAAGCTCATGCGCGAGCGGGTCATCGCCGAGGGCATCCGCATCGACGGCCGCGGCGTCAAGGACATCCGGCAGCTCAGCGCCGAGGTCCACGTCGTGCCCCGGGTGCACGGTTCGGCCCTGTTCGAGCGTGGTGAGACCCAGATCCTGGGCATCACCACCCTCAACATGCTCCGCATGGAGCAGATGATCGACACGCTCAACCCGGAGCGCACCAAGCGCTACATGCACAACTACAACTTCCCGCCCTACTCCACGGGTGAGACGGGCCGCGTCGGTTCGCCCAAGCGCCGCGAGATCGGCCACGGCGCGCTCGCCGAGCGGGCGCTGCTGCCGGTCCTGCCGACCCGCGAGGAGTTCCCCTACGCGATCCGTCAGGTCTCCGAGGCGCTCGGCTCCAACGGTTCGACCTCCATGGGTTCGGTCTGCGCCTCGACCATGTCGCTGCTCGACGCGGGTGTCCCGCTCAAGGGCATCGTCGCGGGCATCGCGATGGGCCTGATCAACGAGGGCGACCAGTACGTCACGCTGACCGACATCCTCGGTGCCGAGGACGCCATGGGCGACATGGACTTCAAGGTCGCAGGCACCAAGGACGTCATCACGGCCCTGCAGCTCGACACCAAGCTCGACGGCATCCCCGCCTCGGTCCTGGGCGCGGCGCTGAAGCAGGCCAAGGGCGCCCGTCTGGCCATCATCGACGTGATGCAGGAGGCGATCGACTCCCCGGCGGAGATGAACGCCACCGCTCCGCGCATCATCACGATCAAGGTCCCGGTCGACAAGATCGGCGAGGTCATCGGCCCGAAGGGCAAGATGATCAACCAGATCCAGGACGACACCGGCGCCGAGATCACGATCGAGGACGACGGAACCATCTACATCGGCGCCACCGACGGCCCGTCCGCCGAGGCGGCCAGGTCGGCGATCAACGCCATCGCCAACCCGCACATGCCGGAGGTCGGCGAGCGGTACCTGGGCACGGTCGTCAAGATCGCCGCCTTCGGTGCCTTCATCTCCCTCATGCCGGGCAAGGACGGTCTTCTGCACGTCTCCCAGATCCGCAAGCTGCACGGCGGCAAGCGCATCGAGAACGTCGAGGACGTCATGAACGTCGGGGAGAAGATCCAGGTGGAGATCGCCGAGATCGACTCGCGCGGCAAGCTCTCCCTGGTCCCGGTCGAGGTCATCGAGAAGGAGGCCGCGGCCAAGGCCGAGTCCGGAGCCGACGGGGACGAGTCCCCGGCGCCCGCCGAGGACAGGCCCCGTGAGGACGCCGCCCCGCGCCGCCGTACCCGCACCCGCAGCAGCGGTGCGAGCCGTGGAGGGGAAGACCGCAACTCGTGACGACCACCACTCTGCACCCCGGCAAAGACGGTGCCGGAGTCGTGCGGCGCACCGTCCTCCCCGGTGGGCTCCGGGTGGTGACCGAGTCCATGCCGACCGTGCGTTCCGTCGCGGTCGGCATGTGGGTCGGCATCGGATCGAGGGACGAGGCCCCCGAGCACACGGGGGCCTCCCACTTCCTTGAGCACCTGCTGTTCAAGGGGACCCCCACGCGGGACGCCCTGGAGATCTCCGCGGCGATCGAGGGCATCGGCGGTGAGATCAACGCCTTCACCGCCAAGGAGTACACCTGCTACTACGCGCGGGTCCTCGACGAGGACCTGCCGCTGGCGGTGGACGTCCTCGCCGACGTGATCACCTCCTCGCTCATCACCCCGGAGGACGTCGAGGCCGAGCGTGGCGTGATCCTGGAGGAGATCGCCATGCACGACGACGATCCCTCGGACGTGGTGCACGAGCAGTTCTCCGCCGCCCTGTACGGCGACACGCCCGTCGGCCGCCCGATCCTCGGGACGGTCGAGTCGATCAAGGCGCTGTCGCGTGACCGGATCGCGGAGTACTACCACCGCTACTACCTGCCCTCGCACACGGTCGTCGCGGTCGCGGGCAACGTCAGCCACGAGTACGTCGTCGAACTGGTCGCGGCCGCCTACGAGCGGGCGGGCGCGTTCGGCGGCGAGGAGTGGCACGCCCCGCCCCGCGTGGGCGGCGCGGAGGTTCCCTACCGTTCCGGCGTCACGGTCCTCGACCGGACGACGGAGCAGGCGAACCTCGTGCTGGGCACCGCGGCCCTGGCCCGCAACGACGAGCGCCGCTTCGCCCTCGGCGTGCTCAACGCCGTGCTCGGCGGCGGCATGTCGTCTCGGCTGTTCCAGGAGATCAGGGAGAAGCGGGGACTGGCCTACTCCGCCTACAGCTACACCTCCGCCTACGCCGACACCGGTCAGTTCGGTGTCTACGTCGGCTGCCTGCCGCCCAAGATCGACGAGGTCCTCAAGGTGGCGCAGGCCGAGGTGGCGCAGGTGGTCGCGCACGGCATCACCGAGGAGGAGCTCGTCCTCGGCAAGGGGCAGATGCGCGGCGGCCTCGTGCTCGGCCTTGAGGACACCGGGTCGCGAATGTCCAGGCTGGGCAAGAGCGAGCTGGTGCACGACCGCCTGATGTCCGTCGACGAGGTGCTCGGCCGCATCGAGGGCGTCACCCTCGACGACATCCAGGCCGTGGCCCAGGAGATCCTGCGGCGCCCGATGACCCTGGCGGTCGTCGGACCCTACGCCGACCGGGACTTTGCCCCGCTCCTGGTCTGAGCTTCCACCGGTGTGACCGGCCGCCCTGCGCGACGGCCGGTCACACCGGTGGAGATAGGCTGACCGGGTGATCAGGGTAGGAGTTCTCGGCGCCAGAGGGCGCGTGGGCATCGAAGTGTGCAAGGCCGTCGAGGCGGCCGACGATCTGGAACTCGTCGCGGCCGTCGACAAGGACGACCCGATCGAGGAGCTTGAGGGCGCCCAGGTGGTGGTCGACTTCACCCACCCGGCCGTCGTCATGGACAATCTGGCCTGGTGCGTCTCCCACGGCATCCACGCCGTGGTCGGCACCACCGGGTTCGACGCCGAGCGTCTGGCCCGGGTGCGTGGCCTGCTCGACGACAACCCCGGCGTGAACGTGCTGATCGCCCCCAACTTCGGCATCGCGGCCGTCCTGATGATGCGCTTCGCCCAGCAGGCGGCCCGCTACTTCGACTCCGCCGAGATCGTCGAGCTGCACCACCCCAACAAGGCGGACGCCCCCTCGGGCACGGCCCGCCGTACGGCGGAGCTGATCGCAGAGGCGCGCCGCAAGGCCGGGGTCGGGCCGATGCCCGACGCGACCAGTGCGGAGCTCGACGGAGCCCGCGGAGCCGACGTGGACGGCGTCCACGTCCACGCGGTACGGCTGGCCGGGCTGATCGCCCACCAGGAGGTGATCCTCGGCGGTGACGGCGAGATCCTCACCATCCGCCACGACACGATGAACCGTGCCTCCTTCACCCCGGGTGTGCTGCTCGGCGTGCGCCGGGTCGGTGAGACGCCGGGTCTCACGGTCGGCCTCGAACACCTTCTGGACCTCTAGCCGGATGACGGACGTCCGATGGGCGAGCGCAGCGGAACTGCCGGGCCTGGCCGAGGTCGAGATCGCGGCAGACGGGGTGTTCGCCCAGGTCGGCATCACCTTTCCGCCGGGGACCACGATGGTCGAGGAGGCCGGTGACCCGGCACGGGTGCTGGTCGTCGGCGACCCGCCGTTCGGGTTCGCGATGATCGGCTGGGTGGACGGCCAGGTCCACCTGGACCAGCTGGCGGTCCACCCGGCCCACGGGCGGCGGGGCGCCGGAGGGAGCCTTCTCGAAGCCGTCTGCGAGCACGCGCTCGCCGAGGGGGCGGCCGCGGTGACGCTGACGACCTTCAGGGACGTGCCGTGGAACGCGCCGTGGTACGCCCGGCGGGGCTTCGCCGTACTGGGGCAGGAGGAGTGGGGGCCGGAGCTGGCCGCGCTGGTGGTCCACGAACGGGAACTGGGCATCGAGCTTGCGCCCCGGGTCGTGATGCGCAGGCTCCTGTGAGGGCGCGCCGTACCGGGCGGGCCTCTGTGACGGTGGCACGCTCCCGCCGGGCCGGGCGGATAGCATCGCTGGTGTGAGCCGGTTTCGCGATGAGCTGTGGCGGGTGGTCGACGGTGTCTACGGCCGCATCCTGGCTCATCCCTTCCTCACCGGGCTGACCGACGGGACGCTCCCGCGCGAGGTCTTCCGGCACTTCGTGGTGCAGGAGACCCACTTCCTGCCCGACTACGCGCGGGCACTGGCGGCGTGCGGGGTCAAGGCGGCCGATCCGGCGGCGGTGCAGCGTTTCGCCGCCGACTGCGCGCGCACGGTCGAGGTCGAGCACAGCCTGCACGTCGAACTGCTGGGCGCCTTCGGCCTGGACCGGGACGAGGCGCGCCGGGCGGGGGCCGCCCCGACGACCGTCGGCTACGCCTCCTACCTGCTGCGCGTCTGCCACCTCGGGACCTTCCCCGAGGCGCTGGGCGCGATCGTGCCCTGCTACTGGATCTACGCCAGGGTCGGTGAGGCGCTGCTGAAGCAGTCCTCGCCGGACCCGCTCTACGCCTGGTGGATCGAGACCTACGGCGGTGAGCACTACCAGGAGACCGTCGCCGGGGTGCTCGACCTGCTCGACGAGGTCGCCGCGACGCTGCCCGAGGCCGACCGGGCACGACTGTGCGAGCACGCGCTGACCACCGCGCGCTACGAGTGGCTGTTCTGGGACGCCGCGTGGCGGCGGGAGTCGTGGCCGATCTGAGCGGCGGTTAACCTACAGGTATGCGCCTGCGGGACCTGTGCCAGGTCGATCACCTGGGGCTGAAGGTCCTCACCGGTCACGACCTGCTCGACCGCAGGGTCCGTGGCGTCGCGACCACCGACCTCATCGAGCCGGGCCGCTTCCTCAAGCCCGCGGAGCTGGTCCTCACCGAGCTGACCTGGCATGACGGGCCCGGCTCCGCCAGGCGGTTCGTGGCCGCACTGGTCGAGGCCAGGGTCGCCGCGCTCTGCTCGGGCACCGCCCTCAAGGTGCCGCCCGCCGACCTCGTCGACGCCTGCGCCGAGGCGGGACTGCCGCTGCTCGCCCTCGGCGTCGAGGTCTCCTTCGGCACGCTCACCGAGTACGTGCTGCGCGCCCTGATCGAGGAGTACGGCGCCGTCGCCCCCAGCAGGCCGTACGGCCCGCGCAGGAGGCTGGCCAGCACGCTTGTCGACGGCGGCAGCCTGAGCAAGGTCGTCACCACGGTCGCCGGGGAGCTGGACGTGCCCTGCTGGGTGCTCTCGGCGACGGGCCGGGTGGTCGTCGGCTCGCAGCCGTTGCCCGAGGGGGCCGGTGGGCGGCTGGCGCAGGCGTTCCTGTCCGCCCGTTTCCTGCCCGGTACGGCACCGCAGCCGGACGGCACCGTGCTGTCGGTCTTCCCGGTCAGCAAGGGGGCCCCGCACCGGATCGCCAACTGGTTCCTGGCCTACGCGGGTGAGCAGGTGCGGGCGGGCGGCGAGCACGAGGACCTGGTCGTCGAGCTGGCCGCCCTGGTGGCGCTCGAACGCTCCCGTCTTGAGGCGGCCCACCGCATCGAGCGCCGGGTCCTCGACCAGTTGCTGGACCTGCTGGCCTCCGGCGACGCGAACCTTCCCGGGGTGGTCTCCCGGCTGCACACCCTGCACATCGAGACCGAGCACGGCCTGCTGGCCGTCGCGCTGGCCGTGGAGGGGATCGACCGGGCGGATGAGGTGGGGGTCGCGGTGCTCGACGAGCTGCTGCGCCCGCTGGCGCCCGGCGTGGCGACCGCCGCGGACCGGCACGCCGTGGCGCTGGTGCCGCTGGCGGGCAACACCGCGGACGAGCTGACCGCGCACCTGCTGGCCGGGGCGGCCACGCTTGAGGCCGGGCTCGGCGAGGCCAGGATCACGATCGGCGTCAGCAGCGTGACCAACGGCCCGGCCACGCTGAGCGGCCTGATCGAGGAGGCCAGGCACGCCCGCACGCTGGCCGAGCTGGGTGAGGGCCGGGTCTCGGCGATCACCGGGGCCGACGTCAGCTCCCACCGCTCCCTGATCGCCGCCATCCCCGGGGAACTGCGGCGCTCGTTCAGGACCCGGCTGCTGGGTCCGCTTGAGGAGTACGACGCCGCCCACCAGACGGACCTGCTGGAGACGCTGGAGACCTTCCTTGAGGAGTCTGGCGCGTGGGCGACGACCGCCGACCGGCTCCACGTCCACGTCAACACGCTGCGCTACCGGCTCAAGCGCATCGAGGAGCTGACCGGCAG
The DNA here is from genome assembly GCF_042893955.1 of Streptosporangium sp. NPDC001559. Lineage (NCBI taxonomy): Bacteria > Bacillati > Actinomycetota > Actinomycetes > Streptosporangiales > Streptosporangiaceae > Streptosporangium > Streptosporangium sp. NPDC001559. The sequence goes on from NZ_JBIAVG010000009.1 coordinate 92,272, forward strand.
GTCGCTGACCTCCCTGGACGAGCGGGTGGACTTCCTGCTGGCCCTGCGGATGCGCTGATCCCACGGACTTCACCGGGGTTACCCTGTGTCCGCATCGCAATGCGTCCTCATCCACCCCCCTTTCAGCCTGAAGGACGTGAAAGACCACATGAGACACCGACTCATCGGGGCTCTGGCCGTCGCGGGAACCCTGCTGCTCCCGCTGGGAGCCGCCGTCCAGGCGGACGCCACGGTCGCCCTCCCGATCCGGATCGACGCCAACGGGCCCGGCCTCACCGACTCCTCGGGAAACCTCTGGGAGGCCGACCGGGGATACGACATCCGCTACGGCGGCGGCCGGATCTCGGCTCCCATCGAGGGCACCGCCGACGACGCGCTGTACCAGACCTACAACGCCTTCGGCGGCGGGGCGGGCTACGCCCTCGACCTGCCCAACGGCACCTACCGGGTCACCCTGAAGATGGTGGAGGACTGGGCCACGGCGGCGGGGCAGCGCCGCTTCGACGTCAGGGCCGAGGGGGTGACCGCGCTCAGCGCCTTCGACATCTACGCGAACTGCGGAAGGCTCACGGCGTGCGACCGCTCCTTCACCGTCGCGGTCACCGACGGCCGATTGAACCTGCAGTTCAGCGCGAACGGCGGAGCCAACCACGCCACGGTCTCCGCCGTCGAGCTGACCGCCGCCACGGCCACTCCCTCGCCGTCCCCCACGGCGTCACCCACGGCCTCCCCGTCGCCCACAGCGTCACCCTCGTCGTCCCCCACGGCATCTCCCACGCCGTCTCCTGGTGGCGGCCGGACTGTCGCGGTGTCAACGGCCTCGGGGCTCAAGGCGGCGCTGAGCACGGCCCTGCCCGGTGACACGATCCGGCTCGCCGACGGAAGATACACGGGCAACTTCAAGGCCACCGTGGCCGCCAGGCCCGACGCCCGCATCACGATCACCGGCTCTCCCGGGGCGGTCCTCACCGCGGGCGGCGGCTACGGCCTGCACCTCAACGGCGCCTCCTACTGGACCGTCACCGGCGTCACCATAACCGGCGGCCAGAAGGGGATCATGATCGACGCGGCGAAGGGCGTCGTCATCGACGGCGTCACCGTGCACGACCTCGACATGGAGGGCGTGCACTTCCGCAACTCCAGCACCGACGGCGTCATCAGGAACTCCACCATCTACGACACCGGCAACGACGGCCGGGGCATGGGGGAGGGCGTGTACGTGGGCACGGCCAACACCCTGTCCGACAACAGCGACCGCATCGAGATCGCCGGCAACACGATCGGCCCGGACGTCGGCGGTGAGAACGTCGACATCAAGGAGGGCACGACGGGCGCCAGGATCGTCGGCAACACCTTCGACGGCGGCGGGCTCACCGGCGCCAACTACGACGACTCCTGGGTCGACGTGAAGGGCAACGACGTCCTCGTCCAGGGCAACGTGGGCAGGAACACCACCAACAACGGGTACGAGACCCACACCCAGCGGCCCGGGTGGGGCTGCGGCACCGTCTTCCGCGACAACGTCTCGGACCTGACGGGCGCGACCGGTGACCGGCGGCTGGCGATCAACGTCACCAACCAGGTCCCCGGCTGCGAGACGACGGTCCACGCGAGCAACACGGTGACGGGCGGCAACGGCCTGACGAACGTCCCGGTGACCTCGTAAGACGGCTGGAAGCCGCCGCCCGGGCTCGGGCGGCGGCTTCCAGCGGGTGGCTCAGCGAGCGGCGTAGGCGTCCAGCTCGGCGAGGTAGGCGTCCTTCAGGTGGCGGGGCAGCCAGGTGATCTCGAAGGCGTTGCGTTCGAGCTGGACGAGGTCCTCCTCGGTCAGCGAGAGCTCCTCGGCCAGGACGGTCAGGTTCTCCTGGACGTAACCGGCGAAGTAGGCCGGGTCATCGGAGTTGACCGTGACACGCAGACCGAGGTCGAGCATCCTGCGGATGGCGTCGGCCTTCGTCGAGTCCGTCACGTAGCCGTTGGAGATCGGGCACACGGTCAGCCCGAGCCCCCGCTCGCGGAGCGTCTCGACCAGCGCCGGGTCCTCAAGGACGTTGACGCCGTGGTCGACGCGGTCCACGCCGATCTCCTCGACGGCCTGGCGGATGTGCTCGACCGAGTTCTCCTGGTCGACGTCGCAGTGCATGGTCAGCAGGTAACCCTCCTGCCTGGCCCGCTCGTAGACGGCCTTGAACTTGACCGGGGGGTTGCCCTTCTCGTCGGAGTCGAGGCCGACACCCACGATCCACTCCCGGTACGGCAGCGACTCCAGCAACGTCGCCATGGCGTACTCGGCCTGGAAGTCGCGCAGGAAGCACATGATGAGCTGCGCCCTGATCCCGAGCTGCCGTTCGGCGTCGATCAGCGCGCGGCGCAGGCCGCGGATCACGAGGTCGAAGGGCACACCGCGCGAGGTGTGGGCCTGCGGGTCGAAGAAGATCTCCGCGTAGCGGACGTTCTGCGAGGCGGCCTTGCGCAGGTAGGCCATGGCCAGGTCGTAGAAGTCGGGCTCGGTGCGCAGCACCTCCATGCCCTCGTAGTAGATCTTGAGGAAGGAGGGCAGGTCGTCGAAGGAGTAGGCGGCCCTGATGTCCTCGACCGAGGAGTAGGGCAGCTCGATGCCGTTGCGCTCGGCGAGCGTGAACTTGAGCTCGGGTTCGAGGGTGCCCTCGATGTGCAGGTGGAGCTCGCACTTGGGCAGCCCCGCGATGAAGTCGGTCATGCTCTAGCTCCAGGAGAGGATCGGGTCGACGACCTTGAGTTCGACGCAGTCCACCAGGCCGAGATCGGTGATGGCGTAGTCGGGGATCGCGGTGATCGACAGGAAGAAGAGATACATCAGCGGTGAGGGCAGCGCGCAGCCCAGTTCGCGGGCCAGGTCGTCCAGCTCGCTCTCCGCCTCGGCCATCTCCCGCGCGGGCAGGTCGGAGACGATGCCGCCGACCGGCAGCGGCAGCAGCCGCAGGACCTCGCCGTCCACCACGACGGCCTGGCCGCCGCCCGCCCGGACGACCTCGTTGACCGCGAGGGCCATGTCGGAGCGGGAGGCGCCGACGCAGATGATGTTGTTGTCGTCGGGGGCGGCGCTGGTGGCGATGGCGCCCCTGGTGATACCGAAGCCGTTGACCAGGGCGACCGGCCGGTTGACGGTCTTGCCGTACCGTTCGACGACCGTGATGTAGAGCGCGTCGTGCTCGACGGACGGTTCGACGACGCCGCCGGTCACGGGGAGCGTGACGTCGTGCCGCTTGCGGACGAAGACCTGCTCGGGGCTCATCCGCATGGCCAGCGCGGTGACCGAGGCGGCCCCTTCGGGAGCGCGCAGCACGATGTCGTCCGCGGTCAGCTCGGCGACCGGGAAGGGCCGCACCGGCGGGCGGGCGGGCGGCGCCGTGGGCGTGATCATGGCGTTGTCCCTGGCCACGAGCCTGCCACCGGCCACGACCTCACGCACCTGGAAGTCGGACAGGTCGTCCACGATCAGCACGTCGGCGAAGCGTCCCGGGGCGATGCTGCCGACCAGGTGGTCGATCCGGTACATCTCCGCGCAGTTGATCGTGGCCATCTGGATCGCGGTCACCGGGTCGACGCCCGCCTTGACGGCCATCCGGACCAGCTTGTCCATGTGCCCGGCGGCGAGCACGTCGGCGGCGTGCACGTCGTCGGTGCAGAAGGCCACCCGGCGCGCGCCGACCTGGGAGACCACCTGGATGTTCTCCTGCAGGAAGTGGGCGACGCTGGACTCACGCACGATGGCGTAGATACCCAGGCGGAGCTTCTCCAGTGTCTCCTGCGCCGAGTACGACTCGTGGTCCAGGCGGATTCCGGCCGCGGCCAGGCCGCTGATCCGGCGTGTGTCGGACATCGGGGCGCAGCCGAAGACCGGGAGCCGGTGGCGTTCGGCCAGGTCGAGGGCCTCCATGACGGCCTCGTCGCCGTGCTCGACGAACTCCTGCACGGTCTCCCAGATGCCGACGCACTCGGGCCACTCGTGGACCAGCCGGTGCTCGTCGGGGCCGAAGGTGTGCCCGACGGTCGACTCGGGGACGGTGTAGGGGGCCTTGGCGGGTGCCCCCCACCAGACGCGCATGCCGGTGGCCGCGGCCTCGTCCAGGCAGCTCCGGACCCCGGGCAGGCCCTCGGCCACCAGAATCTGGTCCAGGCCGGAGACGACGCTGGTCGTGCCGTAGGGGACCACCAGGTCGGCGAAGCTGGTCACGGAGAGCTTGCTGCACTCGATGTGCAGGTGGCCGTCGATCAGGCCGGGGACGAGGTGGCCGCCCCGGGCGTCGATGATCTTCGTCTCGGGGCCACGGGGCAGGTCGGGACCGACCAGGGCGATCCGGGAGCCGCTGATCCCGATCTCCGCGGGATAGGTCTCGCCGGTCAGCACGTTGACCAGGACACCGTTGGTGATGATCGTGTCGGCGGGACGTCGTCCGTACGCGACGTCGAGCAGGGCGCGGTCGGGCATTTCGCTGCGGCCTTTCTGCGGGTCAGGCGGGGACGGGGACGGGGGCGGGGCGGCGTTCCAGCGCGGCGTAGACCAGGCCGGCCACGGCCACACCCGCGAAGATGCTCAGGTCGGAGCCGCCGGTCGCCTGGGAGAGCGGCCCGGTGAAGGCCGCCGAGTTGATCCACAGCGCCGCCGCGACCATGCCCGCGGCCTGCGCGATGATCCCGTTCCAGCGGACGCCCCCACGCCCGTGGTACGGCCCGGCCTCGGCGAACAGGCCCTCGGCGTCGTAGGAACCCCGGCGTCGCAGCCAGTCGGTCAGGTAGACGCCGGCCCACGGGGCCAGCCAGAGGATCAGCAGCCCGAGGAAGGTGTTGAGCATCGTGTTGAAGGAGTCGGAGAACACCGCCACACAGGTGATGGCCACGCAGATCACCAGGTCGAGCACGACCGCGGCCGAACGGTTCAGCCTGATTCCCGAGGCCTGCAGGTTCAGGCCGGAGGAGTAGAGGTCGGTGGTGTTGACCGCGAACAGCGTGACGATCGCCAGCAGCAGGTAGGGCACGACGAACCAGGAGGGCAGCGCGCCGGGCAGCCCGGAGACGGGGTCGCCCGCGTCCTTGACCACGGTGGCGACGGCCGCGCCGAGCGTCATCAGCAGCACGTACGGCACCAGCCCGCCGAGCGCGGCGTATCCGAAGACGGCCTTCCTGCTGGAGGAGGCGGGCAGGTAGCGCGAGTAGTCGCTGCCCAGCGGGGCCCAGGACAGGCCGCCGCACGACATGACCAGCGCGACCGCGACGGTGAACGTGGCGAAGTCGGCCCCGCCCCCGGCGGCGGCCTGCACCTTCGGGCCGACGAGAACGGCCATGACGGCGAACATCGCGACGAAAACCCACGTGAAGTACTTCTGGGCCTTCATGACGGCGGCGTGCCCGACGAGCGGCAGGACGAGCTGGATCAGCGCCGCGACGACGATCACGCCGACCTTCAGGGCCGCGCTCTGGGAGGCGATTCCGGCCTGGTCGAGCAGGGCCAGCGAGGCGAAGGTGATCAGCACCATGCCGCCCGCCTCGAAGCCGACCATGTTGATCCAGCCGAAGAAGCTGAGCACCCGGGCGCCCTTGGGGCCGAACGCGGCGCGGGAGACCGCCATCGTCGAGGTGCCGACGGCCGGCCCCTGGAGGCTGGTCAGGCCGACCAGCGGGAAGGACAGCAGGTTGCCGATCACGATGGCCAGCACGGCCTGCGGAAAGCTGAGCCCGAGGGAGACGACGACGGTCCCGTAGACCAGGGTGAAGACTCCCATGGTGGTCCCGGTCCACAGGAACAGCAGGTCACGTGGCCTGCCGTACCTCTCGGACGGCGAGACCAGTTCGATCCCGCGTTGCTCGACGGCCACTACGCCTCCACCCGGTGCCTTGGACATTCACCTTCAGTGAACCAGGGCACGCGGTGTGCTCCCGTTGTCGGAGAACACGAGGTCAAGGGGTCCGGACTGTACCGGTCTCCAAGGTGATCGCCGGGCGGGGAGCCCTACAGGGCGTGCAGGGCCAGGCCCGCGGTGAACAGCAGGCCGAAGACGAGCTGGAAACGGCCGGTCTGCTGCAGCGTCGCGATCAGCGCCCGGCCGGTGGCGCCCTGGGCGACCGCCCTGACGGGGGCGACGGCCAGTGGGGCGGCGAGCAGGGTGAGCGCGGCGAAGGGCTGCCAGGGGACCAGTGCCAGCGCGACGACCAGCGGCAGGATCAGGCACACCGAGTAGAGCGTGCGGGTACGGCCGTCGCCGAGCACGACGGCCATGGTGCGCTTGCCCGCGGGGCCGTCGGTCACGATGTCGCGCAGGTTGTTGACCACCAGCAGCGCGCAGGCCAGCAGGCCGACGGGGACCGCGGCGGCGATCGCGGTCCACGGCAACGACTCGGTCTGGACGAACGTGGTGCCCGCGACCGCGACCAGGCCGAAGAACGCGAACACCGAGATCTCACCCATCGCGCGGTAGCCGTACGGCCGTGAGCCCCCGGTGTAGAACCAGGCCGCCGCGATCGACAGCGCGCCGACCAGGAGCAGCCACCACGCGCGGGTCACCACGACCAGGACCAGGCCGGCGACCGCGGCGGCCAGGAAGCAGCCGAAGGCCGCGGAGAGCACCTCGCGAGGGGAGGCCGCCCCCGAGCCGACCAGCCGCATCGGGCCGACCCTGCCGTCGTCGGTGCCGCGCACGCCGTCGCTGTAGTCGTTGGCGTAGTTCACGCCGATCTGCAGGGCGAGCGCGACGAACAGGGCGAGCAGGGCCCGCCACCACACCGCGCCGTCGTAGCCGAAGGCGACGCCGGTGCCGACGGCGACCGGGACGACGGCGGCGGGCAGGGTGCGCGGGCGGGCTCCGGCGATCCACTGGCTCGGGGTGGCCATGGCTGCGAACGTCCTCTCGAAGGTCAGCTGATGTCGGTGGCCAGGCGGACCATCCGCACGGAGCGACCGATGTGCAGCACTCGTTCGGCGCCGTCCTCGCCCCAGCCGGCCGACTCAAGGAAGCCGAGCACCGCGTGGTTGTCGGCGAACGCCCACGTCACGATGGTGCGGTAGCCGTCCTCCCTGAAGTGGTCGACCGTGGCGTTCAGCAGGCGGCTGCCGTGGCCGCGCCGTATGTGGTCGGGATCGACCAGGAAGGTCAGCAGCTCACCGGTCGTGGTCGGATCGAGGTCGGGGTCCTCCGCGGGGGCGTGCGAGGCCAGCCCGACGACGCGCTCGGGACCCAGGGCCGCCGCCGCGGCCGCGATGCCGCCGGGACCGAGCGCGGGGAACGCGTCGGTGTCCAGGACGACCTTCTCGACCGCCACGAGCACCCGGTGCCGCCTGCTGGGCGGGGAGACGATCGCCTCGTCCCACTGCCGTCGCCAGAGGTCCTCGGCCGCCGTGCCGGTCATCTGCTCAAGCGGCCCCTCGGGAAGGAAGTCCCGATAGCCGTATCTCCAGGCGCGAATCTGGGTGCTCGCCACCGCGGCGACATCATCGTGCCGAGCCGCCCGCACGCCTACGTCTGCCATTCGGCCCGCTCCCTCTCTGCCGTCTGCCGTCGCCCATGACACGCCGCCTCGCGGGTCTCGTGCCACGCGAGCGGGCATCAGGCGGGTGGAACCGTGAGGCAGCCCCTACACCGTATCGGGGAATCAGACTCAGAGATGACGCGGCTGCGTCTCGGTCTGGCGCCGTGCCCGATATGCCCGAGTCTTGGTGCGGTTGCCGCACACCTTCATGGAACACCACGAGCGCGAGCGGTTCTTCGAGGAGTCGACGAAGGCCCACTGACAGGTGCTCTCCGTGCAGACCTTCAGCCTGGGCCACATGCCCTCGGCGTGCGCCTCCATCACGGCCGCCGCGATCTTGGCGAGCCCGCCGGGGACGCCGGAGGCGGCCGGTTCGAGGACCGGCCCCGCCTCGGTCAGGACGACCCGCAGCGCGAGATCGGGGAACGACCTGGGCGGGGTCGCCTCCTGGTCCCGGTCGTGGTTGTGCCGCAGCGCGGCACGCAGGGATTCGCGCAGGTCCACGGCGGCGCTCACGTCGGTCTCGTCCGCCGTGTCGGCGGGCCCGATCAACTCGCGCCTGCCGAGCCAGGCGGTCAGCGTGGCGGGGGACGGGATCGAGTCGGTCGCGCTCTCGACGTCGTAGGTGTTCACGAAGTCGCACACCAGGTCGGCGGCGTTGCCCATGGTCAGTCACCTCTTCGAAACCGCTGTTGAAACCACTGTATGCCAATAGGGGGTTTTTCTCTCTCCCGCACCTGCATAAGGCTTTCAATGGTGTCGACTTCTCGCCTCGGCGGGCGCGGACGGAGGTGCTCAGGCCTCCTCGATCGCCGTCGCCAGCCGCCTGACCCCCTCGGCCAGCTCCGTCGTGTGCGCCGCCGCCGAGTGGCTGATCCTGATCCGGGGGCCGGGCGGCTCGGCCGGGTAGTAGATGCGTCCCGGGCTCACCAGGACGCCCGCCCGCCTGGCCCGCTCGACCACGGCCTCCTCGTCCAGATGGCGCGGGAGCCGTACCCACAGGTGCAGGCCGCCACGGGGGACGAGGTGGATCTCCGCGGCCGGGGCGAAGGCGGCGAGCGCGCCCGCCAGGGCGTTCCTGCGGGCCGTCAGCTCGCTCTCCAGCGTGTCCAGGTGGCGGCGCCAGGCCGGTGAGCCGACGAACTCCAGAGCGGTCTCCTGCAGCGGCCTGGCGACGAAGAACGACTCGACGATCTGGCTCGCCCGCAGCCGCCGCGCCGCGGGTCCCCTGGCGACGAGGCCCGCCACGCGCATGTTGGGGGACAGGACCTTGGTGAGCGAGTTGATGTGCACCACGGTCCCGTGCTCGTCGAGCGCGGCCAGCGGCGGCGGGACCGGAGAGGTCGCGAAGTATCTGGCGTAGTCGTCCTCGACGACGAACGCCCCGGCGGCCCGCGCGACCGCGAGCACCTGGGTGCGCCGGTCGAGGGGGAGCGTCGCGCCGGTCGGGTTGTGCAGCGTCGGCTGGCACAGGAAGACCCGCGCGCCCGTGACGGCGAACGCCTCGGCCAGCAGGTCGGGCCGCACCCCGTCCCCGTCCATCGGTACGGCCGTCGCCCGCAGCCCGGCGGCCCGCGCCGCGGCGAGCGCCCCCGGGTAGGTGGGCGTCTCGACCAGCAGGGGGGTACCGGGGGCGGCCAGGGCACGCAGGGCGTGGGTGAGGGCGGCCTGCCCGCCGCTGACCACGAGGACGTCGGCGGCGGTCACGTCGCCGCCCAGCTCGCAGGCGAACCACCCGCGCAGCTCGGGCAGGCCGCCCAGCGGTGGCACCTCCCAGACGCCGGGACGCCGCATCGCCCGTGCTCCGGCCGCCGACAGGGCTCGCGCGGGGCGGATCGACGGGTTGAGGTAGCCCCCGGTGAGCGGGACGACGCCCTCGGGCGGCGGGGTGAGCAGCCCCACCACGTCGGTGTCGTCGACCACCCGGTCGCCGAGCGCGACCGTCTGCCAGGACAGGTCGGGGGCGTTCTCCACCCGCGCCTGCGCGGGGGCCACGTAGGTCCCGCTGCCCGGCCTGACGATCACCCGGCCCTCGGTGGCGAGCCTGCTGAGCGCCCTGGAGACGGTCACCGGGCTCACACCGTGAACCCGCATCAGCTCGCGGCTCGACGGCAGCCTGTCGCCCGGCCGCAGCCGCCCGGCCTCGTCCCTGAGAATGGCGGCCAATCGGACGATACTGCTATCGTCATTCATGAGAGACAAGAGTAGCGCTACGCTCGCCAGCCCGATAGCGGTCGGCCGGGAGATCCCGGCGTCGTCGGAGGGAGGCGCCTCGTGGCGCGGGACCCTGCTCGCGGGGCTGGGGGTGCTGACCTTCTCCGGCTCCTTCCCCGGCACGGTCTTCGCGATGGAGGGGTTCGACCCCTACCTCGTCGCGATCGGGCGCGCCGTGGTCGCCGTCGTCGCGGCGGTCGTGTTCCTGCTGGTGGCCAGGGCTCCCTTACTGCCGCCCAGAGAGCACCTGTGGTCGTACCTGGTCATCGCCGCCGGGGTGGTCTTCGGCTTCCCGATCCTCAGCGGGCTGGCCCTGGACGCCGGAGCCGACACCTCCCACGCCGCCGTCGTGGTCGGCCTGCTGCCCGCCGCGACCGCCGTCTGCGCCGTCCTGCGGGGCGGGGAACGGCCGAGGCCGCTGTTCTGGGCCGCCTGCGCGCTCGGCGCCCTGTCGATCACGGTCTTCACCGTCGGCAGGGGCGGCGGCCATGTCACCGGCGCCGACCTGCTGCTGGTCGGGGCGCTGCTGTCGGCCGCCGTCGGCTACACCGAGGGAGGACGCCTGGCCAGGCGGACCCCCGGCTGGCGGGTGATCTCCTACGCCCTCGTCGTCGCGGCCCCGCTCACGGTCCCCCTGACGGTCGCGCTGGCGCTGACCACGGAGGTACGGCCGAGTGCGGCCTCGCTGGCCGGGTTCGCCTACGTCGGCCTGATCTCGATGTTCCTCGGCTTCATCCCCTGGTACGCGGGGCTGGCCAAGGGCGGCATCGCCAGGGCCGGGCAGACCCAGCTCGCCCAGCCGCTGCTCACCCTGCTGTGGGCCTGGCTCCTGCTCGGCGAGCCGTTCGACCCGGTGACGGTCGCCGCGGCACTGGCCGTACTCGTGTGCGTGGCCGTGAGCCAGCGGGCGCGCTCCTGAGGAATTCCCCGAATTGTCGTGGTGCTTTGTTGGGGAATGTGGCCATTTTCGAATTCCAATGTTCCGGACAGGTGCCGTACACGCTGAAAGGACGGGGGAAAACGCCTGACGCCTGCCGATCGGAAAGCGATCCGTTTCCCCCGGCGTCGTTCGTGGGGGCCGTTCACGGTTCCGGAGAGCAACATTGTCCCCACCGTCTCTTCCCGGCACGGGAGGAGCGGTTATACGGTCAGCGAGACCGGTGCCCGCGGGCAGGGGGTGGTTCCCCCTACGGTCACGGGCGGGCGGGCGACGCGGGCCCTTCGGCGACATATGGAGGACGGTCATGGCTGGAAGCCCCAAGGTCGGGGACGTGGTCGAGGACTTCGAGCTCCTCGACGAGACCGGTACGGCACGGCGGCTCGGTGATCTGGTGGCCAAGGGGCCGGTGGTGCTGTTCTTCTACCCCGCGGCCATGACCACGGGGTGCACCGCGGAGAGCTGCCACTTCCGCGACCTGGCGGAGGAGTTCGAGGAGGTCGGCGCGAACCCGGTCGGCATCAGCCGTGACGCCGTCACCCGGCAGAAGAAGTTCGCCGACACCTACGACCTGGGCTTTCCCCTGCTGTCCGACCCCGACGGGGCCGTGGCCCGCAAGCTCGGCGCGCGCCGTAACTTCGCGGTCGGGCCGTTCCTCACCCGCAGGATGACCTTCGTCATCGACGTCGACCGCCGCCTGCTCGAAGTGATCCACAGTGAGACCAGCATGCTGTCCCACGCCGACCGGGCGCTTGAGGTGCTGCGGGCCCGGACGCAGGAGTGACGAGACCGGCCGGGTGTGATTTTAGAGGTCCCGGGTGATCACACGGTGTAGCCGTGGTCATGAGGCGGAGACGCTGGGGGGAGACGGCGAAACCTTCGCTGGACCGGCGGGAGGATAAATGGTCACCCTGGGGCTGTTCGTGCTGCTCGAAGCCAAGCCCGGCAAAGAGGACGAGGTCGAGAGCTTCCTCAAGGAGGCGATCGCGCTCGCCGAGACGGAGGAGGGGACACCGGTGTGGTTCTCCATCCGCCTGGGGCCGACGACCTTCGCCGTGTTCGACGCCTTCGCCGACGAGGCGGGCAGGGAAGCCCACCTGTCGGGCCAGATCGCCAAGACGCTTGAGGACCAGACCTCGCGCCTGTTCGCCAAGCCCCCCGCGGTCAACAAACTGAACATCCTGGCGGCCAAACTGCCCGGCCGATGACTCTCAGTTGGCTCTCAGCGGGTTTCCATGGGGGCCAGGAGATCCGCCGCGTGCCGTAACTCCGCGACGAGATACTCGGTGCCGCCCCGTCCGTCGGACTTCTCGATGATCGCGGCCAACGCCCTGGCCGCGCCGGGCGAGAGCCGTACGGCGGGCTTGGCGCTGGCGTAGGGGATCGTCAGCAGGATCGACGGGCCGTCCTGCTCGTCGGGTGAGTGGGGGCGCACGGTCTGGCTGGCCGTGATCGTGAGGTGCAGGCCCTTCCAGACAGTCGTGCGATGGGTCGTCGTGAGAGCGTCGCGGTTGCCGTGGTTACCGTCACACCAAGCGGGACATTCCACCGCAGAATTATTATTCATCACCGAACCATGACTGTCGGCTGTGGGCTTCCCCGTCAGCATCTTAGGCGGGGAAGCGAGGTGTCAAGAAAGTGAATACGTGGAATTCCCCCGGATCGGAGAAAAGGCGGGATTTTTCGTTATCGGTCATCCGTATGCGTCGTCCGGCGCCGGCGGATTCCTCCGGGGCCGGTTTCGGCCCCGGCCCGGGAAAAGGTCAGGCGCGCATGCCGTACGACTGTGCCGAAAACGGGGCGCACGGGATGGGGGAGCGCGATGCATCATGGGGGGTGCGGGCCTTTGGGGTACGCCAGAATATAAGGTGTAGCCGATACAAGGAGGCCTGATCGTGATCGACCCGCACATCGCCGAGCTGCTCGGGATCGATCCTGAGGCTCCTGAGACGCGGCGCGAACTGCGCGCCGCCGAGCGCGACGTGCGGCTCATCGAGGAACTCGTCAGGTTGCGCAGGGCGCGGGGCCTCACCCAGGCTCAGGTCGCCGAGCGGATGCGCCGCACCCAGCCCGCGGTCTCCGACTTCGAGCGCCTCGGCGGTGACCCTCACCTGTCCACGATCAGGCGCTACGCCCTGGCCATCGGAGCCGAGGTCACCTACGTCGTGCGGGAGCTGGACGACCCTCCTGCGGAGCCGCTGGAGCACGTCGTCGAGCGGTAGCGGCCGTCAAGAGGGGGCCAGAGCCCGTTCGAGGCGGTCGAAGACGCGATCGAGCAGGGCGGCGTGGTCCTCGACCACCTTCTGGATGGGCTCGCCGGCGAAGACCTTGTCCACGGTGGTGACGTAGACCGTGCGGTAGGCCGAGACGATCATCGCCGCGGAGACCCGTGACCACGGGTCGTCGGGGGGCGCCCCCGCGGCCTCGGCCAGCAGCGAGCCGAGCAACTCCTCGAATTCGGCCGCCCGTTCCCTGGCCCGCGCCTGCAGTGACGGGGAGTCGATCACGACCTGCCAGAAGAACCGGTAACCGTCGGTGAACGCGCCGAAGGGGTGGTTGTCCCGCAGGAGCTCCCGCTGCAGGCGCCGTAGCGCGGCCAGCGGCTCCTCGCCCTCCGGGCGTTCCCTGATGGCCCTGGTGATCAGCTCTGCGGCCTCGGGGAACCGGTCGAGGAAGAGGTCCTCCTTCCGCGGGAAGTAGTTGAAGACCGTCTTCGCCGAGACGCCCGCCGCCTCGGCCACCTCGGCGACCGTGACGTTGTCGAACCCGCGCCTGAGGAAGAGCCCGGAGGCGATGTCCGAGATCGTCTGGCGTGTCCGCTGCTTCTTCCGCTCACGGAGTCCTGGCTCGCTGCTCATGCGCTGACTATAGTTGATAAAAGTTTTTAGTCGTAGTAACTTTCTAGTGACAGTAAGAATCATCGTGGAGGTGTGGCGTGTCGTATGACGTCGTGGTGGCCGGAGGCGGGCCCGTCGGGCTGATGCTGGCCTGTGAGCTGGCGGTCGGAGGCGCCTCGGTCGTGGTGATCGAACGGCTGACCGAGATCGACCGGACCGTCAAGGCGGGCTCGCTCAACACGCCCAGTGTCGAGGCGCTCTACCGGCGGGGCCTGCTTCCCGCGCTCCGCGCGGCGGAGGAGGAGAACCTCGCCGCCTTCATGACGGGGAACGCGCCCAAGGGGAAGCCGCGGGGCGGGCCGAAGTTCGCGGGACACTTCGCGGGGATCGTGCTCAGCGGGGACCTGCTCGACCCCGACGACCCCGACCTGGGCGGGAACGGCCCCGGCGACAACGTCAAGCTGGTCGGTCAGCAGCAGCTTGAGCGGATTCTGGCCGAACGCGCCGCCGAACTCGGGATCGAGGTGCGCAAGGGAGTCGAGCTGACCGGCTTCGAGGCCGACGAGGACGGGGTGACCGTCACCACCACCGAGGACACGATCCGTGGCGGCTGGCTGGTCGGCTGCGACGGGGGAAGGAGCCTCGTGCGCAAGCTCGCGGGTTTCGACTTCCCCGGCACCGACCCCGAGATCACCGCCCACCAGGCCATGGCCGTGATGGAGGGCACGGAGGAACTGCGGCTGGGCTGGAGCGCCACTCCGACCGGCGTCTACGCCTACGGTCCCATGCCCGGCCGGATCCTGACCGTGGAGTTCGGCGGCGTGCCCAAGGACCGGGACGCCCCCGTCACCACCGAGGAACTGCAGGATTCGATCAGGCGGGTCACCGGGGCGCCCGTCGTCGTGACCGGCATCAAGACCGCGACCCGGTTCACCGACAACGCCAGGCAGGTGAGCACCTACCGGAAGGGGCGGGTGCTGCTCGCGGGGGACGCCGCCCACGTCCATTCACCTTTCGGCGGCCAGGGGCTCAACCTCGGTCTCGGCGACGCCATGAACCTCGGCTGGAAACTCGCCGCGACCGTGCGCGGTGACGCCCCCCGGGACCTGCTCGACACCTACACCGCGGAACGTCACCCGATCGGCGCCTGGGTGCTCGAATGGACCCGCGCCCAGATCGCGGTGATGCGCCCCGACCGCCACGCCAGGGCGCTGCGCGCGGTGGTCACCAACCTCGCGGAGACCGTGGCCGGAACCACCTACCTCGTCAAGCAGCTCTCCGGGGTCTGGCAGCGCTACGACATCCCCGGGGATCACCCGCTGCTCGGCAGGAGCGCCCCCGACCTGGAGCTGGCCGACGGGTCCAGGCTCGCCGACCACATGCACACCGGCCGCGCGCTGCTGCTCGACCCGTCAGGGGAACTCGCCGCCTCGGCGTACGGCTACCGCGACCGTGTCGAGGTCGTCGAGAGCGCGATCGTGGAAAGGCCGCAGCTCGCCGGACTGCTCGTCAGGCCCGACGGATTCGTCGCCTGGGCGGACGAGGAGGGACATCCGAACCCGGTCCCGCTCGGCGCGGCCCTGTCCACCTGGTTCGGGGCACCCGCCGTCACGGGCGCGGGCGGGAGCGCCGAAGTGGGGACGGAGACCGTGGGAACGGCCTCCTGAGCGTCCGCCGGGCCCGCGCCGGACCCGGCTCATCACAGAGGGTGGTTGTAGATCAGGCGGAAACGGTCGCCGGGGATGACGATGTCGCTGGTCTCCACCGGACGGTCGCCCGCCCAGTGGGTGCGCTCCACATGCAGGACGTGGACCCCCGCGGGCAGGGCGAGGACGTCGCTCTCGGCGGGCTGGGGCACACGCGTGTAGACCTGTTCGACGATCTCGGTGACCTTGATGCCGAAGGAGGAGAGCCTCGAGATCAGACCTCGGGGATTCTCCTCGGCCGCGGGCTCGCCGAACCCGGTCGGCTCATAGGAGGTGGCCAGCTGGACCGGTCTGCCGTCGCCGCGAAAGACATAGCGGACACGGGTCACGGAGGCTGACTCGTCCAGGCGCAGTCGCTGGGCGATGCCGGGCGGGGCCTCGGTGTGCTCGGCCCGCCACTCCCAGGTGGCACGGGTGCCCTGCGACTGGATGTCCGCGCCGAAGGGGGCGTGGTGATCGTGGAAACGCCAGCGGTGCAGCGGCAGCAGCACCGGCCTGGCCCTCACGTAGTGGCCGGAGCCGACGCGGCCGATGATCAGCCCCTCGGCGGCGAGCACCCGCAGCGCGTGACGGGCGGCCGTCTCGCCCACGCCGTACTTTCTGGTCAGCTGGGCGCGGGAGGGGATCGGCGCGCCGGGAGGAAGGGAGCCGTCGACGATCTGGCGGCGGATATCGGCGACGACGCGCAGGTAGACCGGATCGGAGCTTGCCACGTGTTCATCCCTGGGTTCGACAGCGTCGCCCCATCCTGACGTATTCGGTGGACAACTCACGGTAATGGCGGTGATTTGGAGTTCCAACTTTGCGGCCCCCCGGAGAGCGCGTGAAAATCTCTCAGAGACTGTGTAACGCCCGCGTAAGGAGCCTCGATTCACCTACAGAGGCCGTCGATGTGTGTACCCCCGAGCACATATCGGCGGCCTCTGTGCCTCTTTGCGACGCCTTCGGCGTCGCGGGTCCGGGCGCTTCGAGCCGGTGCTTTCCCTCGTCTCTCCGTCGCTTCGCTCCTGCGTTCCTCAGTCCAAGCACCGGCGCGCCCGAACCGTGTTTCTTTGCTCCGCCTGGCGGCGTCGCGGGCTTGAGCGCCCTGAGTCGGTGCTTTCCCTCGTCTCTCCGTCGCTTCGCTCCTGCGTTCCTCAGTCCAAGCACCGACGCGCCCAAGCCGGGTCTCTTTGCTCCGCCTGGCGGCGTAGCGGGCTTGGGCGCTTTCGGGTCGGTGTCTTCCCTCATCGTTCGTCCGCTTCGCTCCCTCACTCCTCAGTCCAGACACCGACGCGCCCAAGCCGGACACTCTTCACGCTTGGGGTCGGGGGAATCCGAGACGTACCTCTTCGCTCCGCCCGGCGGCGCGGGTTTGGGCGCGGTACTCCTCACGCACGGCGCCGGGAAGTCCTGGACGGAGGGTCTCCGCGTGGAGCGCCGGGAGGGATCGGGCGGGGGCCTCTCCGGTATGGCACCAGGGGAAGGCTTGGGGGAATTTCTGCCTTCTGGGGTGGCGATGTTCGGGCCGTTTCCGGCCTATGGAGGGGTCTTCTGTGGGGGTTTGTCTTATTTGGTGGTTTGTTTGGAGTTCGGGGGCGGTGGGGCTTCGACGGGGGGGTGTCCGGGGGAAGGAAGCGGGGCGATGCGGGGGTTGACGAGGCGGGGAAGGGGGAAGAGGGCTTAGGCGGGGTGGCGGGGTCTACCGTTTGCGTGGTTCCGGGTAGCGTTCGGTCTATGGCAGCGCCAACTGGAACCTCTGACGCCCCCTTCGGCCGCATGCTGACCGCGATGGTCACACCGTTCGCCGCGGACGGCTCGGTCGACTACGAGGGAGTGCGGCGCCTTGCCGCCTACCTGGTGGACGAACAGCGCAACGACGGCATCATCGTGAGCGGCACCACGGGTGAGTCCCCCACGACCACGGACGAGGAGAAGGAGCGCGTCCTGCGCGCCGTCGTCGAGGAGGTCGGCGACCGCGCCACGGTCGTGGCGGGAGCGGGCACCAACGACACCCGCCACAGCGTCGAGCTGGCCAAGGCCGCCGAGCGCGCCGGGGCGCACGGTCTCCTGGTGGTGACGCCCTACTACAGCAAGCCCCCGCAAGAGGGGCTCTACCGGCACTTCACCGCCGTGGCCGACGCCACCGGCCTGCCGGTCATGCTCTACGACATCCCGGGTCGCAGCGGCGTGCCCATCGAGACCGCCACCCTGCTGCGGCTGGCCGCGCACGAGCGGATCGTCGCGGTCAAGGACGCCAAGGCCGACCTGTTCGCCGGATCCCAGGTGATGGCGGCGACCGACCTCGCCTTCTACTCCGGCGACGACACGCTCAACCTGCCGTGGATCTCGGTCGGAGCCGTGGGGTGCGTCAGCGTCATCGGGCACGTCGTGGGCGCCGAGATCGCCACGATGATGAGCCTGTACCGCTCCGGCGACGTCGCGGGAGCGCTCGCCGTACACCGTGCGATCCTGCCGGTGGTCGAGGGCGTCATGACGCGGACGGGCGGTGCGATCATGACGAAGGCGGCGCTGACCCTGATGGGGCGCTCCGCGGGACCGGTGCGGGCACCGTTGGCCGACGCCACGGCGGAGCAGGTCGCGCGGCTGAGAGAAGACTTGATCGCGGGTGGCGTGAAGCTGCCCGACGGAGATGTGTCATGAGAAGGAACGCGGCGGCCGGTGACGGCCGCAGAGGGGAGAAACGGAAGTTTGAGTGACAGAGGACACAGTGGCCGGCCGGTGACCGGAGTGCTCGGCGAGGGAGCAGTCCCGCCGGCGGAGAGGGCCGCCTCCACCTACCAGAGAGGCGTGGCCGGATGAGTCATCCCCACCCGGAGCTCGGGCCGCCTCCCGAGCTTCCCGAAGGCGCGCTGCGCATCGTCGCACTGGGCGGCCTGGGCGAGATCGGCCGCAACATGGCGGTCTTCGAGTACGACGGCCGTCTGCTGATCGTCGACTGCGGGGTGCTGTTCCCCGAGCCCGACCAGCCGGGCGTCGACCTGATCCTGCCCGATTTCGAGTACATCAGGGACCGCCTCGACGACGTCGAGGCGCTGGTGCTGACGCACGCCCACGAGGACCACATCGGTGCCGTGCCGTACCTGCTGCGGGAACGGCGTGACATCCCGATCGTCGGCTCGAAGCTGACGCTGGCGCTGATCGAGGCCAAGCTCACCGAGCACCGCATCCAGCCGGTCAAGGTCGAGGTCGTCGAGGGCGAGCGGCGTGTGTTCGGGCCGTTCGAGACCGAGTTCTTCGCGGTCAACCACTCGATCCCGGACGCGCTGGCCGTGGCGATCAGGACGCCCGCGGGCATCGTGCTGCACACCGGTGACTTCCGGATGGACCAGCTGCCCAGCGACGGACGGCTGACCGACCTCGGCGGGTTCGCCAGGCTCGGCGCCGAGGGCGTCGACCTGCTGATGTCTGACTCGACGAACGCGGAGGTCCCGGGCTTCGTCACCAGCGAGCGGGAGATCGGCCCGGTCATCGACGAGGTGATCCGCACCGCGGAGAAGCGGGTGATCGTGGCGAGCTTCGCCTCCCACATCCACCGCGTCCAGCAGGTCATCGACTCCGCGGAGAAGCACGGCCGCAAGGTCGCGCTGGTCGGCCGCTCCATGGTCCGCAACATGGGCGTCGCCAGGGATCTGGGCTACCTGAGGGTGTCATCCGACGTCATCGTCGACGCCAAGGAGATCGAGGGCCGTCCTCCCGAGGACGTCGTGCTGATCTGCACCGGATCGCAGGGTGAGCCGATGGCGGCGCTGTCGCGTATGGCCAACCGCGACCATCCGATCAGGGTGGCCGAGGGCGACACCGTTTTGCTGGCCTCCTCCCTGGTTCCGGGCAACGAGACCGCCGTCAACAAGGTGATCAACGGGCTGAGCCGCTGGGGCGCCCGCGTGGTGCACAAGGGCAACGCCAAGGTGCACGTCTCCGGGCACGCCGCCGCGGGCGAGCTGCTCTACGTGCTCAACCTGACCAGGCCGTCGAACTTCATGCCGGTGCACGGCGAGTGGCGTCACCTGCGGGCGCACGCCAAGCTCGCCGCGCTGACCGGGGTTCCCGACGACCACATCGTGATCGCCGAGGACGGCGTCGTGGTCGATCTGCTCGACGGCCGCGCGCGGATCGTGGGAGCGGTCCCCGCGGGCTATGTCTACGTGGACGGCACCTCGGTCGGCGACGTCACCGACTTCGCCCTCAAGGACCGTCGCATCCTGGGCGAGGAGGGCTTCATCTCCATCGTCGTGGTGGTCGACACCGGCACGGGCAAGCTGACCGGAGGGCCGGAGATCCACGCCCGGGGGTCGGGCATCGACCCCGACCGGCTCACGGAGGTCCTCCCGCAGCTCGAGAGGGCGATCGAGGAGAACGCCGCCGACGGCGTCGTGGACATCCAGCAGGTCCGCAGGGTGGTCCGCAGGACCGTCGGGCGCTGGGTGAGCGACACCTACCGTCGCCGCCCGATGATCGTCCCCGTGGTGATCGAGGTCTGACCCGTTTCCGCCGTACGGCCAGCTCAGGCAGGCCGTACGGCATGTCGGTGGGTGCGGATCCATGGGGCTTTTGTTCTGTATGGTGAGGCTGGTACCGGCGAGCCTGCGCGTGATCGACGGTGTCGATCGATAGCCTCGCTAGCATGGCCACCGGTACGTCTAAAGGCGCCTCAGGCAAGACTCCCGCCAAGGGGTCGGGCCGGTCCGGGTCCTCAGCGCCCCGCACGGCTCCCGTCAGGCGGGCCGCCACCACCCGGGCGAAGCCCGCCCCGCGCTCCAGAAGACCCCCGGGCCCCCAGCACGACCCGCTCGGCTGGGTGTTCACCATGATCGGCAAGCTGTTCATGGGGGTCTGGATGCTGCTGGCGGGCGGCATCGGCACCGCGGCGCGCGCCCTCGGGCAGAACGCCAGGGAGCTCGACCCGGCGCACCGTCGCGACGGGCTCGGCCTGGCGGTGGTCTCCGGAGCCATCGCGCTGGCCGCCATCCTCTGGCGGGACACGACGGGCACGGTCTCCCAGGTGGTCAACGGGGTGATGCGCGGGACCTTCGGGTCTCTGGCCTGGCTGATCCCCGTCCTGCTCGCGCTGCTGGCCTGGCGGCTGCTGCGCCACCCCGACCAGAACGCCGACACGGGCCGGATGGGCATCGGGTGGTCGGCCCTCATGATCGGCCTGCTCGGCGTCGTGCACGTGGTGCACGACACGCCGTATCCGTCGGGGGGACCCACCGACGGGATGGACAAGGTCTCGGCCGCCGGAGGCATGGTCGGCTTCATCGTCTCGGCGCCGCCCGCGAGCATCCTGCCGGCCTTCGTGACGATCCCGCTGCTGCTGATCCTGTCCGGGTTCGGCGTCCTGGTGATCACCGCGACACCGGTCCACCGGGTCCCCGAGCGGCTGGCCGAGATCAGGAACATGCTCTTCGACCGGGAGGCGCCTCCCAAGGCCAGGCCCGCCAGGAAGCCCGCGCGCAAGCGTCCCACCGAGGAACGCGAGGGCGGCGAGACCGTCAAGCCGTACGACACGCCGGTCGTCGCCGAGACGCGGGCGGGGACCGGGCAGGACCACTCCCCGGAGATCGTTCCCGGGCTCACCGAGGAGCCGCCCGAGGAGGAGGCCGTCGCCGCGACCAGGGCGGAGCCGCCTGCCCCGACCCCGGCGCCGCGCAAGGTCGAGCAGCTCGTCCTGTCGCCGCAGGCGGGCCCCTACACGCTGCCGGACATCCAGTTCCTGCGCCCGGGCAGCGCCCCCAAACCGCAGACCAAGGCCAACACCGTCGTGGTCAACGCGCTGACCAGCGTGATGGAGCAGTTCTCCATCGACGCCCAGGTGATCGGGTTCACCCGGGGACCGACGGTGACGCGCTACGAGATCGAGCTGGGCCCCGCGGTCAAGGTCGAGAAGGTCACCGCCCTCACCAGGAACATCGCCTACGCCGTCAAGTCCGCCGACGTGCGCATCCTGTCGCCCATCCCCGGCAAGTCGGCGATCGGCGTGGAGATCCCCAACACCGACAAGGACCTGGTCTCCCTCGGCGACATCCTGCGCTCGCAGGTGGCCCAGGCCGACCACCACCCGATGATCGTCGGCCTGGGCAAGGACGTCGAGGGCCGCACCATCGTGGCCAACCTCGCCAAGATGCCGCACCTGCTCATCGCGGGCGCGACCGGCGCGGGCAAGTCGGTCTGCGTCAACGGCCTGATCTCCTCGATCCTGATGCGCGCCACGCCGGACGAGGTACGGATGGTGCTGGTCGACCCCAAACGGGTCGAGCTGAGCGTCTACGAGGGCATCCCGCACCTGATCACGCCGATCATCACCAACCCCAAGAAGGCCGCCGAGGCCCTGGAGTGGGTGGTCGGTGAGATGGACCGGCGCTACGACGACCTGGCCGCCAGCGGTTTCCGGCACGTCGACGACTTCAACAAGGCGGTGCGCACGGGCAAGCTCGTGCCGCCGCCGGGCAGTGAGCGCGTCTACCAGCCCTACCCGTACCTCCTGGTGATCGTGGACGAGCTGGCCGACCTGATGATGGTCGCCCCGCGCGACGTCGAGGACTCCATCGTCCGCATCACCCAGCTCGCCCGTGCCGCGGGCATCCACCTGGTCATCGCGACCCAGCGGCCGAGCGTGGACGTGGTCACCGGTCTGATCAAGGCCAACGTGCCCTCCAGGCTGGCCTTCGCCACCTCCTCCCTGGCCGACTCGCGGGTCATCCTGGACCAGCCGGGCGCCGAGAAGCTGGTCGGGCAGGGCGACGCGCTGTTCCTGCCGATGGGCGCGAGCAAGCCGATGCGGCTGCAGAACGCCTTCATCTCGGAGAAGGAGATCGGCGACGTCGTCGCGCACTGCAAGGAGCAGATGCAGGTCGAGTACCGCGACGACGTGGCCGCCTCGGCGACCGCCAAGAAGGAGATCGACGAGGACATCGGCGACGACCTCGACCTGCTGGTCCAGGCCGCGGAGCTGATCGTGACCACCCAGTTCGGCTCGACCTCGATGCTCCAGCGCAAGCTGCGGGTCGGCTTCGCCAAGGCGGGCCGTCTGATGGACCTGCTGGAGAGCAGGAACGTCGTGGGGCCGAGCGAGGGCTCCAAGGCACGCGAGGTCATGGTCAAGCCCGACGAACTGCCCGGACTCCTGGCCGACCTGCGGGGTCAATGACGCCCCCGACGTACGGGAGCAACCCGATTACTGGTTGAATAGGACTCACTACGCAGCGTCGGGTGCTTTGGGGGCGTGCGGCTATGAGCATTGGCAGTGGTTTGGCGCAGGCGCGCCGGTCGGCGGGGCTGACCGTGGCGGAGCTGAGCGCGCACACGCGCATTCGTGAGGCGCTGATCCACGCGATCGAGCGTGACGACTTCTCCCAGTGCGGAGGGGACTTCTACGCGCGGGGCCACGTCCGGAACATGGCCAAGGCCCTCGGGCTCGATCCGGAGGCCGTGGTGCACGAGTACGACGAGCTGCACGGGGGCGTGCCGCTGCCGGTCAGGGCCGCCAGCGTGTTCCAGGCCGACACGCCCATCAAGATCCGTGAGAGCCGCTCGCCCAACTGGACCATGGCCATGGGCGTCGCGCTGGCCATCGTGGTGGTCTTCGGCGTGGTCAAGACCATGGGCGGGCAGGGGGAGACGCCGACGGCCGAGGTGCGGCCCGCCGTACCCGCCCACTCCGAGGCGGGCAGGGCGCTCGACACGCCCGGGCCGACACGCAGGCCCAACTCGCTGGCCGCGGGCACGGTGAGCGGGCCCGTGGTCCTCAAGATCAGCGCGAAGCGCTCCTCGTGGCTCGACGTGAAGGACGTGAGTGGCAAAAAACTCTTCTCCGGCACGCTGGAGGCGGGTAAAACCTCCGTCTGGCGGGCGGAGAAAGGGATGAAGGTCACTTTCAGCGACGGCGGGGCCGTCTCGTTGCAGCTCAACGGCAAGAACCTCGGCGCTCCCGGGCGCCGTGGACAGGTCGTCAACCGCTCCTACGGCCTGCAGGACTCCACGCCGAGCTGACCCGGGGCCGTCTGGGAACGGGGGAGGTGCATCGGTGGCCGTCAACTCCCGATACCGTAGTGTCCACCATGTCATCCCGCCGAACCGCATCGCTGATCACGCTGGGCTGCGCGCGCAACGAGGTCGACTCAGAAGAGCTCGCCGCGCGTCTTGAGGCTGCCGGTTGGCAGGTGGGCGACGACGACCCGGAGGTCATCGTCGTCAACACCTGCGGCTTCATCGACTCAGCGAAAAAGGACTCCATCGACACACTGCTCGCCGCGGCCGACTCCGGGGCCAAGGTGGTCGCCGCGGGCTGCATGGCCGAAAGGTACGGTGACCAGCTCGCCGACGCCCTGCCCGAGGCCGCGGCCGTCATCTCCTTCGACGACTACACCCAGATCGGCGCGCGTCTCGACGACGTGCTCGCCGGCAAGTCGCTCGTCCCGCACAGTCCGCGTGACCGCAGGACCCTGCTGCCGATCTCCCCGGTCGAGCGCGCCTCGGCCCCCAAGACCAACATCCCCGGCCACGGAGAGCTGCCCGAGGGGCTGGCCCCGGCCAGCGGCCCCAGGCCGCTGCGCAAGCGCCTGGGGGACGGCCCCGTCGCCTCGCTGAAGCTGGCCTCCGGGTGCGACAGGCGCTGCACGTTCTGCGCCATCCCCGCCTTCCGCGGCGCCTACGTCTCGCGTGATCCCGCCGAGCTCATCGGTGAGGCCGCGTGGCTGGCGGGCGAGGGCGTCAAGGAGCTCGTGCTGGTCAGCGAGAACTCCACCTCCTACGGCAAGGACCTGGGCGACCTGCGGGCGCTGGAGAAGCTGCTGCCCTTCCTGGCGGCCGTCGAGGGCGTCGAGCGGGTGCGGGTCAGCTACCTGCAGCCCGCGGAGCTACGTCCCGGCCTGCTGGAGGTGATCTCCTCGACCGAGGGCATCGCCCCCTACTTCGACCTGTCCTTCCAGCACGCCAGCGGCTCCGTGCTGCGGCGGATGCGCCGTTTCGGTGACCCGAGGCGCTTCCTCGACCTGCTGGAGATGATCAGGGCCAAGGCTCCCGAGGCCGGAGTCCGCTCCAACTTCATCGTGGGCTTCCCCGGCGAGACCGAGGAGGAGTTCGGCGAGCTCGTCTCCTTCCTCGAGCTGGCCAGGCTCGACGTGATCGGCGTCTTCGGCTACTCCGACGAGGAGGGCACCGAGGCGGCCTCGCTGCCGGGCAAGCTGGAGCAGGAGGTCATCGACGCGCGGGTGGCCACGCTGACCGAGCTGGCCGACGAGCTCATGGCCCAGCGGGCCGAGGAGCGCATCGGCACCGAGGTCGACATCCTCATCGAGGAGGATCTCGGCGACGGCGGCTACGAGGGACGAGCGGCGCACCAGGGCCCCGAGGTGGACGGGTCCGTCACGGTCCAGGGCATCGGCCTGGTGCCCGGGCAGATCGTCAGGGCCGTCGTGGTCGACTCAGAGGGAGTGGATCTGATCGCCCGCATCAAGGCCGCGCCGTGAGCGCGCCACCGGGCCGGGGGACCGTATGACCAATTCGCCAGAGACCGGTACCGGCACGACGCCGGCGACCACGCGCCCGAAGGTGAGCGCGTGGAACATCGCCAATGTCGTGACGGTGATACGGCTGGCGATGGTCCCCTTCTTCGCGGCCTGCCTGTTCCTGCCCGGCGCGGGCTGGCGGGTCACAGCGCTGGTGGTCTTCCTGGTCGCCTCGCTGACGGACCTGCTCGACGGTGAGCTGGCCCGGCGTTACGGCCTGATCACCGACTTCGGCAAGATCGCCGACCCGATCGCGGACAAGGCGCTGATCGGTGCGGCGCTCATCAGTCTCTCGCTGCTCGACGAGCTGCCCTGGTGGGTCACGATCGTGATCCTCGGCAGGGAGCTCGGCATCACCCTGATGCGATTCGCGGTCATCAGGCACGGCGTGATCCCCGCCAGTTACGGGGGCAAGGTCAAGACCGTCCTGCAGATCGCCGCGATCGTCTCCTACATGTGGCCCGGGGTCCCCGAGCCGGTCCGTGTGGTCGTCATGGGCGCGGCCGTCGTCGTGACGGTGGGCACCGGCCTCGACTACGTGATCCGCGCGGTCAGGCTGCGGCGGGTGGCCAGGAAGGCGCGGGGCGAATGAGTCACCGTCTGCTCGCCGCGACCAGCGTGCTCTCCCTCCTCATCCGCAGAGGGGAGACGGTCGCGGTCGCCGAGTCGATGACCGCGGGACTGATCGGCGCGGTCCTCACCGCCCCTCCGGGGGCCTCCACGGCCTTCGTCGGGGGTGTGCTGTCCTACACGACCGAGCTCAAGCACCGGCTGCTCGGCGTTCCCGCCGACCTGCTCGACCGGGAGGGGGCGGTCCATCCGGACGTCGCCGCCGCGATGGCCGAGGGCGTCCGTGAACTCACCGGCGCCTCGTACGGCCTGGCCGTGACCGGCGTCGCCGGTCCCGAGCCACAGGACGGCAAACCGGTCGGCACCGTGCACCTGGCCGTTAGTGGTCCTGATGGGCGGGTATGGCACCGGGATCTCCACCTCGCAGGCGCCCGTGAGGAAATTCGCCAATCGACAGTCAAGGAGGCCGTAGACCTGCTTTTAGGTGTGCTGGAGTCGAACTTGGGGGAACATTCCGGGTGATTACCGCGTTACGTCCCCAGCGAACATGCTCACCACGGTCTGCCGCAGGGTTGGTGGATACAGGTACGGTGGAGCTGTGAGTGAGGTAAAGGTCAAGCGATGATGACGGCGAGGAGTATGTACGAAGGGTCGCGTTCGAAGAACGGGCGGCACGAACCGATCGCGCGGAGTGTCGTGAAGGCGCCCGCGCCGGGGAGGGAGCGACAGATGGTCCTGCTGCGTCAGCTGCTCGGTGACGTGCTGCGGCGGCTGCGGGTGCGGCAGAGTCGCACCTTGCGTGAGGTGTCCACACTGGCTCGTGTTTCCCTCGGATATCTGTCCGAGGTGGAGCGTGGCCAGAAGGAGGCCTCCTCCGAATTGCTCGCGTCGATCTGCGGTGCCCTCGGTGTGCCGCTCTCACAGGTGCTGCGTGAGGTCTCCGACCAGTTCGCGCTGGCCGAGCTTCAGCACGCCCCGGTGCTCGCCGGTGACGTGCCCGAGCGCGAACGCCTGCCGATCGCCGAGACCGTGGCCTCCGGTGCTCTTCCGGATTCCGTCTTTCCCGAAGTCAACGACATGGTCGCGGCCTAACCGGTCACTCGTTCCGGCTGGCAGCGACGACACCAGACGATCAGCCGTTCCTGCGGCCCTCTCCCCATCTCAGCGCGACTGATCCGGCTCCCACAGCGCAGGCAGGCCCGTCCGGCCCTGCCGTAGACCCAGGTGTCCCGGCCGGGGCGTGCGTCCCCTGTCGTCACCCTGTTGGGACGCTCCCTGTTCACGTGCAGTAGCCGCTGCGCGATCCTCACCACCTTCTCCAGGTCCTCGACCGCGCCGACGGGTCGCCACGGCCACAGACCGGCCAGGAACAGTGTCTCGGCCCGGTAGATGGTCCCGATTCCCGCAAGGTTGCGCTGATCCAGCAGCGCCTCTCCGATCGTCGTCTCCGGGGTGGCGGACAGCCGCCGTACGGCCTCGCCCGGATCCCAGTCCGCCCCGAGCAGGTCGGGGCCGAGATGCCCGACGACTCTCGCCTCGTGCCCGGTGGGCAGCAGATCGACCATGCCCAGCCGTACGCCTGCGGCCTGCCACTCCTCGTTGGCCAGCAGCAGGCGGACGACGTCTCCCGGAGGCGTGCCCCGTCCCGGTCTGGAGATCCGCCAGCTTCCCTCCATCCGCAGATGGGTGTGCACGGTCAGGCCGCCCTCGACCCGGGTGAGCAGGTGCTTGCCCCGGGACCGGGTCTCCAGGACGGCCCGGCCGGTCAGGTCCGCGGTCGCGTGGGCGGGCACGCGGAAGTCGGAGCGGGTGAGCACCCGCCCGTCGAGCGCGAGACCGAGCCGTTTCGCGGTGAGGTGGACGACGTCACCCTCGGGCACGACCGTCTCCCAGGTGGTGCCCCGGCCGGTGCCGGTGAATCAGTCCCACGCCGAGGGGTCGGCGGCGAGCTGGCGGACCCGCTCGGGGAGCACGCCGGTGGCCACGCTGTCGAGCGTGACCTCCTCCAGGATGGCCCGCTCACTGGCCCGCAGCGCGATCCAGACCTGCTGCAGCGCCTCGGCGGGGCCCCGGTAGCCGACATGCTCGGGGCGCTCGCCCCGCACGTTGGCCAGCGGCCCGTCAACGGCGCGGATCACGTCCGCCAGGGTGATCTCAGAGGCGGCGCGAGCCAGCACGTAGCCACCCTCGGGCCCTCTCTGACCCCGGACCAGACCGGCTCGCCGCATCTGCAGGAGGATGTTCTCTAGGTATTTGGGCGGCATGTCCTGCTCCTTGGCCAGCTCACCCACGGTGGTAGGTCCGTCACCCGCGGCGGCGAGTTCGGCGGCGGCACGTAGGGCATAGTCGACACGAGCGGATAGACGCATGTAATCGATTATCCCGCCTGCTATTGACTGCTTACGCGCGAGGTGGCGGAAAAAACGAACTCACGCCCGCAGCCTTCGGTGACGACAGGGGTTCGCAGCCACGCCTCCGCCGGCGCGGGCTGGTGGATCACGTAGTGGTGAGGGGCGATCGCGGAGGTGCGTCCCGGTAGCAGGGCCATGCACGCGGCGTGGGCCTCCTCGGGGGTTCCTCCGGAGACATGGCAGGTCAGACGTCCGTCCGCGTCGTGGGTCACCAGGTGCGGGCGATCTCCGAGGGCCGCGTCGACGAGCCGTTCCACGGCCTCCAGGTTCACCCAGCACGAGTCGGTGTGGATCCAGCCCGGGCCGTACTCGACGGGCGGGACTCCGCACAGGTCCGCCACCTCCGGCAGCGGGACCACCCGCCCCGCCGCCTCGATCAGCAGTCTGACCAGGCCGGTGCCGAAGCTCTCCGCCTCGGCGCGGGACATGACGCGGGGGTCGATCCAGAACGTCAGGTCGACCTCGTCCTCAAGGCGGTTGGTCCACAGCGCCAGGTGCGCGGGGAAGGAGGCCTCGGGCAGCCACCGGCACTCGATGTCCTCCACCGGGGGCGGCTCCCGCTCGGCCAGGGCGACCCCGCTCATGTCGCTGAAGACGCAGTCGCGGGCGAAGTCGATCCCCCGTTCGGTGTTGACGGCCCCGATCAGGTTCCAGAGCGCGATCGAGTCGAACCTGGTGTGCTGGTAGCCGGTGAGGGAGGCGGTGCGGAAACGGCGGACGGCCTCGTCGAAGGTGGGGACCTCCAGATCGGCGCTGATCAGCGCGTCCTGGGCGATCGGGCCGACGTAGTCACGCACCTCGGGGCGGATCCTGTTGCTGGTCAGCGAGGCGATCACGCATGTCCGCTGGACGGTCCTCGTTCCGATCAGCGTCCCGAGCGCGGCGAGGGTGACGACGGACCTGCTGGCTCCCGTACGGCGCGCCACGGCGCCGAGCGCCTCGGCCGCGGCCGTGGAGCGGACCCGCAGCCGGGGCCGGAGGGCCTCGGGGTCGGCGGTCTCGTCGACGGCGAACATCGACTGCGGCACCCGGCCGAGCTGGGTGCCCCAGTGCCGCAGGGCGGCGGCGGTGCGCAGCCGGGTGGGCGGGGCCTTCTCCTCCAGGGCCAGGTCGAGCGGCTGGGTCGGGCACGGCTCGGGTACGGCCTCACCTCTGATGAGCCGCTCCCAGTCGCGCATCACGGTGGCCAGGCCGACCTCGTCGACCGAGGTGTGCGTCAGCACGAAGACCATCCTGAGGGGGACGTCCCCCTCAGTGATCACCGCGACCCGGATCGGCAGCTCGTTCTCCACGTCGAACCGGTCGCCCTGCAGGCGCAGGCCGACCTCCTCGGCCAGCCGGTCGACGGCGTCCGGTTCAGGCTCGTCCTCGACGACGTGGACCTCGACGGGCAGGGCGCCGGACCCGGAGACCAGTTGGGTGTCCCCGCGGATCGTGGCCCGCAGGCTCTCGTGCCTGGCCAGTAGCAGCCCGACCGCCTCGACGACGGCGGCCAGGGTCGTCCCGTGGGGAAGGGGCGTGGTCTCACGGAAGTTCATGTGCAGAGGGGGGTCACGTAGCACGCAGCGGGCCATGTTCGCCTGGCCCATCGTGACGGGGCCGTGCCGGGTCGGTCGTCCCGCGTAGCAGGCCGAGATCCTGATGACGGTTTCCATGTCGAGACCTGCCTCGCCACACGCCGCAAGAGTCTTACTGAAAAGAATCTTTACCATTTCCCGTTTCCCGGAGTGTTCCACGCGACGGGCGGGCGTCGCAAGCCCTGATTTCACGGCGATCCCGTGCTGTGAGGGGGCGGTGGAGGCGGGCAAGGCCGGGAAGGGAGGGAGGGGGACATGCCGGAAGAGGCCCTCCTGGCCTCCCCGCACCCCCCTTCGGGGCTAAACTATCAGGAAGCTTTATTAATGAATAGAACCGCTATTCTTACCTGAATGTAATTGCGACGGGGAAACGGCGAACAAGAGAGCATGCGTATGGAGCGACGTCCTGGCGTGCCCAGGCTGCTGAGGGAGATCAACGACCGGGCCGCCCTGGAGCTGTTGCTGGATTCGGGACCGCTGACGCGGGGCCAGATCGGAGAGCTCACCGGCCTTTCCAAGGTGACGGCGTCCCAGACGCTCGCGCGCCTTGAGGAGCGCGGTCTGGTCGAGGTGGCAGGGGAGCAGGCGGGAGGAAGAGGGCCAAATGCCGCGCTTTACGGCATCATTCCCTCCTCCGCTTATGTGGCGGGTCTGGATGTGGGCCCGGAATTCGTGACCACCGCCATCGCGGATATCCACGGGGACATCGTGGCCGAGGTGACGGTCGCGCCGAACGGGCACGACGACCCGGTGGCGCTGGTGCACAGCGCGGTCGTCAAGGCGTGCCGGTCGGCCAAGGTCGCCCTGTCCAAGCTGAGGGCGGTCGTGATCGGCACCCCGGGCGTCGTCGACCCCAGGACCGGGGACGTGCGTTTCTCCTTCGACCTGCCCGGCTGGCACGAGGGAATCCACGAGGCGCTCGCCCGTGACCTGCGGCGCGACGTCAGGATCGAGAACGACGTCAACCTCGTCGCGGTCGCCGAGCGCGCCCGTGGCGCGGCGCACGGGGCCGACGACTTCGTGCTGCTGTGGGTCGGCCGCGGTATCGGTCTCGGCGTCGTGCTCGGCGGCAGGCTGCACCGGGGCCTGTCCGGAAGCGCGGGTGAGATCGGCTACCTGCCGGTGCCCGGTGTGCCGCTGGCCGAGGACATCCGGGCGGTGCCCGGGCGGCTGCCCTCGCTGGCGGGTGGTCTGCAGTCGCTGGTCAGCGCCGAGGCGGTGATGGAACTCGCCGCGACCTACGGCTTCAGCGGCGAGAGCGCGACCGAGTGCGTGGCCGCCGCGGTCGGGGCGGGAGAACAGGGGGAGCCCCTGCTCGACGAGATCGCCGGGCGTCTGGCGCTGGGTGTGGCCTCGGTGTGCGTCGTGCTCGACCCCGGGCTCGTGGTGCTCGCCGGGGAGATCAGCCAGGCGGGCGGGGCCGTGCTCACCTCCAGGATCGAGGAGGCGGTCGCCAGGATCTGCCCGGTCCGTCCGCAGGTCGTGCCCAGTCAGGTGGTCGGAAACCCGGTTCTGCGCGGGGCCGTCCTGGCCGCGCTCGACCAGGCACGTGAGGAGATCTTCGCCTCCTGAGCCGTGTGCGGGGGGTGCTCCGGGGGACGCCGGAGCACCCCCCGCACGTAATGGAACGTGCCATTTTCCCGACTTGCCGGTTTCTTCTTGATCGCCCGTTGCGGCGCGAGGAAGATCGTCTATGCTGGCGCGGAAATGTCATAAAACTGACATTCTTCCGTGATCGGGGAGCGAAGCACTATGACAGCCGTCATCGCCGTGCTGCATGCCGAGGACGTGGCACTTGAATTCCTGTCCGTCCTGAGACGGCACGCGGAGGACGACATCGGGGTCGTCATCGGGCGCCCCGGCACCCGGGTGACCCTCCCCGGTGGCCTGTCGCTGCGGGAACGCCTGGAGCTGCTCGCTCCGTTCGTCGAGCCGGGGGGCAACACCGCGGCCCTGCCGGGACCCGAGGAGGTCGCGGGCCTGCTGGGCGAGGCGACGGGGGAGGTCTGGACCCACTCCCCGGCCGACCACCGCATCCGCAGGGCCAGGTTCGGCTGGATCGTCTCCAGGGCGCTGGCGGGCCGGACCGTGACGTACTCGGTGGGGGACAACCTGTTCCTGCAGACGGTTCCCGGCCAGGTGGCGGGGCTCACCGGGGCCGAGGCCGCCGCGAAGATCGACTTCATCAACCGGCACGCGGGGGAACTGCTGCGCAGCCGTGTGCCCGACCGGCTCGTCACCACCGACCGGGTGCCGGTGGTCGAACGCTTCTTCACCGTCGACACCGAGCGGGCGAACCGGCTCTACGCGCTCATCTCCAGCCTGGGGGAGGACGCGGCCGTCGCCGACGACCCGTGGGAGTTCGGGCGCTCGCCGTACGAGGCGGACCGGCTGGACGCGACGGCGGCCTGGATCGGCCGGTGGTGCTCGCCGGACGACGGGCCGCTGGTCGAGGTGGGGGCCTGCCAGGGTGAACTGACCCGCAGGCTGGTCGGCAAGGGGTACGCCGTCCAGGCGACCGAGCCGAACGCCTCCTTCCTGGCGAGGCTCGGGGAACGGGACCTGGGGGCCGAGCTCTCCGCGGAGAGTCTGGAGGAACTGGCCGCCGGGCGCTCCCGGCCGGCGGCGGCCTACCTGCTGATCGAGATGCTCTACTACGACCAGGACCTGACGTTGCTGGACGCCCTGCCGACCGACCGGATCCTGCTGGCGCTGGAGACCGAACGGCTCAACGACGTGGTCTGGCCCTGGCTCAGGGAACAGTCGGTCTGGCGGGTGGCCGAACGGGTCGAACTGGCCCCGCCGACCCTTGAGTTCGTCTGCGACGACCTGGCCTACCTGCGTAAGCGGGGCAGCCGGGGACTCGTGCTGACCAGGAACGGACAGGTGTGATGAGCTGGCGGACGATCGTGGTCTCCCCGCACTTCGACGACGCGGCCATGTCGGTCGCGGGGGTCCTCGCCAGGAGCGAGGGACCCTCGGTGATCGTCACGGTGCTCGGCGGCGCCGCGGCGGAGCGGGAGTCGTCCTGGGACCGGTTGTGCGGGTTCGCCTCCGCGGAGGAGACGGCCCGTGAACGGCTCGCGGAGGACGCCAGGGCGTGTGAGGTCCTCGGCGCCGAGCAGGTGGCGCTCGACTATCCCGACGTGCCCGCGCAGGCGCTGAGACTGGACGGGCTGGCGGACTTCCTGACCGCCGGCGTCACATCGGACACCCGGGTGCTGGTCCCGATGGGCATCGGCAACGCCGACCACGAGACCGTCCGTGACCGGGCGCTC
The DNA here is from genome assembly GCF_042893955.1 of Streptosporangium sp. NPDC001559. Lineage (NCBI taxonomy): Bacteria > Bacillati > Actinomycetota > Actinomycetes > Streptosporangiales > Streptosporangiaceae > Streptosporangium > Streptosporangium sp. NPDC001559. The sequence continues at coordinate 124,814 of NZ_JBIAVG010000009.1, forward strand.
GACGCGTTGAGCGGACTCGGCGCGGGGGAGGTCCTGGCCTACGCCGACCTGCCCTACGCCTCGGCGGTCCGCGAGTGGGGTACCCCGGAGGCCGCGCGGGCCCTGGCGGAGCGGCGGCCGGTGCTGACGCTGGCCGGGCGGCACCGGCTGCGTCCTGAGCCGCCGGTACGGCTCGACGAGCGGGAGTGGGCGCTCAAACGGCGCGCCGTCCTGTCCTACGCCTCGCAGATAGCGCCCCTGGCCTGCGAGTACGGGGAGTTCGTCGCGATGCCGGGGCCGCTGCAGCACGAACTTCTGTGGACCCTCGAAAGCGAGTCCGCCGCGAGCCCGGCGTGAGTTCACAGTGGACTCACACTGGATTCGCGGCGAACTCACGGTGAACTCATGTTGGGCTCACAGGGCCCCGTACGGCCCGCGCGCTCAGGCCGGGGTCAGGTCCGTCACGGCGGTCCTGCCCGTGAGCAGCTCGGCCACGGCCTGCCCCGAGGCGGTCGTCGCGCCGTGGGTGGTGATGTGCGTGCCCCCCGGCGCCAGCGGGCCGGGCAGGCCCATCTCGACCACGATCGCGTCGGGCCGTCCGGCCAGCAGGGTGTCGAGGCCGGCCGAGACCCAGGTGTGACGGTGCGCGTCGCGCACCACGACCACCAGCGGGCGTCCTTCGGCGGGCACCGGGAGCGGGTCCCCGGGGCCGAGCCGTACGCCGTCGGTGCCGGGGAGCAGCGCGGCCAGCGGCCCGGCCACGCCCCACGGGGTGACCCGGTCGATGGCGATGTTGGTCTCGGAGACGAACTCGACCACCTGCGGGGCCGTGACGAGCGGGAACCCCTCACCGCGGACCCGCAGGGCGCGCCTGGCCGCGGCGAGGCCGGAGGGGTCGGCCTCGGTGCCTCCGGTGACCCAGGTGGCCCGGCGCTGTTCGGCCGACCACGCGGCCAGGCGGCGCACCCGCTCCGCGGCCTCGGCCAGGCGTTCCTCGGGAAGCGTGCCGTCGATCACCGCGGCCATGATGGCGTTGCGCATGAAACCGACGACGCCCGCGCCCTTGCGTTCGCCGCCGACACAGACGGCGTCGGCACCCGCGGCCAGGGCGCGCACCGCGGCGCCGGTCACGCCGTAGCGCTCGGCGACCGAGGGCATCTCGACGGCGTCGGTCACGATCAGGCCGTCGAAGCCGAGTTCCTCGCGCAGGAGGCCGACCAGCAGCCGGTGGCTCAGCGTCGCCGGGAGTTCGGCGTCGTAGGCGGGCACCAGCAGGTGGCCGGTCATCACGGCCCGCACTCCCGCCTCGATGGCGGTCCGGTACGGCGGAAGCGTGGTCGCGGCGAGCTCCTCGACCGAGTAGGAGACCGTCGGCAGGTCGTTGTGGGAGTCGACGGCGGTCGCGCCGTGCCCGGGGAAGTGCTTGGCGCAGGCGGCGACCCCGGCGGCCTGCAGGCCGGTGACCCACGCCGCGGCGTGCCTGGCGACCAGCCACGGGTCGGAGCCGAAGGCGCGGGTGCCGACGACGGGGTTGTCCAGGTCGGAGTTGACGTCGATCACGGGGGCGTAGTTGAGGGTGACGCCCGCCCGCGCCAGGTCGGCGCCGATCTCCCGGGCCACCCGCTCGGTCAGCTCGGGGTCGTCGACCGCGCCGAGGGCGAGGTTGCCGGGGCGGGAGCTGCCGGTGAGGGCCTCAAGACGGGTGACGTCCCCGCCCTCCTCGTCGGTGGCGATCACCACGTCCGGGTTCTCCGCGCGCAGGGCGGCCGTCAGGGCTCTGATCTGGGGACCGTCCACGAGGTTCCTGGAGTAGAGCGCGACCCCGCCGAGCCCGTCGGCGAGCCGTCTGCGCAGCCAGTCGGGCACTTCGGTCCCCACGAAGCCCGGCTGCAGCACGGTGTCCGCAAGCCTGGCCAGCTCGGGACTCGCGCCACTCAGGCCCCCGCGAACGCTCATAACGCCTCCGTTTTTTCAACATCGTCTTTTGCTTGTTTCAGACGTACCACATGTGTAGCATTCGGATTGCATTAATAGACAGGAAACTTTACTAATTAAAGGTTTCCTGGCGGTCCCATGCCCGTGTCGCCCGCCCGAAGACAAGTCACCCATGAGGGAGACGGACCGGATGTCGCACACCCGGCTAATCGCGCCGGCCCCTCCGCACCGTCGCCTCCCGTCACCGTCATGTCCTCGGGCCGTGTCCCAGGACGAGCCACGGAACGCGCCCGTCCTCGCGGGACCCGGGCCACAAGAGCCGGTCAAAACCGAACCAGATGAGGAGTCCCCGTGACCGACCTGTTCTCCCCGGCCAAGGAAACCGAGCCCTTAGGCCTGGAGGACCCGGTGACCGCCCAGATACGCGAGATCTGGCAGGAGGTTCTCCGCGTCGACGACATCGGTCCTGACGAGGACCTCTACGATCTCGGCGGCCACTCGCTGACCATCACCCAGATCATCGCCAGGACCCGTCGCAGACTCGGCGTCGAGGTCTCCCTGGACGTCTTCTTCGACAATCCCACCGTCGCCGGCATGGCCGAGGAGGTCACCCGGCTGCGGGGAGAGCAGGCGTGAACGCGTTCCCCTCCGCACGAGAGCTCTTCCCCGCGCCGGGGCTGTCTCCCGCGCAGGAACGCATGTGGTTCCTCGACCGGCTCTCGCCCGGTGACGGGGCCAACAACATGGTCGTCTGCGAGAGGCTGACCGGGTCGCTCGACACCGGGGCCCTGGAACGGGCGCTGAGCGAGATCGTCGCCAGGCACGAGGCGCTGCGCACCGTCTTCCCCGACCGGGAGGGTGTCCCGGAGGCCAGGGTGCTCGACCCGGAACCCGTGGTCGTCGAACACCTCACCCCGGTGGGCGAACCGTCCCCGGAGACTCTCGCCGAACTCAGCAACCGGCCCTTCGACCTGGCCTCGGGACCGCTGCTGCGCGCGGCCGTGGCCCGCGTCGGCCCCGAGGAGCACATCCTCCACCTGGTCGTGCACCACATCGCCGGGGACGCCTGGTCGATCGAGCAGATCCTCTACCCCGAACTGGCCGCTCTCTACGCGGCCTTCGCCTCGGGACGGCCGTCACCGCTGGCACCACCCCGGCGAGGCTACCCCGACCACGTGCGGGAGCAGCGCGAACGCCCGGCCGACGTCACGAGCCCGGCGAGGGAGCTCGACGGCGTCCCGGTGCTCGAACTGCCGACCGACAGGCCCCGCCCCGCCGTACGGACGACCGAGGGGGACCTGGTGATCCACCGTGTCCCGATCGGGCTGTGGCGGCGCGTCACCGAGCTGGCCAGGGCCGAGCGGTGCACCCCGTTCATGGTGCTGCTGGCCGCCTACCAGGTCCTGCTGTCCCGCTACAGCGGTCAGGAGGACTTCTGCGTCGGCACCCCCGTCGCCGGACGTGACCGGGAGGAGGACGAGGAGGTCTTCGGGCTCTTCGTCAACACCCTGGCCCTGCGCGCCGACCTCGGGGGCGACCCGGCCTTCCGCGACCTCCTCAAACGCGTACGGCGCCGCGCCTTCACCATGTACGGCCACGCCGCGGTGCCGTTCGAGCGGCTGGTCGCCGAGTTGCGGCTGGGCGGGGACCCGGCCAGGACCCCGCTGATCCAGACGTTGCTGACGCTCGGCAACCCCGAGGCGGGCTCCCTCGAACTCGACGGGCTGCGCGCCGAGCCGGTGCTCTCCGGGCTGGTCTCGGCCAAGTTCGACCTGTCGCTGAACGTGGTCGTCTACCCCGGGTACCTGCAGCTCATGTTCGACTACAGCACGGCCCTGTACGACCGGGCGAGCGTCGAACGGATGGCCGTGCACCTGGAGACGCTGCTCGGCTCCGTCACGGCGACCCCGGGCGGCCGGTTGTCCGAGCTGGAGATCCTGCCGGAGGCCGAACGCGCGGCCCTGCTCGGTGAGCCTCCCGAGGAACTGGCCTGGGAGGAGGGCGCCCTCCTGCTGGACCACCTGGTCGCCAGGCAGGCCGCCCGCACCCCGGAGGCGCCCGCCGTCGTCACCGCGGAGGCGACGCTCACCTACGGCGACCTCGACCGGGCCGCCGACGCCGTCGCCGCCGGGTTGCGTCCCCTGCTGGGGTCTCCGCCGGGTTCCGGGCCGGGTTCCGGGCCGGCCGAACCGAGGGTCGGGCTCGCCCTGACCGCGAGCCCCGAGGCGGTCGTCGCGCTGCTCGGCGTCCTCAAGACGGGGGCCGCGTACGTGCCGCTGGACCCGGCCCAGCCCGTGGAACGGCTGGCCGCGCTGCTGCGGGACGCGGGCGTGGCCGCGGTGATCGCGGATGAGGCCGGGTTCGCCGGGTTCACCGAGCTCACCGGGGGGCCGGTCGTCACCCGCGCCGACCTCGCCGCCTGGACCTCCCGGGTCGAGCCGGTCAAGGAGCCGGCCAGGGGCGGGCCCGTGCCCAGGCACCCGGACCAGGCCGCCTACGTGATCTACACCTCCGGTTCGACCGGGAGCCCCAAGGGGGTGGTCGTCGGGCACCGCACCCTGTCCCATCTGGCCAGGTCCTTCCGCGACCTGCACGGCTTCGGGCCGGGGGAACGGGTGCTCATGGTCCCGCCGCTCAGCTTCGACGCCTCGGCAGGGGACGTCTTCCCCGCGCTGATCAGCGGCGCCGCCCTGGTGCTGCACCCCGACCCCGCCTCGCTGACCGGGCCCGGTCTCGCCGAACTGTGCGACGACCTCTCGATCACCATGGTCGACACCGCCTGCGCCCTGTGGCAGCAGTGGGTCGAGGAGCTGGACCGGGCCGGTCTGCGGCTGCGCGGGCCGCTCACCACGATGATGGTCGGCGGCGAGAGCGTCCCGGTCGCACGGCTGCGGACCTGGGCGGGGCTGACCGGCGGGCGGGTCGCCTTCCACAACCACTACGGGCCGACCGAGGCGACCGTCTGCGCCACCTCCTACCGCACGACGGACGGCGCCGAGGTGAACGCCCCCCACCTGCCGATCGGCACGGCGCTGGCGCACACCCGCGTCTACGTGCTCGACCGGCACGGCAACCCGGCCCCGACGGGTGTGCCCGGCGAGGTGCACATCGGCGGGGAGTGCCTGGCCCACGGCTACCTCGGCCGCCCCGGGCTGACCGCCGGGCGTTTCCTGCCCGACCCGTTCTCACCCCGGGCGGGGGCCAGGATGTACGCCACCGGGGACCTGGCCAGATGGCTGCCCGGCGGCGACCTGGAGTTCCTCGGCAGGACCGACCGGCAGGTCAAGGTCAACGGCGTCAGGATCGAGCCCGGTGAGGTCGAGGCCGCCTGCCTGGCCCACCCCGGGATCCGTGAGGCCGTCGTCGTCGCGAGACAGGGGCGGCTGGTCGCCTACCTCGCCGGGGAGCCGGTCGGCCTGGCGCGACTGCGGGCCTTCCTGGCCTCCAGGCTGCCCGGCTCCATGCTGCCCGGGGCCGTCGTCATGCTGCCCGCGCTGCCGCTCACCCCGCACGGCAAGATCGACCACCGGGCGCTGCCGGAACCGGACACGCGCTCCGCGCCGCCGTACGAGGCGCCGAGGGAGGGCACGGAACGGGAACTCGCCGCTATCTGGGCGGGGCTGCTCGGCGGAGAGCCGGGACGCGGGGACAACTTCTTCGACCTGGGCGGCACCTCGCTGCTCGTGCCCCGGGTCGTCTCCGGGATCTCGGCCAGGCTCGGGGTCACGGTGCCGATGAACGAGGTGTTCACCGCCTCCGACCTGGCCGACCTGGCCGGGATCGTCGACGGAGGGCCCGCGGAGACCGTGGACCTGCGGGCCGAGGCGGTCCTGCCGCCGGACGTCGTCCCCGGCGGGCCGGTCGTCACGGGGCCGCCGCGGCGGGTGCTGCTCACCGGCGCGACCGGCTTCCTCGGCGCCCACCTGCTGGCCGAACTGCTGCGCCGTACCGAGGCGACCGTGCACTGCCTGGTCAGGGGGAGCGAGCCGGAGGAACGGCTGCGCGCGGGCCTGGAGCGCTACGGGCTGTGGGAGGAGGGCCTGGCCAGGCGGATCGTCGCCGAACCCGGCGACCTCGGCGTCCCCGGCCTCGGTCTGCCCGGCGGGCGCTTCGCGGAACTGGCCGGGACGGTCGACCTCGTCGTGCACAACGGGGCCGTGGTCAACTTCGCCTGGCCGTACCGGAGACTGCGGGCGGCCAACGTGGACGGCCTCGTCGAGGTGCTGCGCCTGGCCACGGGCGGAGGCAGGACCGTCCCGGTCCACCTGGTCTCGACCCTCGGCGTTCACCTGACCCCCGGCGAGCGCACGGTCAGGGAGAAGGACCCGCTGCCCGACCCGGAGCCGCTCACCCTCGGCTACGACCGGAGCAAGTGGGTCGCCGACCGGATCGCCGGGCTGGCGCGCCATGCCGGGCTGCCGGTCTCCGTCCACCGGCCCGCCAGGATCTCCGCCGGCAGCGGGACGGGCACGGCCGCGCCGGACGACTTCCTCGGCCGGTTCTTCGAGACCTGCGCGCGCCTCGGCTCGGTGCCCGAAGGGGAGCGGCTGGACATGGCGCCGGTCGACCACGTCGCGGCGGCGATCGTCCACCTGGCGCTGAGCGGGGCCGTCGGCGACTTCCACCACCACAACCCCGGCCTGCTGCGCCCCGTCGTGCTGGCGGAGGGACTGGCCGAGCGCGGCTTCCCCGTACGGCTCATACCGAGCGAGGAGTGGCGCAGGCTCGCCCGTGACCGCGTCGCGGTCGGCGACGACCTGCCGATCGCCCTCTACCCGGCCTTCATCGCCGAGTACGGCGGGCAGGCCGGTGGCCCCTCCTTCGACTGCTCGGCGACCGAGGAGAGGCTCGCCCAGGCCGGGCTGGTCTGCCCGCCCGCCGACGCCGCGCTGCTCGGCCGTTACCTGGACCACTACGTGGCCTCAGGGGTGCTCGTGGGGGGTCGTCGTGACTGACGGTGCGGGCGCCGGCGTGGACGACGGCGTGCGCAGGTTCGCCGTCATCTGGGCCGCGCAGCTGCTGTCGATCATCGGTTCGAGCCTGACCGGGTTCGTGCTCGGGGTCTGGGTGTACCAGCGCACCGGTTCGGCGACCCAGTTCACGCTGATCATGCTCTGCGCGGTGCTGCCCGAGGTGCTGCTCTCGCAGCTCGCGGGCGCGACGGCCGACCGGCTCGACCGCAGGCGGCTGCTGATGGCGGCGGACGCGGGGGCGGCCGTGGTGACCGTGGCGCTGGCCGTGCTGCTGGCCACCGGCTCGCTGCAGGTCTGGCACGTCTACGTGGTCACCGCGGCGGGGGCCGTCTTCGGCACCTTCCACATGGCCGCCTACCACTCGATGATGCCGTTGATCATGCCGAGCAGGCACCTGGGCCGCGCCAACGGCCTGATGCAGGTCGCCGACGCGGTCAACATCGCGGCCCCGCTGCTGGCGGGCACACTGCTGGTGACGGTGGGGATCACCGGCGTCGTGGTGGCCGACCTGGCGACCTTCCTGGTCACCATGGCCGTCATGTTCGCCGTACGGCTGCCGCCCGAGGTCACCCGGCCCGGCGCGGTCACCGCCCCCGAGCCGCTCCGCGGCGACCTGGCCTTCGGCTGGCGCCACCTGCGGGCCAGGCCGGGACTGCTCCTGCTGGTCGCGCTGCTGGCCGCGCACAACCTGCTCTTCGGCGCCGCGGGAGTGCTGGTCCAGCCGCTCATCCTGTCGTTCGGCTCCCCGGCCGTGCTGGGCGCGCTGATGTTCGCCGGAGGCGCGGGCGTCTTCGCCGGGGGACTGGTGCTGAGCGCCTGGGGCGGGCCCCGGCGCAGGGTACGGGGCGTCGTGCTGTTCACGGCGCTCGGCGGGGTGCTGCTGGCCCTGCACAGCCTCGCGCCCTCGCCGTGGCTGATCGCGGTCGTGGCGCCCGCCTTCCTGTTCACGCTGCCGTTCGTGCAGGGCACGGCGATGACCGTGGTGCAGGCCAAGACGGAACCCGCCGCGCTCGGCCGGGTGCTCAGCACCGTGCGGACCCTCACCCAGACGGCGACGGTGCTCGCCTACCTGGCCGCGGGCCCCCTCGCCGACCGGGTCCTGGAACCCGCGATGGCCCCCGGCGGGGCCCTGGCGGGAGTCCTCGGCGGTGTGATCGGCACCGGCCCGGGACGGGGTGTGGCGGCGGTCTTCCTCATCTCAGGCCTGGGCCTGCTGGTCCTGGCCCCGCTGCTCTACCTTCAGCCCCGCCTGCGCGGGGTCGAGGCCGAGCTTCCGGACGCGCGTCCGGAGCCCGACCCCACGCGGGCCGCTCAGACCGTGTGATCCGACGGCGTCGTGTGCTCAGCGAGGAGCCACGCGCGGAGAAGTCATGCGCGGAGAAGAGCAAGGAAGCCACGTGAAACGTGCAAATCGTGCAAATCATGCAAGTCGCGCAAGGAGATAGCGATGCCGCTCTACCTCGACCCCGAGGAACTCCGCTACCAGGCGCCGGGACCACACCTCGACCTGATCGGGGCGATGGCCTTCCGCGCCGCCGGGGCCGCCCAGCGATTAGGAATCTTCGAGGCGCTCACGGCCGGGCCGTCGTCCGTCGCCGAACTGGCGGCCAGGACGGGCACGGACCCCGGCACACTGCCCGTCCTGCTGGACAGCCTCGTCGGTTTCGGCTACCTCGACAGGGGGGCGCGGGGAACCTACGCCAACAGCCCGATGACGGCGAACTCCCTCGACCGGCGCGACCCGTGGAGCTACGCCCCGGCCCTGGCCTTCTGGCACGACCTGCTGGGCGAGCTGTGGGACGGCCTTGAGGAGACCGTCAGGACCGGCAGGCCACAGGCCGACTTCTACACCTGGCTTGAGGGCCGCCCGCGCACGTTGCGCGACTTCCAGACCATGCTGGACGGGATGGCCGCGGGCATGGCCCCCCTCATCGCCGAGACCGCGCCCGACCCGGGGGAGCGGCTGCTCGACGTCGGCGGCGGCCACGCCCGCCACAGCATCGCCCTCTGCCAGGTCCACCCGCGCCTGACCGCGACGATCGTGGACCTGCCCGGCGCGATCGAGGGCGGCAGGACCCGCGTCGAGGAGGCGGGACTCGGCGACCGTGTCACCCTCGTCCCCGGCGACGTGACCACGGCCGACCTCGGCACCGGCTACGACACCGCGCTGCTGTTCAACGTCTGCCACGGCTTCGACGCGACGGCCAACCGCGCGCTGCTCGGCAGGGTCGCCGCCGCGCTGCGGCCCGGCGGCACGCTGCTCGTCCTGGAGACCTTCGCCGACCTGCCGGAGGGGACCTCCCCGGTCGCCGAGGCCTTCCTGCGCTCCTTCAGCCTCAACCTCGCCGTCACCCAGGGCGGCCGCGTCCACCCCTTCGAGGACGTGGCCGGATGGCTGGCCGAGGCGGGGTTCGAACACCTGGAGCGCCGCGGCCTCGACGGCCCCGACGAACTGCTCGTCGCCCGTCTGGCCGGCGCCGTACCGACGACAGGGGAGGGACGATGAAACGCCGGATCCTCATCATCGGAGCAGGGCCCGCGGGCACGCTCCTGGCCTGCTACCTCGTACGGCGGGGCTTCCAGGTCGACGTCTACGAACGGCGTCCCGACCCCCGGCTCCTCGACGAGGACGAGAGCAGGTCGATCAACCTCGGCCTGTCGGCCAGGGGCATCAGGGCGCTCGACGACATCGGTCTGATGGAGACGCTGCGGCCGCTCACCGTGCCGATGCGCGGCAGGGCCATCCACCTGCCCGGCGGCGCGCTGCCCTTCCAGCCGTACGGCGCGCACGAGGGCGAGATCCTCCACTCGGTGCTGCGTCGCGACCTCATCACCACCCTGGTCGACCACGCCGAGGCCCAGCCGGGGGTGCGCTTCCACTTCGGGCACCGGCTGGTCGACCTCGACCGCGAGGCGGCGGCCGTACGGCTCGTCGGGCCCGAGGGGGAGGAGGTCGGCGCGGACGCGGACGCGGTGATCGGCGCCGACGGCGCGTTCTCCCGGGTGCGGGCTCAGATGCAGCACGGGCTGCGGGCCGACCTCCACCAGGAGTTCCTCGAGTGGGGCTACAAGGAGCTGACCATCCCCGCGGCCGACGACGGCTCGGCCAGGACCAGGCTTGAGGCGCTGCACGTCTGGCCGGGGGAGGACGCCCTCATCGTCGCCCACCCCAACCGGGACAACTCGCTGACCGGGACCCTCTTCCTGCCCTTCGAGCGGTTCGGCGAGATCACCGACCCCGAGACGTTCCTGGCCGCGCGCTTCCCGGACACCCGGGAGCTCATGCCGTACCTCGCCAAGGAGTACGCCGAGCACCCGGTCGGGCACCTGGTCTCGGTCCGTACCTCGCACTGGCACCACAGGGACAAGGTGGCGTTGATCGGCGACGCCTGCCACGCGGTCTACCCCTTCTACGGCCAGGGCATGAACTCGGCGCTCGAGGACTGCACGGTCCTGGACCGGTGCCTCGGCGACCATCCGGACGACCTGGGCGCGGCCTTCGCCGCCTACCAGCGGCTGCGCAAACCGCACACCGACGTGCTGGACGAGCTGTCGAAGCAGAACTTCGTCGAACTGCGCGACCGGCTACGCTCCCCGCTCCACCTGGCCCGCAAGAAGGCCGACCTGCTGCTGGCCAGGCTGCTGCCCGGCAGGTGGGTGCCGCTGTACACGATGGTCTCGCACACCACGATCCCCTACGCCGACGCGCTGGCCCGCGCCAGGCGCCAGGACGCGTCGCTGAAGGCCGGGAGTGCCGCGCTCGGGGCGGTGCTGGCGGCCACGCTCGCGTTCGCCGTACGGCGGGGGAGGGGCGGACGGCGATGCTGACCGATCCGGCCGACCCCACGCGCGCGCTCATCGAGCTCTCCGACCTGGACGGCGAGCACGAACTGGTCCGCGGGTACGGTGTGCCGCTCAAGGAGACCGTCGTGTGGGCCAGGGAGTACCTGTGCAGGCCCCACCCCGACCTGGGCAGGAAGGGACCCGTCTGCCCCTACGCCCAGACCTCGCTCGACCGGGGGGTCTTCTACCTGGCGGTGCAGCCGGGGACGCCGGACGGCGACGCGGTGGCCGAGGCGCTGGACGGCTACCGCGACTGGTTCCGCGCGCTGGTCTCCCCGCCGGGGACCTCCGCGCAGTACCGCACGATCCTGGTGCTCTTCCCCGACCTGCCGGAGGCGGAGGCGGCGCGGACGATCGACGCCGCGCAGCGGCTGCTCAAGCCGCGCTACGTCAGGGAGGGGCTGATGGTCGGGGAGTTCTACCCGGGGCCGCCGCCGAAGGCGGGGCTGTGGAACCCGGACTTCCTGCCGTTGGGCAGTCCGGTCCCGATGCTGGTGATCAGGCACATGGTGGCGACGGACTTCGCGTTCCTGCGTGAGGACCGGGAACAGCTCGCGGCCTATCTGGAGCGCTTCGGAGATCGGCCGCCCGCGGCGCTGCGCGCGGAGGTGGAGGAGGCGGCCAGGCTGCACGGGTTCACCGTCAGGGTGCCGTAACGCGGAGTTCGTGACGCTTCGGGACGAGGGGTCCGTCCCGAAGCGTGACGTACCGGGGGGCGGGCGCAGACCCGGGTAAGGGGGCCGCGAGGCCTCAGATGCTCAGCAGCTCGGCGGCGGCCTGGGCGTTGGCGCGGGCGGCGCCGTACGTGGCGAGGTAGGTGGCCCCCTTGGGACGCCAGATCGGCAGCCCCATCTCAACGACCGTCGTGTCGGGACGGGCGGCCAGCACCGCGGAGACAACCGACTGGCTGATCTCGTAGCGGTGGGCGTCCTTGACCACGACGACCAGGGAACGGCCGCTGGCACGCTCCAGGATGTTCGGCACGTCCGCCTCCTCCGGCTTGACCCGGACGACCTCGGCCTGCGGCATCAGCGGGGCGAAACCCCACGGTACGTCGCCGACGGCGATGGTCGGGGGGGTCTCCATCTCGACCACCAGCGGGTCGACCAGCGGGGAGGTGGAGCCGGTGAGGGTCACGGCGCGGCGGGCGGCGGTGAGGCCGATCATGCTCTCCTCGGCGCGCTCCGGCTGGGACGAGCCGAACCAGGAACGCAGCTTGGCCACGCGCGCGGCGGAGGCCTCCAGCCGCTCGGCGGGCAGCCTTCCGTCGAGCACGGCGGCGACGATCTCGTCGACGATCGCGCGGACGTCCTCCTGGGTGGGCAGCGGGCCGAGGCAGAGCAGGTCCGCCCCCGCGGCGAGGGAGAGCACCGCGCCGCCGGCCAGGCCGACGCTCTCGGTGATGGCGTGCATGTCGAGGGCGTCGGTGACGATCACGCCGTCGTAACCGAGCTCACCGCGCAGCAGACCGCCCAGGGCGGCGGCCGACAGGGTGGCGGGCTCGGTGCCGGTCACCGAGGGCACCCGGACGTGCGCGGTCATGATGGACATGGTCCCGGCCTCGATCGCGGCGCGGAAGGGCACGAGCTCGCGCTCGCGCAGCAACTCGGCCGAGGCGTCGACGAGCGGGATCTCCAGGTGGGAGTCCTGCCTGGTCGCGCCGTGGCCGGGGAAGTGCTTGACGCAGGCGGCCACGCGGGCCGACTGCAGGCCGTGCACGGCCGCGACGGTGTGCCGGGAGACCAGGGCGGTGTCCGACCCGAAGGACCGGGTGCCGATGACGGGGTTGTCGTCGGCGGTGTTGACGTCGGCGGACGGGGCCATGTCCAGATTGATGCCGCAGCGGGCGAGGTCGTCGCCGATGGAGCGGTAGACACGCCGGGTCAGTTCGACGTCGTCGACGGCGCCGAGGGCGGCGTTGCCCGGGTAGGGGCTGCCCACGTGGTAGGCGAGCCGGGTGACGTCGCCCCCCTCCTCGTCGAGTGAGATGACGGGGTCACCGGCATCGCGCAGGCGGGAGGTGAGCGCCGAGAGCTGGGCGGGGTCGGCGACGTTGAAGCCGAACAGGGTGACCCCGCCGAGACCGTTCTCCAGGTCGTGGAGAACCCAGTCGGGGGCGGTGGTGCCCTGGAACGCGACGAGCAGCGTTCCGGCTGCGAGACGTCGCAGTACCTGATCGCTGGGAGCCGCGATGAGCTCAGACATGGCGGTAGATGCTCCTTACCTGAGGTGAGTAGGGGACAAACGAGGACAGGGCTGGTACGGCCAGCTCCTTGTGGGGGCGTGGCCGTACCAGCACCGCGGGGTTAGCCCTTGACAGCGCCGGCGACGAGGCCGGAGACCATTCGCCGTTGCACCAGGAGAAAGAAGATGATCACCGGGATCGTCATCAGGGTCGAGGCGGCCATGATTCCGCCCCAGTCGACCGATCGCTGGCTGACGAAGTAGCGCAGTGCCACGGGCATGGTGTAGCCGCCCTGATCGCTGATGAGGGTCAGCGCGAACACGAACTCGTTCCACGCGGTGATGAACGTGAAGATGCTCGTGGCCACCAGACCGGGGGCCACCAGGGGGAAGAGCACCTTCCAGAAGGTCGTGAAGCGGCTCGCGCCGTCGATCCAGGCGGCCTCCTCAAGAGACCTGGGCACCGCGGCGACGAAGGTGCGCAGCATCCAGATGCCGAACGGCAGCGTCAGCGCGACGTTCACCACGATGAGGCCGAGCAGCTGGTCGTAGAGACCGGCTCGCCTGACCATCAGGAACAGCGGGATGAGCAGGGCCTCGGCCGGGACCATCTGCACGATGAGCAGCAGGATCAGGAACGAGGTGCGCCCGCGGAACCTGAAGCGGGAGACCGCGGTCGCCGCCAGCAGGGAGAAGACGGCGCCGATGAGGACGGTGCCGACCGCGACGATGGCGCTGTTGAGCATGTAGCGCCAGATCGAGTGGCCGGCCACGCCCTCGCTGAAGACCCTCTCGACGTGCTCGATGGTCGGGTCCGTCGGGAAGGGGATGAACCGCGTCGTGAAGATCTCCTCGTTGCTCTTGAACGCGGTGGAGACCATCCAGTAGACGGGGAACACCGCGAACAGGAACACCAGGACGGCCGCGGTGTTGAGGCCGATCCTGCCGAGCAGCTTCCTGGTCTTGGGAGTCATCGCACGTCCTCCGTCTTCACGATCTGGCGGACGTAGAAGAAGGTGATGATGAGCAGGATCAGCGTCAGCACCACTGCGATCGCCGCGCCCAGGCCCATCTTGGGCGGGGAGCTGAACGCCTGGGTGAAGGCGTACAGCGACAGGTTGAAGGCGTCACGGTTGGAGGTTCCGCCCGCCAGCACGAACAACTGGGTGAAGACCTTGAAGTCCCAGATGACCGACAGCACGGTCAGCACGGAGAAGACCGGCTTGAGCAGCGGGAAGGTGATCTTCCAGAAGATGCGCCAGGCGGAGGCCCCGTCGACCTTGGCCGCCTCGTACAGTTCGGCGGCGATGCTGCGCAGACCCGCGAGCACCGAGACGGCGATGAAGGGGAAGCCGGCCCAGACCACGACCAGGATGAGGACCAGGTAGATGGTCACCGGGTCGTTGAGCCACGGCTCACCCGTCCAGTCGGCCCTGCCGAACAGGAGGTTGGACAGCCAGTCGGGCAGCGCGTTGAGCGCCCAGTTGATGACGCCGGACTCGGCGTCGAAGAGCCAGCGCCAGATGATGGCACTGGCGATCGCCGGGGTGGCCCAGGCGGCCATGATGCCGATGACCAGGAAGGTCGACATCTTCCTGCCGAGCTTGTTCAGCAGCAGGCCGACCAGGGTGCCCAGTCCCAGCGTGCAGGCGACCGTGACGACGGCGAACACGACGGTGTTGCGGAGCGAGGTCCAGAACAGCTCCGACTCGAGCAGCTTCAGATAGTTGTCGAACCCGACGGACTTGGCGGGTACACCCCGGATCTGCCGCAGTCCCACGTCCTGGAAGGACATGACGACCATCTGGTACAGCGGGTAGAGCAGCAGTCCGGCGATGACCACCAGACCGGGGATGAGCAGCGCGTAAGGGACCACCCCTTCGGGCAGTCCTCTGGAGCCGCGCGGGGGCTTCGTGCCTCTGCGCCCCCGCGCCGGGGCGGGGGAGGAGCCCCCGTCCCGGGCGATGGTTGAGGTGTTGGCCATGATTACTGGTTCAGGATCTCTTCGAGTTCCTTGTTGGCGTCGGCCAGGGCGGTGTCAATGTTCTTCTTGCCCTCGATGACCGAACGGGCCGCGTTCTGCAGAACGGCCTTGGTGTCGTTGGCCTCGGCCCAGTTGGTGTCGTTCGGGAAGCCCTTGGCGACCTTGAAGGTCTCCGCGAACGGCGCCTGCAGCGGGTCGGAGGCGAACTCGGCCAGCGCCTCCGGGTACAGCGGCAGCAGGCCGCCTTCCTTGGCGTAGCGGGTGCCGAACTCCTTGCCCGCGGCGACCTTCAGGTACTCGGCGGCGAGCTCCTGGTTCTTGGTGTCCTTCCAGATGGCGATGTCGTTGCCACCCTGGAAGGCGGGCGCCGGGCCGCTGCCGTCCTTGGCCGGCAGGGAGAAGAACGCCATCTGGTCGTCGCCGACCTTGTTCTTGCTCTGCTCCTTGATGGTGGTGATGTCCCACCCGCCGGTCACGAACATGCCGACCTTGTTGTTGGCGAAGCGGGTGCGGATGTCGATCGAGTTCTGGCTCAGAGCCGACTTACGCGACGCGCCGTGCTTGACGACCAGGTCGGTGTAGTACTGGAAGCCCTCCTTGAAGCCGGGCTCGGTCAGCTTGCCGACCCACTTGCCGCCGTTGAAGGCGGCGAAGTCGCCACCCGCGGACCACACGAACGGCGAGAGCGACATGTTGGCGTCGGAGCCGCCGTTGAAGGCGAAGCCGTCGACGTCCTTGCCCTTCTTCTCCACGATCTTCTTGGCGGCGGCGACGAGGTCGTCCCAGTTCTTGGGAACCTCGATGCCCAGCTCCTTGAACCAGTCCTTGCGGTAGAGGACGGCCCGGGTGCCACCACCCCACGGCGCGGCGTAGATCTTGCCGTCGACCGTCTCGTAGCCCCACAGGTTCTGCGGGATCTGCTGGAAGTCGGGGGTGTTCTTGGCGAGGTCGGTGATGTCGGCCAGCGCGTCCTGCGCGACCCACGCCGCCACCTGGTCGTTGCCGAACTCGGTGACGTCGGGGCCCTCACCGCCGGCGAGAGCGGCGGTCCACTTGGCCTGGGCGTCCGGCCACGGCACCCACTGGAGGTTGACCTCGGCGCCGGTGACCTCCTTGAACTTGGCGTTCATGTCGGCCATGAGCTTGTTCTGCACTTCGTCCGGAGCGCCCAGGCGCCAGACGGTCAGGGTCTGGCCGGCGAACTTGGGGCCGGAGGCGGCGGCGGAGGGCGCCTCGGACGCACCAGTGTTGTTCGAGGCGGTGGGCTCGCTACTGCTGCCGCACGCGGCAAGGCCCAGGGCGAGGGCGGCGGTGGTTGCCGTCGTGGTGGCGATTCTCGCGAACTTCACTTGAGTTCTCCCTTTCCGGCTTTCGACGGGGTAGGCGCTCAGCTGCTTTTTGGCTTGGGTCCCCGCGACCCTCTTACTCACGATCAGTGATCGGAGTTGTCGTAACCCGCGGCTCGGTCGCTCTTGCCTGCGGGCTGACTAGGGCTAAACTAACAAGAAACTTTCTTAAAAGAAACGATCGTTAGCGGATCGTGACGGGGGGAAGCCGATCTTGTCCAGACGTCCGGGAACCCCTCGGCTGCTGCGTCAGCTCAATGACCGCGCAGCCCTGGAGCTCCTGCTGTCCAGTGGGCCTCTCACCCGGGCTGAGCTGGGAGAACTCACCGGTCTCTCCAAGGTGACCGCCGGCCAGTTGCTCGCCAGACTGGAGGAACGCAGGCTCGTCGCCATGGTCGGGGAACAGGCGGGCGGGCGGGGGCCGAACGCGGCGCTCTACGGCGTCGTTCCCTCTTGCGCGTACGTCGCGGGACTCGACGTGCTGCCCGACCGGATCAGCGCGGGAGTGGCCGACATAACCGGCGAGACGGTCGCCGAGGTCCGCGTCGACCCCAGCGGTCATAACGATCCGGTACGGCTGGTGCGCGGCGCCGTGCAGAAGGCGTGCGAGTCGGCGGGCATCGGCATGGACCGGCTGCGCGCCTTCGTGATCGGAACCAGGGGCGTCGTCGACCCCCGCACCGGCGACGTCCGCTTCTCCTTCGACCTGCCCTCCTGGCACGAGGGCGTGCTCGCCCAGCTGCGCCGGGACCTCAACGTCTCGGTGACCATAGAGAACGACGTGAACCTGGCGGCGCTCGCCGAGCGCTTCTGCGGCGCGGCCCTGGACGTCGAGGACTTCGTGCTCGTCTGGGCGGGCGTCGGCCAGGGACTCGGGGTCATGCTCGGCGGGCGCCTGCACCGCGGCTTCACCGGTGGCGCGGGCGAGATCGGCTGGCTGCCCGTGCCCGGGGAGCCGCTGCCGACCGAGGTGACCGAACCCCAGTCGGGCTCGTTCCAGCGACTGGTCGGCGGCGACGCCCTGGCCAGCCTGGCGGACGCGCACGGCATCCGGGGGGACTCGCTGGCCGACCACGTCAGCCAGGCCGTCACGAACGACTCCGGGGGCTTCCTGGACGAACTGGCCGGGCGTCTGGCGGTCGGCGTCGCCGCGGTGGCCGTGGTGCTCGACCCCGGACTGATCGTGCTCAGCGGCGACATCGGCAGGGCGGGCGGGAAGGTGCTCGCGGCCAGGGTCGAGGAGGCGGTGGCCAGGGTCTGCCCGAGCCAGCCCAGGGTCGTCGTCTCGGAGGTCATGGGCAACTCCGTGTTACGCGGGGCCCTGGTCTCGGCCCTGAACCAGGCCCGGGAGCAGGTCTTCTCCGAGACGGTGTGACAATTGCGGCTATGCACGACATCGTTCTGATCTCCGATCCCCGGGTGGCCGCGATTCCGGTCGAGGAGTCCGGGGAGCGGCTGGTCGACGTCCGGGGGCGGCTGCGGGTCGACGGGCGGATGGCCGACCGCGACGGGGCCTTCGCCCACCTCAGGCAGGGGCTGGTGGCCAGGCTTGAGGAGGCGCAGCGGCACCTCCCCGAGGGCTACCGGCTGCTGATCGTCGAGGGATACCGGCCGCCCTCGACGCAGCAGCAGATCTTCGACGAGTACTCGGCGGAACTCCGGGCGACATTTCCGGAAATGTCGCCCGAGGAGATCGTTTCGGCGGCCAGCCGCTACGTCTCGCCGGTCGAGGTCGCCCCGCACACCGCGGGCGCGGCCGTCGACCTGACCCTGTGCACCGAGGACGGCGTCGAGGTCGACATGGGCAGCCCGCTCAACGCCACCCCCGAGCAGAGCGAGGGCGCCTGCTACACCGCCGCCCCCGGCATCTCCCCGCAGGCGCGCCGCAACCGCGAGCTCATGGGAGCCGCCCTCGACGCGGCGGGCCTGGTCAACTACCCCACCGAGTGGTGGCACTGGTCCTACGGCGACCGCTACTGGGCCATGACCACCGGAGCCCCCTCCGCCCTCTACGGTCCCCGCGCCCTCTGAGAGCCCGGGACAATCGACCCCATGCGGTTCGGCATCCTCGGCCCTCTGGACGTGCGCTCCCCGGCCGGTGAGGCGATCGCCGTACCCGGGCCGAGACCGCGCGCTCTGCTCGTGATGCTCCTGCTGGAACCGGGCCGGGTGGTGACCGTCGAGCGCCTGATCGACGGCCAGTACGGCGACGCCCCTCCCTCGGGCGCCGCCAACGCGGTGCAGGCCCAGGTGTCCAGGCTCCGCCGGGCCCTGCCCGCCGAGCTGGTCGAGTTCCACGGGATCGGCTACCGGCTGGCGGCCGACCCCGAGGACGTCGACGTCCACCGCTTCGAACGGCTCACCCGGCAGGGGCGGCTGCTGCTGACCTCCGGCCGTCACGCCGTCGCCGCGGACGTCCTGCGTGAGGCGCTCGGCCTGTGGCGGGGGCCCGCCCTGCAGGACCTGCCCTTCGGCGGGGCGCAGGTGGCGCGCCTCGAGGAGCTGAGACTGACCGCGGCCGAGGACCTGGCCGAGGCCGAACTCGCGCTTCCCGAGGCCGACCCGGTGGCCGAACTGCGGCGGCTGACGGCCGCCAGCCCGCTGCGGGAACGCCCCAGGGGCCAGCTGATGCGCGCGCTGAGCGCCGCGGGACGCCAGGCGGAGGCCCTTGAGGTCTTCGAGGAGACACGGAGACTGCTGGCCGGGGAACTCGGCGCCGACCCCTCACCCGAGCTGGCCGCGATCCACCTGGCCGTCCTGCGCGCCGAACGCCCGGCCCCGCCCAGGGGGAACGGCCTCCCCGTGCAGCTGACCGGCTTCGTCGGGCGCGAGAAGGAGCTGGAACGGCTCGCCGCGCTGCGCGGGCACCGGCTGGTCACGATCGTCGGTCCCGGAGGCACGGGCAAGACCCGGCTGGCGGTCGAGGCGGCCGGGCGCATCCGGGGCACCGGGGACACCGGGGATATCGGGGGCATCGGGGGCATCGGGGGCGAGGTGTGCTTCGTCGACCTGTCCCCGCTCGCCGACCCGGCCCCGCGGGACGGCCGGGCACCGGCCGGCACAACGGTCGTCCCATCGGCCGTGACGGCCCCCCAGGTGGCCCAGGCGGTGCTCGGCGCCCTCGGACTGCGTGAGACGGGCCTGCAGTCGCTCCACGCCCCCGACCCGGTGGCGCACCTGGCCTCGGCCCTGGCCGGGCGGGAGCAGCTGCTGATCCTCGACAACTGCGAGCACGTGGTCGAGGCCGCCGCGACCCTGGTCCGCGAACTGCTCGGCGCCTGCCCCGGGCTGTCGATCCTGGCCACCGGCCGCGAACCCCTGGGCATCACCGGCGAGACGCTCGTGCCGCTGGCGCCGCTTGCCGTCCCGCCCCCTGACGCCACCCCCGCGCAGGCCGCGGCCTACCCCGTCGTCCGGCTGTTCGCCGACCGGGCGGCGGCCGTACGGCCCGGGTTCGAGACGGACGAGGGCAACGTGGCGGTGGTCGCCGGGATCTGCGCGGCGCTGGACGGGCTGCCGCTCGCGGTCGAACTGGCGGCGGCGAGGCTGCGCTCCTTCACCGTCGAGGAGATCGCCGTCCGCCTGGCCGAGCACGGCCGCTTCCGGCTGCTGTCCAGGGGCGACCGTACGGCCGCCGCCCGGCACCGGACCCTGCGCGCGGTCGTCGAGTGGAGCTGGGACCTGCTCACCCCCGGCGAGCGGGTGCTGGCCAGGCGGCTGGCCGTCTTCTCCGCGGGCGCCTCCCTGGAGGCGGTCGAGGCGGTCTGCGACGTCGAGGACGCCGCGGGCCTGCTGGCCGACCTGGTGGACAGGTCGCTGGTCGAGACCGACGGCGACCGCTACCGGATGCTCGACACGATCCGGCTGTTCTGCGCGGAACGGCTGGCCGAGGCCGGAGAGCGGGAGCGGATGGACCGCGCCCACGCCCGCCACTTCCTCGCCCTGGCCCGGCGCGCGGATCCGCACCTGCGCGGGGCCGAGCAGCTGACGTGGCTGGCCAGGCTGTCGGCCGACCACGGCAACCTGACGGCCGCGCTGCGCAGGTCGGTGGCCGCGGCGAAGACGGGCGACGAGGACGGCAGGCGGACGGCGCTGCGGCTGGTCACCGCGCTCGCGGCCTACTGGTGGCTGAGCGGGCGGCGCGGCCAGGTCGGGGAGATCGCCGCCGAACTCCTCGAAACGGCCCCCGAACCCGCGGAGGGGTTCGAGGAGGAGTACGTCATGTGCGTGGTGCACGCCGTACCCCGGGCACTGCCCGAGCACTGGCGGCGGGCGGAGGCGACCGTGGCCGGGCTTGAGCGGCTGCGCCACCCCTTCACCGTCGCGCTGTGGGGCATGGCCGCAGGGCCGCCGCCCAAGGCCGACCTGCGCACGCTGGCGGGGTCCGACCCCTGGCTGCGGGCCCTGGAGAGGCTGAGCGTGTCCCTGCTCGCGATGCTGTGGGGCGACCCGGTCTCGGCGGAACGGGGACTTCGGGAGACACTGACCCACTTCGACGCCATCGGGGAGCGGTGGGGGACGGCCCAGGCGCTGGACGGGCTGGCCCTGATCGCGGCCGGACGCGGCGAGTGGGCGCGCGCCCATGACATGTGGGCCCGGGCCCTGGAGCTGTTCGAACGGCTCGGCGCCACCGAGGAGACCGCCGACGTGCTGACGCGCAGGGCCGAAGGGCTGGTGCGTCAGGGCGAGACCGCCGCGGCCGTCGCCGGCTACCGGCGCGCCGGGGAACTGGCCCGCACCACCGGCAGGCCGGGCGCGGCGGCCACGGTCCACCTGGGACTGGCGGAGATCGCCAGGCACGACGGCGACCTCGCCGAGGCGGAACGCCTGCTCGGCCTCGCCCTCGACGCCTCACAGGACGGCGACTTCGGCATCGAGGGGACACAGGCCCGCGTGCTGGTCGCGCTCGGCAGGCTGGCCGAGGCCGGGGGAGACCGGGAACAGGCCCGTCTCATGCACCGCCGGGCGATCGCCGTGGTTCACGGGTCCCCGATGGCCGTCGACCTCGCCGACGTCGCCGAGGGGCTGGCGGGGGCCGTGTTGCTCGACGGGGCGGCACGGGAGGCGGCGGCGCTGCTCGGCACGGCGGTCGCGCTGCGCGGCATGGCCGTCGCCGGAGACCGCGACGTCGCCAGGATCGCCGGAGCCGCCCGCGACCTCATCGGCGCCGAGGCCTTCGCCGAGGCGTTCGCCCGAGGCGCCGCCATGAGCCAGGAGGAGGCCCGGCAGGAGGTGCTGACAGCGCCCGGCGCGTGGGACGGGTGACTGTCAACGCGGTGTCGGCGGGCTGTCAGCGCCCGCGCCGAAGCTCCTCACATGAAGAACACCACGGTCCTCATCTCCGGCGCGAGCATCGCCGGGCCCGCCCTCGCCCTCTGGCTCGGCCGCATGGGCTGCACCGTCACCGTCGTGGAGAAGGCGCCCGCCCTCCGGCTCGGCGGCCAGGCCGTCGACTTCAAGGGGGCCACCCACCTCACCGTGCTCGAACGCATGGGCGTCCTCGACGAGGTACGGCGGCGCCAGACGGGCGGAACCGACCAGGAGGTCGTCGACGCGGACGGCAGGCGCCTGGCGGTCATACCCGGGGCGTTCACCGGCGGCGACATCGAGATCCGCCGCGGCGACCTGGCCGCCCTGCTGTACGAGCGGACCCGGCGGAGCTGCGAGTACGTCTTCGGCGACTCCATCACCTCGCTGACCGAGACGGCGGGCGGCGTGCACGCCACCTTCGAGCGCGGCGCGCCGCGCACCTTCGACCTGGTCGTCGGCGCCGACGGCATCCACTCCAACGTGCGGCGCCTGGTCTTCGGCCCCGAGTCCGGCTACGTGAACTTCACCGGCCACTACTACGCGCTGGCCGACCTGGACCTCGACCACCCGCCCGCGATGTACAACGAGCCGGGCAGGATGGCCGCGCTCGGCGGCCCCAAGGCGCCCGCGTTCTTCGTCTTCGCCTCCGAGCGGCTCGACTACGACCGCTACGACGCCGAACAGCAGAAGCGACTCCTGATCGACGCCTACCGGGGCATGGGCTGGAAGGTCCCCGAGCTGATGGCCAGGCTGCGCGACGCCGAGGAGGTCTACCTCGACTCGATCAGCAAGGTCAGGATGGACCACTACGCGAAGGGTCGGGTCGTGCTGCTCGGCGACGCCGCCTACGGCAACACCCTGGGCGGCTTCGGCAGCGGCCTGGCGATCGTCGGCGCCCACGTGCTGGCCGGGGAACTGGCCGAGGCGGACGGCGACCATGTGACCGCGTTCGCGAGGTATGAGGAGATCATGCACCGCTACGCCACGGTGACCGGGCAGAGCAGCGCGGGTCCCTTCCTCGCCCCGCCCTCGCCGCTGCGCATCACCATGCGCAACTGGATGTTCAAGCGGAGCCTCCTGCTCCGGATGCTGCTGAAGGCGACCGACAGGTTCGCCAGGTCCGTCGAGCTCAAGGACTACCCGGCTCTCGCCCCCGCCGGACGTTCCGCCAGGTGACAGGGGCGGGTCAGCGGTCGGGCAGGGGGGTGCGCCAGAACAGCGGGCGGTCGGGGCCGGTGCCGATCAGCAGGCCCGCGTGCGCCGTCAGGACGGTGCAGCCGCCCGCGTCGCACAGGTCCTCCCACCCGGCGGGACCGACGACCGGCGGGCGGGTCCGGATCCTGCCCTCCGCGTCGGCGATGTAGAGGCGGCCGTTCATCGCGGTGAGACTCACGGCACCGCCGGAGGGGCCGGCCAGGACCCAGTCGGAGGTCTCCGGGCGCAGCTTCCACAGCCCCTCGGCGTTCACCGCGAAGAACTCCCCGTTCACCATGCCCAGGCCGACCGGCTCGGCCGGTGCCTCGGCGAGGGTCGTCCAGCCGTCCTCCTGGTCGTCGAAGACGAGCCGCCCGTCCGCGGTGAGGCCGTACAGGCCGATGGGATGCGCGGTGGTCGCCTCCCTGGGGGTGGCCATGGCGACGACCCCGGGGGCGGTTCCCGCGTGCCGCCAGCGCAGGTTCTGGGCCGAGACGTCACGCACCAGCAGTGAGCCGTCGGGGGCGACGCCGTACAGGCGGGAGCCGAAGACCGTCAGCGCGCGCAGCGAACCGGCGCCGCCGACGATCTGCCAGCCGCCGACGGGCTCCGACAGGCGGTCGAGCACGTTGCGGGTGATCCGGTCGACCATGGGGTCGTGCAGGGCGTTGCCCCAGTTCACGGTCGAGGCGGTGAACACCGTCCCGGCACCGAGGCCGAAGACGCCCATGGTCGCCATGCCGCCCTGGCCGTAGCGGTGCCAGTGGCGCAGGTCGGCGGTGGCGAGGATGACGAAGGAGGGCGGGGTGCCGTCCCGGCCGGTCGCCAGCGGGACACCGTCCACCTCGACGAAGTCGCAGGCGTCGGTCTCGTAGCCGATGGCGCCCTGGCCGAACTTGTCGCCCTCGCCGAGCCCGGTCCCCTCGAACACCCAGTGCTCGGGGAACCTGACCGTGTAGGACTCCTCGTGCATCAGCCGCATGTACGGTCCCCACGTCCCGGCGCCGCGTCTGAAGCTGACGCCGGTCAGCGTGTTCTCCGGCCGGTTCACCGGGGCGCTCGACCACTCGACCGTGGTCAGGCCCGGTTCGACCGTGGCCATCGGGTCCATGGCCGCGTCGCGGTAGCAGACCATGGTCCGGCCGTCGTCCTCAAGACGGAACTGCCACCAGCAGGTGTTGCCCGAGAACACCGCGAGGTTGCCGCCGCGGGCGACGAAGGCCTCGACGTTGTCGCGCATCCCGGCCGTCCAGTACTCGTCGTGACCGTTGACGACCAGCAGCCGGTAACCGGCCAGCAGTTCGGCGCCGTCATGCAGGTCGAGTCCCGAGCAGTAGTCGACGTCGTAGCCCGCCGGGCCGAGCCAGCGGAGCATGCCCTCCTCCCAGCGCTCGGGCGGCGGACCCCCGCCGGGCCGGGTGAAGGAGACCTTCGCGGCGCGGGTCGGCTCCTCGGTCCAGTAGATCGACTCCCCGGGGATGCCCGCCCGGTTGTAGGCCTGCCAGGTCGGGAACGGGATCGACAGCAGGACCCGGGAGGAGGGCCTGGCCGCCCTGACCACGAAGTAGACGTCGGAGAGCCCGTCGGAGGAGTCCTCCTCCGAGGTGAAGACCGCGCGGTAGAGCGAGCTGGGCCAGTCGCCGGGGACGTCGAGCGTCCAGACGGGGCCGTCGAACCTCGCCTGGAGCACCGGCCGGTCGGCGGCGACGTCCTCGACCGTGACCGAACCGCGCGCCGGGGCGCGTGAGGTGCGGGTCAGGTGGAAGCGCAGCGACCCCTCCTGGACGCACGAGGTGGACTCGGCGTAGGCGTAGACCGTCATCCGACCGGCTCCAGCGTCTCGTGGAAGGCCGCCTCGACCAGCAGCGACTCCAGGTCGCGCAGGTAGCGTTCCATGGCCTCCTTCGGCAGGTAACGGGTGTCGGCGGTCAGCGAGACACCCAGGCCGCCGCCCTCCCCGGTCACGTGCAGGCAGAAGCGGCAGTTGAGCTGGTCCTGGCTGAGCGGCCAGGTCAGCGTGGTCTCCTCCATCGCCGTCCGTACGGTCCGCTCGTCGTGGGAGGCGTCGACCCGGTCGATGAAACGCATGTCGTTGAAGCAGCAGTAGGGGTGGACCCGGGTGCCCCGATCGCGGCTGACCCGTTCGGTCAGCCGGTCCCTGTCCCCGGGGTCGTGGTAGGCGGAGCGGTAGGCGCGCAGCGCCGCGGGCTTGGCGGCCCTGAGCACCTCGGCGAAGGAGCGCCCGCCCACGTCGAGCACGAACAGGCCCTCCTGGGAGAGGGTGGTGACGGCCTGCGCGGCGTCCTGGCGGAAGCGGTTGCCGACGATGGGCAGCATCGCGCACACCTCGTGCCCGGTCACCGAGCAGACCAGCACGCTGGAGGCGGCCAGCAGCACGGTCGAGGTGCTGGTGCCGTACACGGCCGCGATCCGCTGCACGGCCAGGTCGAGCGCCCTGGAGACCAGGTGCGCGCGCCAGATCGGCGGCCCCTCCGGGGCGGCGACCCGGCGGTCGAACATGGTCGGAGGGATGCGCCGGTACTCCCGTTCCCAGTGCTCGGCGGCGATGCGGGCGACCCGCAGGCCGGGCTCGGAGCGCTGCCAGCGGGCCAGGTCGAGCGGGGAGGGCGGCGTCGGTCCCGGTACGGCTCCGCGCAACAGCAGCAGCCGCAGGTCGGTGATCGCGACCTCGGCGCCGAGTCCGTCCGCGGCCAGGTGGCAGAAGACGAGCACGATGTGGGTCACCGTCTCGTCCTCGGCGACCACCAGCCCGACTCTGAGCGGCCACTCGCCGGCGTAGTCGAACGGCGTCGCGGACAGCTCCTCCATCAGCCGTTCCGGGTCGTCACGGGAGACGGTCAGCGGGATGCTCCCGGCGGTCCCGAGGACCTGCGCCGGTTCGGCGCCCCCGTCCTGCCCCCCGGCCTGCGCCGGTACCCGTGAGGAGGAGGCCGCCCCTGGCCCCGTCCCCACGGACGTCTCAAGCCCTGTGTTCAACCCGGCGCTCAGCCTCGTCCGCAGCGACTCGTGCCGTTCGACCAGGACGCCCAGGATCTCCGCGGCCCGCGTCACGGTGAGCGGCCTGGCCCGTCTCGGCACCGCGAGCACGCGGCCGAAGTTGAAGTAGTGGTCGTCCGGTGCCGTCTTCCTGATCGCGTCCCAGATGGCCCGCTGTCCCCAGGTCAGCGGAGCCGTACCCGACCGGCTCCCCGAGAACCGGATGTCCATGTTTTCTCTCCCCCGTTCGAAAAACGCCTCCCGACCGCTCTGTCAGGGGTGCCTCAGGGGCCGGAGCCTCCGGCCTGTGCGATGTGGCGTTCGAGCGCCCCCAGGTCGTCCAGCAGGTCGAGGCCGTCGCCGGACAGGTCGATCTCGATGCCGAACTCCGTCTCGACCGCGTCGATCAACCGCATCTGGGCCAGGGAGGTGACCCCCAGGGCGGACAGCGGGACCGTGGCGTTCAGCGCCTCCTCGGCGGTGACGGCGCCGTCCGACGCCGAGGCCACCATCGCGGCCAGCCGTTCCCTAACCATTGACGCTCCTCCTCAGATGACGGCCACGGACGTCGTCCAGCGAGACCCAGATCCACTCGTCGGACATGTCAGGATTTCCTTGCGCTGAGCGGGCGCAGGTCGGTCCACACCCGGTCGATGTGGGCCAGGCACTCCTCCTTGGGGCCGGAGAAGCCCTCAAGACGCCAGCCGTCCGGCAGCCGCCTGCCGTCGGGCCAGATCGAGTACTGCTCCTCGTGGTTGACCACAACGTGGTGACTCATCACGCTTCCCCGTTTCCTTGAGGTCCTTGAGGCGTCCGCACGAGGCCTTCGGCCTCGTCGTCGGACAGTTCCGCCAGCTCGGCGATCAGCATCTCCTCGATCGAGGCGGCGAGCCCGGCCACGGTGCCGCGTGCGAACAGCACGCGGATCGGCACGTCGATCTCGACGAGGGCGCGGATCCTGGCGATGACGCGGGTGGCGAGCAGCGAGTGCCCGCCGAGGGCGAAGAAGTCGTCGAAGGCGCCGACGTCCTCGATCCCCAGCACCTCGCCGAACACGTCGGCGACCAGCTGTTCGGCGTCGCCGCGCGGGGCGACCCGTTCCCTGGGGGCCGCCTGCGGCGCGGGCAGCGCGGCGCGGTCGATCTTGCCGTTGCGGTTGAGCGGCAGCGCGTCGAGCCGCACCCACAGGGAGGGCACCATGTAGGCCGGCAGCGTCGCCCCGAGCAGCCTGGCGAGATCCTCCCCCTCGGGGGCGCCGACGGTGTAGCCGACCAGGATCCCGTCCCGTACGGCGACGGCCGCCTGGCCGACTCCGGGGCAGGCCAGCAGCCGGGCCTCGACCTCGCCGAGCTCGACGCGGAAGCCCCTGACCTTGACCTGGTCGTCGTCACGGCCGAGGAACTCCAGCCGCCCGTCGTTGCGCCAGCGCACCCGGTCGCCGGTGCGGTAGACACGCGAGCCGCCGGGGCCGGGCACGAACCGCTCGGCGGTCAGCGCGGGCCTGCCCAGATAGCCGTGGGCGACGCCCGCCCCGGTGACGCACAGCTCACCGGGCACACCCGGCGGCACCGGCTCGCCGTTCCGGTCCAGGACCAGGACGCGGGTGCCGCCGACGGGCACGCCGATGGGCGGGCGCCCCGGGGAGCCGTCCAGCTCGGCCGTGGTCGCGATGATCGTCGTCTCGGTCGGGCCGTAGGTGTTGACCAGCCGCACCCGGTCGCCGAAGCGCTCCCGCCAGCGGGCGACCGCGGCCTCGTGCACCTGCTCGCCGCCCAGGATGACCAGCCGCAGCGTGTCCGGCCACGGGACGTCGTCGATCTGGTCGACCAGGGCGTGCCAGTAGGCCGTCGGCAGGTCGAGGACCGTGACCCCGGCCAGGTGGTCGGGCAGGGTGACACCGCCGTCGGGAAGCAGTTCGACACGCGCCCCCGCGGCCAGAGCCGGGTAGATCTCCTCGGCGTGCGTGTCGAAACTCAGTGAGGCGAACTGCACCACCCGGTCACCGGGGTGCAGGCCGTACGCCTGGCGCATCCACGCCACCCGGGCGGCGAGCCCGTCGTGCCCGACCACCACGCCCTTGGGGGTGCCGGTCGAACCGGAGGTGTAGATCACGTAGGCGGCGGCGCCGTCCGGCACCGGCACGGCCTGGAGCGCCGGCGGCACGGACTCGGGAACCGTGTCGAGCACGAAGGACGCCCCGCTGTCCTCGACGAGGAAGGCGAGCCGCTCGGCCGGGTAGTCGGGGTCGAGCGGCAGGTAGGCGGCCCCGGCCCGCCAGACGGCCAGCAGCGCGGCGATCGTGTCCGGGGTCCTGCCGAGCCGTACGCCGACCACGTCCCCGGGGGCGACGCCACGCGAGCGCAGCAGTCCGGCCAGCTCACCGGCCCTGGCGTCAAGCTCGGCGTAGGTCAGCGCGCGCGTCCCGCAGCCGACCGCGACGGCGTCCGGCCGCTCCCGTACGGCCGCCGCGAACAGCTCGGGGACCGAGGGCGTCGCGGACAGGGCGGGTCCCTCACCCAGCCGGGCCAGCAGCGCCTCGTCCTCCTCGGTGCGCAGCGGCAGCGCGGAGATCCGCTCGTCCGCGGCGCCGGGCAGCGCGGTGAGCAGCAGCCGCAGCCGCGCGCCCAGCGCCTCGACCGTCGCCCGGTCGAACAGCGCGGTGTCGTAGACCAGGGTGAGCAGCAGTTCGTGCTCGTCCTGCCAGGCCTCAAGGGCGAGTTCGAGCTTGGCCTGGCGCATGCCGTGCTCGAACGCCGACGCGGTCAGCCCGGAGAAGGCGCCGCCGTCCTGTCCGCCGTCCTGGGTGTGCAGGATGAACATGGTCTGGAACAGCGGGGTGCGGGTGAGGTCGCGTTCGGCCCGCAGCGCCGTGACCAGTTCCTCGAAGGGGACACCCTGGTGGGAGAAGGCGTCCAGGACGCCGATCTGGGTGCGTTCGAGCAGTTCGGTGAAGGCGGGGTCGCCGGACAGGTCGCCGCGCAGCACCAGCGTGTCGCTGAGGTAGCCGACGACGGGTTCGAGCTGGACCCGGTCCCTGCCCGCGGTGGCGGTGCCGACCAGGACGTCGTCCTGACCGGTGTGCCTGGCCAGCAGCACCTGGTAGGCGGCCAGCAGCACCATGAACATGGTCGCGCCGTGCCGCCTGCCGAGCAGGGCCAGCTCACGGGCCTGTGCCGCGGTCAGCCTGACCTCGACCACGTCGCCGTCCCTGGTGCTCGCGGCGGTGCGCGGCCGGTCCAGCGGCAGGTCGAGCGGGGTGGGGTCGGCGAGCCGTTCGCGCCAGTGGTCGAGCAGCGCCGAGGTGTCGCGCTCCCGCTGCCAGTGGGCGACGTCGCCGAACTGCAGCGGCACCGGGGGCAGTTCCGCGCCGCCCGAGTAGAGGTGGCCCAGCTCCTCGAAGATGAGGTTGAGCGACCAGCCGTCGCCGAGGATGTGGTGGATCACCACGCACAGCACGTGGTCGTCCTCGCCGACCTCGATGAGGACGGCCCGCAGCGGCGGCCGGTCGGCCAGGTCGGCGAAGGGCCGGTTGGTCAGGCCCGCGACGAGGTCGAGCGCCTCGGCCTCCCCGGCGGCGGAGGCCTCCTCGACGGGCACCGGGCCCGGCGGGTCGACGACGGCGGAGGGCGCGCCGTCCACCTCGGGGAAGCGGGTGCGCAGGCTCTCGTGCCTGGCGGCGACGCCTTCGAACGCCCTGGCCAGGGCCGTCCTGTCGAGCGGTCCCCGCAGTCGCCTGACCAGGCACATGTTGTAGGAGGCGTCGTCCGGGTCGAGCCGGTTGAGGAACCAGAGCCGTTCCTGGCCGAAGGACAGCGGCTGACCGGCTCCCTCCGGCCTCGGCCGGGGCCCCTCGTCGTCCCGCCCGTCACGGGCGGGCTCGGCGTCGGTGAGCAGTTCGGCCAGCGCGGCGACGCCGGGCCGCAGGAAGATCTCCCTGACCGGAACCTCGATCCCGGACAGCACGGCCAGCCGCGAGGTGACCATGGTCGCCAGCAGCGAGTGGCCGCCGAGGGAGAAGAAGTCGTCGTGCGCCCCGACCGAGGGTACGTCGAGCACCTCGGAGAAGACCTGGGCGACCAGCCGTTCCGCGGGGGTGCGGGGCGCGGTCGCGCCCGTCCGCGGAGCCGCCTCGACGTCGGGCAGCGCCTTGCGGTCGATCTTCCCGTTGGGGGTGAGCGGGAGCGCGGCGACCTCGACGAGCACGCCGGGCACCATGTAGGCGGGCAGCTGCCCGCCCGCGTGCTCCCTGACGGCGTCGAGGAGTCCGGGGTCGCCCGGTTCGACGGGCACGACGAAGGCGGCGAGCCGTTCGCCGCGCACCGCGACGACGGCCTGCGCGACGCCGGGGCAGGTGTCGAGGACCGCCTCGATCTCGCCCAGCTCGATGCGGTGGCCGCGCAGTTTGACCTGGTTGTCGGTGCGGCCGAGGAACTCCAGGGTGCCGTCGCCCCGCCAGCGGGCCAGGTCCCCGGTGCGGTAGACACGTGAGCCCCCGGGGCCGGGCACGAACCGCTCGGCGGTCAGCGCGGGACGGCCGAGGTAGCCGGTGGCGACCCCGTCGCCGCCGATGAGCAGCTCGCCGGGCACGCCGATCGGGGCGGGCGAGCCCACCGGGTCCAGCACGTGCACGACGGTGTTGGCGATCGGGCCGCCGATGACGATCTCGCCGGGCTCCTCGGGGACCTCCCAGGCCGTGGACCAGATCGTGGTCTCGGTCGGGCCGTAGACGTTGACGAGCCTTTCGACCCTGGGCCGCAGTTCCCTGGCCAGCTGGGGCGCGAGCGGCTCGCCGCCGGTCAGCGCGGTCACCCTCGGCAGGTCCCCGCTGAGCAGCACCCGCCAGCCGGACGGCGTCGCCTGCACGTGAGTGACACCCTCGTCCTCGACGAGGCGGGCGAGCGCGGCGCCGTCGCGGGCGGTTTCCGCGTCGGCGACGACGATCCTGCCGCCGGTCACCAGCGGGAGGTACAGCTCAAGGGCGGAGATGTCGAACGACAGGGAGGTCAGCGCGAGCCACACGTCCCGCGACGTCGAGCCGACCAGCGTCCGCATGGCGAGCAGGAAGTTGGTCAGCGCCCGGTGCGGCACGACGACGCCCTTCGGCCGCCCGGTCGAGCCCGAGGTGTAGAGCACGTAGGCGGTGTCGCGGGGGCGGGGCC
Organism: Streptosporangium sp. NPDC001559; assembly: GCF_042893955.1. Taxonomy (NCBI): domain Bacteria; kingdom Bacillati; phylum Actinomycetota; class Actinomycetes; order Streptosporangiales; family Streptosporangiaceae; genus Streptosporangium; species Streptosporangium sp. NPDC001559. The sequence continues at coordinate 155,718 of NZ_JBIAVG010000009.1, forward strand.
TCACAAGGGACCGCGCGTGCGGAACCGCCTGCGCGGGCGGCAGGTCGTCCAGGCTCGTCAGGACCAGGGCGGCGCCGGAGTCCTCGATGACGTAGGAGACGCGGGCCTGCGGATACTCGGGGTCGACGGGCAGGTAGGCCGCACCGCTCATCGCCACGCCGAGCAGCGCGACGACCATGTCCGTCCCGCGTTCCATCCGGACGGCGACGAGCGAGTCCCGCCCGATGCCCGCGGCGGCCAGCCGTCCGGCCAGGTCGGCGGCGCGGGCGGTCAGCTCGGCGTAGGTCAGCGTGCCGACGGCCACGGCGCCGGGGGTGGCGGCGGCCTGGTCGAGCACGAGGTCGACCAGGGTCACCTCGGGCAGCTCCGCCGAGGTCTCGTTCCACTCGCCCAGCAGGGCCAGCTCGGCCTCGGGCAGCAGGGGCAGCGAGCCGATCGGCGTCTCCGGGGCGGCGACCGCCGACTCGAGCAGCCTGACGAACCTGGCGACCATCCGCTCGGCGGTCCGCTGCTCGAACAGGTCCGTGCTGTAGAGCACGGTGCCGAGCACGTGACCGTCGGGGGTGGGGGTGAGGTCCATGGAAAGGTCGACCCTGGCCCTGGTCCAGCCGTGCGGGAAGGGCTCGGCGTCGAGACCGGGCAGCGGGTCGCCGGTCTCACCGTGGGTGTGGAAGGCGAACAGGGTCTGGAACAGCGGGGTGCGGCTGAGGTCCCGTTCGACGTCCAGTTCGGCGACGAGCCGTTCGAAGGGCACGTCCTGGCGGGAGAGCGCGTTGAGCACGACCTTGCGGGTGCGCTTGAGCAGGTCGGCGAAGGAGGGGTCGCCGGACAGGTCGCAGCGCAGCGCCAGCGTGGTCGACAGGAAACCGATCATGGTCTCCAGGTCGGTGCTGTCCCGCCCCGCGGACGGTGTGCCGACGCAGAAGTCGTCCTGTCCCGTGTGCCTGGCCAGCAGCACCTGGTAGGCGGACAGCAGCACCATGTACGGCGTGCAGCGCGAGCGCCTGGCCAGGTCCGCGATCCCGGCGGCCAGTTCCCCGCCGATCTGGAAGTGCACCTCCCCGCCCTCACCGCTGCGCTGGGCGGGACGGGGCCGGTCGGCGGGCAGGTCGAGGGGCGCGACCCCGGTCAGGTGCTCGACCCACCAGCGAAGCTCGGTGTCCTCGGCGGCGCGCTGCGCGCGGGCGTGCTCGCCGTACTGCAGGGGGAGGGCCGGCAGGTCGGCGACGCCGCCGCCCTCGTAGTGGGCGGCGACCTCCGAGCACAGCACGTTCAGCGACCAGCCGTCGCCGTTGATGTGGTGCAGGACGACGCAGAGCACGTGTTCGAGCGGGCCGAGCTCGATCAGCGCCACCCGGAACGGCGGCGCGGCGGCCAGGTCGAAGGAGGTGTTGGTGACCGTGGAGACCAGCGTGCGCGCCTGTTCCTCGTCCGCCGCGGTCAGCCGCTCGACGACGATCGGAGCCGGGGGCTCGACGACCGCGACCGGTTCCCCGGCCACCTCGCGGAAACGGGTGCGCAGGCTTTCGTGCCGGGCCGCGACCGCGGTGAACGAGGCTTCGAGGGCGGCGGTGTCAAGTCGACCTTTCAACCTGTAAACATAGGATGTGTTGTAGGTCGAGTCGCCGGAGTCGAGGCGGTGAAGAAACCATAACCGCTGCTGGCCGTACGACAGCGGATACTCCGTCCAGGGCTGGCCGGGGGAAATGGTCTCTGGCTGAAGCACGCAGAGCTCCTTCGGCGGCCGCGGGATCGCACGCACATGAGCACGCCTCGTAAATGGGTATGCGAAAGCCCGCTCCGCGCATATTTGCCGAGTTGAGCACAGAAGACGAAGGGTTTCTTTCTGGAAAGAAACCTTTCAGTTAGGTCTGGGTCGTTAGTGTTACACCTCTTCCCCAGCTTCGCAAGGCCCGCCATCTCTGGGGACTCCAGGCCTATCCTGACAACCTTCCCAAAGGGCTTGCGTGGCCGTGGCGATCATGTAAGACTGGCGCTCGTTTTACAATAGTAAAGATTCTTTCCTGTAGAGACCTCGGGCGCTCTTTATGCGCCGGGTTCATACATCCGATCTTTTGTGGGAGGTTCACTTGGTGAACCTGACCGTTCCCCAGTTGCTCAGAGACCGGGCCGCAGCCGACCCGGACGGGGTCGCGTTGATCGTGCACGGCTCAGCGCCGCTCACCTATCTCCAGTGGCACCAGAGAGCGACCGCGATCGCGAACGGCCTGGTAGCCCGGGGTGTGACCAGGGGCGACAGGGTCGGTCTCGTCTTCGGGAACGCGGACTGGGCGGACTACGCGGCCGCCTTCTGCGGCGTGCTCGCGGCCGGAGCGGTCGCCGTGCCGCTCTCCGACCGCCTGGCCCCCGCCGACCTGCGCTTCATGCTGGAGCACTGCGGGGCGAGCGGCGCCGTCCACGCCGCGGGCCTCGACGCGCCCGGAGTCGGCTGGAGCGCGACCCCGGACGAGCTGCGTGCGGAAACGTCCTATGAGATCGCCGATCCCGCACCCGGAGACCTCGCGCAGATCCTCTACACCTCCGGCACGACGGGCCGTCCCAAGGGCGTCTCGGCCACCCACGCCAACCTGGCGTACGGCTGCGGCGCGAAGCGACGTCCCTTCGCGCACTCGCGCCACCTGGTGCACGCCTTCCCGATCGGCACGAACGCCGGCCAGGCCATGCTGATCAACGCCCTCGACGCCCACCCCGCCGTGGTGACGCTGCCGCGCTTCACCCCGGGCCGCTTCGCGACGCTGATCGAGTCCTACCGGGCGGGCACCGTCTTCCTGGTGCCCGCGATGGCCATCGAACTGCTCAACGCCGGGATCGGTGACCGCCACGACCTGTCCAGCGTGCTGCTGCTCGGCTCGGCCGCCGCGCCGCTGCCCTCCGCCGTCGCCGAGGCGCTCACCGTCGCCTTCCCCAATGCGACGATCACCAACTACTACACCTCGACCGAGGCCGCCCCCGCGCAGACGGTCATGATGTTCGACCCCGAGCGTCCGGGCAGCGTCGGCCGCGCCATCGCCGGGGGACGGGTCAGGATCGCCACCGCCGACGGCCACCCGCTGCCGCCGGGCGAGACCGGCGAGGTGTGGATGCGCTCCCCGGCCGCCCCGCGTTCCTACTACGGCGACCCGGACAGCTCCACCTTCCGCGACGGCTGGGTGCGGATGGGCGACCTGGGCCGCATCGACACCGAGGGCTACCTCTATCTCGTCGACCGCGAGGGCGACGTCGTGAAGTCCGGCGCCTACAAGGTCTCCACGATCCACGTCGAGGAGGCCGTCTACCAGCACCCCGCCGTGGTCGAGGCCGCCGCCTTCGGCGTGCCGCACCCCGTGCTCGGCACCGTCGTCGCCGTCGCGATGGCCACCAAGGTTCCGCTCGCCCCCGAGGAGCTGCGCGTCTTCCTCAAGGACAGGCTGGCCCCGCACGAGCTGCCCGCGCACGTGACCACCCTCGACGCCCTGCCGCGCAACAACGGCGGCAAGGTCGACAAGCGCGCCCTGCGCGCGAGCATGGAGCGGGTGCCGTGAACGCCGGGCACGAGGTCACGTTCACCCAGCAGGGGATGTGGGTGACCGAGCAGCTCGTCGGCGCGGGCACCGCCTACCACATGCCGCTGCTGATCGGCCTGGACGGCGACCTCGACGCGGACACGCTGCTCGCCGCGTGCGCCGCGCTCGTCGAACGCCACCCCATGCTCGGCCAGGTGGCCGCCGAGGCCGAGGGCGGGCTGCGGCTCGTCCCCGGTGCCGACGTCCCGGTGCGCAGCCTGCGGGTCACCGAGGGCGTCGAGGCCGCGGTGCGGGAGGAGATCCTGCGCGGCTTCGACCTGGAGAAGGGGCCGCTGGCCAGGTTCACCCTGCTGGAGACGGGACCGGGCCGTCACGTGCTCGTCTTCGTCGCCCACCACCTGGTCTTCGACGGCCACTCCAAGGACGTGCTGGCCGGCGACCTGGCGGCGCTGTACAACGGGGAGCCGCTCACGCCGCTGGCGTCCCTCGACCACGGCGCCATGGAGCGGGAGCGGGTCGCCGCCCTGCTGCCCGAGGCGCGGGACTTCTGGAAGTCCCGCTGGCGGGAGCAGGGTGAGACCGTGCTGCTCGGGCGGACGCTGCGCTCCCGGCGCGCGGGCGAGGGGCGGGAGCTGAGCTTCACCGCCGTCCCCTCGGCGGTTCCCGGGCTGACCCGCTTCGAGACGCTGCTGGCCGCCCTGCACGTCCTGCTCAGGGGATACGGCAACGACCGGGTGACCACCGCCGTCGACCTGTCCACCCGGCCGAAGGAGGCGGCGGGCCACATCGGCCTGTTCGTCAACGAACTGCCGGTCTCCTCAGCACCCTCCGTCGAGGAGGACTTCGGGTCCTTCGCGACCGCACTACGCGCGGGGCTGCGCGAGGTCTACCGGTTCCGTCAGGTTCCGCTGGTCCGCGCGATGCCCCGCATCCGGCCGCACGCCGCGCTGGTTCCCGTCTCCGTCAGCTACCGCACCCGCCGCGACGCCGACCCGGTCTTCACCGGTCTCGACGCCTCGGTCGAGTGGACGGTCTTCAACCACGCGGTGAGAGGCGCGCTGCACCTGCAGTGCGTCGACGGCCCCGGTGGGCTCACGGTCAGCCTTCGCTATGACCCAGAGGTGGTTTCGGACGCCCGAAAAGTGGCCGACGACCTGCGTCTTCTTCTGGAACGCGCCACCTCCGCCCCCGAAAAACCGATCAACACGCTACTGAACGACACTCTGGAGAAGAGATGGGTTCCGTCACCACCCTGACCGACCAGGTACGCGAGATCTGGGAAGAAGTCCTGGGCATCTCGCCGATCGACGAAAACGACGACATCTTCGACCTGGGCGGCCACTCGCTGACCATCACCCAGATCATCGCCCGGATGCGCAAGCGGCTCGACGTCGAGGTCTCCCTTGACGACTTCTTCGACAACCCGACCATCTCGGGGATCGTGGAGTCCCTCGGAGATGACTGAGACCCTCGACCGGCTCAGGCTGTCGCGTCTCGGCGACGACGACCTGGAACTGCTGCTCCTGGTCAGGCACTTCGAACTGAAGCTCTTGGAGCTGTACGGCAAGGGTGACCTGAACGGCACGACCCACACCTGCCTCGGGCAGGAGTACGTCCCCGTCTCGCTGACCCCGCTGCTCGGCGAACACGACCACGTCTTCAGCAACCACCGGGGCCACGGCCACTACCTGGCCAGGTTCCGCGACCCGCACGGCCTGCTCGCGGAGATCATGGGCAGGCAGGGCGCGGTCTGCGGGGGAGTCGGCGGCAGCCAGCACATCCACCGTGACCGTTACATGTCCACCGGCGTCCAGGGCGAGAGCATGCCCGTCGCCGCGGGCGTCGCCCTGCACCTCAAGCGCGCCGAACCGGGCGCGCTCGCCTGCGTCTACATCGGCGACGGCACCTGGGGGGAGGGCGCCGTCTACGAGGCGCTGAACCTCGCCGCCCTCTGGCGGCTGCCGCTGATGGTCGTCGTGGAGAACAACGGCATCGCCCAGTCCACCCCGACCACGGCGCAGATGGCCGGGAGCGTGGCGAGCAGGGCGGCGGCCTTCGGCATCACCCACCATCTGGTCGTCTCCACCGACGTCAACGAGATCAGGGCCTCCCTTGAGGAACCGGTCGCCGCGGTGCGGTCGGGCAGACCCCTGATCGTCGAGTTCGCCACCCACCGGCTCGGCCCGCACAGCAAGGGCGACGACATCCGCCCGGCCGACGCCGTACAGGCGGCCAAGGACAACGACTGGTACGTCCGCTACGCCAACGACCACCCCGACCACTTCCACCGGCTCGACGGAACGGTCAGGGCCCAGGTCGAGGCCATCGCGGAGGAGATCGCCGCGCGTCCGCCCTCCCGCTGGGAGGCGTCGTCTTCTCGGGGGACGTCGTGAGAGTCGGGGAGAACCTCAACGAGGCCCTGCACGGGCTGCTCGACGACGACCCCACCGCCTACGTGATCGGTGAGGACGTCCTCGACCCCTACGGCGGAGCCTTCAAGATCACCAAGGGTCTCTCGATGCGCTTCCCGGGGCGGGTGATCGGCACCCCCATCAGCGAGGGCGCCCTGACCGGCGTCGCCGCCGGCCTGGCCCTCACCGGCAACACGGCCGTCGCGGAGATCATGTTCGGTGACTTCGTCGCGCTCGCCTTCGACCAGATCTGCAACTTCGCCAGCAAGTCGGTCTCCATGTACGGCAGCCGCCTGCCACTGCGGATGATCGTGCGCTGTCCCACCGGCGGCGGCAGGGGATACGGCCCCACGCACAGCCAGAGCATGCAGAAGCACTTCATCGGCATGCCCGGCCTGTCGTTGTACGAGATGTCGCCCTTCCACGACAACCGTGAGGCCCTCGCCTCGATGCTGGGACGCGGCGAACCCTGCCTGTTCTTCGAGGACAAGGTCCTCTACACCCGGCAGATGGGCCGGACCGACCCGATGTTCCCGGTACGCCGCGACGGCGAACTGGCCATCGCGGAGGCCGACGGCAGACCCGACTGCGTGATCATCGCACCGGGCGGCATGGCGCACCGGGCACTGGCCGCGATGCGGACCCTGCTGCTCCAGGACGAGATCTCCTGCCGCCTGCTCGTCCCCTCCCGCCTCTACCCGCTGGACGTCGAGGCGCTGCTGCCGTACGTGGGCGGCGTCGTCCTCGTCGCCGAGGAGAGCACGGCGGGCGGCACCTGGGGCAGTGAGGTCGCGCACCTCCTGCACGAGCGCGTGTGGGACCGCCTGCGCGGCCCCGTCCGCCTCGTCCACTCGCGGGACAGCGTCATCCCCACCGCTGCCCACCTGGAGAGCGAGGTCCTGGCCGGGGAGTCCACGATCCACCACGCCGTACGAGAGGCCCTGCGTGGCTGACATCCGCGTCCCCAAGCTCAACAACAACGACAGCGAGTACCTCGTCGTGGCGTGGCTCGTCGAGGACGGCAAGCCGGTCAGGGCCGGCGAGCCCGTCGTGGTCCTGGAGACCTCGAAGGCGGCCGACGAGCTGGAGGCCGAGGAGTCCGGCTACCTGCACCACGGCGCCGCTCTCAACACCTGGGTCACCCCCGGCGCGCTGCTGGCCAGGATCACCGAGGAACCCCAGGCCCCGCCCGCCGAGGTCGTTCCCGACGCCGTCCCGGCTCCTGTCGTGGCGGCCCCCGCGGCTGTCACGGTCGCCCCGGCGGCTGTTCCGGCAGCCGCCTCGACGGCCGTTCCCGTCAGTGTCCCCAGCAGCGCTCCCGCCGACGCCCCCGCGCCACGCGACCCCGTCATCACCGACCCCGCCCGCGCCCTCATCGCCGAACTCGGCATCACCCCGGAGCAGATCGCCTCCCTCGGTCTCGGCGTCATCCGCCGCGCCGACGTGGAACGCCTCGCCGGCCTCACCCAGGAACCGCCCGCCCCGCAGGCCGTACCCGAGGAGCTCGACGAGGCGGCGCGGCACACCCTCTCCCGGGTGCAGCGGGCCGTCGCCAGGGCCGTCACCACCTCGCACAGCACGATCCCCGCCGCCTACACCGTCGTGAAGTTCGACGTCGGCCCCGCCCTGGAGCGCACCAAGGACCTCAGCAGGCAGGTCCGCAGGCCGGTCGGGCTCACCGAACTGTTCGTGCGGGCCGTGGCCGCCCTGCACCCCGAGTTCCCGCTGTTCTTCGCCGCGGTGGAAGGCGACGGCGCCAGGCTCTCCGACGCCCCGCGCGTCGGCGTCACCTTCGACATGGGGGAGGGACTCTACGTCCCGGTGGTCCGCGAGACCGGGACGCTCAAGGAGATCGCCGACACGCTGATGCGCTACCGCCTGGCGGCGGCCGAAGGCGACTTCAAGGAGAGGGACCTCACCGGCGCCAACATCGCCGTCACCCTCCACACCGACGCCGACGTCGTCCTCGCGGTCCCCCTTGTCTTCCCGGGGACGGTCTGTGCGCTCGCGATCACCTCGCCACAGCCGGAGCTCGTCCTCGGGGAGGACGGCGCGGTGACGACGAGGACCGTCGCCAACATCGGCCTCGCCTACGACCACCGACTGATCAACGGCCGGGACGCCGCACACTTCCTGGCCGCCCTCCGGACGGAGCTGCAATGACCGAGACAACGCTGTCGGACGCCAAAAGGGCACTGCTCGCCCAGCGGCTCCGGCGCCGGGAGGAGTCCCGGACCATCACGGCCCGGGACCCCTCAGTCACCCCACCCCTGTCCCACGCCCAGGAACGCCTGTGGTTCCTCGAGCAGTACCGGCCGGGGACCACCACCTACACCGTTCCCGTCGCGGTGCGCCTGCGCGGCGACCTCGACGAGAACGCGCTGCGCCGCGCCCTCGACGAGATCGTCGTCCGCCACGAGGCGCTGCGAATGCGCTTCCTCACCACCGAGGACGGCACGCCGGAGCTGGTCGTCGACGGGCCCCGCCCCGCCGAGCTGCGCGTCACCGAGGCCGACGACCTGGACGCCGCCGTCGAACTCCTCGACGACGAGGTCGCGACGCCGTTCGACCTGGAGACCGGGCCGCTGCTTCGGACCCTCCTGGTACGGCTCGCCCCCGACGACCACGTCCTGCTGCTGGCCGCCCACCACACCGTCGTCGACGGCTGGTCCGTCGACCTCGTCATCCGTGAGCTGCTCGCCCTGCACGACGGCAAGACCCTCAAGCCCGCCCAGGTCGGCTACGGCGACTACGCCCTCTGGCAGCGCGGACGCGACCACCGCCGCGAGGTCGACCACTGGCGCGAGAAGCTCGCCGGGCTGCCCGCCATCGAACTGCCGACCGACCGGCCGCGCCCCGCCGAGCAGGGCTACGAGGGCGCCTCCCTCGACTTCGCCGTCGACGCCGACCTCACCGCGCGCCTGACCGAACTGGCCAAGTCCTCCGGCGCGACGCCGTACATGACGTTGATGGCGGCCTTCCAGGTGCTGCTGGCGCGCTACTCGGGGCAGACGGACTTCGCGGTCGGCTCCCCGGTCGCCGGGCGGGGCCTGCCCGAGCTGGACGACGTCGTCGGCATGTTCGTCAACACGCTGGTGCTCCGCGCGGACCTGGCCGACGACCCGGCCTTCACCGACTTCCTGGCCCGCACCAGGGAGACCGCGCTCGACGCCTTCGCCCACCAGGAACTGCCGTTCGACCAGCTCGTCAACGAGCTCAACGTCGTCCGCGACGTCAGCAGGTCACCCCTGGTGCAGGTCACCTTCGCGCTGCAGAACTACAAGGCGGGCGAGGAGGACGGGCGTATCTCCTACGTCTCCATGCCCGTCAGGACCACCCGCTACGACCTGGCCCTCTACCTCTTCGAGAGCCCCGACGGCCTGGTCGGCAACTTCACCTACAACACGGCGCTGTTCGACCCGGAGACCGTCGAGCTGCTCGGCTCCCGCTTCATCACGCTGCTGAGCTCCATCGTCGACTCCCCGGACACCCGGGTCGGCGAGCTGTCGCTGCTGTCTGAGCAGGAGCGGGAACTCGTCCTGGGCTTCGGGTCGAGCACCGACCTCGTGCCGACCGGTCACGACCTGCTCCACGAGATCGTCACCGCGCAGGCCGGGCTCACCCCCGACGCCCCGGCGGTGACCCACGAGGACGACACCTACACCTACGCCCAGCTCGACGAGCGCTCCGGCCGGATCGCCGCGCTCCTGCGCAACCGGCACGGCATCGGCCCGGACAGCAGGGTCGGGGTGCTGCTCGACCAGTCCGCGGACGTGGCCGCCGCCCTGCTCGGCGTGCTGAAGTCCGGCGGCGCCTACGTGCCCCTGGACCCCAAGCAGCCCCGCGACCGCCTCGCCTACATGCTTGAGGACTCGGGGGCCGCCGTGGTGATCACCACCACGGACCTGGCCGACCTGGTCTCCGGCCCCCCGCTCGTCCTGCTCGACGCCGAGGCGCTTGAGGAGACCGAGTTCGACGACCCCGGTGTCATCCCGGGCAACCTGGCCTACGTCATCTACACCTCCGGTACCACCGGGCGCCCCAAGGGCGTCGGCGTGCAGCACCGGCAGGTGCTGAACTACCTGGCCGGGGTCAGGGAGCGCTTCGCCGTCGAGCCCGCGGGCGTCTACACCCTGCTGCAGTCGCTCTCGTTCGACTTCGGTGTGACGATCTTCTACCTGTCGCTGATGACCGGTGGCGAACTGCACCTGGTCGACCCGCAGGCGCCGGTCGAGGAACTGGCCGAACAGCTCGGCCGTACCGACTACATCAAGATGACTCCCTCCCACCTCGCGTCGCTGCTCGCCGACCCCGACGTGAACCCCGCCGAGCTGCTGCCGCGCAAGCTGCTCGTCCTCGGCGGCGAGGCCTCCAAATGGAGCTGGGCCCGCGAACTGACCGGGCACACCAGGGTCGTCAACCACTACGGCCCGACCGAGGCGACGGTCGGCATCTCCACCCACGCCGTCACCGACGAGGCCGAGCGTGCGCTGAACCTGCCCATCGGCAGGCCGCTGCCCGGCGCCAGGGTCTACGTGCTCGACGAGCACCTGCGGCTCGTCCCGCCCGGCATGACCGGCGAGATCTACCTCGGCGGCGACCGGCTCGCCCGCGGCTACCTCGGCCAGCCCGGTCTGACCGCCGACCGTTTCCTGCCCGACCCGTACGGCGAGCCCGGCGCCCGCATGTACAAGACGGGCGACCTGGGCCGCTGGCTGCCCTCGGGGGACCTGTGCTTCCTCGGTCGCCGTGACCTGCAGGTCAAGGTCCGCGGCTACCGCGTCGAACTGTCGGAGATCGAGTCCGTCCTCACCGACCAGCCCGGCGTCGCCCACGCCGTGGTAGACCTGCGTGAGGACCGTCTCGTCGCCTACCTTGTGGGAGAGAAGACGACCGTCGGCGAACTGCGCGCCTCACTCGGCGAGCGGCTCCCCGAATACATGATCCCGGCACGCTTCGTCTGGCTGGACGAGCTGCCGCTGAAGTCGCACGGCAAGGTCGACCGGGCCAGGCTGCCCGAGCCCGACGAGGAACGCCCCGATCAGGAGGCGGGTTTCGTCCCGCCGGGGACACCGATCGAAGAGGCGATCGCCTCGGTGTGGGCCGCGGTGCTCGGCCTGGTCCAGGTCGGCGTGCTGGACGACTTCTTCGACCTGGGCGGACATTCGCTGCTCGCCGCACAGGTGGTGGCCCGCCTGCGGAAGGCTCTCCCCGCAGGCGGGCGCCAGGTCAGCATCCTGGACCTGTTCAAGTACCGGACCGTGCGCGAACTGGCCGAGGTCGTCGAGGCGGGCGAGAGCGGCCCCCGGCTGCTGCTGCACCGCCTCACCCCCGCCAGGGCCACGACCTCCAACCTCGTCTGCGTGCCGTACGGCGGCGGCAGCGCGGCCATCTACCAGCCGCTGGCCGACGCGATGCCCAAGAAGTGGGCGCTGCACGCGGTCGCGGTACCCGGCCAGGAGATGGGCCTGATCGAGGAGACCCGCCCGGTGGCCGAGGTCGCCGAGGGCTGTGTCGAGGAGATCCTCAAGGGGGTCAAGGGCCCGCTGACGCTCTACGGCCACTGCGGTCTCGGCGTCATGCTGACCGTGGAGATCGCCAGGCGCCTTGAGGCGGCCGGCCGTCAGGTCGACGCCATCTACCTCGGCGGCGTCTTCCCCTTCGCCAGGCCGCAGTCGGCGCTGGCGTGGATGGCGAACCTGACCGACAAGCTCCGCAGCGACCAGGTCTGGGCCAACGCCCTGCAGGCCGCCGGTCTCGACGTCGACGACCTCGGCCGCGAGGAGCTCAAGCTGGTCATCGACAACCGGCGTAAGGGCACCAGGGAGGCCGAACGCTACTTCACCCGCCTGTTCGAGGAGGGGGTCGAGCCGCTCAAGGCGCCGATCATCTCCGTGGCGGGCGAACGCGACCCGGCGACCGAGTTCTACCAGGAACGCTTCCGCGAGTGGCACCTGCTGACCGACTCGACCGCGGCGGTCGTGCTCGACGAGGCGGGCCACTTCTTCCTCAAGTACCGCGCCGAGGAACTGTCGGTCATCCTCACCGGCACCCACAAGGCCATCGCCTCCGGCGAGACCGAGGAGCTGCGCCGTACGGCCCGCTCCACCTGGTGGCTCGAAGGTGTCTCCAACCGCTCGGAGGGCGCCCCGGCTCCCGCCTCGGACGGCCAGGCCGTACCGGAGAGCGGGCCGAGGACCGGGCCGAAGCCGAGCATGCGGCGCTTCGCCGCGGTGGCGGCGGGCCAGCTCATCTCGATCGTCGGATCGTCCCTGACCGAGTTCGCCATCCCGCTGTGGATCTACATCCACACCGGCTCGCTCGTCAGGTTCGCCCTGTTCTCGGTGCTGGCGCTGGTGCCCGGCATGCTGGTCGCCCCGCTCGCGGGCACCCTCGTCGACCGCTACGACCGGCGAAAGATCATGCTCGCCGGTGACATCGGGGCCTTCGGCACGCAGTTCATCATGGGCGTGTTGCTGTGGACCGGCAATCTGGACGTCTGGCAGATATATCCGCTGCTCGTGGTGTTGTCGGTCGCGCTCACCTTCCAACGACTCGCCTACAACTCGGCGATCCCACAGCTGGTCCCCAAGCGCTTCCTCGGCCACGCCAACGGCGTCGTTCAGATGATCACCGGTACCGCCCAGCTGATCGTCCCGCTGGTCGCCGTCGGTCTGATGGCGGTGATCGGCCTGGAGGGCATCCTCGCCCTCGACGTCGCCTCCTACGTCTTCGCCATCGGGGTCCTGCTGTTCGTCCGCTTCCCCAAGACCATGGCCTGGAAGCGCAGGGAGACCCTCGTCGCCGAGATGGTCGAGGGCTGGAAGTTCTCCTGGGGCGTCAAGGGCTTCCGCGCGATGCTGTTCTTCTTCGCCTTCCTCAACGTCTTCCTGTCCCCGCTGTTCCTGCTCATCTCCCCGCTGGTGCTGGGCTTCGCCACCCTTGAGGACGTCGGCCGGGTCTCCTTCTTCGGCGGCCTGGGCGTCTTCATCGCGGGTCTGGCCATGACGATCTGGGGCGGCCCCAGGCGGCAGCGGCTGCGCGGAGTGATGCTCTCCACCCTCATCCTGTCGGTCTTCTGCCTGGTCGTCGGCTTCCAGCGCAACCTCGTCATCGTCTCCATCGGTGTCTTCGGGATGTCGTTCTGGCTGACCATGCTCAACGGCGTCTACGCCACGATCATCCAGGTCAAGGTGCCGCAGCGCTTCCACGGCCGGGTCATCGCGCTGAACACGCTCATCGCGTGGTCCACGCTGCCCATCGGCTTCGGCCTGGTCGCGCCGTACGGCAGCGCGATCTTCGACCCGCTGATGATGCCGGGCGGCGCGCTCGCCGACACCTTCGGCGCCGTGATCGGCACCGGCCCGGGACGCGGCGTCGGCCTGATGTACGTCCTGTTCGCCTTCGCCATCGCCGCCATCGCGGTGGCCGGACTGCGGATCAAGACACTGGCCAGGTTCGACGAGGAGGTGCCGGACGCGCTCCCCGACGACCTGGTCGGTTTCCAGACCGTCCAGCGGCGCCAGGAGTCGCTCGCCGAGGTCGTCCCCATCACCGCCAAGAAGCAGCCAACCGGAGTGTGACCCTCTGTTCTTCTGATGCTTTTCCTGCTCTTCTGACGTTTTTCGACCGGGTTCGGGCGTGTTCCGCTGCGGTACACGACCTTCCGGTGCGTGACTTCTGAGCACGTGCCGGGGAACCCGGGTCGCTGACCGGACTCCCGCCGGTCGGTTCCCAGCGGAAGTACCTCCCCACTGGGAATCGGCCGACGGGTCCTTCCCGCCGAGCGCCCGGCGGGGAGAAGTCCCGGCGGACGGCGAGGGCGACGCGGTGTGGGGTACCCGCGTCCGTCCCCGCTCCGTCCGGCCGGGGCGAAGACAGGCACGGCGGGGTGAGGCTCTCCCCGGACCCCCTTGCCGGGACACCCCACCCCGCCGCGCCCGTCTCACCCGCCCTCGTCACCGAACCAGACGAGGTCGGAGTGCAGCCGCCTGGCGGCGCTCTGCGCGCTGTTCCACAACCCGTGACCACGGCCGTCGGCCCCGATGGTCGCCGCCTGCCCGCAGGGCAACGTCAGCCCGTAGGCCACCACCTCGGCCTCCTCGCCCTCCCAGCCTTCCTGAACCAGTGCGAACACGCGGGGCACGTGCTCCTCGTTGATGTTCTCCATGCCGGTACTTCTTGTTGCCGGGTGTTGGTTTCCCGGTCCCTGAGACGAGACCTCACAGGACTTCTTGATGCGAGCCGATGCCCGCAGGTGTGGCCAAGTTGTTCGAGGCCGCAAGGGGGTGCTCGGGCTGGTGCGTTCGTTCGCGACTGATCTTTCTGCGAGCTGCGTCCGGGCGCTGTTGTTCGGTGGAGTTCTGGTTCTCGCTGAATCTCAACAGGCATATGAAAGCTGGACATAGGGAGCTTTCTGGTCGGGAGGATCATGCCTTCGTCCTGCCAGAATGATACGTCCTTGACGTCAAGGCAACAAGGAGATTCGAGAGTGGAGACATTGCCTCCTTGTCGATAAGGTGCGAGAAGTACCTGTGTGGCGGCCGCAGATGCACGCATGCGCGTCGTAGTGAGGGGATGAGCTCATCGTCCTCATGAGGGGGCGTGACTTGATCTGTCGGACGAGGGCGCTTGCGCCGATGCCGATCTCATCGCTCCTGTAGAGATCTCAACGGAGGGAAGCTGTGAAGCCCGATACCCGAGACCAGTCCGAGCGGATCGCCGCTGACCTTCGTGCTCAGATCATGGCCGGGCAGATTCCACCTGGTGCGCAGCTTCCGTCCATTCCGGCGCTGGCCGCCAAACGTGGTGTCTCGACGACCGCCGTGCAGACCGCCTGGCGCATCCTCAAGGCGGAGGGCTATCTCGTCAGCGAGACGGGCAAGGGGGTGTTCGTGCGTGATCGTCACCAGTTCACGGTGAACGCCGCCGCGTACTTCGACCCGGCCGAACGAGGGGTCAAATACAAACTGCTCGATGTCGCCGAGGTCACGGCGCCTGCCGATGTCGCCGCCGCTCTTGGTGAGGAAAGGGCCGTGCTGCGGCGCCGGCTGACACTTCGCCAGGACGAGCCGGTAGAGCTGTCCTGGTCCTACTACCCGGTCAGCCTGGCCGCGGGGACTCCTTTGGCGGGACGGGGCAAAATCCGGGGAGGCGCACCGCAGGTCCTGCACGACCTCGGTTACCCGGAGCGTGAGTTCGTGGACCGCCTGTCGGTTCGCCCGCCGACGACCGAGGAGGCGGAGGCCCTCGACATTCCGCAGGGGGTTCCCGTTCTCCGGCAGTTCCGCACGGTGTACTCCACCGACGAACGGCCGGTGGAGGTAAGCGTGATCATCAAGCCGGGACACCTCTACGAACTGTCCTATCGCCAGTCCGTCTCCGTGGACGACCGGAAGTAGTCGTCACTCCAGGTCAGGACGAGGACTGGCGGAGTTCTCGGGTGGCGGTTCGGTAGGCGTGGCCTATGTGGGTGAGCAGGCCCAGGAGCAGGGGGATCTGTTCCGGCGTGTAGTACGCGCCGCTCTCGTCGGGGTCCTGAGGACTCCTCACTATCCTGCTCGCCCACCGGTCCCTGACCCGGACCAGCTTTGCGAGCTGCCAAGCGTGCCGGATACGCCTCGTCGTTCTGGACGGCGCCCTCGTCTCGACCGATCGAGTGGCCGCCGATCGCCAATACCACTCTGGTAAGCGCCGCCAGCACGGGATGACCATCCAGGTCCTGGCCGTCCGGACGACACGCTGTTGTGGACCCCGGCTCGCTGGGGGCTGGTACGAGATCTGACGGCCGCCCGGACCTCGGGGCATTTCGCGCCGCCTGAGGGCAGCGGGTCTGATCACGTTTACCGGCAAAGGTTACATTGGCGCCAGTAACACATCCGCGTGCTGTACAAGATCAGGAAAAACCCACCTCGTAAAAAGGGCGCCAACCTTAGGAAAATCTCCACCATCCCCATAAAAATTACCCAATTGTGTTAGCCGCATTTTCGGTTTCCTGTTTCCCCGCCTGTGCACCAACTGGGTTCGGCGGGAACGCTTTCATCCACACCCGCCGTCACCTGGATGGATAATTGAGGTGAATGGGTGACATATGGGAAAGTGCACCCTCTGGCCATATTTGCCGGAGGGTGCACTCGGTGGAGCTATGGGGAAAAGCTTAGGAACTATCTACTTTGGTTCTGGATATCGATCTGGATTGCGCCACTCTGCAGCGTAGAGGCGATCTGCTAGGCCCCATAGCTTTAGCGCTTTGGGGTCATGATCCTTCTGCTCTAGAAGGTATTCGAGGAGGTTTTTTCCGACCTTGCGGCCTTCGACAATGTATGTCATCGTGTCGGCGTCGTTAACCCACATGGCATACTCCGGCCAGAGGAGGCCTGCAGCAACGTGAAGTGGTTTCCCCTCTGGCTGTGAGTGCCAGGTGTCTATGTAATCGTCGAAGTCGTTGATTGAGGCTCGCCCGGCGAGGACGTCGTCAATGAAGGTCACAGCGAGATCTTTCGTCCTGACACTGCAGGTTTGTAAATCTTACCCTCGACGGGGTCGGCGCTTCCAAGGTGTCTGCCCTTTTTATCGTAGACTTCGATGTCTCCATGGGTGTAATCCCACTCGTAGTACTTTCCCTTGCCGTCGGTTTTCGTCTTCCCGCGATACGGCTTGAGCGATTTCCAGGTGGGTGAATTACCTGGATTCGCCTTCTCTGCTCTTTTGCTTTCCGCGTTTACGATGAGCCATCGGACGTTATCGAAGACACCGTAGACGCCAACTACAATAGCAGTGACAATTGTTGCTGCGATCACTGCCTCTACAAGCATCCCAATACCGATGAGAACTGGAATCCAGATGATGCGTCCATCAAGATCCAGGCAGTTGACGGGATCTCCGACGCAGTAATCATAAGCGTTGGCGCTTCCACCTGCGATTGGGTCAACTTGGAGGAATCGCCCGGTAACAGGGTTGTAGAGGCGTGCTCCCATGAGGATGACACCACCAGGAGCGTCTGAGGCGCGTTGTTTTCCGCCGAGCCAGTCATAACGTGCGGGGTCGGCGCTGTTATCGTTCCGGGCGATTCCAGATTCAGTTTGCTCAGAGTAGGTGGTGATGCCGCTGGCGACCGTGCCGGCATCGGCGGTGGCCACGATGTCGCCATGCAGGTTTGTTAGCTGAAGGGTGACCTGGCCGCTGGAGTGCTGGATGGCGGCGAGATCCCCGCCGAGGTCTTCGATGTTCCTGGTCCAGGTACCGTCAGCTTCAGCAATCCAGACAGGCTGATCGCCAACACCTGCGTAATGGTTGACGGTGGTGCCCGAGTGAGCTCCGCCGGTCTGGGTGGTGGAGCGGACGCGTCCTTCAGGATCAAGGGCGAAGGTGCGGCTGACGCCTCCCTGCTGCATGGAGGCGACCAGGTCGTTGACGTGATAGCCGACCTGGAGATTGGCGCTGCCGGAGACGTGTGCCGCGGGCACGGTGGTGGTTCGGCCGAAGGCGTCGTAAGCGTAACCGGCGTTGGTGATGCGATCGGCTCCGTCGTAGGTATAGACCGTGGTGGCTGCCGTTGTGCTGGTTGAGCATCCACCTCCGGCAGCCGAAGGGTAGATTTCCAGGCTGCTGCGGTTGGTGTTGGCCGTGAACGTGTAGGCCCGGGTGGTGCAGGTTCCCGCATAGACGTCGGCGACCTGGGTTAGTCGGCCCGCCCGGTCATAGGTGTAGTCCTGCTGGCTGACGGGACTGATGGCCCGCGCGACGGTGTTGTGGGCGCCGGGGACGTTGGCGAACTCCAACCATCGGTTCTGATCCTTGGTGTAAGTCAAGCCGATGTCGTTGCCGACGTTGTCGTAACGATATTCGGCGGCCAGCAAGTTGGGGTAAGCCTGCTGAACGAGCTGGCCGTCTTCGCCGTAGGCCCCCTGGAACGCACCGACTCCAGGCGTGTCGATCTTGGTGAGCAGTCCCCGGCGTTCCTGGCGGCCTCGGTAATCGGTGCCGTCGTAGGTGTAAGTCGTGGTGCCTTTGCCGTCACTGCTGGTGGCAGGTTGCCCGTCGACGGTGTAGGTGACGGTAGAGGTGCTGCCGTCGGCGTCGATGTAGGAAACCGGGCGGCCGAAGTCGTCATAGTCGGTTTGGGTGTAGGCGCCGCCGGCCGTGGTCCTGGTCAAGAGTCCGGTGGCTGGGGCGTAGGTGGTGGTGACTGCGGGGAGGCTCGTACCCCCCTGGGCCGCCGGTGTGGCGGTTGTGAGGCGGGAGGTGGCACGGCCGGCGGAGTCGTAGCCGATGGTGGTGGTCCGTACGACCGATCCCGCGGTCTCTATCCCCTGGGTGGGCCCTCCGAGGTAGCTGTAGGCGGCGATGTGCTTGACCACGAGTGACGCACCGGATGTCGGCTGAGCCTTGGGTTCCGTGCGGCAGAGCAGTGTCGCCCACTGGGGTTTCCGGCATTCCACTGGACCGGTGCCGTTGGCGCTGTAGTAGGTGTTCACAGCGGTGCCAGCATCGGTTCCATCGCTGTCCGGAAGGCGTTCTTCGATCACCCGGCCTGCCGCGTCGTAACGCGTTTTACGGGTGATATTCGCTTGCCCGATCATGACCACCGTCTTGGTGGTCGCTTTGCGCAGCTCCCAGCCTGAGGAGTCTCCCGAGACGATCGGGTCGTAGCCGGTCTTGCCGATTCTGACGTCCTGCTCGGTGGCATTGACGGTGCCGTCCAGCACGATTGGTTCGGTCCTGCTAGTGGTCACCAGGTGGTAAGCCTTACCAGCTTCGGGCTTGCCTTCGTCGTAAATGAAGCTGATACGTTCTCGTACCGATGCCATGTCACCTGAGGCCAGCTTCACACGATGGGCAGGGTTTTCCCGAGTGAGCAGATCACTGTCGACGGTGTACTCACTGGTTTCGGCCAGCAGGTTGGCTCGTTCAGCTGAGTTGTTGCGTCCCGCAGTGTATGAGTCGGTGTCGATGGTCGGGGCCAACGCTTGAGTACGGTTACTGGCCGACAGTTCCCAAACGATGTTGCCCTTGTCGTCATGGCGGCTCGAGGTGATCTGCCAGGCTCCAGTGCCATAAGCGGCGGTATTGACCAGGCGGCCGTTGACGTCGGTGTAGATTGCCTGCCCGTATTGCCAATCGTTGGCGGCTGGCTGGTAGGCGCCGTTGCTGGCCCGGGGCGGCAGGTGGGAGGCCGGGAAGAGTGCAGTTCCGATGGTGGGCAGGTCGGTATTCTGGCCCCATTTGGCGGTCTGCGTGAGAGATAGATCGATCGGAGCGCCGGTGCCGCCGATCGGCACGTTGTAGGCCACCGCCCAGGTGGGGTCGACGGTGCCGCCCTCACGCTGAACATGAGCTAAGCGGCCGGTGGAGTCGTACTCCAGCCGCCAGGGTGCCAGGCCCGGCGGGGTGAGCTGGGACAGGCGTCCCTCGGCGTTGTAGTAGTAGGTGGTGGCCAGGTTGGTGCGGGGGTCGGTGACCTGGCGTAGGTGACCGGTGGAGTCGTAGAGGTAGGTCGCCAGCGCGGTGGTCTTCATCGCGTTCGTCTCGGGGTCGAAGGCGGTGAAGGAGACCTGTTTGACCTGACCGGTGTAGTCGCCCCAACCGGAGGCCACGCCGGTGGCGGTGGTCGAGGAGGCGTAACTCAGCTCCAGCGCCCGGCAGCCGAAAACCAGGGTCGTGCCACAGGTGACCCCGGCCGAAACCGGCGCCAAGATCCGAGTCACCCGGCCCTGAGCGTCCCGGTAGTAGGTGACTGCGGACTCCGCCGCAGGCGTTTCAGCACGGGTGACGACCCATCTGCCGTTCAGTCTGGTGTAGGTGGTCTTCGAGCCGGTGGCGTCGGTGGCGGTCAGCTCCTCAGCGCCCACGGTGATCCGTGAACCGTCGGAGGCGTCGTTCACCCCGGTGAAGGTTTGACCGTTGCGGACGTAGGTCAGTGTTTCACCGCTGGGGCCGACGAGCTGCAGCGAGTCAGTTCCGGTGGTTGGGGAGAAGTCAGTGATTCCGGATGGAACCGAGGGGAAGCCTGCTCGCCAGCTGGGACCGAAGACCTTGTTCTCGGCGAGTTGTTCGTCGTCGCGGTTGGCGGTCGGGTCCAGGGTGGTCAGAGTGCGATCGATTTTGATACCGAACAGACTTGCGTCTGAGGTGGTGAGAGAGAAATCGCCGGTCTGTAGCGCCACGTTTCCGGGGCCGATCTGCGCGGTGGCGTAGGAGCCGCCGAAGGCCGAGTGGTCCAGGACCACCCGGATCGGCGGGGCGCAGTCGTAGCCGGGAGCGGAGTTCTTGTTGAAGCAGGCCCGAACCTCAACCAGGCTGTCAGTGCTGCCCGCGTCATGCAGAGTCTTGGCCAGGTTCCAGGTCAGGTCGGCGAAGTTCTTGGAGGTGTCGGTACGGCTCTGCGGCCACGAAGAGATCGGGGTCGACGAGCCCGGCGTGCTCACGTCGGCTGTGGGGATGACGGTGTAGTCGACGAATAGGAAACGGGTGCGGTACTCGTAGCGGACCTTGTCATAGTCGGGAGCGGCTGCGGCGGAGAGAGTGACCGCTTGTCCGGTGCGGCTGTTGTCCGCCGGGGTGGCTATTCCTCCGTTGCCGACTCCGAAACTGTGCGCGGTGACCTGGGAGAGGTTGTGGGCCTTGTCACGGACCTTGATGTAGACGGTGTGCCAGCCGTCTCCCGGAGTGATGGGGAAGTCGTTGACCAGCTTGCCCTGGGACCAGCCCCAGCCGGTGGTGATCCGGTTCGGGGCGGACGGGTCGTCCAGCCCCCACCACAGTTCAGTGTTGATGTCGTCTGCGTTGAATTCGTCGACGGTGATCGCGTCCGTTCCCAGCCAGCACTCGGCGTCCTGCCTCCACGCGCTCCACTGACCTGCGGGGTAATTGCAGTTGAAGTAGGAGATGGTGGGTGCGGTCACGTCAACGTTCAGTGGCTGCCATTGCGACCAGGTCGACGAGGAGGAGGCGTCGGAAACACGGGCGCGCCAGCGGACCGTCCAGCCGTCGGCCAGCTTGCCCGCCGGAATCGTGATCTTCGCCTCGGCGTTGGCGGTCACGTTGTCAACCTCACCCGACCAGATGAGGCCGCTCCCCTGAGTGGGAACTGACGGGTCGTGCTCGACCTGGAACTCGGCTTTCAGCACGCCACCGTCGACGTCGTTGACCTCGGCGGCCAGCGAGGGGGTGAGAGTGGTGACGTAGAACTTGTTGTTGGCCGCGGTCATCGGTATCGCGCGTAGCCTGCCGGTCCACGGAGTGGAACCGTAGGTGATTACCAGCTTGGGAGGATTGGCGGTGTAGTAGTCGTCGAAGAACCAGCCGAAGGTGTTGGCGCGGTTCGGTTCGTCGCTGGGAGCCAGAACGAGCCCGTGACCCGCGGCGCCGCCGGCCCACGCCTGTGCGATCGCCGTAACGGGGATCGACCAAGGGGTCCTCTGCGCGTAGGAGGTTGGTCCGCAGACCGTCGGCGGTGCCGAGAGGACCTCACCGGCGTTGGTGGAAGAGGGCTGGTTGGACCACAGCACGCTGGGGCCGTTCCACGGATCGGAGTTCCAACTGCTGGTGATGCGCCGGACGCGAAGGCTCTGCCCGGCCGGGCACCTGACCAGGTCGCCGATCAGGTCTAGGCGCGCGTCCATTACCTGCTGACCGGACAGGCTGGAGGTGTCGAAGTCAATCAGGGCGCGATTGACGTTGGTGCCTCCCGACGTGCATGGAGTGATGTCGCTGATGCCAGGCGTCAGCTCCACGGACATGCCGCCGCCCCCGCTGGTCGTGCAGGGAGAGTTGACGGTGAAGCCGTTCGGTGAGGTGAGTGTCGTGGTGGGGTCCACCGTCACCGGATACTTTGTGGACGGGTCGGCCAGGAACTTCGGATCGGGTTTGAGCACCAGCGTCTGCTGGCCGTTTCCGTCCTCGACCACCTTCGTGTCGATGGCGGCTTCCGTCACTGCCGCGCTTCTCGGCTGAGCCGTCTTGTCGGTAGAGGAGTCGTACATGAAGGGTTCGGGGGCGGAGGCGACGACTTTGCCCTTGGGAGTCGTCAGTTTCAGGCCACCCTTTTTGGTCATACCGAACCGCAGTCCCTCGGTCCGCACCGGAAGCTTGAACTCCACCGGCCCGTTGGGGCGTTCCCGTAGTACCACGTCATGACGGAAGCCGGTGGGCAGAGCTGTGACGACGAGGTCTGCGCCGACACCGGCAGCGTTGATGTAGGTGGCGACGTTGCCCTTGACCACGGGCTTCGGCAACGGGGCGGACCATGTCAACGCGAACGACCGTTTGTCGCCCTGCGACATCCGTGCCAACGGCCGGTCCTGGCCTCCGGCGGAGAACTCGACGCCGGCCTTGGCCGCTCTGGGTCGGAGGACACCGTTGTCCTCGATCAGCGTAGTGTCCACCGCGACCCACCGTTCGCCCTGCCTAACGCGGGCGATACCGCTGACTGTCTCGGTGGTGAAGGTGGAGTCGGGGTTGGCGTAGGTGAGCTTCGACTCTGTTGTCTCGCCGGTGACGAGGACCCGGCTGCCCTGCAACCGGGCGGTCAGCGCGGCCGACACCCGGTCCGGGCGCTCGGCCACGGTTTTCACCTGAGGTGTTTTAGGCTGCGGAGTAGGGACGGCTTGAGCCGACTGCGTCGGTGTCACCACCAGGACGACGGTGAGACCTGCGGCCAGGAATCGTTCGAGTGACGGACGTCGGCGTAACGACGCGGTGGAGCGGACCATCAGGGGGGAGCCCACTCACCCTCCATTCAGACAGAAAAGGACAAAGCCGTCAGACCGTACGTCGAAGATCAACGATCATGTAAGTATCGATAAGGGATTAAAATGATCACTTCGGGTGCGCATGATCATTGAAGGGGAGATCGTGCATGCGCACGTCATGTAGGTCCCGTGGACGTCCCATCGCGTTGGCTCAGCTCAACGCCTAGATCGCTCTCGCCCCAGTGAAGACCTCGTGCCTACTCCCGGGAACTGCCTCACTTGGAGCTGATCCGAAAATCGGACGGTTGCTGGGCAGGCGGTAGCGATCCTCCGACATTCACTGTGAGGGCTTCCAGTGATGGGTGTGGGTCGGATGGCGGGTTCGAGGGCGGTCGTGCGGCGAGGGCCGATCCTCCTGGGCCGTGCGGTCAAGAAGAGGACTGGCGGAGTTCTCGGGTGGCGGTTCGGTAGGCGTGGCCTATGTGGGTGAGCAGGCCCAGGAGCAGGGGGATCTGTTCCGGCGTGTAGTGCGCGCCGATCGCGTCCAGGTGGCGCCTCGCGGAGTCGCGGGTGGCCTCGTAGTCGCCCAGGCCGTCTTCGAGCAGTTCCACGGTGACCGTACGGCGGTCGCGTTCGCCGCGCACCCGCCGTACGTAACCCGCCTTCTCCAGGCGGTCGATCAGCCGGGTCGTCGAGGCCGACGGCAGCCCGAGTTCCTCGGCGATGGCTCCGACGGCGAGAGGGCCGCGCATCTCCAGCAGGATGACGGCGGCGACGTCGGCCGGCTGCAGGCCGAGCCGGTTGGCCACCGCCTCGTTGTGCTGCACGACCGCGATCAGGAACTCGCGGTAGATGTCCTCTTCCGGGTGTTTGTGGGCCACTCAGCCAACCTACTCCAGCTTGGTATATCTTCATATCGGAGATACTCCGATTTGGAGGAAATATGGACATCCTTGTCGTTGGTGCTGGAGTGGGCGGTCTGGCCGTGGCGCGCCACCTGCTGGCCGCCGGCCATCGAGTGCGGGTTTTCGAGCGGGCCGCCGCCAGGCGGACGGGCGGGGCGGGATTGACCATGTTCAGCAACGGCGTCGCCGTACTGAACGATCTCGGTGTCAGCCTGGACGGTGTGGGAGGGCGCATCGACAGGATCGACGCGCTCACCTCCGGCGGCCGGTTGCGCACCACCATGGACCTGGTCCACACCGCCGCCCGTTTCGGCTTCGAGAACAAGTCGGTCTCCCGGAACATCCTGCTGAACCGTCTCGCCGAAGGGCTGCCCGAGGGGCTTGTCCGCTACGGGACGGGCTTCCGGAGCGTGACGCAGGACGACGACAAGGTCACCGTGACCTTCGACGACGGCACGACCGCCACCGGAGACCTGCTCATCGGGGCCGACGGCCACCACTCGGCGGTACGGCGGCAGCTCTGGGGTGAGGAGGTCGTCCGTACGGCGACCTTCGGCACCTGGCAGGCGCTCAGCCCGATCGACATCGACCTGACCCACACCAACCTCCACCTGATGATCACCGGGAAGGAGGGGGCGTGCGGGCTGATTCCCGGGGGTGACGGGCTGTTGCAGTGGTGGTTCGACGTGCGCTGGTCGCCCTCCGACCCACGGCCCGCCGCACCGCTGGCCGAGCTGAGGCGTCGCTTCGGGCACTGGGCCTCACCCGTCCCCGAGGTACTGGCCGCCGCGCGGGAGGAGGACCTCGGGTTCTTCGGCCATCACTGGAACAAGGTCCGGACCGTCTGGGGGCAGGGCCGCGTCACCCTGATCGGCGACGCCGCCCACACCATGCCGCCGACCCTGGGTCAGGGCGCCAACCAGACCCTTGAGGACGTGTGGGTGCTCGGCCGCGAACTCGCCAAGGGTGGAGACCTTCCGGTACGGCTGCGCGCCTACGAGCGGGCCCGCTACCCGAAGGTCTCGCTGGTCTCCCGGCTGGCCAGGCGCAGTCCCGCGAACTGGCGCATCCCGCCGACGGTCGGCCGCCTGTTCCCCGAGACCTCCCAGACCACCATGCTCACCCGCTTCAGTAACCGCCTGACGGCTATGGCGGGATGACCTACCTGCTTCCCGGGTGTCCGCCGACGTGAGTTGGGCGTCAGCGGGGGACGAACATCACCGCCGAGATGGGCTCGTCGAAGTCCCGCTGCTCCCCGGGGGCGACGGGGATGGGTGCTCCCGTGCAGTTGCGGTTGACGTACATGTTCGCGACCTCGTCGGTGCCGTTGGACACGAGCCGGACGGTTTGACCGAACGCGGAGAGGCCGATGCACCTGAGGCTCTGTGGATTGACCACAAGGTTGGGCCGCCCGGCCTGAAGCCGGTAGACGAAGCGACCCGTCGCGGCGTAGGCCGGAAGCGTCGCGCCGGCGAGCATCGCGACGGCGCATGCGGTGGAGACGGTGGCTTTGATGATCTGTCGCCTCATGCGAGGCACCTCCCGTGAACCTGGAGCTACTGTTTCTTCGTTTGATAACTCTCCGTAGTCGTCAATGGTCACCCGTGTCCCGTAAGTGACGGTCCGGTGTGCCCCGAAGGGTTCTTATGTCTTCCGTGGCGCTCACTACCGGGACCCGTTTCTCCGGTCCTGAACGGGAGTGATGACGCCGGTGATCTCACGCCCGGTCACGGGCGGAATCTCTGGACGGGCACTTGGCGCTCGAAAGGCGAGGTGAGTTTCGTTGTCGCTGTTTCACCCTGGCCAACGAGCTGAGGGATCATCGATAAAGGCCGCAGTTGAAAAAGAAGCATTTTTCCTGACAATGACGGAACCCCCGGTGGCCGGGGGTTCCGTTTGGGGCCCTGTGTCGGGCGGCTCACGCCGTACGCGCGCCGGTGGATCTTGACTCTTGCCTCGCCGTGTCCGGTTCGGCCAGGTCATGGTCCGGGGTCAGGCGCAGAGGTTGATGAACCAGACCGCGTCCCAGTTCGTGATGAACTTGGCGCCGGGCTCCATGTATCGGAGGGTGCGGTGGTACTGGTCGCGGAGTTCCACGCGGACGTTCTGGTTGTTGAAGTAGGGCGTCGTGCCCTCCCATCGCGCCAGTGCGTATTCCGTGCAGTTGTAGAACTGGAACAGCGCGTAGCCGCTGCCGTTCCTGATCCAGGTGCAGAGCCTGCCGGACGCGCAGTTGTTGACCCATTCGGTGGCTTGATCCTGGGTCCAGTATCTCGTGTCCCAGAACTCTGGGACCGGACTGACCGTGGGAAATGCCAGTGCTGACTTCACCGTCGTGGGCGCGCTCCCCGCGCTTGCGACATCCGCCCCGGCCGGGCTGACAAGGCCCGCGAGGGCCGCGACGACAAGGGTCAGCGCTGCCAGGACGCGTTTGATAGCTGACACGTGCACTCCGTCCTTGGGTGATTAACTCGGTACCGATCAAATCAGAATCGGGCAGACGATATAGGCCGGGAAAATGCCATTTTTCGCTGGTTTACTGCCAATCTCGGATCGATACTCGGGAACACGGTCACGCGTCACCCAACGGAGGAAAGGGCCTTGTCCGTGACGCCCCTCTCATTTTCAGCGATTTTTCCGGACAGGGGTCAGGCCAGGTCCCACAGGAGCCGGTAGTACGCGATGCGCTCCTCATCAGGGGCGACGCCATAGGCCTCGTACACCAGGTGGTCGTAGCCGGGGCCGTGGTTCCACTCGGTACTCCAGGCCGCGACCGCGAGGTCGGCCCACCGGTCGGCCACCCCGAGTGAGCCGAGGTCGACGTGCGCGGCGAACGTGCCGTCGTCGTGCACCAGGGTGTTGGGGGCGCAGGCGTCCCCGTGGCAGACGACCAGCCGGTCGATCGGCGGAGGGTCGCCGATGATCGACCGGGCTTCGGCGAGGCCGAGATGACGGTGTTCGGGGGACCAGTCCTGCGGCCCCTCACCGTCGGCGACGCGCTCGTCGGCGCGGGCGAGCCGCCGTTCGACGCTCCAGTCGAACGGGCACTCCGCGACGGGCAGGGCGTCGTGGAGGACGCGCAGCCCCCGGCCGATCGCGGCCGCCGCGGCCGCGGAGGCCGCCGGGCCGTCACGCCAGCGGTCGTCCACCGCGGAACGGCCGGTGAGCGCCGCCGTGACCAGCCAGGAGCCGTCGGCGTCGGTGCCGTGTTCGAGGACCCGGGGGACGTTCGCCCAGCGCCGCGCCCAGGTCAGGCGTTCCGCCTCGGCGGCCAGGTCGATCTCCGGGGTGCCGACGGCGATCCACTTGGCGTATCTGACGCCGCCACGGCCGTCGTCGAGCCGGAACGTCAGGCCGCCGAGCTCGTTGCGCCACACCGGGGTGATGTCGTCGTCACCGGCGAGTGTCGCGATGGCGTCGGGTACGGGCACCGGGCCGGTCGGGATCTCGTCGATGTCGATAAGGCTCATGGGCCGTGATGCTTCCAGGCACGCCGTACCGGGAACAAAGGGTTTTCAACCATGCCCCGCCCGCCGGTCACGAGTCGGCCCGGGCCGTGAGCCCGCGGTCCGTGAGCACCAGGGCCACGCCGACCAGGGAGGCCGCGACCATGATCAGGGCGAGGACGTGCAGGCGGTCGTCGTTCACCTGGGTGTGGAAGGCGAGGGAGATCAGCGCGGTAGAGGCGATCGAGCCGAGGAATCCGGAGGTGCGCAGCAGCCCCGAGGCGGTGCCGAGCTGGGCGGCCGGAGCCTGGGCGTACAGGGTGGTCTGGTTGGCGCTTGAAGTCGCGGCCAGGGTGACCCCGACGGCGAGCGTGATGCCGACGACCCAGAGGATCGGGGTGTCCCGGGTCAGCGAGAGGACCCCGATCGAGGCGGCCAGGCAGCAGAACGCCGAGACGAGGAGCGGGGCGCGGACGAGGTTGCGCCGCGAGATGGGCTGCACGATCAGGACGGGGAGCGCGCTCATGGGCAGCAGGAGCAGGCCCGCCTCCTTTGAGGAGACGCCGCGCTCGGCCTGCAACCACTGGGTGAGGCCGTACAGGACGGTGTAGACGCACAGCGACGCCACGGCCCAGCGCAGGTAGGTGCGGGTGAGCGCCGGGTTGGCGCGCAGCAGACGCATGTCGATGAAGGGGCGGCTCGCCCGCAGCTCCCACCACACGAGCCCGGCACCGAGTAGTACGGCCAGGCCAAGGGCGATCCAGTTGGGACGGGGCAGCTCCATCAGGAAGACCAGCAGGGCGGCCGTCGCCCCGCCGAACCCGGCGATGCCCGCCACGTCGACGCGGGCCGCGAGCTGCCGGGGGGCCACCGGCCCCTCGACCGGCGGGTCGGCGGGAATCCACAGCAGGGCCATGACCAGGGCCGCGAGCGCGACGGGCAGGTTGACCAGGAACGTGGTCCGCCAGCCCCAGGCGTCGACCAGGACACCGCCGATGGGAAGTCCGAGGGCGGCGGTCCCGGCACCGGCGAGCATCAGGCCGCCGAGCACACCACCCGGTGGGGCGGTCAGGCCCGCCGCCTCCGCGCGGCGCCGGACGAGCAGCATCGCCGAGGGGTAGACGGCCGAGCTGCCCACGCCGATCAGGACCCTGGCCACGACCAGGGCGGTCAGGCTCTGTCCCGTTCCGCCGACGACGCCGCCCGCCAGGACGATCAGCAGGCCGATCAGGAAGACACGGCGGGCCCCGAACTCCTCGGCGAGCTTCCCGCCGGTCGGCTGGGCGATGGCGCCCGCCAGGTAGAGCGCGGAGACCAGCACCGCGGTCCGCCCGACCGGGACGCGCACGGCGGCGGCGACCGGAACCAGCGCGGTCGCGATGAGGGAGGTGTTGACCGCGTTGATCGTCGATCCGGTGAACAGCGGCGTCACGAACCGCCAGGAGAAGGCGGAGTCCCGCGTCACAGGCGCTCGATCAGGGGCGGCGCGGCCATCAGGGCCTCCCGTTCGGCGAGGGTGAATCCGCCGCCGGTGCGCGCCCGTTCCCGGCGGGCCGCCTCCGGGAACCGCCTGCGGACAGCGCGACGTAGCCGCCCAGGAGCGCCAGGCCGGTCAGCGCCTGCGCCACCAGGAAGGGCAGCGGGTCGGCGGGCCGTACGGCCAGGGCCAGCAGGGCGGGCGCGCAGCCGGGCAGGGCGAGGTCGACGCCGGTCAGCGCCCACAGCAGCGGCCCCGTGGGAATCGCGCCGCTCGGAGTGTCGATGACCGGCATGGAGTGGTCGATCGGGCGCCTCCTGGCCATCCGCAGCGCCGCGACCGCCAGGACGGGGCCGCAGGCCGGACCGAGCAGCGGCCACCACGTACCCGTGCCGAGGGCACCCGAGACGCTCAGCCCGGTCAGGGCCGCCCCCAGCCAGCAGGCGCCGAGCAGGGCGGGCGGCAGAGCCCGTATGGCCGACGCGGTACGGGGGCCTACGGCGAGCGCCCGCAGCAGGGCGGGATTGTCACCGTCACGGCGGGCACCGGAGGTGACGGAGACCGCCGCGGCGAGCGCGCCCATGGCCGTCAGCGCGACGGCCACCTGGGACAACCCGGCGGTCACGGCCAGGGCGGGCAGCGCGGCGGCACCGGCCAGCACCGCGAGCCGTACCGGACGGCGTCCGGCGCGGCGGGCCTCCTGCCAGGCCAGCGCCCAGGCGCCCGGTACCGGCCAGCGGCGCGAGCGCAGCGCCCGGCCCCGCCAGTGGTTGTCCTCGACCGACCAGGTCAGCGCGCCCGGGTCCAGGGTCACGGTCGCCTGGGCCACCCTTCCCGACCGGGCGGAGGCGGCCAGGATCGCGCGGGCGGGGACACGGCCGAGCGCCGTCCAGGCCCGCCGTACCAGGAACGCGGCCACCGCCGCCGCGCAGCAGGCGATCGCGCCGACCGCCCCGGCGGGGAGGGCGGCCGCCACCCGGCCGGGCCCCGAACCGGACACGGCCATCAGTACGGCCACCGCCACGGTGAGGGCGATCAGGGCCTGCAACCAGGCGTCCCAGGTGGGGAAGGCCTGACCGAGAACCCCCATCGCCATGCCGCCGAGCCCGGCGCCGAGGCCGATCACCAGCGCGGCCGCCAGCCGCAGGGGGAGCAGGTCGGGAGCGCCGAGTACGGCGACCAGCGTCGTGCCCAGCACCAGCCCGCCCAGAACCGAGATCACGAGCAACGTCCGCGCCGTCCCGCCCAGGACGGTACGGCGCGGCAGCGGTGAGAGCAGGCGCCAGGAGGCGTCGGCGGCGCCGAGCACCACCGGCCCGGCCATCCTGACGACGGCCAGGTAACCCGCGTAGGCCACGGTGACCAGCGCCAGCCCGGCTCCCACCTGCCGGGGATCGGCCGGGTGGACGAGGTTCTCCAGCACGGAGGCGACCGGCCTGCCGAGGACCGCGAGCGCCATGGCGACGCCGAACAACGTCGTGTACCGGTCCTGCCAGCGTCTCATCGCGCCGCCTCCAGCCTGACCGGGCGGGCGCCGCAGGCCTCGGCGAGAGCGAGGTCGTGGGTGGCCATGACGACGGCGCCGCCCCGCGCGGCGTACTCACGCAGGAGGTCCGCCAGGCGGTCGCGGAAGGCGGCGTCAAGGCCGCGTTCCGGCTCGTCGAGCAGCAGCAGGCGGCTCGGCCTGACCAGTGTCGCGGCCAGTGAGACTCGCTGGCGCTGCCCGGTCGACAGGGTCAGCGGGTGCAGGTCGGCGCGTCCCTCAAGGTCGAACGCGGCGAGGGCCGCCTCGGTGTCCATCCGCCCGCCACCGTGTACCGTCGCCACCAGCTCCAGGTGCTCCCGGACGCTCAGTCCCGGATACCAGGCGGGTTCGTCGCCGGTCAGCGCCACCTCGCGCCAGAACCCCGCGGTGTCCACCGGAGGTTCGCCCAGCACCATGACCTGGCCGTCCGCGGGGATCTCCAGCCCGGCCAGGCAGCGCAGCAACGTCGACTTGCCCGCGCCGTTCTCCCCGATGACGGCCACGATCTCTCCGGGGCCCGCCGTCAGGCCGACTCCGCGCAGCACCGCCTGCCCGCCCAGGTCGACCCGCACGTCACACGCGGTGAGCGTCGCCTCCACGGTCACGAGCCCAGGGCGGTCTTGGTCACGCCGGACGGGCCGGGTGTGACGCCGCCGGGAAGGCAGGGGAGGGCGCGGATGATCGGGCGGCTCCCGGTGAGCTCGGACCGCTGTTTTCGCAGGTCGACGCTCCCGTCGTGGGCGCCGACGATCCCAGCCGGGTGCGACTGGCGCTGGAGGGGGTCCGTCAAGATCAGTGATTCCGGCACGCCCACAGACTAGGGCGTGTCCTCCCGCCGCGAGCGGGGCCGGCGGCGCGTGCGGTTGCGGTGGGCGGCGGAGCGAACGTAATCTTCCGGCAACGCGTTGACGGAGACGAGTAGTCCCCGGGCACGGACAGGTCGGAGAGAGCCGCCGGAAGCTGCGAAGGCGGACCTGTCCCCAGGGGCGAAGACCCTCCCGAGTGCGGGGAGAAACGGCGCACGCGCCCAATGCCCCGCCGGCCGGCCCCCGTGATCGGGCCGTCGAGGCCGTCGTGACGGCGGCGAAAGTGCGGTGGCACCGCGAGTTCCCTTCTCGCCCGCACTCCCAAGGGATCACCACTCACTGAGTTGAGG
This sequence comes from Streptosporangium sp. NPDC001559, assembly GCF_042893955.1. NCBI lineage: Bacteria > Bacillati > Actinomycetota > Actinomycetes > Streptosporangiales > Streptosporangiaceae > Streptosporangium > Streptosporangium sp. NPDC001559. Next base: position 186,853 of record NZ_JBIAVG010000009.1, read on the forward strand.
TTTGTGATGATCTCCACATCCACTCGTACCCTGGCCGCCGAGCTTCCACGGCGAATCGGCGACCGGGTCACCGTCCAGGGCTGGCTGCACCGGGGACGGACCCTGAAATCCGTGGTCTTCCTCATCCTGCGGGACCGGTCAGGCCTGGCCCAGGCCGTCTTCACCGGCCCCGAGGCCATGGCCGAGGCCGACGGCCACCCCGAGGAGACGGTCCTGAGCGTCACCGGGACCGTGACCGCCAACCCACAGGCCCCCGGAGGGGTCGAGCTGACCTCCCCCGAGGTCGTCGCCCTGTCGGGGCCCGCCGAGGCCCCGCCGTTCGACCTCTACCGGCCCGGGGTGCCCGCGACACTGCCGACCATCCTCGACCACGCCCCGGTCACGCTGCGCCACCCGGCGCTGCGCGCCCCGCACGTCATCTCGGCCGCCTCGGTCGCGGGCTTCAGGGCGGCGCTCGACGGTCTCGGCTTCACCGAGATCCACACGCCGAAGGTGGTGGCCTCGGCGACCGAGTCGGGCGCCAACGTCTTCGCGATCGACTGGTTCGGCACCCCCGCCTACCTGGCGCAGTCTCCGCAGTTCTTCAAGCAGGCCATGGTCGGGGTCTTCGAGCGGGTCTACGAGACCGGCCCGGTCTTCCGGGCCGAGCCGCACGACACCGCGCGGCACCTGGCCCAGTACACCTCGCTGGACGCCGAACTCGGGTTCGTCACCGACCATCGGGACGTGATGGCGGTGCTGCGCGAGGTTCTGGCGGGCATGACGGAGGCCGTCGCAGGTCAGGCGGGCGAGGAGTGCGCGCTGCTGGACGTCGCGCTGCCCAAGGTGCCCGAGCGCATCCCGGAGATCCACTTCGCCGAGGCGCAGGAGCTCATCGCCGCGCACACCGCCGAGGACCCCAGGGGAGAGCCGGACCTCGCCCCGTCCCACGAGCGCTGGCTGTCGGAGTGGGCGCTGAACGAGCACGGCAGCGAGTTCCTGTTCGTCACCGGCTATCCGATGGTCAAGCGGCCGTTCTACACCCATCCCCAGCCGGGCAGGCCGGAGTACTCCAACAGCTTCGACCTGCTCTTCCGGGGCCTCGAACTGGTCACCGGAGGCCAGCGTCTGCACCGGTACGAGGACTATCTCGCCGTCCTGGCCGCCAAGGGCGAGTCCGCCGAGCCGTACGAGGGGTATCTGTCGGCCTTCCGGCACGGCATGCCGCCGCACGGCGGGTTCGCCCTGGGGCTCGAACGGTGGACCGCCAGGCTGACCGGCGCCGACAACATCCGCCGCGCGACGTTGTTCCCCCGTGACCTGCACCGTCTGAACCCCTGACGTCTCCCTCCCATACGGCCCGTCCCGGTTCCTGGGTGTATTCAAGGGGGCGGGCCGTACGGCGTGGGCCCGGTCAGGAGGCCCGCTCGGCGTTCTCCTCCACACCGCCGAGCAGGTGCTCCCTGCCCCAGGCGCCCAGCGGGCCCAGCGCCGCGTTGAGGGAGGCGCCCAGCGGGGTCAGGGAGTACTCGACCCTGGGCGGCACCTCGGCGTACACCTCGCGGTGCACGATGCCGTCCCCCTCAAGCTCGCGCAGGTGGGAGGCGAGCACCTTCTCGGTCACCCCCGGCACCAGCCTGCGCAGCTCGCCGAAGCGGCACGGCCGTTCGTCGAGCGCCCAGAGGATCAGGACCTTCCACTTCCCGCCGATCACGTCCATCGCCGCGTCGATCCCGCAGACGTACGCCCCCGGCCTGGGTACGGTCGCCATCTCCAGCCCTCCTGCCTGCTCACTCACCCCGGGGTAAGCACCCACTTCGAAGTGCGTACTTGATCGTTCCGGGGTCCGAGATCCAGCCTAGTCGGCATGAACGACAACACTTCCGGACTCACTCTGCTCGGCCTCGGCGCCATGGGTACCGCGCTGGCCCAGGCCTGGCTGACCGCCGGTCACCGGCTGACCGTCTGGAACCGTACCCCGGGCAGGGCCGAGGCGCTCGCCGGACAGGGTGCGCGGATCGCAGGGAGCGCGGCGGAGGCGGTGGCCGCCAACCGCCTCGTGGTGACCTGCCTGCTCGACGACGCCTCCGTCGGGGAGACCCTGGACGGCGCCGACCTGACGGGCAGGGACCTGGTCAACCTCACCACCGGCACCCCCGGGCAGGGACGCGCCCGCGCCGCCTGGGCCGCCGAACGCGGCGCCCGCTTCCTGGACGGCGGCGTCATGGCGGTCCCCCCGATGATCGGCGCCCCGGAGTCGGGGGCCTTCATCTTCTACAGCGGCTCACGCGACCTCTTCGACGAGCACCGGGACACGCTGGCCGTACCGGCGCGGCCCGTTCACGTCGGGGAGGACGCCGGGTACGCCGCGCTGCAGGACGTGGCGTTGCTGAGCGCGATGACCGGGATGTTCGCCGGGGTCACGCACGCCTTCGCCCTGCTGCGCGGGGAGAAGGACATCTCGCCGAAGGAGTTCGCCCCCACGCTGGTGGCCTGGCTCAACGCCATGACCTCCTACACCTACGGTATCGCCGACCACCTGGAGAGCGGCGACTACACCAGGAACGTGACCTCCAACCTCGCCATGATGGTCGAGGGCAACGCGACGATGCTGCGGACGGCCCAGGAGCAGGGGGTCAGCGCCGAACTGCTCACCCCGTTCACGTCCCTGATGGAACGCCGCCTGGCCGACGGCCACGGTGACGAGGGCACCGCGGGGGTGATCGATCTGCTCCTCCACTGACCCTGGGCGGTTTGTGGTGTTTTGGGGCGGGTAACCCGGCGGGACGGAGGGTTCCCGCGTGAAGGAGCGGACATGTCAGCGACGAAGAGGATCCTGGTCGTCGTCACCAACGTCGGCGAGTACGAGAAGGCGGGCATGCGGACGGGCCTGTGGCTGGGGGAGCTGACGCACTTCTGGGACTACGCCGAGCGGGCCGGGTTCTCCCTGGACATCGCGAGCCCGTCCGGCGGCACGATCCCCATCGACCCGGAGAGCCTGGCCCACGACGTGCTGGCGGAACTGGGCACGGAACGGCGCTATCGGGACAGGAGGTTCATGAACCTCCTCGACGACACCAGGAAGGTGGCCGACGTCGACGTCGAGGACTACGACGCGATCTATCTCACCGGCGGGCACGGGGTCATGTTCGACTTCCCGCGCAGCGACGACCTGGAGTCGCTGGTCGCCGGGTTCCACGAGAGCGGGCGCGTCGTCTCGGCCGTCTGCCACGGCCCCTGCGGGCTGCTGAACGTCACGCTCTCGAACGGGGAGCCGCTGGTCAGGGGCAGGGACGTCACCGGCTTCTCCTGGCCGGAGGAGGAGGCGGCCGACCGCGAGGACGCCGTCCCCTACAGCCTCCAGGAGGAGCTGAAGCTGCTCGGGGCCCACTACATCGCCGGTAGGCCGTTCGAGGCCCACGTCGTCGAGGACGACCGGCTGATCACCGGTCAGAACCCCGGCAGCGCCAGAGGCGTCGCCGAGGCCGTCGTCAGACGGCTCCAGCCCGCCTGAGCACGCCGTACGGGCTCGCAGGTGCTCCCTCGGGTCCGGGTGCGTTCACCGGGGCAGCAGCCGGTCGAAGAAGCGGTCGAGCGGTGCCACGTGCCGCTCCGGGTCCCGCCACCGGGCGGCCACGCTGTCGGGCAGGTGCAGTTCGCCGGTCAGCACGCCGTTCCTGAAGACCCGCACCGCCGGATGGATGGCCCCGCTCCCGGCACCGCGGGGCACCCCCTCGGGCAGCGGGAGCCGCTCGGCCCCCAGCGCGACGGCCTCCAGGTCGTCGGGGCCGGGCTCCCTGCTCTGCCACAGGCCGACGGTCACCAGATCTCCGAAGCGCTCGACGGCGTAGTCCTCGGGAAGCTCCTCGTAGCGCTCGATGCCGTGCTCGGTGATCACCAGGGCGTCGACCAGGTAGCCCGCCTGCGCCCACAGGGCCGAACTGCGGTTGACCCGGTCGAGGACCGTCCCGGTCAGCGCGGGCCGGGGGACGGGGGTGCGCGGCAGCCGTACCCCGTCGTAGCGCTCGGCGAGCAGGCGGCTGAGCGTGCGCAGGTTGTAGCGGAAGCCGTAGATGAACGCCGAGGAACCCCGCCTGGCGTCCCGGGCCTGCATCACGGTGCCCGCCACGTAGAGCCCGGGGAGACCGGCGGACTCCCAGTCGGAGGTGAGCGCGGGCAGCCTCCCGCCCGGGAGGGTCCGCAGCTCGTCGGCGAACACCTCGGTGTCCATCCGGAAGCCGGTGCAGCGCAGCACCGCGTCGTACTCCAGCCTCTCGGGGCCGCCGCCCGCGTGGTTGTGGACGACGTCGGCGGTGTAGACCGTGCCGTCGAAGGAGATCCGCTCGACCGAGCAGTCGAGCAGCGCGTGCAGCGAGCTGAAGTGGTGGCTGTCGAGCAGCGTGCCGTGACAGCCGCGCACGTCCCCCGGATGCCTGGAGTTCCAGGCGAGCCTGACCGGCCTAGGGCTGGCCAGGTGGATCGCCGAGGCGTGGTCGCGCAGGGCGTGCGCCGTCTCGAAGGCCGCGTTGCCCTTGCCCAGGATCAGCACCCGTTTGCCGAGGAACGACTCGGGATCAACCGTCATGTCCTCATAGCCCTCGGCGTGCTCGATGCCGGGGATGTCGGGAACGTACGGTCCACCCCATCCGCAGGCCCAGATCAGGCACTCGGCCTGGAACTGGTCGCCGCCCTCGGTTTCGAGCCGGAACCCCTCCTCCTTGCAGGTCACCCGGCTGATCCCGGTGCCGAAGGCGATCCGCAGGTCGTGGGTGGTGTGGAAGTCGGCGAGATAGCGCCGCAGGTCGTCGGGGGAGGGGAAGTAGTCGTCGCTGTAGGCGGGGAACAGCAGGGACGGATCGTCGCTCAGCAGCGAGTTCCAGTCCCAGCGCAGCCTGAGCTCCGGATCGTCGGACCAGTCCCGGGCCCTGTTGATCGAGATCAGCCGCCGGTGCCGGGGAAAGCGGGCGAAGAAGTCGCCCGCGGACCGCTCCCGCTCGACGATCACGTAGTCGGCGCCCCGTTCCTGCAGGAAGTAGCCGATCTGCAACCCCGCGGGCCCGGCGCCGACCACGACGTAACGATGTTCCTGGATCACGGGCCGGCCTTTCTGGAGGTTGTACGGGCCCATGTGGGATACCCACCTCCGGCGAGGAGTCATCCCCGCGTGTCTCGTCCCGGCGTGTCCTGTCCCGGCGTGTACGGCTCAGGCCAGCAGGGCGACCAGCGCCTCGCCCTTCGCGGTCGCCCGGACGCGCACGTGGCGGCCGTGGCGCTCGCGATCCAGCAGCCCCGCGGCCTCGAGCTGGGCGCAGTGGTAGGTCGCCGCGGCAGGGGTCGAGCGCAGCAGGGAGGCGACCTCGCTCATGGTGAGCGAGGCCCCGGCGGCCCGCAGGATGGCGGCACGGGCCTGCCCCAGGGTGAGGGCCAGGGAGTCGGGCGGGGCGTTCTTCTGGTCGCCGTCGTCCCACAGCACCCCCAGCGCGGGCAGCGGGTAGCCGATCCACACCATCCCGGGGTCGTCGAAGGCGAAGATGCTCGCGCCGTTGCCCGACACGATCGGCACCAGGGCGAGCCGCCGCCCGGCCAGGTCGAACCGCTTGGCCTGCTGGTCGGGAAGGCCGAGCGTGGTGCCGGAGAAGTGGAAGCGCGGGCTGAGGTTGCCCATGACCGTCTCCAGGCGGTCGGTGACCGCGGCGGCCCCGATCCGCTCCCGCTCCCGCTTGAGCAGGCTGTCCGCCCGGCGCCAGACCGGCCTGAACTCCTGCCACAGCACGCGCATGAGGTGCGAGTAGGCCTGGATCCACGCGCCGGGGCGTTCGACGACGGGCCGCCACTGGGCGGGGACGGCGGGCCGGAACTCCGTTTCGAGTTCGGCGAGCAGGGTGTCGGGCGAGAGGTCGGCCAGCCGCTCCAGATGGGTGTCGGCGTCGGGCTCCGACATCGAGACCGCCGGGCTGACACAGTCGGGGATGACCGAGAAGGACGGGGCGAACAGCGGGCGCAGCACCTCGGCCGCGTTGCGCGGGGCGGCGGACATGACCGCCTTCTGCCAGTGCCTTGGAACGCCGTGTGGACGGCCCCCAAGAGTCCCGGCCGTCAGTGACAGCAGCGTGGCCCCGGGGTGGAGCACGACCGAAACCTTGACCTCGTCCAGGCGCCCGAGACGGAGTTCGGAAAACCCCTGCATAGGGTGCCCCCCTTTCGGTGCTTCCGCGGTGGATGTCCCGTCCCGCTGAGGCCATATTTTTGTCCCGATCTCGGGAGTGCGCACCTTTTAAGGATCATTTTAATGATTGTGGTTGATTTTGCTGTTCGCGATGCTTGTTCTGCGCGGCTCGAACGGGGGTGCCTCCCGTCCGGTCCGTGCGCGGGGCAGGAGGGGATCATGCGTTTCACGGGGGTTCGTACGGTTTCCTGAGCTCCGGGGGTGCTCGCCGGGGGATGACGGTGGGCGCCGTCCGGTGCCGGAGGTGACCGTTCCGCTCGACGTACCGGTACAGCCATGCCGGTACGGCCGCGCAGGTCGCGGTGAGTGGCGGGACGGACGGGCGGGGCGCCGGTCGCCGAGGCCCGGCGAGCGCGTGGCTCCATCGCGCGCCCGAACACGGCACCGGCGCCGCAGGGGACGGCGGACGGCTCGCCCATGAGGGATGCGGCGGGCCCAACACCGCCGTCCGCGGCCGTGTCAGCCGCCTGACGACGTGAACCCGAAGGGGAGCCGTCAGTCGGACACGGCCGAGCGGTACGACCCCGCGGGGGCGTGGGGGCCGTACCGCCTGAACGGCGTCGCTCAACGAGCGGCGCCGTTCAGCCGTTCTTCGGGGCTCTCAGGGGTTCCTGGATAACCAGACTTTCAGGGATATATCCCGAAAATACGTATTAAAAGCCACAGGGTGGCGGCGGTGGCTCGGGGGAAAATCCCTAGATTACTTCTCTGTGGTGCATGTATCCCACAAAAGATCACGAATGCCCTTACGTCAATATATAAAAGCGATCATGAAGGCTGTCAGTCCCGAACGGAAGAATGTTCGCGTTCGCCCGCAGATTCCCTCACCTGGGCGGCACCGGCTCTTCCTGGCCGTCCTGCTGGTCGCGGTGGCGCTTCGTGTTCTCACCGTCATGGGTTACTCGCCGGTCGTGTGGTTCGAGGACTCCTTCGACTACGTGGGCGTCGCCGAACGGCCGCAGCCCTACGAGGTCCGTCCCAGCGGCTACTCCCTGCTGCTGTGGCTCCTGCGACCGCTGCACAGTTTCGCCGCCGTCGCGATCCTCCAGCATCTGATGGGGCTGGCGACCGGGACGGCGATCTACGCGCTCGTCCGCCGCAGGGCGGCCGGGGCACGGACGGGGTGGGCGGTGCTCGCAGCCGCCCCCGTCCTTCTCGACGTCTATCAGATCTTCTTCGAGCACACGATCCTGAGCGACGTCCCCTTCACGTTCCTGGTGGTCACCGCCGTCGCGGTCGTGCTCTGGACGCCCGGGGTCACCCCCGGCCGCGTGGCCGCGGCCGGGCTGCTGCTGGCCGCGGCGGCGCTCACCCGCTCGATCGGGCTCGTGCTGCTCCCGCTGCTCGCCGCCTACCTCCTGGTCGCCCGTGCGGGCGTGCGAGCCCTGCTCACGGCGCTGGTCGCGGTCGCGATCCCGCTCGGCGGCTACGCCGCGTGGTACGGCGCCTGGCACGGCACCCCCGCGCTCAACGGGGGCAACGGGGTGTGGCTGTGGGCCAGGACCATGCCGTTCGCCGACTGCCGGAGAATCAGGCCGCCGCAGGAGGAGGCCGTCCTGTGCCCGTCCCAGCCGGTCGGCTCGCGTCCGGCCTCGCCGTACTTCATCTGGTCGGACTGGTCGCCCCTGCGCCGGGTGCCCGGCCACCCCGTCGTCACCCGAGCCGACCTGTTCCAGCCGAGGATCGACGCCCTGGCGGGAGACCTGGCCCGGCGCGCCGTCATCGCCCAGCCGCTGGACTATCTCCGGGTGGTCGGTGAGGACCTGCGCAGGACGCTGAGCTGGCGAAGAGGACCGGTGCCGGGTGCGGTGCCGGTCGTCTACAACCGTTACGTCCTCCCCAACACCGAAGGCCCGCTGCCCGACGGGGTCAGGATCCCCGGTGGAGGCATCAGGGCCGACCTGCTGGCCTACGGGCGCGGACGGCCGGAGACCCGGGTCGTCGAGCCCGCGGCGGGGGTGATGCGTGCCTACCAGGCCTTCGGCTTCCTGCCCGGACCGCTGTTCGGCGTCCTCGCGGCGGGAGCCCTCCTGGCCTGCGCGGTCCGTCTCATCCCGAACACCCGAACCCAAGGCCTCCGGACCTGGCGAGTCTGGATCCGGGGCGTCCGAACCCAGGACGTTCAGCCCCGGAGCGTCGAAAGCCGGGACGCCCAGAGCCGGGACGTCCGGAGCCGGAGGGTCTGGAGCCTGGACGTCAGAAGCCGGTTCGCCCGAAGCCCGGACGTCCCGCGTCCGGGCATCCTAGGGCCGGGTGTCCAGAGTCTGGGCGTCCCGCGTCCGGGCATCCTAGGGCCGGGTGTCCAGAGTCTGGGCGTCCAGAGTCCGGAGTCCCAGAGTTCGGACATCGCGGGGTCGGTTACCCCGGGGCTGGACACCCGGGGTACGGAGACTCAAAATCCGGAGACTCAAAATCCGGAGGCCCGGAGTTCGGAGGCTTGTAGGAGGACCACACCGGCCGGGGTGTTGCCGTTGGCCATGGCGTTCGCCCTCATCGTGGGCCCGGTGGCCGTCACCGCCTACGACAGTAGGTACTGGCTGCCCGCCGTCCCGCTGCTCTGCCTGGCGTTGAGCCTCACCCTCACCGAACGCCGTCCCCGAACCGTTCCCGGTGAAGGCCACGACGGCCCATGACCTCCACCTTCGCCCGTGACGCCTCAGGGCGTCCCTCGGAACTCCGGGGGTGAACGCGATCCGCGCCGCGCTCACTTCACCGCACGGGACGGTGCCGGGTCAGGCGCGCAGACGCAACCCCCTGGGGGTCGGGTGGAATCCGGCGGATTCGAGGGCGGCACCCAGCGGGGAGTCGTTGATGGCGGTGCCGTCGGCCCGTTCGACGGTCAGTTTGCCCAGCGCCCCGTCGCGTACGGCCAGCGCGAGGGCGTCGACCGCGGGCTGCAGGACGTCGCCGTCGGCGAAGGACAGCAGGGTCCTGCCGCCGCGTTCCACATAGAGAACCAGGTGCCCGTCGACCAGCACCACCAGGGAACCCGCCTTCCTGCCCGGTTTGTGGGAGACCTCTCCCGGGTGCGCGGGCCACGGCAGGGCGGCGCCGTACGGGTTGGCCGGGTCGGTCGCCGCCAGCACGACCGCCCGTCGCGAGGCCTCACCCCGTGACGCCGCATTTCGAGGCCCTCCGCCCCGGGTTCCCCACGACCTGCCGCCCCACTCGTTCTCACCCCCGGTGTCCATGACCGGCGGGCCGGTCCGCCACGGGTCCGAAGACACCCCGGCGGCCGGATCGTCGAGCGGGGAGACGGGCGGGCGAACGGGCGGCGCCGAGGTCGCGCGCATCCGGTCGACCGCGCCGGCCAGCGCGAACTGCGCCCCGCCAAGCCCCTCGACGAAGTAACCTCTGCGGCACCGGCCGCTCTCCTCGAAGGCGCGTAGCACGGGATAGACCGCGGCGAACCCGCCGGGCAGCCGCTCGGCGGCGACCGCGCCACGGGTCACCACGCCGTGCCGCTCCAGCAGGACCTCCGCCTGGGCGTGCGCGCGCTGGGTCGCGTCCTGCGAGGGGGCGGGCAGCGACCACCAGCGCCCGCCGACGGTCGGCGGTCCGCTCCGGCTGGGAAGCACCGCGCGCCTGCTGCGCGAAGGCGCCCTGCGGTGGGCGGGGCGCCCGGTGCCGAGCGTGGCGCGCAGCGGCGCGAGCGTGTCGCCGGTGATCCGCCCCGCCCACACCAGGTCCCACAGCGCGGCGGCGAGCGCGCCGTCGTCCGGGATCGCGCCCGGCATCAGGGAGCCGACCCGGCCGGACAGGTCGCGGAAGAACAACGCGCCCCCGCCGTTCAGGACGTCGAGCACCCGCTCGTGCACCGGTGTCATGGTGATCTCCACCGGATCGGGCATCAGCAGCGGGGCGGTGTCGGCGAAGTACAACGCGACCCAGCCGTCTCCACCTGGCAGCGAACCCTGACCCGCCCAGACGACCTCGCCGGAGGAGGTCAGCTCGTCGAGCATCGAGGGGTCGTATCCGGGCACCCGCGAGGGCAGGATCAGCGTCTCCAGCGCGGAGGCGGGCACCGCCGCCCCCTGCAACTGCTCGATGGCCCCGGCCAGCGCGTCGATGGGCGGCCTGCCCCGCTGCGGACCGCCGGTGATGCCATGCCAGGCGGGGGAGAAGGCGGCCAGGGCCTCCGGGGGAACCGGCTCGACCTCCTTGCGGAGCCTGGCCAGAGACCTGCGGCGCAGGGTCCGCAGCACCCCGCCGTCGCACCACTCCTCACCCCGGCCTCCGGGCCTGAACTCCCCGTTCACCACCCTGCCGTGGACGGCCAGGCGGCGCAGCGCGTCGGTGACGACGGCGGGCCCGAGACCGAACCTCGCGGCGGCGGTGTCCGCCGAGAACGGCCCGCGCGTGCGGGCGTGCCTGGAGACGAGGTCACCGAGGGGATCCTCGACCGGTTCGAGGAACACGTGCGGCACCCCGACGGGCAACGGCGCGCCGAGCGCGTCACGCAGCCGGGCGGCGTCCTCGATCGCCGCCCACTGCTCCTGCCCGGCGATCCGCACCCTGATCGCCCGCCTGGCGGCCTCAAGCGCGCCGAGCCAGGCCGGGTCGCCCTCACGCAGGCTCACATCCGCCGCGACCAGCGGGCCGTGCGAGCGGAGCAGGTCGGCCAGGTCCTCGGCGTCGCGCAACGGCCGGTCGAGCCGTGCGAGCTCCCGCTCGGTGTCGGCGATCACGTCGGGGTCGAGCAGCTCACGCAGGTCGGCCTGGCCGAGCAACTCGGCCAGCAGACTCGTGTCGAGGGCGAGCGCCTGGGCCCGGCGCTCCGCCAGCGGGGCGTCTCCCTCGTACATGAACGCGCCCACGTAGTTGAACATCAGCGACGCCGCGAACGGCGACGCCTGCCCGGTCTCGACCTCGACCAGCCGCACCCGCCTGGCCGCGATGTCGCGCATGAGCCCGGCCAGCCCGGGGACGTCGAACACGTCCTGCAGGCACTCGCGCATCGTCTCGAGAACCACGGGGAAGGAGGCGTATCTTCCGGCGACGCCGAGCAGGTGCGAGGCCCGCTGCCGCTGCTGCCACAGCGGGGTGCGCCTGCCCGGTACGCGCTTGGGCAGCAGCAGCGACCGGCCCGCGCACTCACGGAAACGCGCCGCGAACAGCGCCGAACCACCGAGTTCCTCGGTGACGATCCGTTCGATCTCCTCGGGGTCGAAGACCGCGATGTCCGAGGGAGGCCCGGAGAGCGTGTCGGGGACGCGCAGCACGATGCCGTCGTCGGAGTGCACCGCCTGGACGTCGGTGCCGTAGCGCTCCCGCAGCCGCCGCCCGATCGCCAGGGCCCACGGCGCGTGCACCCTGGCGCCGTACGGCGAGTGCACCACGACCCTCCAGTCGCCGAGCTCGTCGTGGAACCGCTCGACCAGCAACGTCCGGTCGTCCGGCACGTAGCCGGTCGCCTCCCGCTGTTCGGCCAGGTAGGACAGCAGATTCGCGGCGGCGAGCTCGTCGAGCCCGGCCGCCCGGATGCGGGACAGGGCGGCCTCGCGCGCCGCGTCGCCGTCCTCCTCCGGGCCCCGCCCCTGTCTCCGCCGCCTCCGTGTCGTCTCCGCCGGGTCCGGCCCGCCGGAGGCGGACGACTCCGTGGTCTTCCCGCCGTCCGAGTCCGCGCCCGCGGCGGACATCTCCCGCAGGAACTCGCCGATCGCCCTGCCCAGCTCGGCCGGGCGGCCCGCGCTGTCACCGTGCCAGAAGGGCAGCTTGCCCGGCTGACCCGGGGCGGGGGAGACCAGGACCCGGTCGGCCGTGATGTCCTCGATCCGCCACGAGGTCGCGCCCAGCACGAACACGTCCCCGGCGCGGGACTCGTAGACCATCTCCTCGTCCAGCTCGCCCACCCGGGAGGACTTCTCCCCGGCGAGGAACACGCCGAACAGTCCCCGGTCCGGGATCGTGCCCCCGTTGGTCACCGCCAGCCGCTGGGAGCCGGGGCGCCCGCTCAGCGTGCCCGTGACCCGGTCCCACACGACACGTGGCCGCAGTTCGGCGAACTCCTCGCTGGGGTAGCGCCCGGCGAGCATGTCGAGCGTCGCCTCAAGCGCGCTGCGGGGCAGCCCGTGGTACGGCGCGGCACGCCGTACCACCGTCTCCAGCTCGTCGACCGTCCAGTCGTCGAGCGCCGTCATCGCCACGATCTGCTGGGCCAGCACGTCGAGCGGATTGCGCGGGTAGCGCAGCTCCTCGATCCGCCCGTCGCGCATCCGCTCGGCGACCACGGCCGTCTGAACCAGATCGCCCCGGTATTTGGGGAAGATCACGCCACGGGAGACCGCTCCGACCTGGTGACCGGCCCTGCCGATGCGCTGCAGGCCACTGGCCACGCTCGGCGGCGACTCGACGCAGGCGACCAGGTCGACCGAGCCCATGTCGATGCCGAGCTCCAGGCTGGAGGTCGCGACCACCGCGGGCAGCCGCCCCGACTTCAGGGCCTCCTCGATCTGGGAACGCTCCTGCTTGGAGACCGAGCCGTGGTGGGCCCGCACGATCTCAGGGAGGGCGCCCTTCGAGGCCCCGGCCTGCGCCATCATCGCCGCAGGGGTCGCCAGGGAGGCCGGAGGCGCGGGGGAGCCGGGGGGAGTGGGGAAGCCATCGGCCCAGTGGGCGGGCTCCCCGGCCCCCGGCTCCGGCTGGGATCCCACCCCGTGCTGCCAGGCCAGCTCGTTGAGGCGGGTGCACAGCCGTTCGGCCAGCCGCCGCGAGTTGGCGAACACGATCGTCGAGCGGTGCCGCCCGATCAGGTCGAACAACCGCTCCTCGACGTGCGGCCAGATGGAGCGTCTGGGCGCGGGACCGGCCAGCCACCGCTCCTCGTCGGAGGGGTCGGCAGGCCGTACCGGGGCGTCGAGCTCGGTCATGTCCTCGACGGGGACGACGACCTCGACCTCGATCACCTTGTCCGAGGGTGGCTGGACCACCACGGCGGGTTTCCCGCCGCCGAGGAAGGTGGCGACCTCGCTCACCGGGCGCACGGTCGCCGACAGCCCGACGCGCTGGGCGCGGCGGGCGAGCAGGGCGTCGAGCCGTTCGAGGCTGAGGGCCAGGTGCGCGCCGCGCTTGGTCGCCGCGACCGCGTGCACCTCGTCGAGGATGACGGTCTCGACACCGCGCAGAGCCTCGCGGGCCTTGCTGGTCAGCAGCAGGAACAGCGACTCCGGGGTGGTGATGAGGATGTCGGACGGTTTGGCGGCGAAACGCCTGCGCTCCTCGGCGGAGGTGTCGCCCGAGCGGATCGCCACCGAGATCTCCGGCACCGGGAGCCCGAGCCGCCGGGCGGTCTGCCGCAGCCCGGCCAGCGGTGCCCTGAGGTTGCGCTCGACGTCGACCGCCAGCGCCTTGAGCGGGGACACGTAGAGCACCCGGCACCGCCGGGAGGGCTCCTCCTCCGGCCGTTCCTCAGCCCGCGCCGCCAACCGGTCGAGTGACCACAGGAACGCGGCCAGGGTCTTGCCCGACCCGGTCGGCGCGACCACGAGAGTGTCGTCGCCCCGGGCGATGGACGCCCACGCGCCCTCCTGCGCGGCGGTCGGGGCGGAGAAGGCCCCGGTGAACCACTGCCTGGTCACGGGGGTGAAAAGACTGAGCGCCCCGCCCACGGGATCGGTGTCCGCCTCACGCACGTGAGATCGCCCCCTCGTCTCGCCCCGGCCGGACGGCCCGGCCACCGCTCCATAGTGCACGGCGCCACCGACAGAATCCGTCCCGCGCTCCACCCCGCTGACAGGGGGAAAGATCACACTAAGTCGTCCTTAATAGCTTTTATCCAAATTCGTGATGCCGGGTGGAACCCAGAAGTAGGGCATGAGTCAGAAAAGGTTCATCCACCATCAAGGCGGAGATAGATCCCAGGTGAGCAACCAAGCCGGTGAGCGTGCGCGATGAGCATCGACCACCCCGCCATCGAGGCGGCACGTGAACGAATCAAGGCGGAGCACCTCAGGGATCGCCGTCCGCCGAGCAGCGTCAGAGGCCTGCACCACGTCGCGCTGCTCTGCTCGGACGTCGAGACCACGATCGCCTTCTATCAGGACCTGCTGGAGTTCCCCCTCACCGAGATCGTCGAGAACCGCGACTACCGAGGCTCGAACCATTTCTTCTTCGACGTGGGAAACGGCAACCTGCTGGCCTTCTTCGACTTCCCCGGCCTGGACGTCGGCCCCTACCGGGAGGTGCTCGGCGGCCTGCACCACATCGCCCTGTCCGTCGATCCGGCGACCTGGGAACGACTGCGCGGCAAACTGGAGGCCTCGGGGGTTCCGCACCAGATCGAGAGCGGCGCCTCCATCTACTTCCGGGACCCCGACGGCACCCGCCTGGAGCTGCTCGCCGACCCCCTCGGCGAGATGTACGGCTCACACGTCCTGTGACCAGGCCTTCCCGGGTGGGCGCGTCCCGCGCGGGAAGGCCCTCGGCCCTGACGGGTCGTGGATCGGCGGCCCCGTCGGACGCCGGACGGTCACGGCCGGGGGAATGCCGTGAAACGAAGGAAACGGCCTGATCTCCTCGCCTTCGACCGTCCTGCCCTTCCGGCTCGGAAAGGCCGTGCCTGAGAGGGATTTTCGCGTAAAGCGTCCTCGTTTCCACGCTCCCGGTGTGAAGTCCGGAGAAACGCCCGGATAGTACGGTCATCGCGTTGATCTGGAGGAATGTGTATCTCGGATGAGCGAGGCCTTCGGTAGCATGGCGTGCGCTCTGTCATTCGGTCATGTCATGACCAAAAGCACGGATAGGGTGAACTGAATCGCCGCCGAAGGTCCTTGGCCGGTCCTTTCGCGCGTTGGAATCCGCCGAAGGGGAAACCATGGTCGAGCGCGTCCCATGGATTCCTGTGACATATGCGGATCTCATTCCGGTCTCCCGTTCGCCTGGCCGCGCAGGCGACCGCGGAGTCCCAGGTCCCGCGCCCGGCCGCGCACGTTTCCCGAAAGGCCCAGCCCGGCCCCCTCATCCTTCTATCCGGGACACCGATGTCGTTCTCCTCCTCCTTGTTCCTGTGGTTCCTCATGCCGGTCACGCTGCTGGCCTACTGGGTGCTCCCCTCGCGCTGGCGCAACTCCCTCGTCGCGGTGGTCAGCCTGGTCTTCTACACCTGGGGGGCGGGGCCGTACACGGCGTTGCTGCTGTCGGTGATCGCCGTGAACTACGCCATGGGTCTCGCCCTGGACTCGGAGCGGCTCAGGGAACGTCCGCGGACACGCAGGGGCCTGCTGGTCACGACGATCGTGTGGGACCTCACGATCCTGGGGGTGTGGAAGTACGCCGGGTTCGCCAGCCGTCAGATCGACGCCCTGTCGAGCGCCCTGGGACTGGGGCACAGCCCGATCGTGAGCCTCGCCCTGCCGATCGGCATATCGTTCTTCACCTTCCACCACCTGTCCTACGTGGTGGACGTCTACCGGCGCAGCAGGCCCGCCCAGCGGAGCCCGGTGCGGTTCGTCACCTACATCGCGATGTTCCCCCAGCTCATCGCCGGGCCGATCGTCCGGTACCACGAGATCTCCGAGCAGCTCTCCGACACCCGGCGTGACAGGTACGCCGACTTCGCAGCGGGCTTCCCCCGGTTCGCCCTCGGGCTGGCCAAGAAGGTGATCGTCGCCGACACGATCGCCCCGGTCGCGGACGCCGCGTTCGCCCACGCGGGCGGCCAGATCACCACCCCGACCGCCTGGGTGGGGGCCGTGGCCTACACGATCCAGATCTACTTCGACTTCTCCGGATACTCCGACATGGCCATCGGCCTGGGCATGATGCTGGGCTTCCGGCTTCCGGAGAACTTCGACCGGCCGTACTCGGCGTACTCGGTGACGGACTTCTGGCGGCGCTGGCACATGTCCCTGTCCCGCTGGTTCCGCGACTACGTCTACATCCCGCTCGGCGGCAACCGCCGGGGCACCCTGGTCACCTACCGCAACCTGCTGGTCATCTTCGTGCTCTGCGGCTTCTGGCACGGAGCCAACTGGACCTTCCTCGTCTGGGGCCTGTACCACGGAGGCCTGCTGGTCGCCGAGCGGCTGCTGGGCTGGGACCGCCCCCCGGGCACCGTCACGGCCGCGGCGCTGCGTCGCGCCGTGACCTTCCTGCTGGTCGTGGTCGGCTGGGTGTTCTTCCGGGCGGAGACGATGACCGGGGCGGTCGACGTCCTCCAGGCGATGTTCGGCTGGCGGCCCGGCGGCCTGGACGAGTTCACGGCCTTCGCGCTCAACCACCAGCGGACGCTCACCCTCGCGCTGGCGCTGGGCGTGGTGCTGCTGCCGGCCTCGTTCACACTCGGCCGCCTGGTCGAGGAGGGGCGGGGCCGTACGGCGGTGGCGGCCCGCGCCGTGGTGACGTGGGTGGCCGCCCCCTACTCCGCGGTCCTGGTCGCCGCGGGCACCTTCAGCCCGTTCCTGTACTACCAGTTCTGAGAGAGAGGCCGTCGATGACCGCAGTCGAGACCGAACCGGCGACCTCGGGGACCCGGCCCCGCCGTTTCCGGGGGCGGCTGCCGACGCTGCTGGCGGCCGGGCTGTTCTTCTTCGGGCCCGCGCTGGCCTTCGCCCTGGGGGACCGGGCCGTCGAGATCGAGAACCGGAAACTGCCGGAGTTCCCCTCACTGTCGGAGGGCTGGGACCTCATCCCGAAGGCCGAGGCCTGGGCGGTGGCCCACCTGCCGCTGCGGCAGTACGCCATCCGTGGCAACGCCGCCCTGTCGGAGAGGGTGTTCGGCCAGCTTCCTTCGTACAGCGCAGGCGGGAAACCGACCTATCCCCGGGCGATCGAGGGCCGTAACGGCTGGCTCTACTTCGGGGACGACGTGATCGAGGCGTGCGGGCCGCGCTGGAGCGTCGCCGAGACCCTGGAGCGGACGCGCAGGCTGGCCGAGATCGTGCGGAGATCGGGCAGGAGGTTCGTGCTCACCGTCGCGCCGGACAAGACCACCGCCTATCCCGACGAGCTCCCGGAGCGCTTCCTCGGCCAGGGATGCCTGCAGAGACGCAAGAAGGAGTTCTGGACGGCGCTTGAGGCGGCCCGCCCGCCCGGTTACATGGACCTGCGGGGCCCGCTCCAACGACTGCGCCGGGAGACCGGCGCGCCGACCTACTGGCGGACCGACAGCCACTGGAACGAGCGTTCGTGCGGACTGTACGGCACGACACTGGCCCAGACGCTCGACCCCCGGCTGGCGCGGGGCACGAGCCTGGTCAAGATCGGGCAGGAGCCCAGGGTCGGCGACCTCGGGCCGATGCTGGGCACGCCACGCGAGGAGATCATCGACCGGTGGTCCCTGGTCAGGCAGGGGGTGCGGCGGACCAAGCAGGACGACACGCAGCTGCCCACCTCGTTCAGCACGGCCAACGCCTCCTCCGGGGCGCCGCTGTACGAGCCGAGGACCCTGCTCGTCGGCGACTCGTTCACCCGTAACTCGCTGCCGTGGATCACGCCGTACTTCGCGGACGTGACCTATCTGCGCAGTGACGCTCCCGCCAAGGTGGGGCCCGGGTACGTCGCGGAGAAGGTCGCCGGGAGCGAGACGGTGGTGTTCGAGATGGTGGAGCGCTACTTCGTCGGCGGGCACGGGGAGATGCTGGACGACGCGACCCTCGCCGCGATCGAGAAAGCACTGCGCTAGCCTCTCCGCCTTCGCGGTTTGATCAGGATCCGAACATCCATAAAGGAGTGCCGAAAGCATTTCTGTATATGACGCCATGTCGCCCGCGCGACGGACGGCCCTTTCCCGTTCGGAGGGTGATGGCTTTATCACGGCTCGTGATGAATGTTTGGTCGTCGTTTCCGTGAAATTGGATTCTCGCCCCCGTTCTCCCGTGGCCCCCGGGGCGGGCGCGCGCCACCGCCGGGCTCGCCGGTCCATGGCGTCCGGCGCCCGCGGCCGGGGCCATACTTGGGGGATGCGCCTGTCGGATTTCTGGGACCGGATGAAACTGCACTTCGGCGACGCCTACGCCGAGTCGTGGGCTCGCGACTACGTCCTGGCCGAGCTGGGCGGCCGGACGGTGGACCAGGCGCTCGCCGACGGTTTCGCGGCCAAGGACGTCTGGCGGGCGGTGTGCGGGGTGATCGAGGTCGCCCCCCGCCTGCGCTGAGGCCCCCGCTCCGGCTTCCGGGGCGCCTTCGTTCCCGGGCCGTGGGTTCGCGCGAAACGCCGCCGGATATGGCCGCCCCTTTCCTTGCGCCGATCTTGAGGCGTGTTCCCCCGGGGGACGGGCCGGTCACCGGAAAGTTTCCGGGACGTGTCAACTAGCTGGGTAAATAAGCGCTTCGTGATCGTCCCGCCCATCACATGGGTGAGCGGGCCTCGCCGGCCATGCCGAACTTCGTATGGTTCCTCGTGTTGATCGACTTTTCTCGTAAGGCCGCCACCTGGCCGAATATCGTTCCGGTCGCAAATAGCGAGGGTTAAGTCACAAAAATTGGTAGATACATTGCGATCGCGCTGTTGTATACCCGAGGTATGCGTATCCGGATAGTGGGGGTCTGTCCGCTGTGTCTCTTGTCGACCGCGAGCCGACCCGCCCCATGACCCATGGTCCGCCCGTCAGGGACGGGCCCGCCGGGAGGACGCCCCGGCCGACACACGCGCGCGGCCTCCGCGTGCGGCGGCCGTACCTCGCGATCCGGAACCTTCGCGATCTCCTGACGGCCCGTGCGCGGGCCGTACCCCCAGGCACGCAGGACGAGAGCCGCCGAAACCGCGATTTCCCAGGCCAGATACGGTGACGATGAAGAATGCCACCCAGAAGAAGACGGTCCTTCTGGCCGAGAGCCGCACGCTTCTCCGGATCGGACTGAGGGAGATCCTCGACGAGACCGGAGACATGGCGGTGACCGGTGAGACGACCGACTCGACGGACACCATCCGCAGCATCCGCGACCTGTGCCCCGAGGTCGTCGTGATGGGGCCGCTCAGCGACTGCGCCGACTCCGTCGAGGCGACCAGGAAGATCGTGGCGGAGCTCCCCGGCGAGACCCCTCGCTTCCTCGCGCTCGTCGACGCCTGGGACGCCCGCTCTCTCGACATGGCCGAGCCCGAGGTCGGAGGGCTGCTGTTCACCAACGCCTCGGCCGAGGAACTGCGTGCCGCGATCAGGATGCTGTCCGCCGGATACTCCTTCCTGGCCCCCGAGGCGTGCCAGCGGACCGTCAGGACCACCGCGACGGGATCGCCCAGGACGCCGCCGGTGACCGACATGACCAGCAGGGAACTGGACGTGCTGCGCCTGCTGGCCCGTGGCTACACCAACGCGGAGATCTCCAGGGACCTGTCACTCAGCGAGAGCACCGTCAAGTCCCACGTCCAGAACGTGCTGCACAAGAAACACCTGCGCAACAGGGCGGGGGCGGTGATCTACGCCTACGAGACGGGCCTGATGAAGGTCGGGGAGAACCCCGCCCACCTGTCCCGCAGGAGGTATCCGCAGGAGGAACGCAGCCGGGCGGCCAACGCGTAACGGGAGGTCAGTCCACTTGCCCGCCCATTGGCACTTTCGCGAGATCATGCCGCTTGCCACGATGACACCCCGTGACGTTCATACGAGACAAGGCCGACAGGCGGCGCGGCATGATCGGTGCGGCGACCGCGATGTTCTGCGTCGGCACACTGACGGGGGTCTCTCCCGCGCTCCACGGCTATCCCGTGTACGGCGGGCAGGCGGTGCGCTACGCCGTCGGCGCGGTCCTGCTGTTCGCCGTCGTCAAGGCCAGGCGGCTGCCGCCGGTCAGGCTGACCCGCCGTGAGATCCTCCTCGTCCTCGCACTGGCCCTGGTCGGGCTGGCGGCGTTCAACGTGTTCGTGGTCGAGTCGACCCGCTATGCCGACCCGGCGATGGTCGGCACGATCGTGGCCACCGTCCCCATCGTCTTCGCGGTCGCCACACCGCTCATGGAGGGCAGAAGGCCGACCCCGCACGTCGTGGTCGCGGCGGTCGTGGTCGCCACGGGGGCGGCCGTCACGATCGGCCTGGGCGGCGCGACGCTCGTCGGGGTGCTGCTCGCACTCGGCGCGCTCGGCGGAGAGGTCGGCTTCTCACTGCTGGCGATTCCGCTGCTGCCGAAACTCGGCGCCGTCAGGGTCGCCGCCTACTCGGCCGCCGCCTCAGTACCGCTGCTGCTGATCGCCGGGGTCGTCGTCGACGGACCGCGGATGCTGCGGACGCCCACGCCCTCGGAGGCGGGGGCGCTCGCCTACCTGGCCGTCGTGGTCACCGCCTTCGCGTTCTTCTGCTGGTACGACGCGCTGCCCCGGCTCGGCGCGGAACGGGCGGGCCTGTTCTCCGGATTCCTGCCGCTGGGCACCATCGTCGCCGCCGTCGTCCTGGGGACGGGTCACCCCGGCTGGCCGGAGTTCGCCGGGGCCGCCCTCGTCGTCGTGGGCCTGCTGATCGGGCTACAGCCGACGGGCCCCTCCCTCTCGCCGGCGGGCCGTCAGGCGGCCGAGCAGCGAGAGTAACGGGGCCGTCGCGGCGGTCGTCACCAGCGCCATGGCGACCAGCACGACGAACAGCCGTTCGCTGAGCATCCCCAGGGCGAGCCCGAGGTTGAGCACCACCAGCTCCGTCAGGCCCCTGGCGTTGAGAAGCACTCCGAGCGAGGCCGAGTCGGGCCAGCTCAGCCCGGTCGAGCGGGCCATCAGCATCGGACCGGCCAGCTTGCCCAGCATCGAGACCACCACGACGAGCGCGGTGACGCCGAGCAGCGAGGCGTCGAGCCCGCTGCGCCAGACGTCCGTGCGCAGCCCCGTGCCCACGAAGAAGAACGGCAGCAGCAGAAGTCCCGAGACGGAGTTGATCCGCTCGGTCAGCCGGGACAGGGATCCGGAGGGGCAGCACAGGCCGTACAGGAACGCGCCGAAGATGGCGTGGATCCCGATCGCCGAGGTCACCGCGGAGGAGGCGAGCAGGCCCGCCAGCAGCACCAGCAGGCGTATCTCCGGCCGGTTCTCAAGCGCGGTGAGAATCCTGGCCAGCCAGGGGCGGACCAGCCAGGTCATCACGACGCCGTAGGCGAGCACCAGTGTCACGGTGAGCGCCGCCCTGGCCGGGGTGTCCCGGCCCGCGACCGCGGTCATCACGGCGATCAGGCACCAGGCGACCACGTCGGCGATCGCCGCGCACAACATGCTCAGCCTGCCCAGAGGGGTGCGGAACATGTCCCGCTCGACCAGGATGCGGGCGAGCACCGGGAAGGCGGTGATCGACAGGGCGGAGCCGAGGAACATCGCGAAGACCACCGGGCTGGCCTGCGGCCCGGCCCAGTCGCGGTACAGCAGGCTCGCCAGGAGCGCGCCGCCGAGGAAGGGACCCGCGATGCCCGCGTGGGCGATCGTCACGGCGGCCCCGCCCTGACCGCGGAAGGAGGTCTGCCTCGTCTCCTGGCCGACCACGAACATCAGGGCGATCAGCCCCAGGTCGGCCAGGCCCTGCAGGACGGGACGCACCTCGGCGGGGAAGAGCCAGGCGCTCGCGCCGGGCAGCAGCGCGCCGAGCACCGAGGGCCCGAGGCAGAGCCCGGCGAAGATCTCCCCGACGACGGGCGGCTGCCCCACGCTCTTGGCCAGCCACCCGAAGAGCCTGGCGGCCAGGATGACCACGGCTATCGCGGCGAACAGCTGGACGCTGTGCTCGACGGGACCGGAGGCGGACGGTCCCACCGTCCGCGCCGTGCCCGCCGAGGTCCCCAGCATCACCAGCAGGCCCACGGCCGCCAGCGCGGGCAGGATCGCGGTCAGGGCGTAGACGGCGGCGCCCGCCCCGCGGCGTGAGACAGGGGCCCCCGACGGGCGGGGATCGAGTTCGACCGTGCCCGTGGGCGTCGGCGTCATCGTGCCTCCGAGGTGAGCAGGCGGCGGTGGACCTTGCCGTTCGGTGTCCTGGGCAGCTCGTCGACGTGCCGGACGGCGTCGACGATCATGTGCCGGGGCAGCGAGGCCGCGCAGTGGCGCTTGATCTCCAGCAGGTTCGGGCGTTCGGCCCCCGAGGGCACCAGGTAGGCGACCAGCCTGGCGTCTATCCCGCCGCCGGTCAGCACGACCGCCGCGTCGCCGACGGCTGGATGGGCCTGCAACACCGCCTCGATCTCGCCGATCTCGACCCGGTACCCCCGGATCTTGACCTGTCCGTCACGTCTGCCGAGGAAGCGGTAGTCGCCGTCGTCCTGCAGCAGCACCAGGTCACCCGTCGCGTACGGCCCGGCCTGCGGCGCGGAGCCCCAGTACCCCAGCATCACCGTCGGCCCGTCGACGACCAGCTCACCCTCCTCGCCGGGGCCCGCCACGCCCCCGTCCTGCCTGACCGCCCACACCCGGTCACCGGAACAGGCCCGCCCGATCGGAACGGGCATGGTCCTGTCCCCGGCCACCTCGCCGACCTCGTGGAAGGTGCACACGTTGGTCTCCGTCGGGCCGTACAGGTTGAGCATGCGCACCCCGGGCAGGTGCTCGCGGAGCCTGCGCAGATGTGTCACCGGGTACGGCTCGCCGGCGAACAGCAGCGCGCGCAGCGCCGAGGGGCGCGCGTCGAGCAGCCCGCCGTCGCGGGCCATCAGGATCAGCGCCGAGGGCACCGAGTACCACACGGTGATCCGCCGGTCCAGCAGGAAGTCGACCAGCAGGCGCGGGGCGTAGGCCGTCTCCTGCGGGATCAGGTGCACCGAGGCCCCCGCGTGGAAGGCGACGTACAGGTCCAGCACCGACAGGTCGAAGTGGAAGGGGGCGTGGTTGGCGAAGCGGTCGGCGGGGACGGCCCCAAGCTCGGCGGCGGCCCACCCGACGAAGGCCAGCGCGTTGCGGTGCGACAGGCAGACGCCCTTCGGCACGCCGGTCGAGCCCGAGGTGTACAGGATGTAGGCCAGGTCGTCGGCCGTCCCGTCCGGCTCCGGCAGCGGCGGCGGGGTTCCCTCGGGTCCCGGGCCGGGCGCCGGGACGTCCACGCCGTTGAGCTCCAGTGTCCGCAGGCGCTCGGGGGAGGCGACCACGGCGCTCGGCGCGCAGTCCCGCACCAGGTGGACGGCCCGCTCGACCGGGCTGAGCGGATCGACGGGCACGTAGGCGGCCCCCAGGCGCAGCACCGCCTGGGTCGCGACCACGGCCCGCGCCGACTTGTCGAGCCAGAGCGCCACCCGGTCGCCCCGCCGTACGCCGGTCGCGGCCAGCGCGTGCGCCAGGCGGTCGGCCTCGGCGTCCAGTTCGCCGTAGGTCAGGGTGGCGTCCGGCCCCGCGACGGCGAGCGCCTGGGGGGTGCGGCGGGCGTTCCGGCGGACGAGTTCGTGCAGTCTCACAGCCCCAGCTCCTTGACGATCTGTTCGAGCTGGATCTCCGTGGTGCCGGAGAAGACGGTCGAGGGCAGCGCGTCCCGCAGCGCGCGCTCCACCCCCGCCTCGCCGCGGATGCCCGCCCCGCCGAAGATCTGCACGGCGTCGAGACCGGCCTGCACCGCGCCCTCGCTGATCGCGAGCTTGGCCATCGCGACGTCGAGTACGGCGCGCTCGCCCCGGTCGAGCCGCCAGCAGGCCCGCCACAGCAGCAACCGCGCCGCCTCAAGGCGCAGCCGCAGCCGCGCGATGCGGTGCGAGACCGCCTGGTTGTCGGAGACACGGCGGCCGAACTGCCTGCGCTCCCCGGAGTGCTCGACGACCGCGTCGAGCAGCCGTTCGGTCAGGCCCAGGTAGCCGGCGAACAGGCAGGTGCGCTCCCAGCGCATCGAGGACTGGAAGATCGCCGCCCCCTGCCCCCGCACGCCGAGCATGGCGTCCGCCGGGACACGGCACCCGTCGAGCCTGACCCGCGCGGCGGGGACGCTCTCCAGCCCCACCTTGCGGAACGGCTCGCCGACGGTCAGTCCCGGCGTGCCGCGTGACACGGCGAACGCGCTGACCCCCATGTGCCCGAAGGCCGGGTCGGTCGAGGCGTAGACCGTGAAGACGTCCGCGATCGGCGCGTTGCTCACGAAGGACTTGACCCCGGTGATGACGTAGTCGTCGCCGTCGCGGACCGCGCGCGTCGTCATCGCGGTGACGTCCGAGCCCGCCTCGTCCTCGGTGATCGCGTTGGCGCCGACCAGTTCACCGGAGCACAGACCGGGGAGCGTCGCCGCCCGCAGCTCCGCGCCGCCGTGCTCGGCGATGGGCATCGCGCAGGCGAACAGGTGCGCCATGGTGGCGAAGACCAGCCCCATGTCCTGGCAGCCCCGGCCGAACGCCTCCACGGTCAGCGCCGTGTCCAGGAAGCCGAGTCCGCCGCCGCCGTACTCGGCGGGCACGGACAGGCCCGTCAGGCCCAGCGCCGCGCACCGCCCCCAGTCCTCACGGGTGAGGAACCCGTTCTCGGTCACCGGCCATGTACGTGTCTTTTCCCGGACCAGCTCGTATCGCTCCCGCTGGTCGGAATCCCAGGCGAAATCCACGCTCGGAAGCTTAGGATCGGCCGCTTTCCGCTGTCCTCATCATTCCAGCGGAAGCTTCCGCCCCGGAAACGGGAAAACGTGGGGAACGGGTCTGCCCGCTCGTCCTTTCCACCCCCCTACCAAATGAGGAGTCCACCTGTCCTCAGGGGGGCCCGGGAGGGGTGAAGTTCAATATTTGTCAGGAGGACAGTCAGGGCACCGCTTCGTAGTCTCATGCCGGTGGTCGTGCCCGGAGCGACGGCCACGGCGGCGTGACCGCCCGACGGGTCACCCATGAGACGGGAGCTGCGAATGAACGAGTCGGAGGTCTCCGACGTACTCCGCAAATACCTGCAGGAGAGAATCCTTGACACCTCGGACGTGGAGATCGAGCCGGAGACCCCGTTGCTCGAATGGGGAATTCTCAATTCGCTCACGACCACCCGGCTCGTCGGATTCATCAGGGAACAGTACGGGATCGAGATTCCCATGGAGGAGATGGTCGGCGGGAACTTCAAGGACCTGCGGAGCATCAGCGGTCTCGTCGTACGGCTCGGCAGCGAGTGAACGTGTACCGGTGCGCCCGTGAACGTGTCCACGAGGGGAAGGCCAATCATGTCTGACGTTGACTTCGACATCGCGATCATCGGAGGCGGTCCCGCGGGATCCACGATGGCCTCCTACCTGTCGCAGGCCGGGCTGTCCTGCGGCGTGTTCGAGGGCGCGATCTTCCCGCGCGAGCACGTGGGGGAGTCCCTGATCCCCGCGACCACCCCCGTGCTTTCCGACATCGGCGCGCTGCCGAAGATCGAGGCCGCGGGCTTCCCCAGGAAGTACGGCGCCGCCTGGACCTCGGCGATCGACGCGAAGATCCCCACCCTGGGCTTCGAGGTCTCCCACGGGTTCGGGACGGCCGAGATCGACTTCAGCGAGCGCGACCAGGCCGGGGTCAACCAGGACTACACCTACCACGTGGACCGCGGGCGGTTCGACCTGATCCTGCTGCAGCACGCCGAGTCGCTCGGCGCCAAGGTCTACGAGGGCATCCGGGTGCGCCGGGTCGACTTCTCCGAGCCTGAGCCCAAGCTGGTCTTCAGCATGGGCCGCAGGGAGACGGACGTGCGGGCGAGGATGGTGATCGACGCCAGCGGGCGCAACACCTTCCTCGGCAGGCAGCTCAAGCTCAAGGTCTCCGACCCGGTGTTCAACCAGTACGCGATTCACACCTGGTTCGACGGGCTCGACCGCGGCGCGCTGTCGGTCGACAAGGAGCAGACCGACTACATCTTCGTCCACTTCCTGCCCATCACCGACACCTGGGTGTGGCAGATCCCCATCACCGAGACGATCACCAGCATCGGGGTCGTCACGCAGAAGAAGCACTTCAGCGAGGCCGGATCCGACTGGGAGACCTTCTTCTGGAGGTGCGTGGAGAGCCGCCCCGAGCTGGCCGAGGCGCTGCGCGCGAGCAAGCAGGTCAAGCCGTTCAAGCCGGAGGGCGACTACAGCTACGCCATGCGGGAGATCTGCGGCGACGGCTGGCTGATGATCGGCGACGCGGCCCGTTTCGTCGACCCGATCTTCTCCAGCGGCGTCAGCGTGGCCATGAACAGCGCCAGGATCGCCTCCTACGACATCCTCGCGGCGGCGGAGCGGGGCGACTTCACCAAGCCCTCCTTCGCGAACTACGAGGGCAAACTGCGCAACGCCGTGAGCAACTGGTACGAGTTCATCTCCATCTACTACCGGCTCAACATCCTGTTCACGGCCTTCGTCGCCGACCCGAGGTACCGCCTCGACGTGCTCAAGATGCTCCAGGGAGACGTCTACGACGGAGGCGAGCCGGTGGCTTTGACCAAAATGCGAGAGATCACCCGCCAGGTCGAGGAGAATCCTGATCATCTCTGGCACAAGCACCTCGGCACGCTGCGCGCCCCCAGCGCGGCGCCGCAGTTCTAGCCGCAGTTCCGAACGGAAGGACCGGGAGATCCGTGAAGAAGTTCATCCTGGCGGAGAACGACCTGCCCCAGCAGTGGTACAACATCCTGCCCGACCTGCCCGCCCCGCTGCCGCCGTACCTCAACCCCGTCACGCACGAGCCGCTGCGTCCTGAGGACCTCGCGCCGCTGCTGCCGCAGGCGGTGATCGAGCAGGAGTTCTCCCCGGAGCGCTGGATCGACATCCCCGAGCAGGTGCGGGACCTCTACCGGATGTGGCGGCCGAGCCCCCTGGTGCGGGCCGACCGGCTGGAGAAGGCGCTGGACACCCCGGCGAAGATCTACTTCAAGTACGAGGGCGTCTCGCCCGCGGGATCGCACAAGCCCAACACCGCGATCCCGCAGGTCTACTACAACGCCAACGAGGGCGTGCGGCGGCTGACGACCGAGACCGGCGCGGGACAGTGGGGCTCGGCGCTGTCCTTCGCGGGCAGCCTGTTCGGCGTCGCCGTCACGGTCTACATGGTGCGCGCCTCCTACGAGCAGAAGCCCTACCGCCGCTCGCTCATGCACACCTGGGGCGCAGAGGTCTTCCCCTCCCCGACCAGCCGCACCCAGGCGGGCCGCGACATCCTCGCCAAGGACCCCGACTCGCCCGGCAGCCTGGGCATCGCCATCAGCGAGGCCGTCGAGGACGCCCTGGCCCACGACGACACCAAGTTCGCGCTCGGCTCGGCCATGAACCACGTGGTGCTGCACCAGACCGTCATCGGTCTTGAGGCCAAGCGCCAGCTGGAGATGGCGGGCGACTACCCCGACGTCGTGGTCGGGTGCGTCGGCGGGGGCTCCAACTTCTCCGGGCTGGTCTTCCCCTTCATGGCCGACCGCCTCTCCGGGGAGCGGCCGGGGACCAGGTTCATCGCGGCGGAGCCGACCGCCTGCCCGACGCTCACCCGGGGCGCCTACACCTACGACTACCCCGACTCGGCCGGGCTCGGGCCGCTGCTGCCCATGCGCACCGTCGGTCACGACTTCATGCCCGCGCCCATCCACGCGGGTGGCCTGCGCTTCCACGGGGACGCCCCGACCCTGTGCGCGCTGCACGAGCAGGGCTACATCGAGGCCCGCGCCTACGACCAGAACGAGGTGTTCGCCGAGGCCGTGCGGTTCGCCAGGAGCGAGGGGTTCATCATGGCGCCCGAGTCTTCGCACGCGCTGCGCGGCGCCGTGCAGGAGGCGCTCGCGGCCAAGGAGGAGGGGAGCGAGCGCACGATCCTGTTCGGCCTGTCCGGGCACGGCCACTTCGACCTGGGCGCCTTCGACGCCTACCTGGCGGGTCAGCTCGAGGACTACGCGATCCCCCAGGCCCAGCTGGACGAGGCGCTGAGCCGGCTGCCGAAGATCGCGACGACCTGAGATGGGCGGCGGCTGGATCGACGTGCACCACCACAGCTACCACCCGCCGCTGATCGCCGAGCTGCGCCGGAGAGGGGTGACGCACATGGCACCGGGCGTCCCCCTCCCCGAGTGGACGGTCGAGGACTCCCTCAGGGTGATGGACGCCAACGACGTCCGGGCGGCGATCCTGTCGATACTGCTGCCGGACGCCGCGCTCGGCCAGGGCGCAGCCTCCCTGGTACGGCAGGCGAACGAGTGGTCGGCCGAGCTGGTGCGCGACTTCCCCGGCAGGTTCGGCGCCCTGGCCGTCCTGCCCATGCCCGACGTCGAGACGACCCTGGCGGAGATCGAGTACGCGCTCGACGTGCTCGGCCTCGACGGGGTCGTCATGAGCGCGAGCCTGGCCGACGGCCGTTACCTGGGGGACCCGGCGTTCGCCCCGGTCTTCGACGAACTCGACCGGCGCGGGGCCGTGGTCTTCGTTCATCCGAACCCGGCCTACCGGTGTGACTGCGTCGGCGGGCCCGGGTTCGCCGCCAAGGTCCCGCCGCCGCTGGTCGACTTCGTCATGGACACCACGCGGGCGGTCGCCGACCTGCTCTTCGGCGGCACCCTCGGCCGCTGCCGCGACATCCGGTTCGTCCTGGCCCACGCGGGCGGCACGGTGCCGTTCCTGGCCTGGCGGCTGGAACTGGCGGCGACCTGGGTACTGCCGGGGGCGGGCGAGCTGGACGTGGCGGGAGAGCTGCGGCGGCTGTACTACGAGACGGCCCAGGCGGCCTCGCCCGCGACACTGGCCTGCCTGGCCGAGGTGACCGGCAAGGAGAACGTCCTGTTCGGCACGGACTTCCCGTTCATGCGGGACGCGGTCGTCTCCGGGACCCTGCGCCACCTGGCGGACGCCGGGGACATCCCCTTCCGGGACAACGCCCTGGCCCTGTTCCCCCGCCTGGCGGACAGGCTCGCGGCGGGAAGGGAAGGGGCCGCCGATGCCGCGCGCCTTTGAGGACTTCCACGTCGGGGACGTCTTCGAGCTGGGCAGCCAGAAGATCACCCACGAGGAGATCGTGCGGTTCGCCCAGGCGTACGACCCGCAGCCCCGTCACCTCGACCACGAGGACCTCATCGCCAGCGGCTGGCACGTGACGGCGACGTTCATGAGGCTCTACACGGAGGGGGTGCTGCTGCACGCCGAGGCCGAGGTCTCCCCGGGCGTGGACGAGTTGCGCTGGCTGCGGCCGGTCAGACCGGGGGACGTCCTGACCGGCCGGGTGACGGTCGTCGGGCTCGCGGCCTCCCTGTCCAGGCCCGACTGCGGAATCCTCCAGCAGCGCGGGGAGTTCCTCGACGACCGGGA
Organism: Streptosporangium sp. NPDC001559; assembly: GCF_042893955.1. Lineage (NCBI taxonomy): Bacteria > Bacillati > Actinomycetota > Actinomycetes > Streptosporangiales > Streptosporangiaceae > Streptosporangium > Streptosporangium sp. NPDC001559. Next base: position 216,133 of record NZ_JBIAVG010000009.1, read on the forward strand.
CAGGCCCGTCATGCGGATCATGATCTACGGCCTGATGCGCAGACGCCAGGCCGCGAACCTCTAGCCGTCTCTCAGACCACGACCTGTACGGCGGGCGCGGGCCCGTGCCTGGCGATCTCCGACCAGGCACGGGCGAGCCGGTGGACGAGTTCGTCGAGGGTCTCGGGGGCGAAGGTGAAGGGCAGCCTGATGTGGTTGGTGTGCCCGCCGTCCGGGTCCATCACGGCGCCGGGCACCACGTCGACGCCGTGCCGTACGGCGACCTGGGCGAAGGCCATGGCGTCGACACCGGGCAGCTCGACCCACAGGGCGCCGCCGCCGTCGGGGCGCCGCCAGCGCCAGCTCGGCAGCCGGTCCCGCAGCAGGGCGTCCATGTGGTCGAGCTGCAGGCTGAGCTCCTTGGCCCGTTCGGCGAGGATCCGGTCGAGACGGGGCATCAGCCTGGCCGCGAGGGCCTGGTCGATCACCGGGCTGCCGATGTCGGCGAGGACCTTGCGCCGGGAGAGGCGCTGCACGATCTCGGCGGGCCCGCGGACCCACCCGATGCGCAGGCCGCCCCAGACGGCCTTGGCGAGTGAGCCGAGCGAGAGCATCTCCGTGCCGGGCGGCGCGTAGGCCGCGAGCGGCGCGGGCACGACCCCCGGCTCCGCGTGGTAGGTCATGTAGGCGTTGTCCTCGAGGACGGGCACCTCGTGCTCGGCGGCCAGCTCCGCGATCCTGCGCCTGCGCGCCGCCGACATGAGCACCCCGGTCGGGTTGTGGTAGGTCGGCATGAGATAGAGGAGCGAGGGTTTGCGCTCCCGCAACATGGCGCCGAGCGCGTGGATCTCAGGCCCCTCCTCGTCGAGCGGTACGGTCACCAGGCGCGCCCCGGCGGAGCGGAACACGTCCAGGCAACCGGGCCAGTTGGGCGACTCGACCAGCACCGTCGCCCCCTGGCTGACGTACAGCTCGGTCACCAGGACCAGGCCCTGGTGCGCGCCCGTCGTCACCACGATCTCGTCGTGCGCGGTCGGCAGGCCGTTCCTCGTCAGGTAACCCGCGATCGCCTCACGCAGCTCAGGAAGCCCGGAGGGGTGGTAGCCGGGCCCGGAAAGCAGGTCGTCCAGGTCGTCGCGGACCAGCTCGCGCAGCGCGACGGCCAGCTCGGGCGCCGCCCCGCCCGCCGCGACCGCGACGGAGATCAGTTCGCCGGGGCCGTCGATCAGCCGCTGGAAGATGGTCATCGCGGTGCCGCCGGGCACCCGCCCGTCGGCGGTCGGCCTGCGCACCTTGACGTCCGAGGCGATCCTGGTGCCGCTTCCCTGCCGGCTCGACAGCAGGCCCGCGCCCCGCAGCTCCTGGTAGGCCGCGACCACGGTGGCCCTGCTCACCTGGAGCGCGTCGGCCAGCCCGCGTTCGGAGGGCAACCGGTCGTCGGGGAGGAGCAGGCCGTCCCCGACGGCCCGCACCAGCGCGTCCGCGAGCTTGCGATAGAGAGGGCCTCGGCCCGCCGCCCAGTCACCGAGGAGCGTGACAATGTCACGCTCGGTGGAAATACGGTCCATTTTTCCCTCTACTGGATCTGGCCACTTGTGCCAAGGGTGCCAAGGATGGACGCAGTGGGCAATGGAAGTGGACTGGAAAATGACCAATTTTCTCTTTTTCCTGGCCGCGGCCGTGTTCCTGGCCGTGGTTGTACCGCGTTTCGGCGCGGACACCCGTGACGGCCGGGACTGGAAACCCGCCGATCCCTATCCGCCGGAGCGCGCGGTCGTCACCGCCGTAACCGGCAGGCAGACCGGGCGGGCGCGGGCCGGACGACGTACGCCACGGCGGAGGGCGACGGAGGTAAGGGCGTCCGGCCCGCGCGGGACGGTCGGGGTGCGTCACCCGTAGGTTCCCCGGCCCCCGGGCGCGGCGTCTCGCCGTGCGCGGATCAGGGGCCGGGGTCGGGGGTGCTCAACAGCCGGTCGAGGGACTCCGCGGTCCCGCGGGGGTCCCCTGCCTTCTCCCGGCCGTCGGGGGACCACAGGAAGAGCCATCCGTCTCCGGCCGGGGTGGCGAAGACGATCGTCTGCCTCAGGCTCTCCGGATGCCACACCCACAGCACCGGGTCGTCCCCGCCGACCATGCGGCTGGCCAGCCCCTGCCGCGACAGTTCGGCGGACAGGGACCCAAGGTAGGTCAGACGTTGCTGGCTGAACGTGCTGGTCACGTCGGCACCTCAGGGTCGGCTGCCCCCAGGATCGCCCCAGGTCAGCCCCCTGGCAACAGGCATGGGGGAATTCTCGGAAATATCGCCTTCCGGATGGGATGGGCCGTCCCGCGCGCCCCGGAACATGCGCTGTCGTCCGGCCTCGCTCGAACAATCGTTCGGCTATATTGGACGCGCTGACGCTCCTCGGCGTGCTCTCCGGAAAATGTCGGTGGCACCCCGTAGCTTTCTGGCAACCGATCCAACCCGCGACCCTCCAGGGGGGCTCCCATGGCAGCTAACGACCGCGAGAAGGCGCTTGAGACCGCCCTCGCCCAGATCGAGCGGCAGTTCGGCAAGGGCTCCGTCATGCGACTCGGTGACGAGGCCCGCGCGCCCATCGAGGTGATCCCGACCAGTTCCATCGCGCTCGACGTCGCCCTCGGCATCGGCGGCTTCCCGAGGGGCCGCATCATCGAGGTCTACGGTCCCGAGTCCTCCGGTAAGACCACGGTCGCCCTGCACGCCGTGGCCAACGCCCAGCGGGCCGGCGGCATCGCGGCCTTCATCGACGCCGAGCACGCCCTCGACCCCGAGTACGCCAAGAAGCTCGGCGTCGACACCGACGCGCTGCTGGTCTCCCAGCCCGACACCGGTGAGCAGGCGCTCGAGATCGCCGACATGCTGATCCGTTCCGGCGCCGTCGACCTGCTGGTCATCGACTCGGTCGCGGCCCTGGTGCCGAAGGCCGAGATCGAGGGCGAGATGGGCGACAGCCACGTCGGCCTCCAGGCCCGCCTGATGTCCCAGGCGCTGCGCAAGGTCGCGGGCGCGCTCAACAACACCGGCACCACCGCGATCTTCATCAACCAGCTCCGCGAGAAGATCGGCGTCATGTTCGGCTCGCCCGAGACCACGACCGGTGGAAAGGCGCTGAAGTTCTACGCCTCGGTCCGTCTCGACATCCGCCGCATCGAGACGCTGAAGGACGGCACCGAGGCGGTCGGCAACCGCACCCGGGTGAAGGTCGTCAAGAACAAGATGGCCCCGCCCTTCCGCGTGGCCGACTTCGACATCCTCTACGGCGTCGGCATCTCCCGCGAGGGCGGCCTGATCGACATGGGCGTCGAGCACGGCTTCGTCCGCAAGTCCGGCGCTTGGTACACCTACGAGGGCGACCAGCTCGGCCAGGGTAAGGAGAACGCCCGTAACTTCCTGAAGAACCACCCCGACATCGCCAACGAGATCGAGAAGAAGATCAAGGAGAAGCTCGGCATCGGCCCCCGCCTGGACAGCCCCGCCACCCCGCCGCCCGCCGCTCCGGCCCCCGCCGCCTCCTCCGGCCGTGGCTCCAAGGCCTCGACCCCCAAGCCGGGCGACGCCTGATCCGGGCTGACCGATGACGACGGGACCTGATTCCGGTCCGGCCGGTGAGGCCGGGCCGCGAGACTGGGGTGCCTGGCCCGACTCGGAGGACACCCGGCGCAACCGGCGCGGCCGGGGCTCCTCCCGCGGCACGCGTGCCCGGGGGAGGCGCGCCGGGCGCGCGGGGGAGGGGGACGGTCTCCTGCCCGACGGTCCGGCCGAGGGGTCGGCGGCGGCCCGGGGGCCCGACGCCGATCCGCAGGCGGTGGCTCGAGCGATCTGCCTGCGGCTGCTGACCATGGCGCCACGCACCCGGGCCCAGCTCGCCGAGGCGCTCCAGCGGCGCGAGGTGCCACAGGAGGCCGCCGAGGCGGTGCTGGAGCGTTTCTCCGAGGTCGGTCTCATCGATGACGAGGCGTTCGCCGAGGCGTGGGTGAGCTCCCGTCACGCGGGGCGGGGGCTGGCCAGGAAGGCGCTCGCCTCGGAGCTGCGTCACCGAGGGGTCGACGAGGACATCGTCAAGGACGCGGTCGAACGGCTCGACCCCGAGCGGGAGGCCGAGACGGCACGCGCCCTGGTCACGCGCAGGCTGTCCTCGACCCGTGGCCTGGATCCCGCGGTCAGGACCCGCAGGCTGGCGGGCATGCTCGCCAGAAAGGGCTATGGCCCCGGGTTGGCCTTCCGGGTGATCCGTGAGGCGCTGGAGAGCGAGGAGGCGGACAATTTCCCCTCCTCACCCTCTTCCATGGACGAACACGATTACCCAGAGGATTGACCCGGGAACTCGTCACCCCGGGCGTCCCTCCCATTCCGTACGGTCGCTGCCCAGGTCCTGACGGATGTCGTCGCCCTCGGCGAAACCGGAGCGGCCGAGTGTGGCCGGGGAGGCCGGTGCGTCCTGCGGCCGTGCCGCACGAGGGAAAGGGGGGTCGCTTCGCGTTCGAGTGTTTCCCGGTGCGCCTTTGCTTGCCCGTTACCTCTTTGACGCTTAACCTCGACGGCAGTGAGGAGTTACTCCGCGCAGCGCGGATTGTCATAACGGTAAATTGCGGACGAACAAGCTTGATGGATGCGGGCAGGCGACAGAGCCGGTGGGATGGGCTGATGCGGCGTCGCTCCCGGATCAACATATGTCCTGGTGATACCACCATGTGGACCTTCCGTGCCGTGCGTGTGACGCCTCGTGTCTTGCTATTGGCAACGCGAGGAGGGCGGGGCGCGCATGAATTCGGTTGTGGTCGTCACTTTGACGGTCGCGGTCGCGGTTCTCGCCGTGGCGATGATAGCCGCGCTGATCGTGTTGCTACGCCGTACCGGCGGAGCACCGGGACGGCCGAGCGGTCCCTCACCCGAGCAGCTTGAGGAGATCCAGACCGAACTCGAGGTGGCCAGGCAGGAGGCCGCCGAGATCCGCGCCAAGGCGGAGAACGACGCCGGAGACCTTCTGCGCAGGTCGGAGGCCGCCGTGGAGGCCGCCGCCGGGCTGCGCAAGGAGGCGGAGGCCGAGAGCAGGCTCCTGAAGCAGGAGCTCAAGGAGTTCCGCTCCGACCTCGAACGCAGGGAGAAGCGGCTCGCCGAACGGGAGCAGCGGCTCGACGAGGAGGCCAGGCGCCAGGCCGAGCGGGCTCGCAAACTGGCCGAGACGGAGACCGAGCTCGCCGACCGTCGCGAGGACCTCGACCGGGCCGCCCAGGAGCGCAGGGCCGTCCTGGAGCGGGTGGCCGGGCTCACCGGCGAACAGGCCAAGACCGAGCTGGTCAAAGAGATCGAGAACCAGGCCAAACGTGAGGCCGCCCTGATCGTCAGAGAGATCGAGGGCCAGGCCCGCAAAGAAGGGGAGAAGCGCGCCACCAAGATCGTGACACTGGCGGTCCAGCGGGTGGCCACCGAGCAGACCGCCGAGTCCGTCGTCAGCGTCCTGCACCTGCCGGGCGACGAGATGAAGGGCCGCATCATCGGTCGTGAGGGCCGCAACATCCGTGCCTTCGAGTCGACCACCGGGGTCAATCTGATCATCGACGACACCCCCGAGGCGGTCCTGCTGTCGTGCTTCGACCCGGTCCGCAGAGAGACCGCCAGGCTGACGCTGGAGAAGCTCGTCCTCGACGGGCGCATCCATCCGCAGCGCATCGAGGAGGCCCACGAGCGCAGCAGGGCCGAGGTCCAGGACCTGTGCGTGCGCGCCGGTGAGGACGCGCTGGTCGAACTCGGCATCACCGAGATGCACCCCGAACTCGTCACCCTCCTCGGCCAGCTCCGCTACCGCACCTCCTACGGGCAGAACGTGCTCGGCCACCTGGTCGAGTCCGCCCACATCGCCGGGATCATGGCGGCCGAACTCCGGCTCGACCCTCTGCTGCTCAAGCGCTGCACGCTCCTGCACGACATCGGCAAGGCGCTCACCCACGAGGTCGAGGGCAGCCACGCGCTCATCGGCGCCGAGATCGCCAGACGGTACGGCGAGCACGAGGACGTGGTCCACGCGATCGAGGCCCACCACAACGAGGTCGAGGTCAGGACCGTCGAGGCCGTGCTCACCCAGGCCGCGGACGCGATCAGCGGTGGCAGGCCGGGGGCCAGGCGAGAGTCCCTCGAAGCGTACGTCAAGCGCCTTGAGCGGCTGGAGGAGATCGCCACCTCCTACGACGGCGTCGAGAAGGTCTTCGCCATGCAGGCGGGCAGAGAGATCAGGGTCATGGTCAAACCCGACGCGATCGACGACATCCAGGCCCAGGTGATCGCCCGGGACGTGGCCAAGCAGGTCGAGGAGGAGCTGACCTACCCCGGTCAGATCCGCATCACCGTGGTCCGGGAGTCCCGCGCCACGGAGTTCGCCCGATAGGGGTCGTCCAGGCGCGGGGCCACCCGGCGTGCGGGAGCCGTCAGGAGTGGAAGATCTGCTGGTAGAAGGCCAGCTCGGTGGCCAGGGCCGTGCTTCGGGTCTCAGCGCGGCGGAAGCCGTGTGACTCTCCCTCGAAGGTGAGGTAGGTGCACGGGATGCCGCGCTCGGCCAGGGCGTCGGCGAAGGCCTGAGACTGCTCCGGAGGCACCACCGGGTCGGACAGTCCCTGCAGCAGAAGCATCGGGCAGGTCACCTTGGAGACCATGCTCAGCGGTTCACGGGGACCGTACAGCGCGGGGTCCGCACCGACCAGCCAGTCGATGTAGCGGGACTCGAAGTCGTGGGTGGTGGTCACGAACGAGGCGAGCGTGCTCACCCCGTAGTAGGAGACGCCGCCCGCGAACGCGTCGGAGGCGCAGCAGGCGGCCATGACCGTCCAGCCACCCGCGCTGCCGCCCCTGATCGCGATCCGCCGTGAGTCGGCGAGCCCCTCGGCGGCCAGCCACTCGGCGGCGGAGACCGCGTCCTCGACGTCGACGATCCCCCACTGCTCGTGCAGCAGGTCGCGGTAGGCGCGGCCGTACCCGGTGGAGCCGCCGTAGTTGAGGTCGAGCACGCCGATGCCCCTGCTGGTGAAGAAGGCCTTCTCCAGGTCGAGCGCGCTGATGCTGTGCGCGGTCGGACCGCCGTGCACGAAGACCACGTACGGCGCGGGCCCCTCGCCCCTGGCCTCGGGGCTGACGGGCGGGTAGACGATCGCGTGCACCCGGCGCCCGGATCTGCCGTCGAACTCGACGGCCCGGGGAAGGGGCAGGTAGGCGGGATCGGGCAGTTCGGTGGCGTCGCGCCGGAACTCCTCGGCGAACCCCGTCGCGGGGTCGAGCCGGACGACGGCGCGGGGGATCGCCGGGCCGTAGGCGATCGCGGCCACCGCCTGCCCGTCACACGACAGGGACGGGTGCCAGCCGTCGTAGGGGGTTTCGAGGTCGGTCAGCGTGCCGTCCTCGGGGTCGAGCACGCCCAGGCGCAGATCTCCCCGGCCGTGCAGCAGGACGATCCGCCCGTCGGCCAGCGGCGCGTACGGTGCTCCGCCGAGCTGCCACAGCGGCCCGGCGCACTCCTCCTGGAGGGGGTGGAGCGCCCGCGCGGGGGCGCCGCCGACGCCGCTCAGGTAGAGGTTCCACCAGCCGGAGCGGTCGGAGATGAAGTACAGGCTCAGGTCGTCGCGCCAGGAGGGGGCCAGGACCGACTCCTCAAGACCTCCGGCCACCGTCCTGGTCAGGCCGTCGGAGAGCCGGGTGACCCGTATCTCGGTGCCGTTCCACGGCATACGGGGGTGGTCCCAGCAGACGTAGGCCAGGTGTTCGCCGTCGGGCGACAGGGTGGGGAAGGCGTAGAAGTCGCTCCCGCCGACCAGCTCGCGCGTCTCGGCCCCGCCGTCCAGCGGGATGGAGACGATCGAGCGGCTCACCCGTCCTTCGGCGTCGTGCCGCTCGCGCACGCACAGGATCCGCCCGTCGTGGACGGTCATCTCGGCGTAGCGCAGGCCGCACTCGTGCTCGGGCTCCGGGGTGAGGGGCTCGGGTTCGGAGCCGGGGGCCAGAAGGTAGAGGCGCTGGTCGGCGAAGTTGGCGAACACCAGACCGCCACCGGGGACCAGGGCGTACGGCCGCCCGCCGTACTCGTGGACGCGGGTCCTGGCGTTCCACGGAGCCGCCAGGAGCTGCGTGCGTGTGCCGTCGGCCTCCTGCCGCACGATCGTGGTGCGGCCGCCCTCAAGGGGGCGGTCCTCGGTCCACCACATCTGGGTTCCCGACACCGTCGGGAACCCCAGGCGCAGCCCTGACCGGGCGACACCCGTGGTCGAGATCGGAGAGGGCCAGGTGGCATACGGCCGGACGACCTGCTCGGGGGACATGGCGCCATCCTGCCCGATAACCCGTCCCGTGTCGCCGGTATGGTCCTCATCCCTCGCGGCGTGCGGAAATTCGTTTCCCATGCTCACCTGAAGCAGCCTCCCAAACAGTGATGATCAAATTTTCCCGGACCCCGTCAGTCGACCGCGGAGACGCCGGGGGTCGTTCCGGACACCACGATCGCCCCGGGGGGTTCGACCGGAGCGGCCGTGGTCCTGCGGCTTCGGCGGCTGCGTCTCTCCAGCCAGGTGGCGACGGCGCCGACGGCCAGGTTGATGATGATGTAGACGATCGCGATGACGAACACGGAGGGGATGAGGTTGTTGAAGTTGGACGGCAGCACGCGCGCCCCCGCGTTCAACAGGTCCTCGAAGGAGACGATGAACCCCAGTGCCGTGTCCTTCAGGAGCACCACGAGCTGCGAGACGATCGCCGGCATCATGGCCGTGACCGCCTGCGGCAGCAGGATCATCCGCATGACCTGGCCCTTGCGCAGGCCGACGGCGTAGGCCGCCTCCGACTGGCCGCGCGGCACGGCCTGGATGCCCGCCCGCACGATCTCCGCCAGCACCGACCCGTTGTACAGGACCAGGCCGACGACCACGGCGGCGAACGGGGTCACGGTGAGCCCGAAGACCGCGCTCCCGCCGTACATCACCGCGAAGATCATGATGAGCAGCGGGATCGCCCTGAAGAACTCCACCACCACACCCGCGGGGACGCGGATCACGGCGCGGTCGGACAGCCGCCCGATGCCCAGGACGAACCCGAACGGCACCGCGATCAGTGAGGCGACCAGTGCCGCGCTCAGGGTGTTCAGCAGGCCGGGCACGATCAGGTTGAGCCACACGTCGCCCCGCAGGAACGGCGTCCACAGGGCCGGGTCGAGCTGGTTCTTCTCGCCGAGCTTGGTCACCATCAGGTAGGCGGCCAGCAGCGCCGCCACGACGACCAGCACCGTGAGCACGGTGTTGCGCGTCCGGGCGCGTGGCCCGGGGGCGTCGTAGAGGACGTCGGCCGAGCGCGCGTTCATCGGACCACCGCCAGCCGCCTGGACAGCCAGGTGAACAGCAGCCCGGTCGGCAGCGTCAGGATCAGGAAGCCGAGGGCGAACCCGAAGAAGATCGGGACGACCGAGTCACCGTGTGCCTCGAAGAGCGTCTTCATCGTCAGCGAGGCCTCGGTCACGCCGATGGCCGCGGCGATCGTGGTGTTCTTGGTCAGCGCGATCAGGATGCTGCCCAGCGGGGCGACCACCGCGCGCAGCGCCTGGGGCAGCACGATCAGCCTGAGGTTCTGGGAGAAGGTCAGGCCGATGGCGCGGGCCGCCTCGGCCTGGCCGACCGGCACGGTGTTGATCCCGGACCTGATCGCCTCGCAGACGAACGCGGCCGTGTAGGCGGACAGCCCGATGATCGACAGCCAGAGGTAGTTCGTGGACAGGCTCGTGGAGAACGAGATGTCCAGCACCAGGCCCAGGCCGAGCCCGCAGAAGACGATCACCAGGGTCAGCGGCGTGTTCCGCAGGGTGTTGACGTAGACCGTGCCGATGCCGCGCAGCACGGGCAGCGGGCTGACCCGCATCGCGGCCAGGATCGTCCCGAGGACCAGCGCCGCGGCCCCGCTGGCGAGGGTGAGCCGTATCGTCAGCCAGAAGGCGCTCAGGATGGCCGGGAATTCGTCGAGGAGTGCCTGCACTCGTTCCCTCCAGGGAACCCGGGCCGGGACGCGCCCCGGCCCGGGGACGGGTCAGTAGCGCTCGATGGTCGGCGGCGTGGTGAAGAACTTGCCGAACTCACCGAAGTTGGCGTCCACGGCCTTCTTCCAGCTTCCGTCGGCGAACATCTTCTCCAGAGCCTTGTTGATCTTCTCGCGGGTGTCCTTGTCCTCCAGCTTCAGGCCGATGCCGTACTTCTCCTCGGAGAAGGGCTTGCCGACGAGGCGGAACTTGCCCGGCGACCGGGCGGCGAACCCGGCCAGGATCGTCGCGTCCGTGGAGATCGCGTCCACCTGCTTGTTCTCCAGCAGCGGCAGGCAGGCGCCGTAGCCCTGCTGCTCGGTGAGGTACTGGCTCTTCCACGCCTCGCCGAACTTGTCGACCAGGCGCTTGGGCGAGGAGGAGCCCTGGGCGCCGCACACCTTCTTGTTCCTCAGGTCCTCCTCCCCGTTGATCGTCGTGTCGTCGGCGCGGGTCAGGATGTCCTGACCGGTGACGAGGTACGGCCCGGCGAAGGAGATCTTCTTCTTGCGGTCGTCGGTGATCGAGTAGGTCGCGGCGACGATGTTGACCTGGCCCTGCTGGATGAACGGCTCCCGGTTGGCCGAGATGGCCTCCTTGAACTCGATCTGGTCGTCCTGGTAGCCGAGCTGCTTGGCGACGTATCTCGCCACGTCCACGTCGAAGCCCTTGAACGAGCCGTCCGGCTGTTTCTGGCCGAGCCCGGGCTGGTCGAACTTGATGCCCACGACGAACTTGCCGCCGCCGCTGCCGCCACCGCACGCGGTGAGTCCGGCCACCATGGCGGCCACCGCGACCAGTACGGTTCCGGCACGCTGTACACGCATCCTGCTACCTCGTCTTCCCTTGAGAGATACCGGCGGCCCTAGTGCGTAAGGATCTTGGAGAGGAAGTCCCTGGCCCGGTCGGTCCTGGCGGAGGTGAAGAACTCCTCGGGAGTGCTCTCCTCGACGATGCGGCCCTCGGCCATGAACACCACCCGGTCGGCCGCGCGGCGGGCGAACCCCATCTCGTGGGTGACGACCATCATCGTCATGCCGTCGGCGGCCAGGCCGATCATGACGTCGAGGACCTCCTGGACCATCTCCGGGTCCAGCGCCGAGGTCGGCTCGTCGAACAGGATCATCTTGGGGTTCATGGCCAGGGCGCGGGCGATGGCCACGCGCTGCTGCTGGCCGCCGGAGAGTTGGGCGGGGTACTTCGCCGCCTGGGCGCCGATGCCGACCCGCTCCAGCAACTCCATGCCCAGCGCGCGGGCCTCGGCCTTGCCCAGGCGGCGTACCTTGACCGGGCCGAGGGTGACGTTCTCCAGGATCGTCTTGTGCGCGAACAGGTTGAAGGACTGGAACACCATGCCGACCTCGGCCCTGAGCATGGCCAGTGCCCTGCCCTCCGCGGGGAGCGGGCGCCCGTCGAAGGTGACCGTGCCGTCGTCGACGGTCTCCAGCCTGTTGATCGTCCGGCACAGGGTCGACTTCCCGCCTCCCGAGGGGCCGATGACCACGACGACCTCCCCCCTGGAGATCGTCAGGTTGATGTCACGCAGGACGTGCAGGTTGCCGAAATGCTTGTTCACGTTCGTGAGGACGACCAGAGGAGTCGCTTCCCCGTTCTCCGTCATGAAACACAACGTAAATCCGTGATCGGCACCTCGGGCTAACCCTGAGGTACCGATCAGATCACATCCCCCTTACTCCGGGTAAAGGTTTGTTGTTTTCTGTCATATCTCGATGAGATCCACCGGCATAAAGGGCTGTTCGAATGGTTCGGCGGGATCCTCCCCGGTGATCCCCGGCGTGGCGTCCACAGGGAGGGGGGACGGCTCTGGCCGTACCTCGGGGTCGGCGGAGCGCCTACCCTTGTCTTGAGATGACTGCCACCGTGGAGAGCGCCCGCACGTACGAGGTTCGTACCTACGGGTGCCAGATGAACGTGCACGACTCCGAGCGCCTTTCCGGCCTTCTCGAGGACGCGGGCTACGTCCCCGCGCCCGAGGGGCAGGTCGCCGACGTGGTCGTGTTCAACACCTGCGCCGTGCGGGAGAACGCCGACAACCGGCTTTACGGCAACCTCGGGCACCTGCGCCCCTCGAAGGTCGGCAACCCCGGCATGCAGATCGCCGTCGGTGGCTGCCTGGCGCAGAAGGACCAGGGGGAGATCGTCCGCAGGGCGCCCTGGGTCGACGTGGTCTTCGGCACGCACAACATCGGCTCGCTGCCGGTGCTGCTTGAGCGGGCGCGTGTCCAGCAGGAGGCGCAGGTCGAGATCAAGGAGTCGCTGGAGACCTTCCCGAGCACGTTGCCGACCAAGCGCGAGTCGGCCTACGCCGCCTGGGTCTCGATCTCCGTCGGGTGCAACAACACCTGCACCTTCTGCATCGTGCCCTCGCTGCGCGGCAAGGAGAAGGACCGCCGTCCCGGCGACGTCCTCAGCGAGGTGCGGACCCTGGTCGACCAGGGGGTGCTGGAGATCACCCTCCTCGGCCAGAACGTCAACACCTACGGCGTCGAGTTCGGCGACAAGCTGGCCTTCGGCAAGCTCCTGAGGGCCTGCGGCGACGTCGAGGGTCTGGAGCGGGTCCGTTTCACCAGCCCGCACCCGGCCGCGTTCACCGACGACGTCATCGCGGCCATGGCCGAGACGCCCAACGTGATGCACCAGCTCCACATGCCCCTGCAGTCCGGCTCCGACCGGGTCCTGAAGGCGATGCGCCGCTCCTACCGGGCCGAGCGCTACCTGGGCATCATCGAGCGGGTCCGCGCCGCCATGCCCGACGCCGCCATCTCCACCGACATCATCGTCGGCTTCCCCGGCGAGACCGAGGAGGACTTCCAGGAGACCCTGGAGGTCGTGCGCCGTTCCCGCTTCGCCAACGCCTTCACCTTCCAGTACTCCATCCGTCCGGGCACGCCCGCGGCGACCATGGACGGGCAGGTGCCCAAGGAGGTCGTGCAGGAGCGCTACGAGCGTCTCGTGGCCCTGCAGAACGAGATCTCCTGGGAGGAGAACCGCAAGCAGGTCGGCCGGACGCTGGAGGTGCTGGTCGCCGAGGGCGAGGGCCGCAAGGACGAGGCGACCAACCGCCTGTCCGGCCGCGCCCCCGACAACCGCCTGGTCCACTTCACTCCGGGGGACGAGGTGCCCAGGCCTGGCGACATGGTCCGCGTCGAGGTCACCTACGCCGCGCCGCACCACCTGGTGGCCGACGGGCCCGCTCTCGAACTGCGCCGTACCCGCGCGGGGGACGCCTGGCAGGCCAGGCAGGGCGCTCCGGCGACGGGTGGTTCCGGCGTCATGCTCGGCATGCCGTCGATCGGCCGTCCCGCCGCCCCCGCGGTTCAGGACTCCGGCTGCTCCGTCCCCTCCTGAGCGTCGGTCAGCGGCCCGAGAGGCCGTCGAGCACGGCGTCGCAGTAGGCGCGGCGGATGCCGTCCAGCATGTCGCAGAAGCTCTGCGGCCTGGGCCTCCTCGCGGGGGCCGCGGGCCGCCCGATCGGTTTCTTGACCTTCGGGTGCCGCGGGACCTGACGCGGAGCCGGGTGCGTACGACCCCACGCGGTGCGCCCCTGCGGATGCGCGGGCGGCCGCAGGTGAGGACGCGCGGGCACGTGCGCCGGCAGGCGCTCGGCCCGGTGTCCCGTCTTACGGGCCACCGGCGGCACGAGCACGGCCGCGGGCCGAGGGGGAAGCGGCGGAGGGTACGGCGCGGCCACCGGTGTCCGCGTGACGACCCGGCTGAGGCCGGGGTTCGGCCCGGGGGCGGGCGGTTCCGGCGAGCCGGTGACGATCGCGACGCTGATCCCCGCCACCCCGGCGGCCACGACCACGCTCGCCAGGGCGTACGGCCACGCGTACGGCGCCCTCCCGGAGTATGACAAGCCGCACTTCCTTCCTGAGGCTTAAAGAGCCCGGGAACCCTGAGGGCCGCGGAGACCCGGAGAGTTCGGGGGCCGTCGGAGACTGGGGAACGTTTCGTGTTCCGTCCAGTTTGGCGCGCCACCCGGGGGTCCTGTGCGTGTTTTCCCTGGAGAACAGGTATTTCCGGCTCTTTCCCCGGACAGGCTTCCCGATGAGCGGGGAAACCCGGCGAGGGCGAAACGGCAAATATGGATCGATCCATTTTGCGCGCCCTATACAAGGCAACAGTGTGAAAAATCAGGAAATGTGAGAACCGCAGCGTTGTCCCCGAGACCGGAGGAGTGCGGGGCGGCCAAAGCGCTCCGTTAGTCTGACGAGGTGCTTGTCGCCGCGGCGGTCTGCCCGCATCCTCCGTTGCTGTTCCCCGAGCTGGCCGGTGAGGCCGCCACCGAGCTCGACGGGCTGAGGGCCGCCTGCGCGGCCGCGGTCGGCGGCCTGCGTGAGGCCGGGCCCCAGGCGGTCCTGGTGGTCGGCGGCGCGACCCGTGCCGGGGCGTACGGCCCGCACGCCGCGGGAAGCCTGGCGCCCTGGGGGGCCGACGTCCTGGTCGGCGCAGGTGAGCCCGTGCTGCCGCTCTCCCTGACGGCGGGCCGGTGGCTGCTCGACCGGGAGGGGATGGCCGCCACCGCCTTCCACGCCGTGCCGTTCGACGCCTCCGAGGAGGAGTGCGCACGGCTGGGGGCGCGGCTGGCCGAGGAACACGACAGGGTCGCGCTGCTGGTCATGGCCGACGGCTCCGCCCGGCTGACCGAGAAGTCACCGGGATATCTGGACCCGCGGGCGCTGCCGTACGACGCGGAGATCGTCGAGGCGCTGGGGCGGGGCGAGGTGCCGGAGCTCGACCGGGAACAGGCCGAGGAGCTGTGGGTCCAGGGCAGGGCCGCGCTACGGGTCCTGGCGGGGGCGGGCGGCCCCCTCGACGGGAGGGTCCTGTACGCCGACGCCCCCTACGGGGTCGGCTACTTCGTCGCCGCCCTCGCGTCCGGCTCTCCCACGGCCCCCACGGCCCCCTGAGGGGTCGTCAGCCCACGACGCGGACGCGGTGGGGTACGGCGATCCGTTCCAGGTCGTGTGCCAGGACGACGTCGCCGCCGAAGTGACGCCGGGTCTCGTCGAGGAAGCGGGTCTCGTCGTCGGCTCCGTAGCGTTCCGACAGGTGCGTCAGGACGAGACGGCGCACCCCGGACTCGGCGGCCACCAGGCCGGCCTGCTCCGCGGTCAGATGGCCGTAACGGGAGGCGAGCGCGGCCTCCCCGGAGAGGAACGTGGACTCGATCACCAGCAGGTCGACCCCCTCCGCGAGGGCGAACACCCCGTCGCACAGCCGGGTGTCCATCACGAAGGCGGCGCTCTGACCGGGGCGTGGCCTTGAGCACTCCGCGAGCCCGACCGTCGTGCCGTCGGGGGCGACGACCGTGCCCGTGCGCTGCAACTCCCCGATCGCGGGGCCGTGAAGACCTCGCGCGGCCAGCAGTTCCGGAACCATCCGGTGGCCGTCGGGCTCGTCGAGGCGGTAGCCGTAGGAGTCCACGGGATGGGACAGCGGGCGGGCGGTGAGGGTCACCGGTCCCGCGTCGAGGCGCGCCTCGTCCCCGGAGACGGGGTGTTCGGCGATGACCGAGGTGTCGGCGAAGGCGGTGGCGTGACGCAGGCGCCGCCAGTAGACCTCCCCGCTCGCGGGGAAGACCGCCGAGACCCGGTGGGCGACCCCGTCCCTGGCGATGCGCTGGACGATGCCGGGGACTCCCAGGCAGTGGTCACCGTGGAAGTGCGTGACGCAGATCCAGGTGACGTCGTGCGAGCCGACTCCCGCGTACAGCATCTGACGCTGGGTGCCCTCCCCGGGGTCGAACAGGAAGCCCTGGCCGTCCCAGCGCAGGAGGTAGCCGTTGTGGTTGCGGTGCCGGGTGGGAACCGCGCTTGAGGTACCGAGGACGACGAGTTCACGATGGGACACGAGCCGATGCTAGAGCCTGTTGATCGCGATCATCGGTGGGGAATACGGCTCCATGCGGCGCTCTTTCATGAAGAATGCCGTTACCTGTCGTGGTCGACGGGGGCCGGGGACGCACTCACAAGGGGGACACATGGCGGCAACCGTGGCGTTCGGGACGGTCCAGACGCCCTTGGGGGAGATGCTCGCCGCCGTCACCGAGGACGGGGTCGCCGGAGTCGGCTGGACCCACCGTAGCGGGAGCCTCAGGGCGCGCATGCTGGCGGGTCTCGGCCTGGCGGAGACCGACGACCAGGACAGGACGGCTCCGGTGCTCGGCGAGCTCGCCGAGTACTACGCGGGCAGGCTGCGGACCTTCCGCGTCCCCGTCGACTGGCGGCTGACCTCACCCGTCCAGCGCAGGGTGCTCGGCACGCTGTACGAGACGGTCGGCTACGGCAGGGCCGTGACGTACGGCGAGCTGGCCGCGCGCAGCGGCACGGGTGTCCCGGCGCGGGCCATCGGGTCGATCATGGGGGCCAACCCCATCCCGATCATCGTCCCCTGCCACCGGGTGGTCGCCGGAAACGGGCTCGGCGGGTTCAGCGGGGGAGAGGGCGTGGAGTCCAAGCGCTGGCTGCTCACCCTTGAGGGTTATCTGCAGCCGACCCTCGACTGGGACTGAAAGGCCCTCTCACCTCCGCGCCCACCGAGCCTGGAGTCCGTCAGACGGCGGGTGGGTCGATCCTGCCCTCGTCGGAGCGGCCCTGGCCCGGGTATCCCGGGGAGGCGTCCTGTCCGGGAGGCCGTGGCGTGCCGTCCGGTTCGTCGATTCTGTCGGCCATCTCCTTCGCCTTGGCGGCCGCGGTGTCGATGTGCTGGTCGTACTTGCCGCCCGTCTTCTCCTTGGCCATCCGCGCCGCCTGGTCCACGCCCTGCTTGGCGAGTTCCTCGGCCTTGGCGCTGTGGTCGCCGAGCATGTTCTTGACCTTGTCGAAGATCGACATGGGTGAATCCCCCGATCCGATGCGACGAATCATCGTCATCCCATGCATACCCAGGGAGTTGACACACTTATCACCGTGCGCCAGCTACCAGTCATCGCCGTCGTGGGTCCCACCGCCGCGGGCAAGTCCGACCTCGCCGTCGACCTCGCCCTCGAACTGGGGGGTGAGGTGATCAACACCGACTCCATGCAGTTCTACCGGGGAATGGACATCGGGACGGCCAAACTGACCATCGGGGAACGGCGCGGGGTCCCGCACCACCTGCTCGACATCTGGGAGGTGACCAGGACCGCGAGCGTCGCGGAGTACCAGTCGCTGGCCAGGCCGCTGATCGACGACATGCTGGCCAGGGGGGTCGTGCCCATCCTGGCCGGGGGGTCGGGGCTCTACGTGCGGGCCGCGCTCGACGACCTGGAGTTCCCCGGCACCGACCCCGGCATCCGCGCCAGGCTGGAGGCCGAGCTCGAACGCGTGGGAACCGCTCCCCTGTACGAACGGCTCCGCGAACTCGACCCGAAGGCCGCCGGGGCGATCCTGCCGGGCAACGGCCGCAGGATCGTCCGCGCGCTCGAGGTCATCGAACTGTCCGGGAGACCTTTCTCGGCCACCATGCCCTCCTACGACGCGATCTACCACAGCGTCCAGCTGGGGGTCGAGGTGCCCAGGGAGGTCCTCGACGAGCGGGTCGCCGTACGGGTCGAGCGGATGTGGGAGGCCGGGCTGGTCGAGGAGGTCGGACGGCTGGCCGCGCACGGCCTCGCCGAGGGCCGTACGGCCAGCCGCGCGCTCGGCTACGCCCAGGTTCTGCGCTTCCTGGACGGCGAGTGGACCGAGGAGCAGGCGAAACAGGAGACGATCCGGGCCACCCGCAGGTTCGTCCGCCGTCAGGAGTCGTGGTTCCGGCGCGACCCACGGGTGCGCTGGCTGCCCCAGCGGGAGCCCGACCTGCTGGGCAGGGCGCTCGCGCTGATACCCCGGTAGGGCGCCGATAGAGTTGGAACATGCGATTCGTCAAGGGCCACGGCACAGAGAACGACTTCGTGATCATCCCCGACCTCGACGGCGAGCTGGAGCTCTCGGCGGCGTTCGTCGCCGCGGTGTGCGACCGGCGCGCGGGGATCGGGGCGGACGGGGTGCTGCACGTGATGCCCACCAAGCTCAGCCCCGAGGTCGCCGACCAGGCGGGCCGGGCCGAGTGGTTCATGGACTACCGCAACGCCGACGGCAGCGTCGCGCAGATGTGCGGCAACGGTGTGCGGGTCTTCGCCCGCTACCTGGTCGACTCGTGCCTGGCGGACGCCGGCGAGTTCGGGGTCGCGACCAGGGGAGGCGTCAAGCGCGTACGGCTGGCCGAGACCGGCGACGTGACCGTGGAGATGGGGCGGCCGAAGACGTTCGGCGAGAGCGCGACGACCGTCTCGGGAAAGCACTACGAGGGGCTCCACGTCGACATGGGCAACCCCCACCTGGCATGTGTCATCGGCGATCCGGTCGCCCAGCTCGACCTGTCCCGCCAGCCCGGCTTCGACCCCGCCGTGTTCCCCGAGGGGGTGAACATCGAGCTGCTCAACCCGGTCGGGGAGCGCCGCGTGGTGATGCGGGTCTTCGAGCGCGGCTCCGGCGAGACGCGCTCCTGCGGGACCGGCGCCGTCGCCTCGGCCGTCGCCGCGGCCCGGCTGGCGGGGGAGACCACGGGCACCTGGGCGGTCGAGGTGCTCGGCGGCACGGTGACCGTCACCCTCGAAGAGGACACCAGTTACCTGGCCGGGCCCGCCGTGATGGTCGCCTCGGGGGAGTTGAACCTGTGAGCTCGCGGGAGCGCTCTCACAGCCCGACGCGGCGAACTCCACCGAACCGGGTGAATCACATGGCCAATCGGGATGGCGCAGTCGTTTGGGGCACGGTCGCCGACCTGGCAGACTGACGTCCCATGGACGTGGACATCTGGGCCTGGGTGGGCGACACCCAGCGGCAACTGCACGAAGCCGGGAACACCGGCCTGGCCATGGCGATCGGCGACGTGCCCGCGCAGGCGCTGGAGGGCCGGTACGCGCAGCTCGACGTGCTCGCGCCGGCCATCGCACAGCAGGCGCAGAACCTGGGACTGCCCTGGCTGGAGTTCTACGCCCGCTACTGGCACCTGATCGGCCGCGTCGGCGACCGCGCCCAGGGGGCCGTCGCCCTCGCCGACGCCGAGACGCTGGTCGAGCTCTCCCAGCGGGAGGACATCCGTGAATGTCCCGGAGCGCCCGGGGCCGTGACGGCACTGGCCCTCACCCAGGCGAACACCGACGGTCCCGGCTACGCCGACGAGCGGCTGGCGGCCCTCGGCGCCCTCGGGGTCGAGCCGGACTCGCTGGCCTTCTCCTCCGTCGCGGAGCAGTACGTCTCGGCTCTGCTGGACGCGGGCCGCGCCGAGGAGGCGGTCACCTACGCCGAGTCCGCGGTCGGCAGGCTCGGAGCCGCCGACAGGCAGGCGAGCTGGGAGCTCGGCGCCGCCTCCGCCCGCGCCCTCCTGGCCGCGGGACGCGCCCAGGACGCGCTCACCGCGCTCGACGCGGCGGCCGGGTTCAAGCCCGACGACCCCGTGGCCAAGGAGCACCGTGAGGGCGTGCTGCGCTCGCTCGTGCTCGCCGTGCTCGGCAAGCCGCAGGAGTCCGTCGACGCGCTGCCCGACCTGGACGTGGTCGGCGACCACCCGCGGGTGTGGGCCGAGTGGGCGCGGGCCATCCGTGAGCTCGCCGGATTCGCGAAGATCACCAACACCTGGCAGCTCGGCCGGGTGCTCAAGCAGTGGATCGACTACTTCGCCATGATGGGCGGCTACCACACGCGGGTCGAGCTGGCGCTGGTCGCCGGGGACCTGGCGGTGAGCAGGCAGAGCGTCTGGCAGGCCAGGCAGCTGGCCGACATCGCCGAGTCCGCGGTGGGCGAGCTGAAGTCCGCCGGGAGCATCGCCGAGCGGATCGCCGCGCTGCGCGCCGCCGCGGACGCGGTCGAGGAGCCGGAGGCGCCGGGTCCCGAGGCCGAGCTGGTCGAGTACTTCGACGCGGCCGACGGCTTCAACGCCGACCCCGAGCGCTGGGTCGGCTGGCTGGCCCCGCTCTCCGGCCGTGACCTGCCCGCCACCCGCAGGCACACCACCACGCTGGGCTTCCTCGGCTACCCGGCCAGGGGCGCCGACATCTACTGGACCATGCTGGTCGAGTCGGGCGACATCGAGACCGCCGATCAGCAGGACGTCTCCTACCTCACCGGCCTGCTGATCGAGGCCCGTCAGGACGAGCGCCTCGAGCAGATGGCGCAGCGGCTCCCCGAGGCTCAGCGTCACCTGTCCCTGGGCCGTCTGTACCGCGCGCGGGAGCGCTGGGAGCAGGCCGCCGCCGAGGGTGAGGCCGCGGTCGCCGCGGGCGCGGGCATCGAGGCGAGCCGTCTGTGGGCCGCCGCCGTACAGCAGAGCGGCGACAACGCCAAGGGCGCCGCGATCCTGCGTGACGCGCTCGATTCGGAGGAGATCGAGCCGGAGGACATCTGGCGGATGATCACCATGGCCACGGCCGCCGAAGACTGGGAGACCGTCCGCGCGGGCACCACCAAGCTCGGCATGCCGCTGCAGTCGACGGAGGGGCCGATCGAGGAGGAGATGGGCCTGGTGCGCATCGTCCTGCCCGCTCCCGACGGCAGCCAGCGCGTGGTCATCAGCCTGCGCACCGGCCCCGCCACGGCCAGGCTGGCCATCCCGCAGCCGACCGGCATGGACTACAACGCCGGTGACCTGGTCGTCTTCGACCCGCAGCTGCTGGAGCCGATCCCGGAGAGCCAGGAGGAGCAGGAGGGCTTCATCCCGCCGTTCGCCGCGGTCAGCATGCTCCGCCCGGGTGGGTACAGCAGCTGGTTCTTCGACGGCGCCGCTCCGAGCGAGGCCGACTGGACCGAGTTCAACGAGGTCATGGCCGAGCGCGGCTGGCCGATGTGGGTCTACAGCGACGACAGCTACACGGTCGCGCACCCGACCTCCGGCGAGCGGCTGCCCGGCGTCTTCGGCTGGATCGCGATCCCGCCGGACGTCACGCCGGTCGAGCTCGACGCGGTGCTCGACGACGCGACCGAGCGCTGGGTGCATCCGCTGGCCTGGCTCGACCTCGCCAAGGCCGTCGACGTCGAGGTCGAGAGGCACGAGCGCATCGTCAAGGAGTACGGCCTGTAGCCGTGCCCGTATCCGTGCCGCCCGGAGTCGTCTCCTCCGGGCGGCGCGTACTGCCTGCCCGTGGGCTGCGAGGCCGTGGCGGCGGGTTCCGCGTGGCGAGTGCGGCGATCCCCGTGAATTCTCGTAACGTGAGGTAATCGTCTCACCTGAGTTAAGCATCCAGTTTCATGGAACATGCGCGCTCGTTACGTGGACATGTCACAGTTCCTGTACTCAGGTGAGTGGATGGAGGCATCTTGCAGGACATCGACCGGCTCGGCGCGGTGATCCGGGACGAGCGCCCGTGGGGTGCTTTCGAACGGTACACACTCAACGAGACGTCCACGGTGAAGATCATCGAAGTGGCGCCGGGGCAGCGGCTCAGCCTGCAGCGGCACGAGCACCGTGACGAGCTCTGGGTCGCCCTCGACCCCGGCGCGGTGTTCGAGATCGACGGTGAGCGGATCGAGCCCGCCGTCGGCGACCGGGTGCTCATCAGGGCGGGGCAGACTCACCGGCTCAGCTCGTCGGGCAAGGCGACCCGGATCCTGGAGATCGCCTTCGGATACTTCGACGAGGACGACATCGAGCGGCTTGAGGACTCCTACGGCCGCGTCTGAGGGGTTACTTACCATCGCGTCCTGAAACAGGTAATGAGGGTTACGGCGTGTGACCTTATGATTGATGACGGTGGATGCGGGTAGTTGGCCGCTTCGTCATCGCTGAAGTCGTAATTCGTCATAAGGGGTGCCATGCTGCGGTCGGCGCTTGGTCGGGGAGCGGTCGCCGCGGCGGTCGCGTTCACTCTGGCGGGATGCGGTCTCACCGGGCAGGCGGGCGGGGGGTCGTCGGCCGTCCAGGGGAAGTCCGCCGCCGAGTCCCTCGGCGAGCTGGACAGGCTGCAGGTCAAGGGGCGTGCCCCGATGACCGGCTTCGACCGCGGGGAGTTCGGCCCCGCCTGGTCCGACGTCGACCACAACGGCTGTGACACCCGCAACGACATCCTCAAGCGCGACTTGAAGGACGAGACCTTCAAGTCGGGCACTCATGACTGCATCGTGCTGACCGGGGTCCTCGACGACCCCTACAGCGGCAAGACCATCAAGTTCGAGCGCGGCCAGAAAACCAGCTCCGCGGTGCAGATCGACCATGTGGTCGCGCTGGCCGACGCCTGGCAGAAGGGCGCGCAGCAGTGGCCGGAGGGCAAGCGCAAGGAACTGGCCAACGACCCGCTGAACCTGCTGGCCGTCGACGGGCCGCTGAACAGTCAGAAGGGCGCCGGTGACGCGGCCACCTGGCTCCCGCCGCGCGGCGCCTACCGGTGCACCTATGTCTCACGCCAGATCCAGGTGAAGGCCAAGTACGGTCTGTGGGTGACGTCCGCGGAGAAGGACGCCATGCGGAAGATCCTCAACTCCTGCTGACGGGCCGCCCACGGTCGCATCCGGTCACGTCGCTCGCTCGTGATGTGACGGTAATAGGATCCGCCTTTGACAAATGGATATAAGGCGGATGTAAAGGATGGGCGATGAGCGCTAAGGGACCGGTCGGCAAACGGAGGTCGCTGCGGATCTACCTGATCGCGGTGCCCCTGCTGGTGGTGTGCGCGGTGATCCTCAGCGGCTGCTCGCGGGTGAGCACCCAGCCCGACGAGATGGTCCTGCACTACGCCGGCGGTCTCTTCGAGCCGATCAAGTTCGAGCGTTGTATCAACCCCTCAAGCGGCGCGACGCTGCTCGGCCCCGGCGACACCCCCTACTCCTACCCGTTCGGACAGCGGACCTTCGACTTCTCCGAGGCCAAGGACGCCGAGTCCAAGCCGTTGTCCGTCGTGTCCAAGGACAACGTCGAAATGACGGTGTCCGGGGTCGCGACGTTCACCCTCAACACCGAGTGCAAGACGCTGCAGCGCTTCCACGAGAAGATCGGGCTGAAGTTCCGCGCCTACTACGAGGACGGTCAGTCCGAGGGCTGGGGGCGGATGCTCAACCTGTACATGCGGGTGCCGCTCGACCGCGCGATGGACGCCGCCTCCCAGGAGTTCGAGTGGCGGGGGCTGTTCAACGACCCGAAGGTGAAGCAGGCCTGGGAGGCCAGGGTCGGCGTGCTGGCCAGGCAGTTCATCGAGGAGACGGGCGGAGCCGACTACTTCTGCAACCCCAACTACACCGGCAGCGGCCAGTGCGGTGACATCTCCCTGACCATCCAGAAGCCCGAGCCGCCCGAGGCGCTGGTGAACGCCCTGGCCGACGAGCAGGCCGCCAAGACCGAGAACATCGCCCAGGCGCAGCGCAACGCGAAGGTCCGCACCGAGATGGAGTCCATCAAGGACCTCGTCAAGGTCCTGGGACCCCAGGGCGCCGTGCTCTGGCAGGCCATCCAGAAGGGCCAGGTCTCCGTGGTCCCGGTTCCCCAGGGCAGCAACCTCAACATCACCCCGCCCACCCGGTAACCGGCGGGGTCACGCGCCCAGCACGGCGCCGAAGTCGCGGGCGATCCCCCGCATGCCCTCCGCGAGCTCCTCCCGGTCGAGCGCCTCGATCCGCCCGGCCGGGCCGGAGATCGACATCGCGGCGACCGTCCGCGCGCCGTCGCGCACCCCGACGGCCAGGCAGTGCACGCCGAGTTCCTCCTCGCCCAGGTCCACGGCGTAGCCCCGCTCACGCACCCGCCGCAGCTCCTCCAGCATGCCGGGCAGGTCGACGACCGTGTTGGCGGTGCGCCTGGGCATGCCGGTGCGCCCGACCAGCGCCGCCACCTCGTCGTCGGCGCGGTCGGCCATCAGGACCTTCCCCACCGCCGTGCTGTGCGGCAGCACCCGCCTGCCGACCTCGGCGAACATCCGCAGCCTCCGGGGAGAGGGCACCTGGGCGACGTAGACGACGAAGTCACCTTCGAGCACCGCCAGGTTGGCCGTCTCACCGGACAGTTCGACCATCCTCGTGAGGTACGGCTGCGCCAGCGTCGCGACCATGCGCTCGGCGACCCCGCCGAGCCGTACCAGGGCGCCGCCGAGCGCGTAGCGGCGGTCGGACTCCTGACGTACGTAACCGCGCGCCAGCAGGGTGCGCAGCAACCGGTGGATCGTCCCGTACGGCAGGCCGGTCCCGGCCGCGATCTCCGAGAGCCCGGCCTCCCCGCCCCGTTCGGCGAGCGCCTCGAGCACGTCGAGCGCCCGGTCGACCGACTGCACGGTGCCGCCCGAGGAGACCGGGGCGGCGGTTCCGTGTCGTGCGTCGCTCATATCCGTTTTGTCCATGCGGTCCGTTCCTGTTCCTTGTTCCCGCGTTCACCACGCCCGGTCCAGGCCGCGCAGGGAGGCGTCAAGCACCTGGGCGACGTGCGCGACGGGGATCGGGTCCATGCCGCGGCGGCGGACGGCCGAGGTGATCTGCAGGGTGCAGCCGGGGTTGGCCGAGACCAGCAGGTCGGCGCCGGTGGCCAGCACCCGTTCCGCCTTGCGGTCGCCGAGGTCGCGCGCGGCCTCGGGCTGCAGGAGATTGTAGGTCCCCGCGGAGCCACAGCAGATGGACGATTCGGCGATCTCCACCAGCCTGAGCCCGGGAACGGCCGACAGCAGCGCCCTGGGCTGGGCGCGGATCCCCTGCGCGTGCGCCAGATGACAGGCGTCGTGGTAGGCCACGGTCAGCGGCAGCGGGTGCCGCCGGGCCACGGGGCCGAGCTCGGCGAGGTACTCCGACAGGTCCACGACCCTGACGGCCCCGGCCCGTTCCGGCCCGAGCAGGTCGTCGTACTCCTTCATGGTCGATCCACAGCCCGCGGCGTTGACCACGACCGTGTCCACCCCCGCGCGCTCGAAGGCCGCCATCGTCCGATCCGCGAGTCGTTCGGCCTGTTCCGGCCGTCCCGAGTGCAGGGACAGGGCCCCGCAGCAGCCCTGCGCGGGCGGGATCACCACCTCGCAGCCCTCCATCGCCAGCACCCTGGCGGTGGCCGCGTTGACCTGGGGGAAGAAGGCGCCCTGGACGCAACCGGTGAGCATGCCGACCGTGGCCCTGCGCGGCCCGACCGGCCTGACCCTGTGCGGCAGCCGTACCCGGGCGGGGACCGGGGGCGCCAGCTCGGCCATCGCGGCCAGGACCGGGCTGATCCGCCCCAGCCTCGGGGCGAGCCTGCGGCGCGCGCCCTCGGTGAGCCGCAACGGCAGCCGCATCGCCCGCAGCCGCCGGGGGTAGGGGAACAGCCGGAAGACCAGGGCACGCAGCGCCCGATCCTGGAGCGGCCTGCGGTGGACCCGCTCCACCTCGGCCCTGGTCTGCTCGATCAGCCGGTCGTACCTCACCCCGGACGGGCAGGCCGTCACGCACGCCATGCACCCGAGGCAGGCGTCGA
This sequence comes from Streptosporangium sp. NPDC001559, assembly GCF_042893955.1. Lineage (NCBI taxonomy): Bacteria > Bacillati > Actinomycetota > Actinomycetes > Streptosporangiales > Streptosporangiaceae > Streptosporangium > Streptosporangium sp. NPDC001559. Next base: position 241,566 of record NZ_JBIAVG010000009.1, read on the forward strand.
AGTGCCCGGCCATCTCCGGGGTCAGGGGTGTGCCCTCCACGTGCTGGCCCATGAGGTGGATCCGGCCACGGGGGGAGTCCATCTCCTCGCCCCACAGCACGTAGGTCGGGCACGTCGGCAGGCAGAACCCGCAGTGCACGCAGTCGCCGATCAGCTCAGGGTCCATCTCAGATCCCTCCGACGAACCGGCCGGGGGACATCCTCCGGTCCGGATCGAACCGTTCCTTGACCCGCCGCATCAACGGCAGCGCGCCGGTCGGCCCCCACCTGTCGATCCCCTCGTCCCGTCCGTACGGCGCGGCGAGGACGACCAGGCGGCCGCCGAGCACGCCGAGCCGGTCGCGCACGGCCGGGACGAACGCCGGGAGCGCCTCCGGCGGTGGAGCGGCCCACAGGACCCCCGAGGCGGCCGAGCCCCGGATCCGGGCGGACGGCTCACACGCCGTGACCGCCCGCAGCGCCCGGCCGACTCCGGCGGGAGGCAGGCGCAGCTCGCACAGCGCCCCGCCGGGGTCACCGGGCAGGGAGTTCCACCAGCCGGGCGCGCCGTCGCCGGTCCACGCCGGACGTCCACGGGCCAGCTCCAGGACGGCCGTCGCCCGTTCTCCGGCCGCCGTCCCCTCGACGAGGGCCGTGACGAGCGGCCCGTCCCCGTCCCCCGGCCAGTCGACCTCGACGGCGCAGGGTTCGGCCTGCGAGGCGGTCAGGTCGGCCACGAGCTCGTCGAGGGCCGCGAACGGGTCCGGCTCCCGGCCAAGCCCGACGGTGATCCAGCGGCGCTCTGGCGGGGACGGGTGAAGGCGGAAGACGGCCTCGGTGACGACGCCGAGCGTGCCGTAGGAGCCACACAGGAGCTTGCCGAGGTCGTAGCCCGCGACGTTCTTGACGACCCGGCCGCCGGAGGTCGCGGCCGTGCCGTCGGCCAGGACCACGGTGACGCCGATCAGCAGGTCGCGGGCGGTGCCGTACCTGAACCTTCGGGGGCCTGCGACGCCGGTGGCGAGCGTGCCGCCGACGGTTCCCGCGCCGAGCGGGTTGTCCAGGGCCAGCTCCTGGGCGACGCCGGGGAAGGAGGCCAGCGCGCCGAGGGGGAGGCCGGCGCAGACCCTGACGACCAGGTCGCCTGGGGAGTGCTCGACGGTCGTCTCACCGTCGAGGGTCAGGCGGCCGGTGCGGAGCAGCAGGTCGCAGCGCTCGGGAGGGTTCCCCCAGCCCAGCTTCGTACCGTCTCCGGCGGGGACGACGGCGAGGTCGTGCTCGGCGGAGACCCGCATCAACGTGGAGACCTCGGCGGTGGTCCTCGGCAGCGCGACCCAGCGGGGCACGACCCCGGCGACGGCGTCCCCGGGCTCTGCGGGCCGGACCGTCACGCCCGTTCCGCGCAGCGCCTCGAACGGGGGCGCCATCAGAACTGCTCCGCCTGTCCGGACTCGACCAGCGGATGCGCGCCTTTGCGCACTCCGGGGACCTCGCCGCACAGCCGTGGGGTCGGGAAGATCTTGCCCGGATTCGACAGGCCCGCCGGGTCGAAGGCGCAACGTACCAGCTGCATGGTCGCAAGATCCTCGTCAGAGAACATTTTCGTCATATATCGGGACTTGTCGACGCCTACTCCGTGTTCCCCGGTGATCGAGCCGCCATGCTCGACGCAGAGGTCGAGAATCCTGCCGGAGACCAGCTCGGCCCGCTCGGCGGCCCCGGGCTCACCGTCGTCGAACAGCACCAGCGGATGCAGGTTGCCGTCCCCGGCGTGGAAGACGTTGGCCACCCGGATGCCGTGCTCCCGGGAGATGCGGTCGATGTCCGCCAGCACCTCCGGCAGCGCGGTCCTGGGCACCACCCCGTCCTGCACGATGTAGGCCGGGCTGATCCGGCCGACCGCCGCGAAGGCCGACTTGCGGCCCTTCCAGACGGCCGCCCGCTCCGCCGGGTCCGCCGCCGTGCGCAACTCGAAGGCGCCGTTCTCCTCGCAGATCCGCCGCACCTCGGCGAACTGGTGCGCGACCTCGGGGGCGGGGCCGTCCAGCTCGACGATGAGCACGGCCCCGGCGCCCTCGGGGTAGGCGCAGGCGACCGCCGCCTCCGCGGCCTCGATCGCCAGGGCGTCCATCATCTCGATCGCCGCGGGCAGGATGCCGCCGCCGATGATCGCCGAGACCGCCCGGCCGCCCCCCTCGACGTCGTCGAAGGCCGCCAGCAGCGTCGTCACGGCCTGCGGGGCCCTCGTCAGCCGTACGGTGACCTTGGTGGTGACGCCGAGCGTGCCCTCCGAGCCGACGAAGGCGCCCAGCAGGTCGTAGCCGGGATCGTTGTTCGACAGCTCGACGATGTCGCCGTCCGGGGTGACGACCTCCAGGGCGAGCACGTGGTTGACCGTGAAGCCGTACTTCAGGCAGTGGGCGCCGCCGGAGTTCTCCGCGACGTTGCCGCCGATGGAGCAGACCTGCTGGCTTGAGGGGTCGGGAGCGTAGTAGTAACCCAGGTCGCGGACCGCCTCGGTGATCGCCAGGTTGGTGACCCCGGGCTCGACGACGGCACGCCGGTTCGGCAGGTCGATCGACAGGATCCGCCGCATCCTGGAGGTGACGACGAGCACCCCGTCCGTCCTCGGCAGCGCCCCGCCGGACAGGCCGGTCCCCGCGCCCCTGGCCACGAACGGCACGCCGTGGCGGACGCAGACCCGCACCACGGCCGCGACCTGCTCGGCGGTCTCCGGCAGCACGACGACGCCGGGACTCGCACGATGGTGGGTCAGGCCGTCGCACTCGTAGGTGCGCAGCCGTACGGGATCGGTGATCACCGAGCCGGGACCGAGGATCTCCAGGAACCGCCGGACCGGTTCGTCGAGGGCGTTCTCCGGCATCGCGCCTCCCTTCCCCTGCGGGGCCCGCCGATCCCGGGCCCCGCGGGCACGGTCGCCTCAGGGCATGCGGGCGTAGGCGGGCAGCGTCAGGAACTCGGCGAAGTCGTCGTCGAGGGCGACCTCCTTGAACAGGGCGGTCGCCTGGGCGTAGCGCTCGGCGTCGTAGCCCGGCTGCGCGGCGATCCCGGCGAGCTCCTCCTCGATGATCCGCTCGACGAGTTCCTTTGTCACCTGGGCGCCGGTGTCGGCGAGCCGGATGTCGTTGTGGATCCACTGCCAGACCTGGGAACGGGAGATCTCCGCGGTCGCCGCGTCCTCCATCAGGTTGTGGATGGCCACCGCGCCCTGGCCGCCCATCCAGGCCGCGAGATAGCGCAGCGCCACGTCGACGTTGTTGCGCAGCCCGGCCTCGGTGATCTCACCCGGCGTCTTGGAGACCGCGAGCAGGTCGGCGGCCGAGACCGAGACGTCCTCGCGCAGCCGGTCGAGCTGGTTGGGCCGCTCGCCGAGGACGGAGTCGAAGACCTCGCGGCAGACCGGGACCAGGTCGGGGTGGGCCACCCAGGAACCGTCGAACCCGTCGCCCGACTCACGGGTCTTGTCCGCGGTGACCTTCTCCAGCGCGACCCGGTTGACCTCGGGGTCCCGACGGGAGGGGATGAACGCGGCCATGCCGCCGATGGCGTGGGCGCCGCGCCGGTGGCAGGTGCTCACGAGCAGCTCGGTGTAGGAGCGCATGAAGGGGGCGGTCATGGTCACCGCGTTGCGCTCGGGAAGCAGGAACTCCCTGCCCCGGGTGCGGAACTTCTTGATCACGCTGAACAGGTAGTCCCAGCGGCCCGCGTTGAGCCCCGCGGAGTGCTCGCGCAGCTCGTAGAGGATCTCCTCCATCTCGAAGGCGGCCGGGTAGGTCTCGATCAGGACGGTCGCGCGGATCGTGCCCCGCGGGATGCCGAGCAGCTCCTGGGCCCTGACGAAGACGTCGTTCCAGAGGCGGGCCTCCTGGTGAGACTCCATCTTCGGCAGGTAGAAGTAGGGACCCCTGCCCTTGTCGATCTGCCGCCGCGCCGAGTGGAAGAAGTACAGACCGAAGTCGACCAGCGAGCCGGAGAACGGCTCACCGTCGAGGGTGAGGTGCTTCTCCTCCAGGTGCCAGCCACGCGGGCGGACCACGATCGTCGCGAGCTCCTCGTCGGGCCTGAGCGCGTAGTCCTTGCCGCCGGCGGAGAAGTCGATGGTCCTGTCGAGCGCGTCACGCAGGTTGAGCTGGCCGTTGACCGTGTTCTCCCAGGTGGGGGCGTTGGCGTCCTCGAAGTCCGCCAGCCAGACCTTGGCCCCCGAGTTCAGTGCGTTGATCGTCATCTTGCGGTCGACGGGACCGGTGATCTCCACCCTGCGGTCCTCAAGACCGGGCGCGGGCGGGGCGACCCGCCACTCGGACTCGCGCACGTGCCGTGTCTCCGGCAGGAAGTCGAGGGTGCCGCCCGCGGACAGCTCCGCCTGGCGCGCCTGACGGGCGCGCAGCAGCTCAAGGCGCCTGGCGCCGAACTCGCGCTGGAGGGCGGCCGTGAAGGCCAGCGCCTCCGGCGTGAGGATCTCGTCGAACCGGTCCGCCGACGGGCCGTGGATCTCAACGCCGTCCATGAGCATCCTTTCCGTAGAGTGGAAAAATACTTCTGAATTGTGGAATAGACGCTACTCGATGGCCACCCAGGGGGCAAAGACCGGGGTCCCCGGAGGGACTTGTCGGGGGCTTCCCCGATGGAGAGCGGGCCGTCCTCCCGGAAGAGTTGGACACGTCCCGAACAGGGGTGAACGAGGAAGGTCGGAGATGCTGTCCAAGAGGAAGAACCTGGTCGTCGCGGGGGCGCTCGCCGGGGCGGTCCTGCTGCTGTCCGGCTGCAGGCTGAACGTCGACTTCGGCGACCGGAAGCAGTCCGTCGCCACCTACACCGTCGGCGGCGTCACCGCCCTTGAGGCGTACGCGGAGGTGGGGGACATCGTGATCTCCGAGAACGGGCAGCAGGAGGTCCGGGTGACCGAGACCCGCCACTGGGGCGGGGACGCCAAGAACAGCCCGAAGACCGAGCACCCCGTCGCGGGCGGCACGCTCACTCTGCGCTACGACTGCCCGGGCTCCTCGAACTGCTCGGTCGACTACCGGATCGACATCCCCAAGGGGCTCGCCGTCACGCTGGAGTCGACCGCGGGTGACATCACGATGCGCTCACTGACCGGCGAGGTGAACGCGACCGCGGGCGCCGGCGACATCGAGGGCAACGGCCTGGGGGGAAAGAGCCTCGTCGCGACCACCGGGGCGGGTGAGGTCAGGGTCAGGTTCGCCGCGGTCCCGGGCCGCGTGGAGGTCGAGACCGGCACAGGCGACGCGACCGTACGGCTGCCGCAGGGCGGCTACAACGTCACGGCGAACACCGGGGTCGGCGAGGAGGTCGTCAAGGTCACCGACGACCCGGCCTCGCCCAACGACGTCTCGGTGCGGACCGGCGCAGGGGACGCCAGGGTGCTGCCCGTGTGAGCCACACCGGATAACGGGATGAATACCCAGCCGTCCGCGTGGCACCATCATGGGAAGAGACACCGAGGTTCGGGCGTTCTCCCAGGAGATGACGCATACGAACCACGCACCTGAACGGAGCGACAACATAGACATTCGTGAGCCGCTGGAGATCGACCGATTCGACGACCTGCCGGAGATCGGCGAGATGGACCTGGCAGAGCGCCAGGCACTGCGCAGGGTCGCGGGACTCTCGACGGAGCTTGAGGACGTCACCGAGGTCGAGTACCGCCGGCTGCGACTTGAACGAGTCGTCCTGGTCGGCGTCTGGACCTCGGGCACGGCGGTCGACGCCGAGAACTCCCTCCTGGAGCTGAAGCTCCTGGCCGAGACCGCCGGGTCGGAGGTCCTGGAGGGGCTGATCCAGCGCCGCCAGAAGCCCGACACCGCCACCTACATCGGCTCGGGCAAGGCGCAGGAGCTCGCCGACATCGTCGCGGCGACCGGAGCCGACACCGTGGTGTGCGACGGAGAGCTGAGCCCCGGCCAGCTCCGTCAGCTCGAGGAGGTCGTCAAGGTCAAGGTCATCGACCGGACCATGCTGATCCTCGACATCTTCGCCCAGCACGCCAAGAGCCGCGAGGGCAAGGCACAGGTCGAGCTGGCCCAGCTCAACTACCTGCTGCCGCGCCTGCGAGGCTGGGGTGGCAACCTGTCCCGCCAGGTCGGCGGACGCGCCGCGGGCGGCGTCGGCATCGGCGGCCGAGGCCCCGGTGAGACCAAGATCGAACTGGACCGCAGGCGCATCCGCGAGCGGATGGCCAAACTGCGCCGCCAGATCGCGGAGATGACCACCGCCAGAGAGACCAAGCGAGCGCGGAGACTGTCCCGTGAGGTGCCCGCGGTGGCCATCGCCGGATACACCAACGCGGGCAAGTCCTCGCTGCTGAACCGGCTCACCAGCGCCGGTGTGCTGGTCGAGGACGCCCTGTTCGCCACGCTGGACCCGACGGTCCGCAGGGCGCACACGCCGGACGGCAGGCTGTTCACGCTGGCCGACACCGTCGGGTTCGTCCGGCACCTGCCGCACCAGCTGGTCGAGGCCTTCCGCTCGACGCTCGAGGAGATCGGTGACGCCGACCTGATCCTGCACGTGGTCGACGGCTCGCACCCCGACCCGGAGTCGCAGCTGGCGGCCGTGCGGGAGGTCGTCTCCGAGATCGAGGGCGCCCGCGACATCCCGGAGATCGTCGTCGTCAACAAGGCCGACGTCGCCGACCCCGTGGTGCTGGCCCAGCTGGAGGCCAAGGAGAGGCCCATCGTCGTGGTCTCGGCCCGTACCGGCGCCGGGATCGACGAGCTGATGGCGCTGATCGAGCGGGAGATGCCCCGTTTCGATCAGGAGGTCAGGCTGCTGGTGCCGTACCAGCGGGGAGACCTGATCTCCAGGGCGCACAAGGAGGGCGAGGTGCTGGGCATCGAGCACACCGGTGACGGCACGATCCTGCACGCCAGGGTCCTGCCCTCGCTCTTCGCCGAGCTGGAGCGGACCGCCAAGCCGGTCGAGACCGTCTGAGAGACCGCCTGAGCCCCGTTCCGCCGTTCCCCGGCGGGACGGGGCTCTTTCATGCTCTCAGCGCGCGCCGCGCCGGAAGACCACCAGCGCCACGTCGTCCTCCCGGGCGCCGAACCGCCCGATCAGCCGTTCGCAGAACAGTTCGAGGTCGTCCTCGACCGTGTCCGCCAGCTGCCGTACGATCTCCAGGCTCTCGTCGAGGAGCTTGTCGCGGTCCTCGACCAGACCGTCGGTGAACATCAGCACCGCCCCGCCCTCGGGAACGGCCAGCCGGTCGACCCGGTAGGTCTCCTCGGCCACGCCGAGCAGAAGATTGCCCAGGCGGTCGTAGCGGGCCCGGCCGTCACCGATGAGCAACGGGGGGATGTGACCCGCGTTGGCGACCTCCATGCACCCGGTCGCCGGGTCGATCAGCGTCAGGCACACGGTCGCGGTCATGCCCGGGTGATAGCGCCGCAGCACGTCGTTGAGCAGCCCCATGGACGCGCCCAGGTCGACGGTGCCGATGAGCGAGGCCCGCAGCGCGTGACGCAGCTCCGCCATGACCGTCGCGGCCAGCAGGGAGTGCCCCTGGACGTCCCCGATCGCGATGAGCACGCGTTCACCGAGCCGCAGGACCTCGTAGAAGTCGCCGCCGACCTCCACGTTGTCCACCGCGGGCTGGTAACGCCAGCTGATCTCCAGGCCGGGCACCTCGGGAATCCTGGCGGGCAGCAGGCTGCGCTGCAGGGTGAGGGCTATCGCGTGCTCCTCGGCGTAGGCGCGCAGCGCGTCGAGCGCCAGGGCCAGCGCCTGGCCGAGCTGCCGCAGGACGTTCGACTCGTCCTGGCCCAGCTCCGGCGTCGCCTCGACGCCGAGGAAGACCGGCGGTCTGCCCCCCTTCGTACGGCAGAGCACCCCCCGCACGTCGCCCTTGAGGTCCGCGTCGGGGATCAGCCTCAGCCAGTCGCTCGCCAGGACGGTGAAGACCCGGGTCCCCGCCGTGTTGCCCAGCGACATGGCGTCCAGCGCGGGCAGGGTGGTCGCGGTCACGTTCCGGGAGACGGCGCAGCCAGGAGGTAGCGCGGTGTATCTGCGGACGCGCCCGTCGGGCGGCAACGCCAGCGAGCCCGCCTGCCTGCCGAGGATCCTTGAGGTGCCCTCGACGGCCGTGACGAGGAGTTCGTCGAAGGTGTCCGCCGAGTTCATCGCGAGGGTGACCTCGGTGAGCGCGGCCAGCCGTTCGGCGATCCGCTCGGCCCGCTGCCTGGCCCGGTAGTAGCGCAGCGTCGCCTCGACCGTCGCGGCGAACTCGTCGGGCTCGACCGGTTCGGCCAGATAGGCGTCCGCCCCCCGTTCGAGCCCGTGCGCCCGGTCGGCCGGGGTGATCGCCGCCCCGGAGATCTGGACGACCGGGATCGAGGCGGTCACCGGATCGGCCTTGATCTGCTCGCACACCTCGTGACCGCTGATGTCGGGCAGTCGTACGTCGAGGACGACCAGGTCGGGCCGAAGCTCCCTGACCTTGGCGAGCGCCTCGACGCCGCCTGTCGCCTGCAGTACCTCGTGTCCCGCGCGCCGCAGCCAGCTCGACAGGATGTACAGCTTGGTCGGGGTGTCGTCGACGACGAGCACCCTCGCCTGCGCCTGGTTCACCGTGCCTCCGCCTGCTCCAGGGCGCTGCGCAGGGCCGCGAGCAGGCTGTCCCTGCGCAGACCCTGCTTGGGGACGACCGCGCTCGCCTCCTGCGGGTACTGGTGCGAGCCCGCCGCGGTCACCACGACGACCGGCACCCGCCGCAGCCGCTCGTCCCGCGCCATCCGCTGCAGCAGGGCCCCGCCGTCCAGCCTGGGCATGAGCAGGTCGACCAGGGCGATGTCCGGCGGGTTCTCCGCCATCGTCTCCAACGCCACCAGGCCGTCCGCGGCCTCGTCGACGTGCGCGGCGACCCCGGAGAGCATCCGCCGTACGGTCGCGCGGAACTCCGCGTCGTCGTCGGCGACGAGCACCCGCCCGACGGAGGGCATTCCGTCGTCGCGGCTGGGCAGCCTGAGCGTGACCGTCGTCCCCGCACCCGCCGCGCTGGACAGCCTGAGCGTGCCGCCCATCGCCTCGGCCAGCCTGCGGGCGTACGGCAGGCCGAGCCCGGTGCCCTTCGTCCTGACCTGGATCGGCCCCGGCACCTGGTAGAACTCCTCGAAGACACGCTCCTGATGCTCCTCGGGAACGCCGATCCCGGTGTCGGTGACCAGCAGGACGACCTCGTGGGTCGCGGCGTCGAAGCTCACATCGAGTGAGACCTCGCCCTCCTCGGTGAACTTCAGCGCGTTGGACAGCAGGTTGCGCAGCACCCGGGTGAGCATCGTCTCGTCGACGAGCATCTCCCGCGCGTCGTGCGCGATCCGCGTCGTCAGACGGACCAGGTTGCCGCCGGTCGGACGCAGCGACATGCGCAGCCGTTCGGCCAGGGCGACCAGGTCCACCTGGGACGGTTGCGGGTCCAGCCGTCCCGCCTGCGCCTTGGCCATGTCGAGCAGCTCGCTCACCAGGTTGAGGAGCGTCTCCGCCGAGGAGCCGATGAGCTGGATCTGGTGGAGTTGCTCGTCGGCCAGCGGCTCCCCGCCGGGGCCGATCAGGAGCCGCACCAGACCGATGATCGAGTTGAGCGGGGTGCGCAGTTCGTGGCTGACCGTGGCCCAGAACCGGTCCTTGGCGGCGCTCGCCTCCCTGAGCTGGGCGGACTTCTCATCCAGCTCGGCGTAGAGCGCGACGACGCCGCGGTTGGTCTCCTCAAGCTCCTCGGAGAGCTGGTTGTACAGCGCGAGCACACCCTGGTTGGTCTCCTGCAGCTCGGCGTTGAGCTGGATGACCTCCTCCAGGGTCGCGGCCAGCTCGTGGTTCTGCTGGCGCAGTTCGTCCAGGGCGGTCGTGGGGGTCAGCTTCGCGAGCCTGGCGCGTATCTCCTCGACCGACGGCCTCGGCCGGCCCGGAGGAAGCCGTTTGAGCATGCTTATCGTTCCCCTGGCGGGACTCAGCTCGATCGCGTCGACGAGACGCCCCGCCAGCGTCACACCGTCCGCCGTCTGGACGGAGGCCTGCTCGGGCAGGCCGATCCTGACGACCAGGCTGTCCTGCCCCAGAAGGAAGGTGGCGAACGTCTCCGTCGTCTCGCCCAGCACCTCGCGGCCGATCTCGCTCAGCGCCGTGGCGATGCGGATCTGGTCCTGGGTCTCGAGGCCCACGGCCTCGGCGACGTCGCGGCCGAGCCTGCGCATGGCGAACACGTCCCGCTCGTCGCGGACGGGGATGCTGATCAGCTCCTCGCCGCCGGGCACCGGGTCCCCGGGGTTCACAGGGCGGGCCTCACGGCCACCACGCAGGCGTCGTCCCTGCGCGTGCCCGCGTCCCTCAGCAGCGTGGCGGCGACCACCGAGGGAGCTCGGGCGGCGAGCCCGGGGTAGGCGGAGATGTCCCAGCGGTCGGACAGGCCGTCCGAGTGGAGCACGACCACACTGTGCGGCGGCGCGGTGTACTCGTACTGGCGCAGGGTCCTGGCCTGGTGGCCCGCGATCCCCGGCACCGAGATCATGCCCTGCCTGCCGTCGTGGCCCGCGATCCAGGCGGAGACGTTGCCCAGGCCCGCGAAGCCGATCGCGCCCGTGACCCGGTCGACGCGGGCGACGGCGACGGCCCCGCCCCTGGTCTGGCCGAGCCCCCGGTGGAGGCGTTCCAGGATGTCCACGGGTGCCAGGGCGGTGTGTTCCGTGAACAGTCTTACGGCCTCCCGCGAGGCGTGGGCGGCGGCGGGGCCGTGGCCGAGGCCGTCGCAGAGCATCACGGTCACCGAGGTGCCCGAGTCCGAGGCCGCGAACGCGTCACCGCAGACGCTCTCCTCGCCGATCGGGCGCGTCACGCCGCTGACCCGGCAGGCGGGTTCGGGGCTCTGACGTGCGGTGAAGTACATGCCGAGCACAGTGCCCCGTCCCGGTACCGAGTGAACCTCGTAGCCGGTGGCCATCCGCGCGATGCCGCCCATGCCGATGCCGAGGGTTCCCGCCGTCGAGTAGCCGTCGCGCAGGGCGCGGGCGACGTCGCGCATCCCCGGCCCCCGGTCCACGGCGACGACCTCGACCGCCGAGCCGAGCTCGGGGTGGGGACGGATCAGCATGGTGCCCTCGACCGCGTGCTTGACCAGGTTGGAGGCCGCCTCGCTCACGGCCACGGCGACCCGTCCGGTGTCCTCCTCGTCGAACCCCCGGTTCTCGGCGAGCACGACCGCGGCACGGCGCAGGGAACCGATGGCGCTGGCGTCCTCGGCCCTGGCCCACACGTCGTCCTGGGAGACGATCACCTCGCCCACTTCGTCACCGTGATGAGCGTGCCCTCTCCTGGAGCCGACTTCAGGTCGAACTCGTCGACCAGCCTGCGGGAGCCGCTGAGTCCGAGCCCGAGGCCGCCGCCGGTGGTCCATCCGTCGGTGAGGGCCTGCTCGATGTCCGGAATGCCGGGCCCCTCGTCGCTGAAGGTCAGGCGCAGCCCCTTGCGTAGACCGTTGTGCACGACCTCGACGCGGACCCGGCCGCCGCCCGCGTAGACCAGCGCGTTGCGGGCCAGCTCGCTGGCCGCGGTCACGACCTTGGTCTGGTCGACGAGGGACAACCCCACGTCCACGGCCACGGTCCTGACGTGCTGGCGCACCAGGACGACGTCGTTGTTGCCGTTGACGGGCAGCTCTGCGGGGGTGGTCACCGGGCGGCCGTGGCGATCTGGGCGCCCTCGAGGTGGTTCAGCAGCGCGACACCCTTCTCAAGGTTCAGCGCGGTGCGCACACCACCGAGGGAGAGCCCGAGCTCCACGAGGGTGATCGCCACCGCGGGGCGCATCCCGACGACCACCGTCTCGGCGTCGAGCATGCGGGAGATCGCCGCGATGGTCGCCAGCATGCGCCCGATGAACGAGTCGACGATCTCGACGGCGGTGATGTCGATGATCACTCCTCGGGCCCCCGTCGCGACGACCTTGTCGGCCAGGTCCTCCTGGAGGGCCAGGACGCCCTGGTCCTGCAGGTCGATCTGGATGGAGACGATCAGGATGTCTCCGAGCTTGAGGATGGGGACGCGGTCCATCAGCCCTCCTCGGTCCGCACGGCGACGCGGGTCTTCCTGCTGGCGAACTCCACGCCACTGCGCCGCAGCGCGTGCGCCAGGGCGTCGGCGAGGGAGGCCTTGGTCACGATGTCACCGAACTCGATGCCCAGGGTGACGATGGTGTGGGCGATCTGCGGGCGGATGCCGGAGATCACACATTCCGCGCCCATCAATCGCGCCGCGACCACGGTCTTGAGGAGGTGCTGGGCGACCTGGGTGTCCACCGCGGGCACGCCGGTGATGTCGATGACGGCGTGTTCGGAGCCGGTGTCGACCAGCGTCTGCAGCAGCTTCTCCATCACCACCTGGGTCCTGGCCGAGTCGAGCGTGCCGACCAGCGGCACCGCGACGATGCCCTCCCAGAGCTTGACCACCGGGGTGGACAGTTCGAGGAGCTGCTCCGCCTGGTCGACGATCACCTTCTCCCTGGCGGCGGCGTAGTTCTCTATGGTGAACAGCCCCAGGTCGTCGATGAGCCGGGAGAACCAGATGAACCCCCGCAGGGCCTCGGGGGAGCCGTCGGTCTCCACGCTCTCGTAGACCGCCTCCTTCAGGCCGAACACCACGACGGCGGTCTCCGAGGGCGTGAAGCCCTGGCGGGCGCGGCTGCGGGACAGCTCGGCGAGCAGGCCGTGCAGGTCGCTGGAGCCGCCTGCCGCGCCGCCTTCCTCGTCGAGTGACTGCCGTAGCGCCTGGAGCAACTCGTGCAACTGTCCCCTCAGGGCGGCACGATCCACGTTGCCTGCCGAGGAGGAACCCGCTATTTCCTGCCAGCGCCGGAGAACGTCCTCCTCGTTGTCCTGCAGCAGCTGTTCTATGCGACGCCGACCGGCGTCTGCGGAGACGGACAAGATGACTCCCATGCGTACGGCTTACAGACAGCTCGCACGAAAGGCTACATGGCGTGTCCGTTTTGGGAGCCAGGGCGGAGGTCTCCCGGCGGTTCCCCGGTGAGCATGATCCGCCGGGGTTCGCCGGTCCGGCGGGCTCCGGTGAGAGGCTTCGCGCCGGTGCGTGACTGGCGGGCGCTCGAGAGGCATGATATGGAGACTTGGTTCCAACAGCCTAGGTAGATGGCTTGTCCTATTTCAATGGAAAAGCTTGCCTTGATGGGGCTTTGTGGGCTGCACTATTGGTCTCTGAAAACCGTACAAAAGCCCCAAAAGCGACAGTGGTCGGGCAAGGTTTGGATTGCTACCATAAGGCAAATCCAGCGGGGAGCTGGGGTGCAAGTTGCCTCGGTGACCGCTGTTACGGATGGATGAGAAGTGGCTTGAGCTGCGCGGATGCGTTCAGGTCACACGGGGCCGTGCAGCCGGTGGTTCGGGTGTGGCCACGGTGAAGCGGTGGTTCTTCCCAATTAGCCTGTACAGCGAGCTCACTTGTGAAATAACGTAACTGAACTGAAATCGCCTGATCATGATCTCGGCGATACTGTCGCCGCACAACGATATGCGGATGAGAGCAGGAGACCCCCGATGTCGTCCGGACTCACAGCGAATCCAGCAGGCATGACGCTCCGCGTCCGCCAGGCCGGTTTGCCGTCTCCGGAAACGGCGTCCCTCCCGATGTCCTTCCCTGCGTGCAAGGCTGTGATGCGATGACGGTCCGCCTTCTGACCAACATCGGCCGGCTCTGGACCGGTAACGATGTGTGCAGCAATGCCGCGATCCTGGTGCACAACGACCGGATCGCCTGGGTCGGGCGAGCCGCGGACCTGCCACAGAGCGTTCCCGGGGTGGTCGACGACATCGTCGACGTCGACCACGTCGAGAACCTTGGCGGTGCGCTGGTCACTCCCGGCTTGATCGACGCCCACACCCACCCGGTGTACGCGGGCAACCGCTACGCCGAGATGGCCATGCGCTCCGGCGGCTCCAGTTCCTCGGCGATCACCGCGGCCGGCGGCGGCATCGGCTCGACCGTCACGGTGACCCGCGGCACCGACCCCTGGACCCTGTGCAACGGCGTCCGCGAACGCCTGCGCGAGTGGCTGCTCGCCGGCACCACGACCGTCGAGGCCAAGACCGGTTACCACCTCACCCGCGACGGAGAGCTCGCCGACGTGCGGCTGCTGCGTGAGCTTGAGAAGGAACCGATGATGCCGCGCGTGCACGTCACCTTCCTCGCCGCGCACGTCGTCCCACCGGAGTACTTCGGCCGTCAGCGCGACTACGTCGAAGCGGTGGGCGCCTGGTGCGCCGACGCGGCGGCGGCCGGTGCCGACAGCGTCGACGTCTACTGCGACGAGGGGCACTTCACCACCGACGAGGCCCGCTGGGTCCTGGCGTCCGGCCGCAACGTCGGTCTGCTGCCGCGCGTGCACGCCGGAGCCTACAGCCGTCGCGGCGCGGTCCAGCTCGCCGCCGAACTCGGCTGCGCCTCGGCCGACCTGCTGCACCACACCTCCGACGAGGACATCTCTCGATCCTGTCCCGCTACGGCGTCCCCGCCGTGGTCTGCCCGGGGACCGCGCTCCAGCGCGGCAGCCTGCCGCCGGTCAGGCGCATGCTCGCCCAGGGCGTCACCGTCGCGCTCGGCAGCGACCACAACCCCGGACACTGCGGGATCACCTCGATGGCCCTGGTCATCAGTCTCGCGGTGGCGGCCTTCGGGATGAGCGTCAACGACGCGCTGCGCGCGGCGACGCTCGGTGGCGCGACCGTGCTCGGCGTCCCCGACCGCGGCGTCCTCGCCCCCGGCAGGCTGGCCGACATCGTCCAGTGGGACGCCGACCACGAGGGCGCCTTCGCCTGGGCGTTCGGCCTCAAGCCGCGCCGGGTCTGGCGCGGCGGCACCCCCGTCCAATAGGTCTTCCCCGGTCCCCGGCACCTGCCGGGTGACCCGGGGCCGCCCGAGACCTCCTCCTACGCTCGGTGGCGCTCCCCGCATGTTTCCGTCTCGTGGACTCCACGGGAGGCGGCGTCGCGTGACCCACGGGTTTTCCACAGGCGGTTCGTGAGGCGTGGAGTTTTCCCCAGAACCGCGTTCGGTGACCGGAGAGGCCACGATGCCGCCGTACCGTCCTGGGCGTGCGGACAACGGATCAGGCCACCGAGCGGTTCACGGCCGAGGCCCGGCTACGGCTTCTGACGGCTTCTGGCCTTCGCGAACCGGCCCCTTTCCCCTCGCGTCCTGAGCGGCCCGGGGGTCGTGAGGCCCTGTTCTCCGAAGCCGGAGGCGGGACGGGGCCGTCATACGCCGGGGCGGCCTTCGGGGACGACCCGCCTTCCGCGGGCGGAGACGGCGAAGTCGCTCCGGGCGGCGGTCCCAGGGGCGGAGGCGGTCCCGCGAGCTGGTTGCGATCGGCCCCGGCGTCGCCGTTCCCGCCCTCCTTCGAGGCCCTCCGTACGGCCGTCGCAGCCCAGGGGCCGGTGCTCGGGCTCAGCCGTTCCGGGCTGCGCGCCCTCGTGCTCGTCGCGATCGTCGCCGCCGCGGTCGCGGGAGTCCACCTGTGGCTGTCCCGGCCGGAGTCTGAGCCCCTCGCGCCGCCCACCCCGATCTCCGGTCCGCCTCCGCCCTTTCAGGGAACGGTGTCCCGTCCGTCCTCCGCGCCGCTCACGGCGACGGTCCGGGGCGGGACCGGCCCTCCGGGGGTCCCCGGGGCTCCCGAGGTCACCGTCCACGTCGCCGGCAAGGTCCGTCACCCCGGAGTGGTCACCCTGCCCGGCGGTTCCCGCGTCACCGACGCGCTCCGGGCTGTGGGAGGTGTGCGCGGAGGCGTTTCCTCGGGCTCCCTCAACCTCGCTCGCAGGCTGGTCGACGGAGAGCAGATCGTCGTCGGGGCGCCCAGGGCGCCGGGGGTCGTCGGCGCGATCGCGCCCGCCCCCGCCGACCCGTCGGCCGTCGTCCTCGACCTCAACTCCGCGACCCCGCAGCAACTGGAACAGCTACCCGGGGTCGGTGAGGTGCTGGCCCAGCGCATCGTCGAGTACCGCGACGGCCACGGGGGCTTCCGGGGGGTCGAGCAGCTACGCGAGATCAGCGGCATCGGCGACCGGAAGTACGCCGACCTGAAGGACAGGGTCCACGTATGACCTGGTTGACCGGGCAGGCCGCGCGCCCTGGCCAGGACGAAGGCCAGGACACACCCGCTCGGGCGCACACCCTGCATCTGGTCCTGCCCGCCCTCACCTCCTGGATGGCCGCTCTCGTGCTCGTGGGCTGCCCCGCGTCCATCGGGGCCTGCGCGGCCCTGACCGCCCTCGGTGGCGCACTCCTGACGGCGGTGGCGGCCCGCACCCGGGGACGTACGGCCTGGCGTGGGGTGGCTCTCGCCGTGCTGGTGTGCGTGGCGGCCACAGCCGGTGTGGTCGCCTTCCACGTGTACGCGGCCGATACGGGGCCGGTGTCCGAGCTGGCCCGGCGGCGGGCCTCGGCGACGTTCGAGGCGGTGGTGACGGACGACCCCCGGGAACGTGTCCAGCGCGGCGGCCTCTTCCGCAGGAGCGGCTTCGTGGTGCCCGTACGTGTCGAGGTGGTCAGGGAGACGTCCGGCGCGGCGGGAGAACCGGGAGGCGGGGTGAGGTCACGAGCCTCAGTGATCTTGCTGGCCACGGGAGAGGAGTGGCGTTCCCTGTTGCCCAGCCAGCGCGTAGCCGTACGAGGGCGGTTCGGTCCTGCGGAGCCCGGAGAACTGCTCGCCGCGGTGGTGCTGGTGCGCGGGCCACCCCGGGTGCTGAGCGGGCCGTCGTGGGTCCAGAGCGTCGCCGGAGCGCTCCGTGCGGGGTTGCGTGAGGCCTCCGCGGTGCTCCCTCAGAGCCAGCGCGGCCTGCTGCCCGCACTGGTCGTCGGTGACATGTCCCAGATGGACGAACAGGTGAAAGCCGACTTCAAACAGGCCGGTCTCAGTCATCTGACGGCTGTGTCCGGGGCCAACCTCGCAGTCGTGGCCGGGGCGGCCGTCGCGCTGGCCAGGATCATGGGCCTGCGTCTGCCGCTCAGGGCGGCGCTCGCCGTTCTCGCCATGGTCTTCTTCGCCGTCGTCGCCAGGCCTTCGCCCAGTGTGCTCCGTGCGCTGCTCATGGGCGGAGTCACCGCCCTGGCGCTCGGCACGGGCCGCGCACGCGACGGCTTCGCGGCCCTGTCGGTGACCGTTCTCGGGCTGATCCTCTTCGATCCCGGTCTCGCGCGCTCCTACGGCTTCGCCCTGTCGGTCTTCGCGACCGGCGGCATCCTGGTGTTCGCGCCGCGCTGGCGGGACCGGCTCGCCGGGCGGTTGCCCCGCTGGGCCGCGGAGGCGGTCGCCGTGCCCGCGGCCGCCCAGGCGGCGGTCACCCCGGTGCTGGTCCTGATGTCAGGGCAGATCGCCCCGGTGGCCGTCCCCGCGAACCTGCTCGCGGGGCCCGCCGTGGCACCCGCGACGCTGCTCGGGTTCGCCGCCTCGCTGACCGCGCCGCTGCACATGGGCGCCGCGCGGTTGCTGGCCCGTCCCGCGGGTCTGGCCACCGGGTGGATCGTCGGCGTGGCGGAACGCGCGGCGGACCTTCCCCTGGCGGTGTTCCCATGGCCCGGTGGCCTCGCCGGACTGGCCGCGCTGCTGGTGGCCGCGCCGCTCGCCGTGCTGGCGCTGCGGCACCGGTGGTCACGCCGGGTGGTCGCCGCAGTGGCCGTCGGGGTGCTCCTCGCCGTCGTCGTGGCCGGATCGGTCGTGCCCCGTCGTTCCTCCGGAGACTGGCTGCTGGTCGCGTGCGATGTGGGGCAGGGTGACGCCCTGCTGGTCGCCGCGGGTCCCGGTCGCGCCGTGGTGGTCGACACGGGGCCGGACCCCGTGCGGATGGACCGCTGCCTGAGATCCATGGGAGTCAGGCAGGTCCCGCTCGTCGTCCTCACCCATCCGCACCTCGACCACGTCGGCGGCCTGGACGGGGTCTTCCGCGGCCGGCCGGTCGGGGCGGTCGTGGTCACCCCGCGCGATGTGGCCGAGCGCGAGAGCGTCCGGCTGAGCGCGGACCTGACCCGCAGGGGAGTCGCCGAGTGGACGGCGCAGCCGGGGACGCGGTGGCGCTTCGGCCCCTCCGAGCTCACGGTCCTCGCACCGGGGGACGGGACGTCCCCGCCGGGGGGAGGGGAGGGCACGACCATAAACAACGCCAGTGTCGTGCTGCACGTGCGCTGGGCGGCCGGTACGGCGTTGCTCAGCGGGGACGTCGAGACCGAGGCGCAGGCCGAGCTGCTCAGGAGAGGCCTGCCGCGGGCTGACATCCTCAAGGTCCCCCACCACGGTTCGGCGAGATACGACCCAGGCTTTCTCGCGGCCACCGGTGCCCGCGCGGCGCTGATCAGCGTGGGCGCGGGCAACGACTACGGTCACCCGGCGCCCTCCACCGTCACGGGGCTGCTGGCGCTCGGCATGCGGGTCTATCGGACGGACCTGTCGGGCACGCTGACCGTGGTCGCACGGGAGGCGGGGCTGGCCGTCGTCAGAGAGAGGTGACGACTCTAGGCGACCTTCGGCCCGGACACTCCCGGAGGAGCCGGCGCCTTCGGGCGGACGTCAACGTCTTCGAGGAGTCCCGGTGCTCCCGGACGTTCCCGGAGATCGCGGCGCCCTCGGACGGCCTGGATGTCGTCGGGTGACTCGGACACGTTCGGGTGGTCCAGGTGCTTTGGGTGGCTTGAGCGCTCCTGGGGTCTCTGGACGCCGATCGCCGTGCCCGGCGGAGCGTTAGGCTCTGCAGCATGATCACCACATGGGACGCCACGGCACCGGGGGTGATGAGACTGCCCTCGGGGCGGCTCGTCCGAGGCCGGGGGCTTCGGCACCCGCTTCCCGAGGGGGAGAAACCCGTCTTCGCGCTCTACCTCCTGGGACGACGGCCCCCCGCCGTCAGCTGGGAGCACCGCTGGCTCCGCTGGCCGGACTTCTGGCTGCCGTCCGACCGGACGGAGGCCGTCGAGGCGCTGCGTGAGGTCTGGGAGCGTGCCGGGAGTGAGCGGGTCGAGGTCGCCTGCGGCGGTGGGCGTGGCCGTACGGGCACGGCTCTGGCCTGTGTCGCGGTGCTGGACGGGGTTCCGGCCACGGAGGCGGTCGCCTACGTTCGTGAGCACTACGCCGCAGGAGCCGTCGAGACGCCCTGGCAGCGCCGCTACGTGGCCCGATTCCCATGACGGCGACGAACGACGGTCTTCCGGCCTGGCCGCTGCCGGACGCGCCTGAGGACCTTGTCGTCCACGAAGGGCAGTTCCACCGGGTGATCGTCGGCGCGGACCGGGTCGTGTGCCTGCCGCGCACCAGGGCGGCGGCCTCCCGGCTGCCCCGGCGCGCGGAGGTGCTGCGGCTGCTCGCGGAACTCGACCTCGGGTTCGCCACGCCCTCACCCCTGCTCGAACACGGCACCCGGGACGCGGACGGGCGATCGGCCCCCGGGGACGCGTTCCTGCGACACGGCGCCGGAGACGTGGACGGACGGCCTTTTCTCGTTCTCAGCCGTGTTCCCGGGGCTCCGCTCGAGGTGGACACGCTCGAAGATCCCGCCGTGGCCGAGGCCGTGGCGGCGCGGTACGTCACGCTGCTGGCCTCACTGGCCGGGGCGGGTTCGGACGAGAGGGCGCGGGCCGTCCTGACGGCTCCCCGGGACCGCTGGCGGTGCTTCGCGCGGGATGTCAGGAGTGAGCTGTTCGGGCTCATGTCGCAGGACGGGCGGCGGCGGGCCGACCGGGAGCTCGCGGCCCTCGACGACCTTCCGCATCTCACCGACGCGCTGGTGCACGGCGACCTCGGCGCGGAGAACGTTCTGTGGGAGATCGTCGATGGACGGCCCCGGCTCGGCGGGGTGGTCGACTGGGACGAGGTCACGATCGGCGACCAGGCCGAGGACCTGGCGGCGATCGGCGCCGGTCACGGCGGGGCCTTCCTGAGGAGGGTGCTCGCCCTCGGCGGCTGGTCCGGTGACACGGCCGCCCGTGTCACCGTGATCGGCCGGACCTTCGCCCTGCAGCAGGCCCTGTCCGCCTTCCAGGACGAGGACGAGGAGGAACTGGCGGACGGCCTGTCCGCCTACCGTTGAGGCCGCCGGGTCTCCGGGTCAGACCGGGACCGCGGTCTCAAGGGGGCGGTGGAACTCGGTGTCGATGTCGGCGGCGTAGAGGGAACGGCCGCAGGGGGAGCAGCGATACATGATCGGCCCCTCGTCGAGGGCCGTGCCGCAGTGCGGGCAGGTGTGACGGCTGACGGTGGAATTCATTCGGAATCTCTCCTCTGTTCACCTGGAGTGTGCCGCACGCCGCCTGCGGATCGGTTGCGAATCGCTTGTCGATCGATACTCGGGTTTGTTCGTCTCCGGCGGCGCGGGTCGCCCGAGCGGGGGTCGAGGAGGCGCCGCACACGTGGCACAGGCGGAAACTCCGGCACTCATGCCGGGGAGCGCGTCAATCGACCGGCCGCACGTGGCATGCTGCTGGACATGGCGGCGACCAACCCAGCACCGGTGACCCTGGTAGTCGGAGACGAGGAACTCCTCGCGGACCGCGCGGTCGGCGAGGTGGTCGCCGCGGCGCGGGCGTCCGACGGGGGGGCCGAGGTCCACGACCTGGTCGGTGGGAAGGTCCAGCCGGGGGAGCTGACCCAGCTGACCTCGCCGTCACTGTTCGGCGACAGGTCGGTGGTGGTGATCCGCTCCGCGCAGGACCTCGTCAAAGAGGTGATCGCGGAGATCGTCTCCTACGCCGCGGATCCGTCTGAGGACACCGTGCTGGTCCTGGTCCACCCCGGCGGGGTCAAGGGCAAGGCACTGGTCGACGGCGTCAAGAAGGCCGGCGCCCACGTGGTCACCGTGGCCAAGGTCACCAAACCGGCGGAACGGCTCGCCTTCGTCAAGACGGAGCTGAGGCGGGCGGGGCGCACCATCGGTGGTGACGCGGCGGTCGCGTTGCTCGACGCGGTGGGGAACGACCTGCGGGAGCTCGCCGCCGCCTGCAACCAGCTCGCCTTCGACACGCCGGGCAAGACCATCGACGAGGCGGCCGTCGCCCGCTACCACCGGGGACGGGCCGAGGTGAGCGGATTCACCGTCGCGGACTCCGCCGTCGAGGGGCGTCTGGGTGACGCCCTTGAACAGTTGCGCTGGGCACTGGCCACCGGCACGGCGCCCGTTCTGCTGGTGAGCGCGCTCGCCGGAGGCCTGCGTTCGCTGGCGAAGGTCGGCGGGGCGCCGCGCAACATGCGTGGCGGGCAGCTCGCCAGCCACCTCGGTATGCCTCCCTGGAAGGTCGACCGGGTACAGCGGCAGTTGAACGGCTGGGGTCCCGAGGGCATCGCCCGCGCCCTCCAGGCGACCGCGACGGCCGACGAGCAGGTCAAGGGTGGCGGCGCCGATCCCGCCTACGCGCTTGAGCACATGGTGCAGATCGTCGTCGCCAGCCGTACGGGTCGTTAGCCCGCGTCGGAGGTCAAGAGGACGTTGGGGAGACGCGGGGGCGGCGGAACGCCGGAAGCTGGCCCGCGACCGTCGCGGCCAGCGCCAGGAAGAAACCGGTCAGCTGGAGCGGGCTCAGCGACTGGTTCACGACGATCCAACCGGCCAGGGCGGCGGTGAGCGGGCTGAGGGTGCCCAGCAGGGAGACCTGTGGGGGCGCCAGACGGCTGACCCCGCGAAACCACAGACTGTAGGCGGCGGCCGTACCGACGAGGCCCAGCCAGGCGTAGCCGGCGACGGCGGCGCCGTCCAGAGCGGGAGGCGGGCCCTCGACGGCGAAGGCGACCGGGGCGATCATGAGGCCGCCCGCGGTGAGCTGCCAGCCGGTGAGGGCCAGATCGCCGACGCCGGGTGGCTTGCCCCACGCGCGGGTGAGGACGACCCCGGCGGCCATGCCCGTCGCGCCGAGCAGGCCCGCGGCGACTCCCGTGGCGTCGAGGGCGGCGTTGGCCCTCAGCACCACGAGGGAGACGCCTACGGTGGCCGCGATCGCGGCGGCGACACGGTGGAGCGAGACGGTCTCGCGGAGCACGGCGCGGGTGAGCCCGGCGACGATGAGCGGCTGGATGGAGCCGAGGACGGCCGCGACCCCGCCGGGCAGCCGATAGGCGGACAGGAACAGCAGCGGGAAGAACAGGCCGATGTTGAGCCCGCCGAGCACCGCCGCTCGCCACCACCAGTCGCCGCGGGGCAGCGTGCGTGTCACGGCCACCAGGAGCAGCCCGGCGGGGAGCGCGCGCATCAGGGCGGTGAACAGCGGGCGTTCCGGAGGGAGCAGCACGGTGGTCACGACGTAGGTCGTTCCCCAGACCGCCGGGGCGAGTGCGGTGACGGCCACCAGGGCGGCGCGAGGGGAGGGCACGGGATCTCCTTCGGAAGCCTCGACGTCGATTAGCTCGGCATTGAGTTAGTTGACATCAAGCTATGTGATCGCGCGAACCTACCCGAACCGCCCAAAGGGGCAAAACAAGAACGCCGCGCCCCGGAGGGCGCGGCGTTCCGGAGAACCCTGGATTACTTGGCGGCCGCGAGGGCGGCGGCGCGCTGGGCGATCGCCGACTTGCGGTTGGCAGCCTGGTTCTTGTGGATGACGCCCTTGCTGGCGGCCTTGTCCAGCTGGCGGGAAGCGGAGCGCATGAGCACGACGGCCTCGTCGACGTTGCCCTGGTCGGCGGCCTCGCGGAACTTACGGACGGCCGTCTTCAGGGAAGACTTGACAGCCTTGTTACGCAGCCGGGCCTTCTCGTTCTGCCGGTTGCGCTTGATCTGGGACTTGATGTTCGCCACGAAGAAGCCTCGGTGAATGTCGTCGGAGTGGGGCGCGCGGGCAGAGAGGGCGCGCCACACGCAGTTGAATAGGCTACCAATCACCCGGGTGGTCGCTCAAATCGACAACCTGGGCGTAGGAGTGTTCACCCAGCTTACCGTGTCCGCCCTCGGCCGTGTGCGCGCACCGCCGCCGGAGCCGCCGGTCTGCAAGGAGGGCCCGGTGGTTTCAGGGGTTGAACCAGGAGTCCTCATACTCCTTCCAGTCCTCGGGCGTGGCGGTGAAGTCCACGTAGAGCGCCAGCCCGAACCGCTCCCGGCGGGTCCCGTGCGAGGTCAGCGCCAGTCTGGCGCCCTCGGCCGCCGTCGCGACGCTCTCCGCCGCGTCCCCCCAGACCACGCCGTGGTCGTGGTAGGCGGGAGCGCCGATCAGCACCGTCTTGTCGTCCGGCACGAGGCCGAGCGCCAGGGTGCCCTGCCGTACGACGTGGCCGCCGTAGAGGATCGTGGAGGGGTAGTAGGAGTCGTAGGTCATGATGGCCACCTGGTCGGCACGGGAGGCCACATCCCTGAAGTAGGCCGGGGACCAGTACTTGTCGTGGCCGATGGCCAGGCGCGCGACGGGCCGGGTGAACGGGAACGGCTCGATCTGGGGCGTCGAGACGGAGAGCAGATCCTTGCCGACGATCTGGCGGGTCCGGTCGAGCAGGTCGAGGAAGCCGGCGTCGCCGTCCCCGACCGGTTCGAAGTCGTAGTGCACGCCGTCGTAGCCCACGGCCATGACCGCGCGGGCGCCGTCGAGCACCCGCTGGCGCGCGGCCGTGTCGCCGAGGCTGAGGCGGCCGTTCACCTTCTGCCCCAGCCACGCCGAGACCCGGACGCCGGGAAGTCGCGCGTGGATCTCCTTGAGGAAGGCGGCGGCCCCGGAGTACTTCTCCGGGGAGAGCGCGCCGTCGAGGCCGAACGGGCCCGAATGGACGTACAGGTCCTTGATCCCGGTGCCGCGCAGCCGTACGGCCAGGGCCTTGACGTCGGCGGCGTCCTTGCGGCCGTCCACCCACATGTGACCGAGCCACAGGGCGTCATGGCCCGTGCTCTTCGCCCAGGGGGCGGGCGTCCCGGTAAACTGGATCGTGAGGGTGGCCGCCGCCACCCCGGGCAGCACAAGGAGCACGGCCGCGACCGCCACGAGAAGGCGCAGGCCGCGTCGTGCTCTGGTCCGGGTAATCACCCGGACATGTCACCATGGAGAACGGCTGGTATGCCAGCCGTAGATCGTCGTCAATCCCGTCGAAACGGACACCGGTGCGCATTCAGCCTGGCCAGACCGATCCCGCGGTGATCCGCAACTTCTGCATCATCGCGCACATCGACCATGGCAAGTCAACGCTTGCCGACCGCATGTTGCAGATCACCGGCGTGGTCGACGAACGCTCCATGCGCGCCCAGTATCTCGACCGGATGGACATCGAGCGCGAGCGCGGCATCACGATCAAGTCGCAGGCGGTCAGGCTGCCGTGGCAGGTCGACGGCGCCGACTACGTCCTCAACATGATCGACACCCCCGGGCACGTCGACTTCACCTACGAGGTCTCCCGTTCCCTGCAGGCGTGCGAGGGCGCGATCCTGCTGGTCGACGCCGCGCAGGGCATCGAGGCGCAGACGCTGGCCAACCTCTACCTGGCCATGAACAACGACATGACGATCATCCCGGTGCTCAACAAGATCGACCTCCCGGCCGCCCAGCCGGAGAAGTACGCCGCGGAGATCGCCCACCTCATCGGCTGTGAGCCCGAGGACGTCCTGAAGGTGTCCGGCAAGACCGGCGTCGGCGTCAGGGAGCTGCTCGACCACGTCGTCGAGCGGGTCCCCGCCCCGGTCGGCGAGGCCGCCGCCCCCGCCCGCGCGCTGATCTTCGACTCCGTCTACGACACCTACCGCGGCGTGGTCACCTACGTCCGGGTCATGGACGGCCACCTGGGCAAGCGCGAGCGCATCCTGATGATGTCCAGCGGCGCCACCCACGAGACCCTGGAGATCGGCGTCATCTCCCCCGAGCCCAAGATCGCGGACAAGGGCCTCGGCGTCGGTGAGGTGGGCTACCTGATCACCGGCGTGAAGGACGTGCGCCAGTCGCGGGTGGGTGACACCGTCACCTCGGGCGCGCAGCCCGCCGCGGAGCCGCTCAGCGGTTACGAGCACCCCAAGCCGATGGTGTTCTCCGGCCTCTACCCGATCGACGGCGACGACTACCCCGAGCTCCGCGAGGCGCTGGACAAGCTGCAGCTCAACGACGCGGCCCTGGTCTACGAGCCGGAGACCTCGGCGGCGCTCGGCTTCGGCTTCCGCTGCGGCTTCCTCGGCCTGCTCCACATGGAGATCGTCAGGGAGCGTCTTGAGCGCGAGTTCAACCTCTCCCTCATCTCCACCGCGCCCAACGTGATCTACCGGGTGATCATGGAGGACGCCAAGGAGTTCACGGTCACCAACCCCTCGGAGTTCCCCACGGGCAAGGTGGACAAGGTCTTCGAGCCGATGGTCAAGGCGACCGTGCTGGTCCCCTCCGAGTTCATCGGCGCCATCATGGAGCTGTGCCAGAACCGCAGAGGCAATCTGCAGGGCATGGACTACCTGTCCGAGGACCGGGTCGAGATCCGTTACACCATGCCGCTCGGCGAGATCATCTTCGACTTCTTCGACCAGCTCAAGTCCCGCACGCGCGGCTACGCCTCGCTCGACTACGAGCCCTCGGGCGAGCAGGAGTCCGAGCTGGTCAAGGTCGACATCCTGCTCCAGGGCGAGGCGGTCGACGCCTTCAGCGCCATCGTCCACAAGGACAAGGCCTACTCCTACGGCGTCGAGATGGCCAAGAAGCTCCGCGAGCTGATCCCGAGGCAGCAGTTCGAGGTGCCGATCCAGGCCGCCATCGGCGCCCGGGTCATCGCCAGGGAGAACATCCGCGCCATCCGCAAGGACGTGCTCGCCAAGTGCTACGGCGGCGACATCTCCCGTAAGCGCAAGCTGCTGGAGAAGCAGAAGGAGGGCAAGAAGCGGATGAAGATGGTCGGCCGCGTCGAGGTCCCCCAGGAGGCCTTCGTCGCCGCGCTGTCCACCGAGTCCTCCTCCGCGGACAAGACGAAGAAGTGAAACGCGACGCCCCCGCCCGCGAGGAGCGCGGACGGGGGCGTGGCGGGGTGGTGCGGGCGGGGCGGCCGATGACCCAGGATCGCCGGCCCCGCCCGGTTCAGGGGAGACTCAGCGCAGGACCTTGTAGAGCGCCGAGGTGAGGGACGCCTTGTCGTCGTCCTGGTCGATGGACCACATCATCGAACCGCCCAGGCCCCGCAGGCGGATGTAGGCCGCCTTCTGGAGCACCGTGGCCGGGTCGTCGTAGGACCAGAACTCGTTGCCGTCGTAGAGCCAGTTGGCGCCGGTCAGCACGTCGCGGTAGCGCTTGCCGGGCTTCTTGACCAGGTTCTTGTAGTCGTCGGTACCCGCGGCCCAGGTGCCCTGCGCGGGGCCGGTCGCGGGCTTGAACAGGCCGTTGCCGCCCGCGGTCACGCCGGTCCAGCCCTGGCCGTACGCGGGGATGCCGACCACGATCTTCTTCGCGGAGGCGCCGCGGTTCAGGTAGTCGCGCACCGTCTGCTCGACGCTGTACTTCACCGTGTTGGGGTCGCGCCGGTCGGTGAACAGGTTGCCGTTGTGACCGGTGATCGGGTCCCACGAGCCACGCAGGTCGTAGCCCTGGATGGTGGCGAAGGTGAGGTTCTTGAAGACGTCGCGGACCTCGAAGCCCGCGTCGATCTTCGGTCCGCCCGCGGGCAGGAAGGCCGTCAGCTCACTGCGCCGGTCGTACTGGTTGAGCTGGCGGCGCAGCTCGGTGGTGAACAGCGTGAAGTTGTGCTTGTCCTCGGGCCTGATGACGTTGCCCTCGTTGCCCGCGCTGCCGGGCCACTCCCAGTCGAGGTCGATGCCGTCGAACACGCCCGCCCCGGTGCCGGCCGCGGTATCGGGCAGATTGCCGCGAAGCCACAGGTCGATGCAGGAGGCGGCCAGCTTGGCGCGGCTCTGCTCGGTGAGGACGGCGTCGGAGAAGTACTTCGAGCCGCTCCAGCCGCCGAGGGAGATCAGCGCCTTGAGGCCGGGGTGCTTGGCCTTGAGCTTCTTGAGCTGGTTCAGGTTGCCGTTCAGGGCCTGGCCTGGGGCGTCGGCGACGCCGTCCACGCTCTGCTCGGCGGGTACCGGTCGCTGCCAGTCGGCCCAGGCGTCCGAGGAGACGCACGTGCCCTCGGCGCTGACGGACCCGAAGGCGTAGTTGATGTGGGTCAGTTTCGCCGCCGCGCCGCTGGTCTCCATGTCCTTGACGTGGTAGTTGCGTCCGTAGACGCCCCACTGGATGAAGTAGGCGACCCGCTTGAAGCGGTCACCGTGGCCGGTGTTGGTCTGGGCCTGGGCGGGCGCCGGAGCGGCGGTGGCCGCGAGACCGGCGGCCAGGACCGCGGCGAGCGTGTTCCGGAGGAGTCTCTGCACGGGCTTCTCCACGTTGCCTGGGGGGCCTTGGGGGGTGGAACTTATAGGAAACTTTCCTTTAAGTTTTCCCGGATCGTAGACCTGGGCGATCTACCCGTCAACGGTCTGGCCGGATCCGGCGTACCGGGCACCGCGTCCGGGGCGGCAGACTTGGTCACGTGCCATCCACACTTCCCGACGGCGATCCGGTACCCCCCTCGGGCGACCTGCCGGAGAGCGCGCTCCACGACCTGGGGGAGCGGCCCTTCGGCTTCTACGTCCACGTCCCCTTCTGCGTGACCCGGTGCGGCTACTGCGACTTCAACACCTACACCGCCTCGGAGCTGGGCCCCGGCGCCTCCCGCGAGGACTACGCGCGCACCGCGGTCAGGGAGGTACGGCGGGCACGCGCCAACCTCGGAGAGGTCGACCTGCCGGTCCAGACCGTCTTCTTCGGCGGCGGCACCCCCACCCTGCTGCCCGCGGCCGACCTGGTCGGAATCCTGAAGGTGATCGGGGAGGAGTTCGGCCTCGCCCCTGGCGCCGAGGTGACCACCGAGGCCAATCCCGAGTCGGTCGGCCCGGCCTACCTCGAGGAGCTGCGCGGCGGCGGGTTCACCCGGATGAGCTTCGGCATGCAGAGCGCCCGTGAGCACGTGCTGCGGGTTCTCGAACGGGCGCACACCCCCGGCCGCCCGGCCCAGGCCGTCGCGGAGGCCCGCGCGGCGGGGTTCGAGCACGTCAACCTGGACCTGATCTACAGCACGCCGGGGGAGAGCGACGACGACTGGCGGGCCTCGGTGGCCGCGGCGATCGAGGCGGGGCCCGACCACGTGTCGGCCTACTCGCTGATCGTGGAGGACGGCACCAGGCTGGCGGCCAGGATCCGGCGCGGTGAGCTGCCGATGCCGGACGACGACGTGGCCGCCGACCGCTATCTCATCGCCGACGGCATGCTCGCCGAGGCCGGGTTCGAGTGGTACGAGGTGTCCAACTGGGCCACCTCGGAGGCGGCGCGCTGCAGGCACAACCTGCTGTACTGGACCGGCGGCGACTGGTGGGGGGTCGGCCCCGGGGCGCACAGCCACGTCGGGGGCACCCGGTGGTGGAACGTCAAGCATCCGGCGGCCTACGCCCAGCGCCTGACCTCCGGTACCTCGCCCGCGCACGCCCGTGAGGTGCTCACCTCGCAGGACAGGGCGGTCGAGCGCCTGATGCTGGAGCTGAGACTCTCCGCGGGCTTCCCGCTTCGCGAGCTGGACAGGCCGAGGGTCGTCGCCAGGGCCCTGGCGGACGGCCTGCTCGAGGTGGAGCCGTTCAAGGCCGGGCGGGCGGTTCTCACGCTGCGGGGACGCCTGCTGGCCGACGCCCTGGTGCGCGACCTGACCTGATCCGGGACGGAGCTCAGCTCACGAACCGGATGTTCAGCGGGTAACGGTAGCTCTCTCCGCGGTTGGCCGCGACGGCGGCGATGATCATCAGGATGAGTGAGCCGATCCAGACCAGCGGCATCAGCAGGAAGCCGATCAGCACGAAGGCCAGGACCCAGGAGACCAGGTAGGCGATCATCAGGGTGAGCTGGAAGTTCAGCGCCTCGGCCGCCTGAGCCCGCACGTAGGGGGCCTCGTCCCGCTTGGCGAGGTAGAGCACCAGCGGGCCGACGAACGAGGTCAGCAGGCCCAGCAGGTGGGCGAGCATCGCCATGGTCGTGTCGTCGGTGCCCGGACGCGGGCCCTGCCCGCCGTAACCGCCGTAACCGGGCACGCCGTACCCCTGGTGACCGTACGGCCAGCCGCCCTGGGGCGGGTACCCCTGGTATCCCTGCCCGGGAGGGGGTCCGGGGTAGGACCCGGGGGGCGGGCCGGGAGGGGGACCGGGCTGAGGGCCGGGCCACGCGCCGTACCCCGGCCGGGGGTGCTCCTCGTGCGGGAACTGCTCGGGATTGTCGCTCATGGCCATCTCCTCGATGGGTGGATCAGTCGTCCTGGGCGGGGTCGGTCACGAAGTCGATCAACCGCTCGACCGGGCCGAGGAGCTCCGGTTCGAGATCGGCGTAGGTGGTGACCGATCCGAGGATGCGGCGCCAGGCCTCCGCGGGATCGACGCCCCATCCGAGGGCGGCGATGACGCCCTCCTTCCACGGCAGGCCGCGCGGTACCCGGGGCCAGGCGGGAATCCTCAGCGCCGACGGTTTGACGGCCTGCCAGACGTCCACGAACGGGTGCCCGGCGACCAGCACGTGGGGCGAGGAGACCTCGGCCGCGATCCGGCTCTCCTTGGACCCGGCGACCAGATGGTCGACGAGCACACCGAGACGACGCTCCGGGCCGGGCCCGAACTCCGCGACGATCTCGGGGAGGTGGTCGACGCCTTCGAGGTACTCGACCACGACGCCCTCGACGCGCAGGTCGTGTCCCCAGACCTTCTCGACCAGCGCGGCGTCGTGCACGCCCTCCACGTAGATCCGGCTCTCCCTGGCGGTCCGGGCCCGCAGGCCCTCGACCGCGATGGAGCCGGAGGCGCTGCGGCGCGGTCCCTGCGGCCCCCGGGAGCCCGGGGGCGCGGCGGCGGGCCGTACCAGGGTCACCGTCCTGCCTTCGAGGAGGAACGCGGCCGGGTCGAGCGGGAACAGGCGCCGCCGCCCGAAGCGGTCCTCCAGGGTGACGGCCTCCTTGTCGCAGGCGACCACGGCGCCGCAGAAGCCGCTCTCGGCGTCCTCGACGACCAGGTCGGGCTCGGCGGGGACCTGGGGGATCTTCCCCTTGAGGGGACGACGCCAGTTTCCCGCCAGCACGTCACGCTCGTACATCACCGGCCGTCAGCCACCTCTCGCAGGGGATCACGTGGGACGGTAGCAAAGAGCGGGCCTCACCTGCCGTAGGCTCCGGGCTGTCCCCACTGGGCCGCCGCGGCCGCGGCCTGGCGCTTGCGGGCGCCGCTGCGCTTGACCAGCACGACGATCGTCACGATGACGGCCAGCAGGAACCCGATGCCCGGCACACCGAACAGCATCAGCGTGCCGCTGATCACGGAGTCGGCCACGATCTCCTTGCCAACGCCGAACTTGGCGTCGACCCCGCCCGAGGTGGTGCAGGTGATCGGGTAGTCGCCCGCCTTGTCCACCCCGATCCGCAGGGCGAGCTCCCACAGCTGCCCGTCGGCGGTGACGGTCTGCTGGAAGCTCGGCCGCTGGAGCTTGACGGTTCCCGGGGCGCCCTCGATCTGGCACTCGAAGTTCGTGCCCTTGGCCGCGGCGACGTAGATGGCGGGCTTGTTCGCCGGGTCGATGCTGACGGTCGTCTTCTGGTCGGGACCGAAGGAGGAGGTCGGGGCGGCTTCGGTGACCGCGTTGAAGAGGCCGCCCGCGAAACCGACGAAGCCAATGATCACGCTCAGCACGAAGAGCAGCCACACGCCGACGATCCAGCCGACGCCGGGCTTCACCTTCGGCGGCGGGCCCTGGGGCGCGCCGTATCCCGGGGGCGGGTAGCCGAAGGAGGGGCCGCCCTGCTGGTACTGCTGTTGCTGCTGGTGGGGCTGGCCGTACGGCTGCTGGGGGGTGCCGTAACCCGAGGGGGATCCGAAATCATTGGACATATACCTAATTGTGGCCCTTACCACTTGGATAGCGATAGCAGCTGACTTGACAATGGCTTGCTCCAGGGCCCGCTCCCGCCCATCCTGGTGCCGTGTTATCGCACCCCCCGGGCTGGAGCCGTACACTTGGCACTCGGGAACACCGAGTGCCAGACCTGGCGTTTCCCGTCCGAGCGCAGGTAGGAGGTGAGCACGTTGGTTGACGACCGCAAGCTGGCGGTCCTACGCGCCATCGTCGAGGACTACGTGTCCACCAATGAGCCGGTCGGCTCGAAGGCTCTCGCGGAGCGTCACAACCTGGGTGTGTCTCCCGCGACCATCCGCAACGACATGGCGGTGCTGGAGGAGCAGGGCTACATCGCCCAGCCCCACACCAGCGCCGGCCGGGTGCCGACGGACAAGGGCTACCGGCTGTTCGTCGACCGCCTCTCCCAGGTGAAGCCGCTGTCCGGCGCGGAGAGGAGGGCCATCGAGAGCTTCCTCGCGGGCGCCGTCGACCTCGACGACGTCGTGATGCGCACGGTACGGCTGCTGGCCCAGCTGACCCGTCAGGTCGCCGTGGTCCAGTACCCCACGATCTCCAACTCCAAGGTCCGCCACGTCGAGCTGGTCCCGCTGAACGAGCACCGTCTGATGTTCGTGCTCATCACGAACACCGGGCGGGTCGAGCAGCGCGTGGTGGAGCTGCAGGAGGTCATCGACGACAACCGCGTGGCGCACCTGCGCGCGGTGCTCAACGCCTGCCTGGACGGCTGCGGGCTGGCCAGTGTTCCCGACATGGTCGCCGACCTGCCCGAACGGCTCCCCGCCGAGGACAGGCCCGTCGCGGCCACCATCCTTTCGGTCCTGCTGGAGTCCCTTGTGGACCGGCATGATGAGAAGATCGTTTTCGCCGGGGCCGCCAACCTCGCGGGGGCCGACTTCACCGTCGGGCTCCGCGACGTGCTGGAGGCCCTGGAGGAGCAGGTGGTGCTCATGCGCCTGCTCGGTGAGACCTCGGACCTGTCGGCGCTGACGGTGCGCATCGGCTCGGAGAACCCCTACACGGGTCTCCAGGGCACGTCCATCGTCGCCGCCGGATACGGTTCGGGTGGCAAGCAACTGGCCCGGCTCGGTGTGCTGGGTCCGACACGTATGGACTACCCGGTCACGATGGGCGCGGTGCGCGCGGTGGCACGCTACGTCAGCCAGATCCTGGCTGCATCCTAAGAGGTCAACTAAGTGGCTACTAAGAGTGACTACTACGGCACCCTGGGGGTGCGGCGCGACGCCAGCGCGGAGGAGATCAAGAAGGCCTACCGCCGCCTGGCCAGGGAGCTGCATCCCGATGTGAACCCCGACCCTGAGACCCAGGAGCGGTTCAAGGACATCACCCAGGCCTACGAGGTGTTGTCCGATCCCAACAAGCGTCAGATGTACGACATGGGCGCCGACCCGTTCTCCTCGGGCGGCGCGGGCGCCGGAGGCTTCGGCGCCGGCTTCCCCTTCAGCGACATCATGGACGCCTTCTTCGGCGCGGCGGGCGGCGGCGCGGGGCGCGGTCCCCGCTCGCGGGCCCGCAGGGGCCGCAACGCCACCATCAGGGTCGAGCTCGACCTGCGGGAGGCGGCCTTCGGCACGACCCGCGAGCTGGTGGTCGACACCGCGATCCTGTGCGAGGTCTGCACCGGCTCCGGCGCGGCGGCGGGCACCCACCCCGACACCTGTGACGTCTGCCACGGGCGCGGCGAGGTCTCCCAGGTCACCCGGTCCTTCCTCGGCCAGGTCATGACCTCCCGTCCCTGTCCGCAGTGCGGCGGGT
This sequence comes from Streptosporangium sp. NPDC001559, assembly GCF_042893955.1. Taxonomy (NCBI): domain Bacteria; kingdom Bacillati; phylum Actinomycetota; class Actinomycetes; order Streptosporangiales; family Streptosporangiaceae; genus Streptosporangium; species Streptosporangium sp. NPDC001559. The sequence goes on from NZ_JBIAVG010000009.1 coordinate 274,238, forward strand.
TCGGTTCGATCATCCGCAACCCCTGCCAGGAGTGCTCCGGCGACGGCCGGGTCCGCACCCGGCGGACCATCAAGGTCCGCATCCCCGCGGGCGTCGAGGACGGCACCCACATCCAGCTCGCCGGCGAGGGCGAGATCGGCCCCGGCGGCGGCCCGCCCGGCGACCTGTTCCTGGAGATCGTCGAGCGCCCCCACGAGACCTTCGAGCGCCGCGGCGACGACCTGCACTGCACCGTGCAGATCCCGATGACCGCCGCCGCGCTCGGCACGATCCTGACGCTGGAGACACTCGACGGCGCCGAGGAGCTGGACGTCCGCCCCGGCACCCAGTCCGGGCAGACCATCCCGCTGTACGGCAAGGGCATCCAGCGCCTCAACGAGACCGGCAGGGGAGACCTGCTGATCCACGTCAACGTCGAGACGCCCGCCCGTCTCGACCAGGCTCAGGAGGAGCTCCTGCGCGAGCTGGCCAGGCTCCGCGGCGAGGAGCGTCCACCCGGCAAGTTCGCCCCCGGTCAGCAGGGCTTCTTCTCCCGCCTGCGGGACGCCTTCAATGGCCGCTGATCCGGCGGGCGCCCGCGGGGCCTGTGAGGGCCGATGACGGTTCCGGTCTTCCTGGCGGAGCCGGGTGACCTGGCCCTGCGGGAGTTCGTCTTCGGCGGCCCCGAGGGCCGCCACGCGGCTGCCGTACGGCGGCTGCGGACGGGGGAGCGGCTCGACCTCACCGACGGCGCGGGGACGGTCGCCGAGTGCGTCGTGCGTGACGCGGGCAAGGACTCGCTCCGGGTGGAGGTGCTGCGCCGCTACGAGGTCGTGCCGCCGCGCCCCCGCCTGGTCGTCGTGCAGGGCCTGCCCAAGGGCGACAGGGGAGAACTGGCCGTCGAGATGATGACCGAGGCGGGGGTCGACGTGATCGTCCCCTGGTCCGCCGCCAGGTGCGTCACCCAGTGGAAGGGCGAGCGCGCGGCCAAGTCCCTGGCCCGCTGGCGCTCGACCGCGCGGGAGGCGGGCAAGCAGTCCCGGCGCTTCCTGCTGCCCGAGGTGACCGAACCCGCCACGACCTCCCGGGTCGCCACCCTGCTGGCGGAGGCCGCGCTCGGCGTCGTGCTGCACGAGGAGGCCGCCACGCCGCTGTCCACCATCCCCCTGCCCGCCGGGGCCGACGGCGACATCGGAGACATCGTCGTGGTCGTCGGTCCCGAGGGCGGCGTCACCGAGGAGGAGATCGCCGCCTTCCGCGAGGCGGGGGCGGTGGCGGCGCTGCTCGGACCGACGGTGCTGCGCACCTCGACGGCGGGCGTCGCCGCCGCGGCAGTGCTACAGGCCCGTACGGGCCGCTGGTGACCGGGTCCGCCGGGGCGCGAACGCCTCAGGGGCGGGCGGCAGGGGCGGGAGAGGAGTCCGTCTGCACCGGGGTCCGCTGAGGGTCCTGAGGGCACTCGTCGGCCGCGCAGGGGGCCTCGGAGGGGCCGCCCGTCTCCGAGGGCTCCGGCGGAGCCGGCGTCTCGGTCGGCTCCTCGCACGCCTTCTGCGTCTCCTCGGGCTCGACCGTGGTGCCGGGAGAGGTCGTCCCGCAGGACGGCGACGGTGACGGCTTGGGAGTCCTGGACGGCTTGGCCGACGGCTTCGGGCTCGGCGTCCCCGACTTCGAGACGGCCGGAGGCGCGGGAGGCGTGAGGCTCGGCTTGGCCGGGGCGGCGGACGGCCCGGCGGTCCGCAGGGGAGGCCGCGAGGTCGCGGACATCTCCGGGCTCGTCGGCACGGTGAAGTTGACCTCGTTGCTGTGGACCTGCTTCGTGTCGTGACGGAACTGCGGCACGACCACCACGACCGCCGCCGCGACGAGGACGGCCCCGGCGACGGAGGCTCCGGCGCGCCACCACATCAGCCCGCGGAGCCCGCGTCGCTCTATGCGGGCGCGGATGATCTCCAGACCGTCCGGGGAGGGAACGACCGAGTTCGCCTCCGCGCTCAGGGCACGGCGGAGAAGCTCGCCGTACTCGTCGTCGGGGGAGTCGGTCATGACAGTTGCTCCAGTGAGGTTCGTAGGGCGGCCATGCCGCGAGCCGTGTGACTCTTGACCGCGCCTTTGCTGATGCCCATCGCGTGGGCGATCTGCGCTTCCGACAGGTCACCGTAGTACCGCAGAACCAGGGCCTCCCGCTGCCGGGCGGGCAGGCCGCGAAGCGCCTCGATGACGGCGGACCTCTCCAGTTCGCCGATGGCGCCGTTCTCGGCGCTCGGCGCGTCGGGCAGGCCCTTCGGCGCGTACTTCTCAACGACCGCCCGGTGCCGCAGCACGGAGCGTGATCTGTTGACGACCGATTGGCGCAGGTAGGCGAGTGCCTTGTCGGTGTCACGCAGGCGGCGCCAGGCGCCGTGGATGGCGACGAACGCGTCCTGCACGACTTCCTCCGCGGTTGCCATGTCGCGGACGAGCAAAACTGCGAGACGCACAAGAGACCGATAATGCGCGCTGTAGAGCGCGGTCACGGCCATGTCGGCGTCCCAACCGACGGGCACCGCCCCCAGCGACCTGTCGGCCACGAGGGTCTCGGTGGTCACATCAGTGGGACGCTCGGCCTTCCCAGAGGGTTTACGCTCTGCCGGTTCATTAGGGGGCATGACCCAGTCGTGTCCTCGCCAGGCGGCCACATCGTGCTAATCGCATGGGCTGTCGTTGTTGAAGTTTTGCACACTTACCTTAGCTGGGCGGATCTTTGTTCGCTGACGATGTGCCATCACCGATTGACAACGGCGCGGGGAGCGGGGAAGGGGCTTCACGGGATCACAGGGGGATAGGGTGCCCGCATGGTGAGTGAAGCCGACTGCCTGTTCTGCAGGATCGTGGCCGGGGAGATTCCCGCGGACGTCGTCCACGAGACCGAGCGGACCCTGGCCTTCAGAGACGTCAACCCCCAGGCGCCGACCCATGTCCTGGTGGTTCCCAAGGACCACTACCAGGACGCGGCGGCGCTGGCCGCGGCCGACCACGGGCTCGCCGACGAGGTGCTCAGGACGGCGCACACGGTGGCCGAGCAGGAGGGGGTCGCGGAGCCCGGATATCGCATCGTGTTCAACACCGGCCCCGGGGCCGGACAGACCGTTTTCCACGTGCACGGGCACGTGCTCGGCGGACGCGGCCTGACCTGGCCGCCCGGCTGAAAACGGGAAAGCGCGATCGGGTCGAACACGGATACGATGGCGGGGAAGTCTGAACCCGATATCTGGAGGCGAACAGGCCGAAAGGCCCGCCTATGTCCGAGACAAACGATTCCAGCAGAACGTCCCAGCCCAAGGCCAAGGGCCCCACTAGGACCCAGGCAAAGGTGGTGATTCCGGACGACCATTCGATGGTGAGCCTGCTGGGCTCGCGTGACGAGCTGCTGCGGGTCGTCGAGGGCGCCTTCCGCGCCGACATCCACGTCCGGGGCAACGAGATCACCATCACCGGCAGCCCCGAGGAGAGCAGCGTCGTGGTGCGCCTGTTCGAGGAGCTGGCCGAACTCGTCCGCGGGGGCGCGGAACTCACACCCGACGCGGTCGAGCGCAGCATCGCGATGCTGCGCATGAGCTCGGACCGCCCGGCGGAGGTGCTCTCCCTCGACATCATCTCCTCGCGGGGCCGGACGATCCGTCCCAAGACGGTGAACCAGAAGCGTTACGTCGACGCGATCGACCGGCACACCATCGTCTTCGGCATCGGCCCCGCCGGCACCGGCAAGACCTACCTGGCGATGGCCAAGGCGGTCAGGGCGCTGCAGGAGAAGAAGGTCAACCGGATCATCCTCACCCGTCCGGCGGTCGAGGCGGGCGAACGGCTCGGCTTCCTGCCCGGCACGCTCTACGAGAAGATCGACCCCTACCTGCGCCCGCTCTACGACGCGCTGCACGACATGGTCGACCCCGACTCGATCCCCCGGCTGATGGCGGCGGGCACGATCGAGGTCGCCCCGCTGGCCTACATGCGCGGCCGTACGCTCAACGACGCCTTCATCATCCTCGACGAGGCGCAGAACACCTCGCCCGAGCAGATGAAGATGTTCCTGACGCGTCTGGGGTTCAACTCGAAGATCGTCGTCACGGGTGACGTCACCCAGGTCGACCTGCCCGGCGGCACGCAGAGCGGCCTGAAGGTGGTCCAGGACATCCTCGACGGCATCCCCGACATCCACTTCAGCCGTCTGACCAGCTCCGACGTCGTACGGCACAGGCTGGTCAGCGACATCGTCGACGCCTACGGGCGCTACGACGAGCTGCGGCGTGACGAGCCGCAGCCGATCAAGGGCGTGGTGAAGCGTCCCAGGGGAAGAACGGTGAGCGACCGATGAGCATCGAGGTCAACAACGAGTCAGGCGTCGAGATCGACGAGGGGCTCATCGTCTCGCTGGCCGGGCACGTGCTGGAGCGGATGGACATCAACCCGCTCGCCGAACTGTCCATCCTCGTCGTGGACGAGGAGGCCATGTCGGTGCTGCACGAGCAGTGGATGGGCGAGCCAGGGCCGACGGACGTGCTCGCCTTCCCGATGGACGAGCTGCGCCCCGGTCCCGGCAGCGGCGCCCGCCAGGAGGGCGACGCCCCGGCCGACCCGGCGCTCCTGGGCGACGTGGTGCTGTGCCCGCAGGTGGCGGCCAAGCAGGCCGCCGAGGCGGGGCACAGCACGGAGGCCGAGCTTGAGCTGCTGTGCACGCACGGCATCCTCCACCTGCTCGGCTACGACCACGCCGAGCCCGAGGAGCACAAGGAGATGTTCGGCCTGCAGGGCGAGCTTCTCGAATCGTGGCGGAAGGTACGCCCCCAGCGGTGAACTTCGCCAACGGGTGGTTGCTCTCGGCCGTCGTCCTCGTCGTGGTCGGCGGCCTGATCGCCAGTGCGGAGACGGCTCTCACCCGCATATCGCGGGTGCGGGCCGAGGAGTTCGTGCGTGAGGGCCGCCGGGGCGCCAGGCGCCTGCAGGCGATCGTCGCCGACCCGCCGCGCTACCTCAACCTGCTGCTCCTGCTGCGCCTGAGCTGCGAACTGGTCGCCACGGTGATCGCCACGCTGCTCTTCATCGACCTGTTCGGCGACGAGGGCGGGGCGTACGCCGCCGCGGCGGCCGTCATGATCGTGATCAGCTACGTGATCGTCGGGGTCTCCCCGCGCACACTCGGCCGCCAGCACGCCGAACCGATCGCCCTGGCCAGCGCCCCTCTCGTGTACGGCCTGACCAGGATCTTCGGTCCCCTGCCCAAGCTGCTCATCCTGATCGGCAACGCCGTGACGCCCGGCAAGGGCTTCAGGGAGGGGCCGTTCACCTCGGAGGCCGAGTTGCGCGACCTGGTCGACCTGGCCGAGGAGCGCAGGGTCATCGAGCCGGACGAGCGGGAGATGATCCACTCGGTCTTCGAGCTCGGCGACACCCTGGTGCGCGAGGTCATGGTGCCCCGTACCGACATGGTCTTCATCGAGCGCGCCAAGACCCTGAACCAGGCGCTGTCGCTCGCCCTGCGCAGCGGGTTCTCCCGCATCCCCGTCGTCGGGGAGAACGAGGACGACGTCATCGGGATCGCCTACCTCAAGGACGTCGTGCGCCGCCTGCAGGAGACCGGGGAGCAGAGCCGCACGGAGCAGATCGACACGATCATGCGCCCGGCCTCCTACGTGCCGGAGAGCAAGCCGATCGACGAGCTCCTGCGCGAGATGCAGGCCCGCCAGATCCACCAGGCCATCGTCATCGACGAGTACGGCGGGACGGCCGGTCTGGTCACGATCGAGGACATCCTGGAGGAGATCGTCGGTGAGATAACCGACGAGTACGACCAGGAGGCGCCCAGGATCGAGTCGCTGGACGACGGTTCCGTACGGGTGACCGCCCGTCTGCCCGTGGGCGACCTGGCCGACCTGTTCGACGTCGAGCTCGAGGTGGACGACGTCGAGACCGTGGGCGGCCTGCTGGCGCACGCCCTCGGCCGGGTGCCGATCGCGGGCTCGGAGGCCGTGGTCGAGGGGCTCAGCCTGACGGCCGAGAGCCTCGCGGGCCGTCGCAACCGGATCGGCACGGTCCTCGTCCGGCGGGTCGCCCCCGCCGAGCCCGACTCCGTGGAGGCGTCGGCGGGACACGACTGACCTCGCGGAAAGCGACTTTCAAGCGGGCCGCAAGCGTCCTGCAACCGGGGCCGGGCACTGTGTTCTCACGGCGCCGCTCACGCGGAGCCGATGGGGGCCGGCACCGTGAGGGGTTCGCGGGGCCGGGATGAAAAACACGGGGAAAGGCACGAGAGGCTCCGGCAGACAGTCTCTCGTCGCTCGCTGAAGGGTGTTCTCAACCGCATGGGGTGGTTGAGGGCACCCTTAGGCGTTTCTTGGCGATTGCCGCTTTTGGTGACAGGGAAGAAAGCGGATCGGCGGGGACAAGACATCTCGCATGTGACATCGGGGGATGAGTCATGACGCGGGGGATTCAGGCTGTTATTGCGGTCACTATCTGCGGGGCGCTGGCCATGGGGGCGGCCGCGTGCGGTGGCGGGGCGGCGCGGGACGCCTCAGCGGGAGGCGACTCCCGAGCCGAGCTCACAAGGCTGCGGGGACTGCTGCGGGAAGGGGCGTCGCGCCTTCCCGACGGCTTCTCCGCCAAGCCGCGCGACGGGTGGGTGCCACCGTTCCGGGCGGTCAACCAGGACTGCAGACTCCTGCTCGACACGGCAGGAGGCGGAGGAGCCGATTCCGGCGGGACGCGGGTGGCCGTGACCTACCCGGGCGACAGGCTGGGCGAGCTGGCCGGGGTCAGCATGGCCTCCTACGCCGGGCAGGGCGCCGAACTGCGCTTCGCGGAGCTGACCCGGGCCCTGGACGGTTGCCGGGTGGCCAGGAACTCCCTGGCGGGCAGAGGAACCGCCCTCCGGGTCTCCCGGCTGCGACTGGGCGGCGCCGGAGCCGAGGTCCAGGCCAGGCGGCTGCGGGGCAGGCTCAACGGCTACCCCTACGAGATGCACGTCGTCTTCGCCCTTACGGGAAACACCCTGGTCTCCCTGGTGCACACCGGTGTCGCCGGTGTCGACGCGGGCCGTACCGGACAGCTCACCCGGTCGCTCATCGGCGGCGCGGCCTCGTGAACGGTCCCGTCGGGCGTACGGGCCGGTCGTGCCTCGCCTCCCGGGGCTGAATACCCTTGTGCCGTGAGTGACACGACCCTCGACCCAGAGGACAACAAGATCATCGTGCTGGCCCGCTCCATCCGCGCCCGTAACGGCGCGGCCGAGGGGGCGGCCGTACGCGACGAGACGGGACGGACCTACTCGGCGACCAACGTGGCGCTGCCGTCACTGCGGTTGTCGGCGCTCCAGGTGGCCGTGGCGATGGCCGTCTCCAGCGGGGCCGAGTCCCTGGAGGCGGCGGCGCTGGTCACGGCGGCGGACGGCCCGGCGGAGACGGACGTGCTCGTGGTCCGCGATCTGGGCGGGGAGCGGCTCCTCGTCGCCGGTCCCGACGGAACGCTGCGTCAGAGCTGACCGTTCCATCGGGGACAATGGTTGGCGTGAGTTCCTCAGCTGCTGATTTCCGTGCCGGTTTCGCCTGCTTCGTCGGCAGGCCCAATGTCGGCAAATCCACGCTGATGAACGCGTTGGTCGGCACGAAGGTGGCGATCACCTCCTCCAAGCCGCAGACCACTCGCAGGGCCATCAGGGGCATCGTGCACCGGCCCGACGCCCAGCTCGTCATCGTGGACACCCCCGGCTTGCACCGGCCCAGGACGCTGCTGGGCGAGCGGCTGGACAGCCTGGTGCTGTCCACCCTCACCGAGGTCGACGTGATCGGCTTCTGCGTGCCCGCCAACGAGCCCGTCGGCAAGGGAGACCGGTTCATCGCCGAGAAGCTCGCCGCCGTCAGGAAGACCCCGGTCGTCGCCGTGGTGACCAAGTGCGACCTGGCCACCCGCGAGCAGATCGCCGCCCAGCTGCTCGCGGTCTCCCAGCTTGCCGAGTTCGCGGAGATCGTCCCGGTCTCCGCGGCGTCGGGCGAGCAACTGGACGTGGTCGCGGACGTGCTGATCGACCGGCTTCCCGAGAGCCCGCCGCTGTACGAGGGGGGGCAGCTCACCGACGAGCCGGAGCAGGTGCTCGTTGGTGAGCTGATCCGGGAGGCCGCGCTCGAGGGGGTCAGGGACGAGCTGCCGCACTCGATCGCGGTCGTCGTCGACGAGATGCTGCCCCGTGAGGGCCGCGACGACCTGCTCGACATCTACGCGCACATGTTCGTCGAGCGCCCGTCGCAGAAGGCCATCGTGATCGGCCACAAGGGAGCGCGCCTGAAGGAGGTCGGCAGCCGGGCCCGTAAGCAGATCGAGGCGCTGCTCGGTAGCCGGGTCTACCTCGACCTGCGCATCAGCGTCGCCAAGGACTGGCAGCGCGACCCCAAACAGCTGCGCCGTCTCGGCTTCTACGACTGAGCGTCTCCTTCACGGTCCGGAGTGCGGCCGGTTTTCCCGGCCCGCGGGTCTCTCCCGGGTTTCGTCGTGCGCCGAACGCCGTAGGAAACGCGTGCGGGCGAAAGGGCGGCCAGGGGGAGCAAAAGGGTTTTCCATGGCCGATGACCTGGTCTTGTGGTGCTTTTCCGGAACCTCTGATTTGGCGGCCACGGCCGGTCGGCGGGCCTTCCTGAAACCGGGGGTCATTGCCGGAGGTTTTCGCCGGTGTTTTCCCGGTAAAGGGGGGACGCTCCGTTCGATCTCGTCTTGGTGAAGGCCCTCCTGAATCCGGGAACCCCGGCGTAGCCTTCGGGGTAAAGAGGAGGTCAAGGGCGCAGTGACCGAGAAACCCGCGCGGGGGCAGGAGCCACCCGAGCCCGAGCTCGATCGGCCCGAGCCGGAACGGCCGGCGAAGCCAGAACCGTCCGAACCGCCCGGGACGCCCGAGCCGTTCGAGGAACCGCCCCCCGCCACGGAGCGTTACGTTCCCCAGCCCGTCCCGCCGGAGCTCGGCGGCTCAACGGGCAGAGGGCGCAGGGTGCGGCGCTTCCGGCTGACCGCCTGGATCGCGCTGGTCCTGGCGGCCGTCGTGGTCGGAGCCTCGGTCCTGTGGGTCAACGGGCCGCCGACGGAGGCCGAGCTGCGGGAGAAGGCGGGCCTGTTCGGCAAGGAGATCCTGCGGATCGGCGTCAAGGACGACACCCCGGGCATCGCACTGCAGGACAAGAGCGGCGCACGCGTCTTCAGAGGCTTCGACATCGACATCGCGTACATGATCGCCGCGGACCTGGGCTATCCGAAGGACAGAGTCGCCTTCATGGCCATCGAGACCGAGGACAGGGCCCGTATGCAGGCCCGCGACAAGGACGGCCTGTTCGTCAGGGTCGACCTCGTGGTCGCCACCTTCAGCGTGACGCCCGAGCGGCAGAAGGACCCCTCCGTCGGCTTCTCCACGCCCTACCTCTACACCGAGCAGTCCGTGGTGACCAGGTCCGACTATGAGGGGAAGGTCACCTCGCTGGGGCAGTTGAGGGACAAGAAGGTCTGCACGCTCGGCACCTCGACCTCGGAGGTCGAACTGGAGCGGGCGACCAGGGCGGACGTCACCGCGAAGAACCGGATCAGCGACTGCATCGAGGGACTGAAGAACGGGGAGTACGACGCGGTGACGACCGACGCGGCCATCCTGGCGGGGTTCGTCAAGGAGTCGGCCGGAGGGCTGATCCACCACGACATCGCGCTGGAGAAGACCGAGATGTGGGCGGTCAACGCGGGCCCGAACGCCGCGCTGCGCGACCTGGTCAACCTCGCCCTCTACCGGTCCTACGCCGACCCGCAGAACCACGGCTGGGAGGACGCCTACAAGGACAACATCGAACCGATGCTCGCCGCGAGCCGCGACGTCAACGTGGCGCAGTCCGAGCAGCCGTGTGTTCTTCCCCCGCCGATCCGCAGGTGGCCGTGGGAGCGTGGCCTGTCCGCGGCCCAGGAGTGTCTCTCCCGGTGAAACGCCCCCGGCGAGTCATGGCCACGCCGAGGAACCAGGAGTGGCTGCTCGCGCTGCTGCCGGTCTTCCCCGTCGTCCTGCTGGTGATGCGGCTGTGGTACGCCAGCAGGCAGGACACCCAGACGCTGCTCCTGCTCGTGCAGAGCATCAGTCCGCTGGGCATGCTGACCGCCGTCCTGCTCACGAGCGTGTGGGTGCTGCCCGCGCTCATCCTGGGCGGCAGGGTGCTGGGCACCCTCTACTGGATCAGCGCGCGCCGTTCCTCGTGGCTGGTGCGCACCGCGCAGCGGCTTCCCAGCTGGGTGGTCGTCCTGGCCGTCGTGGTCGGCCTGTTCTCCTGGCAGTTGCGCTTCCTGCCGACGCTGGTGATGCTGGCGCTGGCCGCGGCGGGCCTCACGGTCCGCGACCGGTTCCCGCACCACGAGGGGCTGCGCACCGCCTTCTGCTACGCGCTGCCGCTGATGATCGCGCTGCTGTCCTACGTGGTGCTGTGGCCCGCGATCGTCACGGCGTTCACCATCCATGACGTGCCGACCGCGATCCTGCTGACCCTTCCGCCGGGGGTCTCCGTGCTGCTCACCGGGCCGGTCCCCCTGATCGCCGCGCGGACGCTCACCCACGGCATCGCCATCGCCATCGCGGTCTTCGCGCCGTTCCTGGTCGGGGTGATCGTGATGCGGGCGCCGATCCTGCCGCTGACCGCGCTGCAGATCGAGGAGGAGGGCAAGCCCCGGGTGCTCGTCGGCTACCTGGTCGCGGGCGACGACCGGATGTTCACCGTTCTCGGGCGGGAGGGCGCCGTGAGCTTCGTCCGCAACGACGAGCTCAAGTCCAGGGTGCTGTGCCCCGATCCGGGCGAGGTGCCCAGGACCCAGGTCAATCTGCACGGCTGGTACGTGGAGCAGAACATGGCCTCCTGGATCGCCCCGTCCCGTCCCATGCTCCCCGTCGACTCCCGCTGCCAGGGAAGGCCGCTCGGCTGAGGGCCCTCAGGCCGGCCCGCGCTACTGGCGGTACTCCTCGACCTCCCGCACCGGGCGCGGTGCCGCGGAGTCGGGATCCTCGCCGAATTCCCTGTGCGCCCTGCGCTGCCTGAGCAGGTCCCACGCCTGGTCGAGAGCCTCCTCAAGCTCCCTGATCCGGTTGTTCTCCTCGTGTGAGGAGATGCCGCCGGAGGCCAGCCGCCGCCGCAGGCCGTGTTCCTCCGCGATCAGCTCGTGGATGTGGGCGAGGATGTCGTCGTCCTTCATGGTCGGTCCCCCTGTCATCGACAGCAGCGCCACGGTAACGCCACTGTAACCCGCGACTCTCCGCTGGCCTCCCGCCGGGCGCCGTCCAGGGGACGGGCACGGCACACACGCCGCTCACGCCCCACGCGTCCCGCGATGTGAGACCGCGTCTCAGGTATTCGCAACCGTCTGCTAACGTGCTAGGCATGCTGCGCGGGCTGCTTCTTAGCTGCCGCGACGAGGGCCTGTAACAGGCCGGCTCCCTCGTCGCGGAGCGAGCCATGCGTGTCGGCCGTGATCGTCTTTCCAGCCGAGGAGCCTCATGTATCCGCAGCAGCAGCCCAGTTCCATGCCCTTCGCTCGCTATCAGCCCTTCGACGCCGTACGGCTGGACGACCGTACCTGGCCGGGGAAGGTCATCGAGCGCGCCCCGCGGTGGTGCGCCGTGGACCTGCGTGACGGCAACCAGGCGCTGATCGACCCGATGGACTCCCACCGCAAGCTCAAGATGTTCGAGCTGCTGGTGGGGATGGGCTACAAGGAGATCGAGGTCGGCTTCCCCTCCGCCTCGCAGACCGACTTCGACTTCGTCCGGCAGATCATCGAAGAGGGCCGGATCCCCGACGACGTGGTGATCCAGGTCCTCACCCAGGCCAGGGCCGAGCTGATCGAGCGGACCTTCGAGTCGCTGCGCGGCGCCAAGCAGGCCATCGTCCACCTGTACAACTCGACCTCGACGCTGCAGCGCAGGGTCGTCTTCGGCCAGGACAGGGAGGGCATCACCGCGATCGCGGTCGAGGGCGCCAAGCTGTGCAAGAAGCTCGCCGCCGAGCTGGAGGGCACCGAGATCTACTTCCAGTACTCACCCGAGTCCTTCACCGGGACCGAGCTGGAGTACGCCGTCGAGGTCTGCAACGCCGTCAACGACGTCTGGCAGCCGACCCCGGAGCGCAAGGTCATCGTCAACCTGCCCGCGACGGTGGAGATGGCCACGCCGAACGTCTACGCCGACCAGATCGAGTGGATGCACCGCAACCTGGCCTACCGCGACTCGATCGTGCTGTCACTGCACCCGCACAACGACCGGGGCACCGCCGTGGCCGCCGCCGAGCTGGGCTACATGGCCGGGGCCGACCGCATCGAGGGCTGCCTGTTCGGCAACGGCGAGCGCACCGGCAACGTGTGCCTGGTCACGCTGGGCATGAACCTGTTCTCGCAGGGCATCGACCCGCAGATCGACTTCTCCGACATCGACGAGGTTCGCCGGGTCACCGAGTACTGCAACCAGCTGCCTGTCCACCCGCGCCACCCCTGGGGCGGAGAGCTGGTCTACACCGCCTTCTCCGGCTCCCACCAGGACGCCATCAAGAAGGGCCTGGAGCACATGGAGCGCGACGCCGCCGCGGGCGTGCCGGTGGACGACTTCACCTGGGCGGTGCCGTACCTGCCGATCGATCCCAAGGACATCGGCCGGACCTACGAGGCGGTCATCCGGGTCAACAGCCAGTCGGGCAAGGGCGGGGTCGCCTACATCATGAAGGCCGACCACCATCTGGACCTGCCGCGCCGCCTGCAGATCGAGTTCTCCCGCGTCGTGCAGGGCCGTACCGACGAGATGGGGGGAGAGGTGAGCCCGGTCCAGATGTGGGAGGTCTTCACCGACGAGTACCTCCCCAACCCGGCCAGCCCGTGGGGGCGCCTGGGCCTGCTGGCCCACCGTACGGTCTCCAGGGGGGACGACAAGGACGCCATCGGTGCCGACCTGCGCGTCGACGGTGAGATCCGTGAGGTCGAGGGCGTCGGCAACGGCCCCATCTCGGCCTTCTGCGACGCCCTGAGCGGGATCGGGGTCCAGGTCCGTGTCCTGGACTACGCCGAGCACGCGATGAGTGCGGGAACCGACGCCAAGGCGGCCTCCTACATCGAGTGCGAGGTCGAAGGGCAGGCCCTGTGGGGCGTCGGCATCGACGCCAACACCACGACCGCGTCCCTGAAGGCCATCATCTCCGCGGTCAACCGCGCCGGTCGTTAAGACCTGACCCGGGGGCCCGCCACAGCGAGGGTCCCGGGGTCTCCCGTTCGAAGAAGGACGTCCGCCCGGCGTGATCCGCCGGGCGGCGCACCCGGGAGGCCGCCGATCAGGCGGTCGCGCCCCCGTTGTTCCCGGTGTCCTCAACCTGGCCGCGTCCACGGCGAGATCCGCCCGTGGCGCGGCCGAGTCATGTCCGGTCCGTCTCCTCCCCGGCTCCGGGTTCCGGCCTCCGTTCGCAGCCCCTGTCGCCGGGCAGCCGTTCGATCTCCTGCTCCGCCCACAGGGCCCAGTCCCGCTGCATGGCGCTGAAGCGCATCCCCCATTCGAGCGCGAGCCTGCCGTACACCGACAGGCCGTCGTCCATCGCGCTGATCGTCTCCCGCAGGGAGGCCAGCTTGCCGATCCGCTCCTCGCCGAGTTCCGCCTGCCGTCGCAGGTAGGCGCCGGCCTGCCCGTAGGAGACCTCGCCGAGGAAGAAGACACGCAGAAGCATCTCGCTGCGCCTGGCCAGCGGGCCCGGGTCGGTCTCCGTCAGCCAGCGCCGCAACTCGGCGCGCCCCGCCTCGGTGACGGCGTACTCCTTGCGGCCCCGCGGGCCTTCCGAGGTCACCTCGACCAGGCCTGTGCTCGCGAGACGGCCGAGCTCGGCGTAGACCTGGCTCTGCGTGGCGGGCCACACGTTGGCGAGGGAGATGTCGAAGGTCTTCAGCAGGTCGTAGCCGCTCGCGGGTCCCTGACTCAGCAGGCCGAGCAGTGCGTGTCGGAGGCTCATGCCCCGATCCTACATTCCTGTGTTGACATGTCATTACAGGAAGTTCTACCTTTGACCTGTCTGCACAGGAACGTCGAGCGTGAAGAGAGCAAGTCATGGTCCGCAGTTTTCTTGGGTTCCTCCCGTGGATCGTCTACGCCGTGATCGCCACCGGTGACGAGTGGCGTTGGGGTGCCCTGGCCGGGCTGGTGATCGCGCTCGGACTCATCGTCGTGGACCGCCGTTCCGGCAAGGACTGGGACCAGATGGTGATCGAGACCAGCGCCGCGATCTTCTTCGTCCTGAGCGCGGCCATCTCCTTCGCCGCTCCCTCCTCTTCGCTCATCCCGTACGGCCCGGCCCTCGTCAACGCCTGGCTGGCGCTCACCGCCTGGGGGTCGCTGGCCGTCCGCAGGCCCTTCACCCTCGGCATCGCCAGGAGCATGGCTCCTGAGGAGATCTGGCGGACTCCCCAGTTCTACCGGGTCAACGCGGTCATCACCGCGGTGTGGGGTGTCGCCTTCGTCGTCGCCGCGGTGCTGCTGGCCGTACTGCTGAGCGTCGCTCCGCACGCCACCACCGCCGTCATCACCGTCAAGATCGTCACCTTCGTGGTGCCCATGGTCTTCACCGCCCGGTATCCCAAGATCGCCGCGGCCCGGTTCCGGGGCCAGGCGGCCTGACCGTCCTCGCGATTCCCACCGAGTCATCTGGAGCAGAACGTGACCACCACTCCCGGGATCTCCGGAACCCCCGCCTACCTCAGCGGTGACCTCGCCCCGGTCCCCGACGAGATCGGCGCCTTCGACCTGCCGGTCACCGGCACCCTGCCTCCCGAGCTGACGGGCCGTTACTTCCGCAACGGGCCCAACCCGCTGCCCGGCCAGGACTTGGGGCACTGGTTCGCCGGGCCGGGCATGATCCACGGCGTCAGGCTGCGCGACGGCCGCGCGGAGTGGTACCGCAACCGCTGGGTCCGCACCCGCTCCTTCACCGAGGGCGCCAGGCTCCTCGGCCCGGACGGCCTCGACAGGACCGCCGTCAGCGCCAACACCTCGATCATCCGGCACGCGGACAGGATCCTCGCGCTGGTCGAGAGCGGCTTCCCGTACGAGATGACGCCCGAGCTCGACACGGTCGGGCCGTGTGACTTCGGCGGGCGGCTGACCACGGGGATGACGGCTCACCCCAAGCTGGACCCGGTGACCGGCGAGCTGCACTTCTTCGGGTACGGCTTCATGCCGCCCTACCTGACCTACCACCGCCTGTCGGCGGCCGGGGAGCTGGTGGAGAGCCGTGAGGTGGAGGTGCCCGGGCCGACGATGATCCACGATTTCGCGATCACCGAGAACCACGTGATCTGGCTCGACCTGCCGGTCGTCTTCGACATGGAACTGGTCGGAAAGAGCCTGCCGTTCCAGTGGAGCGACTCCTACGGGGCCAGGATCGGCGTGATGGACCGCGCGGGGAAGGTGACCTGGTTCGACGTCGACCCGTGCTACGTCTTCCACGTGGGAAACGCCCGTGAGGACGCCTCGGGGCGGGTGGTGCTCGACGCGATCCGTTACACGCGTGAGTCCTTCACCTCCATCTGGGGCAGGATCGGCGGCGCCGGCAACCCCGCGGCCGAGACCGGGGGATCGGTGCTGTACCGCTGGGTGCTCGACCCGGCGACCGGCGGGGTGACCGAGGAGCAGCGCGACGACCGCGCGGTGGAGTTCCCCACGTTCAACGAGGACCTGCTGGGCCGTGACAGCCGCCTGCTGTACACCGTCTCCGACGGCGCGGTCGTGAAGTACGACACCGAGAGCGGCGCGACCCTGGTCAGGGACACCGAGGGGCGTCCCGACGAGGCGATCTTCGTGCCCGCGGCGGACGCGGCGGCCGAGGACGGCGGCTGGCTGATGTCGATCGTCACCGACCACTCGGGGGAGGGCTCCCGGCTGCTCGTCCTGGACGCGGCGGATCTGGAGTTCGTCGCCTCGGTCGGGCTTCCCCGCCGCGTCCCGGCGGGTTTCCACGGCTCCTGGCTGCCGGACCTGTAAGCCGGGACGGCGTTTCCAGGTTGATCCGGGAAGGGGCCTGCGGGGGCGGGTCCCTTCCCGCTTTGTAGGTGAAGCTCTGTTTACCGCCGGGGGTTATGAGGACCTCGCAGAAGCGGGAATTTGGCGGGTCCCCTGGTATTGCGTAGGAAACTTTCCTATCTAATACTTCGTCTAGATGCTCTGTCGTCGTCGCGAGTCCCGCTATCGGTGGCGGACTGTTGAGGTCGAATGGTCCTGCGGGAATCTCGGCACAGCCGGGAACGAAAAAGCCGAAGGCCTTTTCCCTATGGAGACAGTCATGCCTGGACGTGTCCTCACGTTGCTTTCCGGTGCCGTGCTGGCCGCCTCGGCGGCGCTCACGGTCGCCGCTCCTGCACAGGCCGCCGTCGTGGAACGCGGCGAGAGCCCGATCAGCACGGGTGAGTACTGCATCGCCAGAGTCGACTCCCGTTCCGTCATCGGTCTCTACGAGCGCGGCTCCCTCAACTGCTACGGCTACGTCGGAGGGCGGTTCGTCCACCTGGGGACGGGAAACGCCTACGACGCCTGCCGGTCGAGCAACCCGGGCCGTGTGATCGTCGGTGTCAAGGAGGGCCTGCCCGACCACTACCTGATCTGCCTGGTCGAGGTCTGAAGCCCTTTCCGTGGTCCTTCGGGATCAGCGGAGAACAGGAAACACCAGCCATTTCCTTCTTGATTGGAGACAGCTATGTCCCGACGTGTCGCCACTTTGCTCTCCGGTGCCGTGCTGGCCGCCTCGGCGGTGTTGTCGGTGGCCGCCCCCGCGCAGGCCGCCGTCGTCGAGCAGGGTCAGGGGCCGATGAACACCGGTGAGTACTGCGCCGCACAGGTCAGCTACGGCTCCGAACTGGGTTTCTACGAGTACGGCTCCATCAGGTGTTACTCCACCGACAGGACCGGGCGGCTCATCTACAAGGGGTCGGGTGACCCGGTCGCCGCCTGCCGGTACAGCCACCCCACCAGGGTGGTCGTCGGAGCCAAGGAGGGTCTGCCCGGCCACTACCTGATCTGCCTGATCCAGGAGTGACCTCGTAGTGAGGGCCGCCCGGACAGGTGTCCGGGCGGCCCTCACGGGCGGGGGTGCGCGCCCCCGCCCGTCGTGACCGCTAGCAGCTCAGCTTGTCACCCGGGTCGACCCCGAGGATCGCGGAGAAGCGCTTGTAGGCGTCGATGCGGCTCTGCACCTGCCTGGGGTTGCCGCCGTTGCACTCCAGGAAGCCGTTGATGCTGCGGATCGTCTCACCGAACCCGGCGCCGTTGACCATCGCGTTGTGCGGGGTCATCGTGCCGGGGCCGTTCTGGGTCATCCAGTACCAGATGCCGGTCATCCAGGCGACGGAGGCCTCGGTCTGCACCAGGTTGGGGTTGTTGAGCAGGTCGATGCCCAGGGCGTCGCCCGCCGCCTTGTAGTTGAAGTTCCAGCTCAGCTGGATCGGGCCCCGGCCGTAGTAGGAGGAGATGCCCGCGGGGCAGCCGAAGGGCTGGTCGGTGTCGCAGTAGTGGGGGTAGTTGGCGGTGTTCACCTCGACGATGTGGAACAGGCCGCCGGTCTCGTGGTTGATGTTGGCCAGGAAGGCCGCGGCCTCCTGCTTCTTGACCGTGTCACTGCCGGTGCCCGCGAAGGCGGGGTAGGCGCTCAGTGCCGTGACCAGGCCGTTGTAGGTATAGAAGGGGTTGCGCTTGGGGAACATCTCGTTGAACTGCGCCTCGGTGACGACGAAGTTGCCCTCGCTCGCCTCACAGGCGCCCTGGTCGGTCCAGATGCCAGACGGGCCGCCGGGGGTGTTGCCGCGCGTCCACCACTTCGCCCGCCAGTTGTGGCCCTGGTAGGAGGCGGTCAGGCCACCGGCGTAGGCCTTGGCGGAATCCCAATCACTCGCGCAGATGGGCGCGGCGGAGGCGGTGGAGGCCGAGGCGGGGGAGGCCAGGGGGACGGCGGCCAGCACGCCGGCGACCGCCATTGAGAAAAGGGATGACATGAGGCGGTTTCTCGGCATTCTTTCACTTCCTTGCATGACGGAAAAAACGAGCACGAAACGACAAGAGACCGGCCCCGGGGTGGACGGTGACACCGCGGACGGGCTCCACAGGAGGTCGCCGTCGCGGGATTGACGACAATTAACAGGAATTCGAATTCTTGCGTCAATAGGTAGGACGCAAAGTTCCGCATAGTGCGCACCCGCCGCCCTCCCCGGGGGTCGCGCGGGCCGTACCGCGGGGTCGGGAGGAGGGGCGTGCCCCCCTCTACGCCGAGTTGACCGGGGCGGTTGGTGGCCGATTCGGGATTCGGGGTAGCTGACCATAAGAGGGGCCGGAGGAGCCGGGGGAGGAGTGAGCCGTGGAGTACGAGGAGTTCATCGGCACCCTGAGGCGGTACGCCGGTCTGGGCGAGGACGAGGCCGAACGCGCGGTGCGCGCGACACTCGGGACGCTGGGTGAGCGGCTCTCGGTCGGCGAGGGGTTGCTCGGGCGGTTGCCGGAGCGGGTGCGGGCGTGGATGCGCACCGGCAGGGCTCCCGAGCCCTTCGACGTGGACGAGTTCCTGCGCCGGGTCGCCGAACGGGAGGGAGTCGACGTCGAGGTGGCGGCATGGCACGCGCGGGAGGTCTTCTGGCTGCTCGGCGAGGTGACCGCGCCCGGGGCGATCGACGGTGTTGCCGCCTGCCTGCCGGAGGACTTCGACTCCCTGGTGGCCGAGGCCCGGCGGCGCGGCGTCCGGGTGATGCCCGCGGAGGAGTTCCTCGCCAGGGTCGCGAGCCGCGCCGGGCTCGAGGCCGCGGACGCCCACCGCGCGACCGAGGCGGTGCTGGAGACGCTCGCCGAGTGCGTCGCCGAGGGCAGGGCGGAGAACCTGATCGGCGAACTGGCCGTGCCGCTGCACGAGCCGCTCAAGCGGGGGGCGGCGGAGGGGCGCGCGGAGAGCGTGCGGATGCCGCTTGAGGACTTCGTGCTGAGGGTGGCCGAGCGGCAGCGGGCGGACGGTCAGGACGTGCGGGGGCACGCCAGGGCCGTCTTCACCACGCTGCGCGAGGCCACCACGGAGCGGGGATTCCTCGACGTCATGGCGGGCCTGCCGGACGAGTACCGGACGTTGCTCACCGGCCGGTGACTCAGACGGGCAGTCCGAGCACGGCCGCGTGGCAGCGCATGGTGTGCTCGAAGGCCGTCGCGGGGTCCAGGACCGCGTTGTTGAACTGGCCGAAGATCTCGAAGCTGACCCAGCCGAACAGCCCGGTCCAGGCGAGCAGGGCGCGGGAGACGACGTCGTCGGGAACCTCGGGGATGACGGCCCGCACCCTGGCCGCGTCGTCGCCGAAGGACGCGGGAGGGGCGGGAAGGCCGCCCGGCGGGTTCAGGACCCCGGCGCCGTGGGCGTCGGAGACGATCCGCCCATAGACCACGGTGTCGCGGACCGCCGCGGCGACGGTGTCGACCGGCGCCTTGTAGCCGGGCACCGGCGAGCCGTACAGCAGCGCGTACTCGTGCGGATGGGCCAGCGCCCAGTCCCGTACGGCGTGGCAGACCGCCAGCCACCGGCCGGTGTGGTCCTCGCGTGGGACGGCGGCGTCCGCCTGCTCGACGGCCTCTCCGAGGGCGTTGTAGCCGTCGATGATCAAGGCCGTGAGCAGGTCGTCCCGAGACGGGAAGTAGCGGTAGATCGCGGAGGAGACCATCCCCATCTCCCGGGCGACGGCGCGCAGTGACAGGCCCGTCGCCCCCTCCGTGGCCAGCTGGCCTCGTGCGATGTCGGTGATCTCCCTGGTCAGTTCGGCGCGGACGCGTTCGCGCGCCGTACGGCTTGAGCTCATGTCCGGACCATATCAGAGCGATGCAAGAAAAAGAGAGCACTGCTCTTGACTGATGTCGCCGGTTTGGGAGAGCATTGCTCTCGAAACGGAATGGCAATCTGCAAGGAGCCCTCTGATGCTGTCCCTGGCCAAGAACGTCAACCTCCTCGTCATGTTCCTGCTGGAGCTGGGCGTTCTCGGTTCGACCGCCTACTGGGGCTTCACCGTGGGGCCGAACTGGCCGCTGCGGCTGCTGCTCGGACTCGGTGCGCCCGCCCTGTTCATCGTGGTCTGGGCGGTCTTCGGCGCCGCCAACGGCGCGATGATCCCGCTCACCGGGTTCGCCAGGGTGGCCCTTGAGGTCCTGTGGTTCGGTGGCGGCGCCGCGGCGCTGGTCATGGCGGGCCGCGTGGCCCCCGGCGTCGTCTTCGCCGCCGTCTACGTCGTCAACGCCGTGCTGCGGCTGGTGTGGAACCAGTGACCGCGCACAACGAGGGAAAGGGAACGGACATGGGCAAGCACGTCGTCGCGGGAGCCGGACAGGTCGGCTCACAGGTCGCCGCACTCCTGGCCGGGCAGGGACACGAGGTCGTCCTCGTCAGCCGCTCGGGATCGGGCCCCGACCTGCCGGGAGTCACCCGGGTCGCCGCCGACGCGGCCGACGGGAAGCGGATGGCAGGCCTGGCCAGGGGCGCCGACGCCCTCTACAACTGCGTCAACCCGCCTTACCACCGCTGGGCGCAGGACTGGCCGCCGCTGGCGGAGTCACTGCTCTCCGCGGCACGGGAGAGCGGAGCGGGATACGTCATCCTCGGCAACCTCTACGTCTACGCCGCCCCCGGACGGCCCATGCGGGAGGACGACCCGCTCACCCCGCCCAGCACCAAGGGGGAGATCAGGGCGCGGATGTGGCGGCAGGCGCTGGAGGCCCACCGGGCGGGCCAGGTCCGGGTGACCGAGGTGCGGGGGTCGGACTACTTCGGACCGGGCTGCCTCGACCAGTCACACCTGGGGGAGCGGCTGGTGCCCCGGCTGCTCGGCGGGAAGACGGTACGCATGATCGGCGACCCCGACCAGCCGCACAGCTGGACCTACGTGCCCGACGTGGCCGCCGCCCTGGTGGCGGCCGCCACCGACGACCGCTCCTGGGGTCGCGCCTGGCACGTCCCGACGACGGAGCCGATCACGGCGCGCCAGGTCGCCGAGCGGATGTGCGAGCTCGCGGGCGTCAGGAACCCCGGCGTCAAGTCCATGCCCCACTGGGTGATCCGCGCGGGAGGGCTCGTGTCCCCCATGCTCGCCGAGCTTGAGGAACTGCGCTACCAGTTCGTCCGGCCCTTCGTCATGGACTCGGCCGACTTCCAGACGACCTTCGGCGTGACGCCGACCCCGATGGACGAGGCGCTGGCCGCGACGATCGCCTGGTGGGGGGACCGGCTGGCCAGGGCGGCGTGAGCCGTACGCTCTGAGCATGAAGATCGCCATGATCGGGCTCGGGGACATCGCGCGCAAGGCGTACCTGCCGGTGCTGACCGCGCTCCCCGGCCTCGACCTGCACCTGTGCACCCGTGACCGCGCCACCCTCGACCGCCTCGGCGACGCCCACCGGATCGGAGGCCGACTCACCTCGGTCGGCGAGGTGATCGACGCCGGGGTCGAGGCGGCCTTCGTGCACGCGGCGACCGAGGCCCACGTGGAGATCGCGGAACCGCTGCTCGACGCCGGGGTGCACGTCTACCTGGACAAGCCGATCGCCTACACGCTGGCCGAGTCCGAGCGCCTGGTACGGCTCGCCCGCGACCGGGGGGTTTCGCTCTTCGTGGGGTTCAACCGCCGCTGGGCGCCGCCGTACACGGACCTGCTCGACCTGCCCCGCCATCTGGTCGTGATGCAGAAGAACCGGGCCGACCTCGCCGAGGACCCCCGGGTGGTCGTCCTCGACGACTTCATCCACGTCGTGGACACCCTCAGGTTCCTGGTGCCCGGACGGGTCGACCACACCGGGATCAGGACCAGGGTCAGGGACGGCCTGCTCGAACATGTGACGCTCGAACTGTCCGGGGACGGCTTCACGGCCTTCGGGATCATGAGCAGGGTGAGCGGCGCCGCGGAGGAGACGGTCGAGGTGATGGGCGGGGGAGTCAAACGGCGGGTGGTCAACCTCGCCGACGTGATCGACCACGCCGGCGCGGAGACCCTGACCCGCCGCGGCGACTGGACGCCCGTCTCCCGCCAGCGCGGCATCGAACGCTCCTGCCTGGAGTTCCTCGGCGCGGTCCGCGCCGGTACCCCGGTGGACGCGCGGGACGCCCTGGCCACCCACGCCCTGTGCGAGGAGATCGTGGCCGCCTGCGTGGGGTGAGTCGTCCCCCTGGGTGTGTCGATGCCGGTTTTCTGGCCGAAGGTGGGAGACGATGCCATGGGCGGTGAAAAGCCGTCTCATCCTGTCTGTGGCGGTTGCCGGGCATCCATGATCCCCCCGTGCGGAAACCGGACGTGACGTCACGGATTTCCAGCGAGGGGGAGAAGTGACTGAGCGGAGTGCTCGATCGGGCGCCGCGCTGACCGCGGTGTTCCTGGCGGTGATGTTGCTCGGCGGCTGCGGCACCGGAGCGCCCTCGGCCATGGCGCCTCTGGCGAGTACGGCTCCGGCGGCCGGGGCACCGGCGGCGGGCGGACAGGCCGGCGGGCCGGTCGGCGCGCAGGGGGCGGGGATCGCGCCGTCGCCGACGGTCTCCGGCGACAACTCGGCCTGCCCGACGACGGGCAACACCAAGCGGTTCGCCAAGACGCGCTTCGCCCTGCACGCCGGGCTCGCGCTGGGCGCCTTCCACCGCTACATCTACAAGCCGCTGCGGGCGGGCGGGTTCAAGGAGGGCGCGGACAAGCGCAAGCGCACCTTCGTGAAGGCCGCCGTAGCCGGACTGTTCGCCCTCCACGAGCTCAAGGTGGCCAAGAAGTTCGCCGAGGCCAACCCGGCGCTGTGCCACGCGGTGCAGAGCGTGACCAACAGCTTCGCCGCCCTGACCAGCAAGCTGAAGGGCGGGACGGCGACCGAGAAGGACCTCGACGCCAGCAAGAACGTCTTCGGTGAACTGCAGCGGCAGGCCACCGGCAGCGGCTTCGGCTTCAAGGAGAAGAACGTCGCGGTCCCCGGCGCGGGCTGAGCCGGGGCGGAACGACGACGGGGCCGGTCCTCTCGGAAATCCGAGAGGACCGGCCCCGTCGTCGTTCTCCGGCCCTTTTCCGGGAGGCCCCGCGCCCCGTACCCCGGCGGTACGCGGCGCGGGACGTCTCTTCCCCGCGGGCCCGCGCCGTCAGCGCTGGGCGAGGTACTGCCGGCCCAGGTCGCGCAGACGCTCGTGGGCCGACTCGTAGACACCGCTCCCGCCGAGGTAGGCCTTGGGGAGCTTGGCGACCATCGTGTAGTTGCTGTCGCAGACGTTGCCGACCGGAGCCTCGCCGATCTGGCTGACCAGCTGGTAGGCGTCCAGCGTCTCCAGGCCGGTGACCTCCGAGGTCCAGGTGACCAGGTCGTGCTGACTGATCCGGTAGGCGTCCTCAAGCGGACGGGCCGAACCGGTCGACATCAGGCTGTGGTCGTCCTCGAGGCGCGGCCACGGGGTGGTGACGCCCTTGATCAGCTCGACCGCGACCACGGTGTTCATCGCCGACTCGATGGCCGTGCCGCACACCTCGCCGTGACCCTGGCGGGCGTGCCCGTCGCCGACGGCGAACAGGCCACCCGGCACGTTGACGCCGAGGTAGACGGTCACCCCGGCGCGCAGCTCCGGGGTGTCCATGTTGCCGCCGTGGGCGTCCGGGGTGATGGTCATCCGGGCCTCGGACGCGCCGGGCGCGACGCCGACCGTGCCGTGCATCGGGTCGAGCGGCAGTTCCACCGTGAAGTCGCTGTTGCGGGCGTGGTAACGCGCCACACCCGCGGCCACGTCGATGTCGTACCGCCAGACGACCTCGTCGAGCGGCGGGGTCAGCATGGCGGTGGTGTGCGTGCCGGTCAGCGCCCCGAAGTGCGGGAACGTCGCCGACATCGCCCAGTCCCTGGCGGGCTCGATGGAGACGAAGTGCAGCGCCAGCGTGTCTCCGGGCTCGGCGCCCTCGACGTGGAAGGGGCCGGTCACCGGGTTCAGGTAGGGGAACTCGCAGACCTGTGAGGGCAGGTCGTCGACGGAGCGGACCCGGCCGCCGAAGCAGTCCTCGGTGTAGAGCTCGAGGAGCGTGCCGGGCTTGACCGTGCCGACGGCGGGCCTGCCGCCGAAGGTGTAGCTGAGTTCCTCGGGGGAGGGACGGTAGGAGACGACGTTCACCGCACACCCGCCTGGCTGAGGCGCGTCACCGAACCGGGGAGGGCACAGGTGGAACCCTCCTCCACCTCAAGAAAGATCTCGTGCATCTACTGTCCTTGTGTGAATCGGAAGGGGGCGTGACGCGGGGGGTGTGCGGCTACGTCGTCGCGGGGGACCTACTTCAGGGGGGCGTCGTGGGACTCGCCGAGGGCGGCCAGCAGGGGACGGCGGCCGTAGGCGAAGAAGGTGGCGAGCACCAGCAGGCCGATGGCGAGCCAGACGATGCCCACGAACTGTGCGGCGATGCTGGCGTTGATCACCACGTAGACCAGGATGCCGAAGCCGATCAGCGGGGCGAGCAGGTGCCGCCACAGGTCACGACTGCGCTTCTTGAAGAAGTAGTGCACGATCACCGACAGGTGCAGGGCCAGGAAGGCGGTCATCGCGCCGAAGTTGACCAGGCTGCTGATCAGCGCGATGCCGTCCTCACGGTTGGCCAGGAAGAGACCGACGCCCAGGGAGATGAGGGCGACCAGGATGGTGGCGTTGACCGGCACCTTGGTCTTGGGGTGGATCTTGGAGAGGAAGGCGGGCAGCTGGCGGTCACGGGCCATGGCGTACAGCAGACGCGAGGTGGCGGCCTGGGCGACCAGGGAGTTGGCGAAGCCCCAGGCGATGGCGGTGGAGACCGCGGTCAGGATGCTCAGCCAGTGGCCACCGGCGAACTCGGCCATGTCGTAGAAGGCGGTGCCGTTGGGGTCGCCACCGCTCAGCAGCTGGCTGCGGTTGGGGGTGAGCAGCGCGCCGATCCAGGTCTGCACGATGAACAGGGCGCCGGCCAGGCCCAGGGCGGCGATCATCGAGCGGCCGATCTTGGCGCTGTCGACCTTGCTCTCCTCGGCCAGCATGGAGATGCCGTCGAAGCCGAGGAAGGAGAGCACCGCGACGGAGACCGCACCGAAGGCCAGCGGCCAGGAGAAGGTGTCGGGGTTGAACAAGGGAGTCAACGCGCCGGTCTGCGCCTTGCCCTGAAGGAGCGCGAACAGACCGATGATGATGAAGATCGCGAGCACGACGAGCTCGGCGATCAGCATGTACCTCGTGATCCGCGCGGTCATCTGGATGCCGGTGTAGTTGACGACCGTGTTGAGGACGATGAACACCAGCAGCCAGGCCCATACCGGCAGCGGTATGAACGACGCCATCGCCAGGCTGGCGATGAGGTACAGCAGCGCGGGCACCAGCACGTAGTCGAGCAGCATCGCCCAGCCGGCGAGGAAGCCGACGGGACCGACGATTCCCCGGCCCGCGTAGGTGTAGACCGATCCGGCCATCGGGAAGGCCTTGGCCATCTGCGCGTAGGAGAACGCGGTGAAGGCCATGGCGACCATACCGATGATGTACGCGAGTGCGACCATGCCACCGGACGCCTGGAAGACGCTTCCGAAGATCCCGAAGGGCGCGATCGGGACCATGAAGATCAGTCCGTAGATCAGCAGGTCATTGAAGCTCAGCGTCCTTCGGAGCTCCTGCCGGTAACCGAACTGTTCCAGGGAGGGGTCAGTAGTCATGGAACTACTCCTAAAAGAGATGTTGCAAGCGTCACTTTAGGACGAATCCTTGAAAAGGAAAAGTTTGCAGAGGCAACTTTTTAACGAACGATGTCGAAATCGAGACCGTCCGCTCTGCCGATGTGGGCGCCACGCTGTACCCCGTGGTCCTGGAGGGTCAGGCGTCCCCGCGCGGTGACGATGGAGGTGCCGTCGGCGACCTCGTCAAGCGCGGGCACGTGGAGGGTTCCCGCGCGTCTCGCGAGTGCCGCGAGCATCAGCACCGCCTCATAGCAGCCCTGGCCGTGCCCGTTGAGCAACGGCGCATTTGATCCGAAACGGCGAGTGTAACGCTCTCCCAGACTCAAGCTGTCATCGGTGACGAGACTGGAGAAATACCCCATAGCGCCGTATAGCTCGCCGGTGTCGTCGCCGCCGATGCCGAGCAGGCCGTGCTCCTCCAGCGCCCCGCAGAGACGGGGGAAGCCCAGGCCCGCCGCGGTGAAGGCGCGGTTGAAGTCGACCAGGTCACTGCCGATCAGACTGAGAAGTACGGCATCCGGCCTGCTGGCCACCAGGTGGTCCAGAATCCTGCTCAGGTCGGGCTTGCCGTACGGGACGTAGCGTTCGCCGACCACCGACGCCCCGCGCGAGGCGAGGTAGCGCCGAGTGGCCCCGTGAACCAGGCGCGGCCAGATGTAGTCGTTGCCCAGCAGGAACCACCGCTTGGCCCGCCGCAGCTCGATCAGCCAGTCGAGCCCCGGCTTGAGCTGCCGTTCCGGTGTCTCCCCGAGGAAGTAGACGCCGGGGGAGTGGCCGCCTCCCTCGTAGGGCGGGGCGTACACGAACGGCAGGCGCCCGGCGAGCGCCCGCACGATCGAGATCCGGACATCACTGCCACAGGTGCCGACGACCGCGTCGATCACCTTGCCGCGCGCCAGTTCCCCGACCTCGGCGGCCACCTCCTCCGCGGGTCTCCCTCCGTCGATGAGGACCAGCTCGACCGGTCTGCCGAGAATGCCGCCTGTGAGGTTCACCTCGTCGGAGGCGAGGACGGCGCAGTTGATCGCGCATGGGCCTACAAGCCCGAGGACCCCGGAGATGGGGACCACGAGCCCGACACGTAGGGCGACCCCTTGGAGGAGCTGAGCTTCCAGGGGTTCGATCACGGGTGTGATGGCTTCTGCCACATTGCAGAGTATCCTCCTGAAAGGACGGGTATGGGAGGCCCGTTACTCACCCGGGATACAGACGGGAGCTTCACATGGTGACGACCGGGCTGGGATCCTCGCTGGCCTACCTGCTCAGCCGAGCCGAGCGTAGTGTCAACCGAGGTCTCGCCGCCGCGCTCACCGCTGAGGACGTCAGCGTCGAGCAGTGGCGCATACTTCGTGCCCTCGCCGACGATTGCGGCCACTCGATGGGGGATCTGGCCGAGACGGTTCTGATGCCGCATCCGACGCTCACCAAGGCGATCGACCGGCTCATCGACCGCGCGTTCGTCTATCGCGGCCACGACCCCGCCGACCGCCGCAGGGTCGCGGTGTTCCTCGCCGACCGTGGTGCCGAGCTGCTCAACCGCGTCGAGGGATCGATCGCGGAGCACCACAGGGAGATCGAGGCCGCCTACGGCACCGAACGCACCGAACAGCTCATGAGCGAGCTCGAACGGCTGGTCAGGGCGCTGAACGAGGCCCCTGCCGAGCGGCCGTCGGACCGGCTCACCGAGCGGCCTCCGGGCAGGCTCGCCGAGCGGGACGGCACCGCCGTTCCCGCGCTGCGTTCCTGAGCGTTCCCCCGCCGCCCCCAGGGCGGCGGGAGGTCTCACGGCCCGGCCCCCGAGGGGGGACCGGGCCTTCGTCCTGCCCCGGGGCAGGACGCGGAAGGCTTACGACAGGGGGCTTCGGAGCCGTGCCCCGTGTGCCCGGGCGACCCGTCCGACGGCGACGGCCCAGGCGGCCTGACGCAGCGTGATCCCGCGTTCGGCGGCCGTCGCCGCGACCGTGTCGAAGCACCGCCGGGCCAGGTCGGGACGGGTGGCGAGTACTCCGCCCGCACCCGTCAGGACGTCGGGGACCACGACGGTCCCCGCCTCGGCGAGGACCGCGTCGGCCTCGGGGGACAGCAGGCCGTCGGCCGCCTCGACCACGAGAGGGGCCCTGACGTCGCGGGCCAGCTCCGCGGTGACCGGGGCGGCCAGGACGAGCGCGTCCACCCCGAGTCCGAGAGGCTCACCGCCGGAGGGCGCGACCACCCGGAAACCCTCCCCGGCCAGGCGCAGCGCGGCCAGCCGGGCTGTCTCGCCGGGGCCGTGCACCGCGACCGTACGGACGCCCTCTCCCAGGACCCCCAGCACGGCCGCCGCCACGCCGGAGGCCGTCGCCGCGGTCTCGCCGGCCATCGTGCCGGCCACTGTGCCGGTCCTCGTGCCGGGCGCCGAACGGCCGTCGGCCATCCAGGCGGCGATCCGCTCGTCGGCGTCCGGGTCGGGCGTGGGGACCTCCCCGTCGGAACCGGCGATCGTCATGATCTCGTTGACGTATCGCCTGGTCACCCGCTCCAGCTCCCGGGCGTCCAGCCCCGCGGGGTCGACGCGGACACCTCCCCTGGCCCCGCCGTACGGCACGCCCGCGAGCGCGTGCTTCCAGGTCGTGACCATGGCCAGCGCGGTGACCTCCTGGAGGCCGGCCGAGGGGGCGAAGCGCGTGCCGCCCCTGGCCGGGCCGAGGACGGTGCTGTGCTGCACCCGGAAGCCCTGGACGACGTCCATCCGGCCGTCCTCACGGCGGACCGGCACCGATACGGTCAGCGAGCGGCGTGGGGAGGCGAGCATCGCGCGCAGGCCGTCGTCCAGCCCGAGCAGGAGGGTCGTCTCGTCGAGACGGTGGAGGGCGGCTTCGAGGGGATCGTGATCGGTGAGGGCGGTCGCCGGCGTCTTTGACGGCACCATGAGGGTCATGAGGGTCAGGCCTCCATGCGGTGAGCGGAGCGCCATTGCTCCACTCTTGATGGTTTGTGATGATCAGACTATTTATGGGTCCTTTGCCATGTCATGATGGATATGTTGCGGACTGATAGCCGTTTTTTGTGCGTTTCCCCAATGGGATGGGACAGTCGTTATCCGGACGGTCCGCCGGGCAGAGGCACACCTCGAAACGGCGGGAACCAACCGTTCCGCGATGGCCTGAGGGGATAGAACGTGCCGGAACTTGTGGTCGGTCCGCTGCTGCGTCACGTGGACGCGACGAGCGCCTCGATCTGGGTCGAGACCAGCGTGCCGTGCGAGGTGACCGTCGAGGCGGACGGGGCCGGGGCGAGCTCACCGACCTTCTCCGTCCACGGCCACCATTACGCCGTCGTGGACGTCGAGGGCGAGGGCGACTACCGGGTCCGCCTCGACGGGGAGGTCGTGTGGCCGCCGCCCGGCCGCCCGGCCGGTCACATCCGGTTCCTGGATCCGGGCGGCCCGAAAAAGGTGATGTTCGGCTCGTGCCGGACCAGCGTGCCGCACGACGCCCCGCACACCCTCTCCCACGGCGTGGACGTGCTGCGCGCCTACGCCCGCGTCCTGGCCGGCAGGCCCCCCGAGGAGTGGCCCGACCTGCTCCTGCTGCTCGGTGACCAGGTCTACGCCGACGAGCCGTCCGCCGAGATGCTCGAGTTCATCGCCGCGCGCAGGGACAGCGAGCCCAAGACCGAGATCGCCGACTTCGAGGAGTACGCCGAGCTGTACCGGATCGCCTGGACCGATCCGGAGATCCGCTGGATCCTCTCGTCCGTGCCCACCGCGATGATCTTCGACGACCACGACCTGCGGGACGACTTCAACACCTCCGCCGACTGGCGGGAGAAGATGGCCGGGGTCCCCTGGTGGCACAGGCGGGTGGTCTCCGGCCTCGGCGCCTACTGGATCTACCAGCACCTGGGCAACATGTCACCGGCCGAGCGCGCCGCCGACGGGTTGTTCCGTGAGCTGCGCGCGGCCGAGGGCGACGGGGGAAAGCTGCTCGACGCCTTCGCCGAGCACGCCTACGAGGTCCCGGTGGACAGCAGGTGGAGCTACTGCCGCGACCTCGGCGACACCCGTCTGATCATGCTCGACTCCCGCTGCGCCAGACAGCTCACCCCCGGCGACCGGCGCATGATCGACCCGGTCGAGTGGGAGTGGCTCGTCGAGCAGCTCGACCGGGACGGCGCGGAGCGCTTCGTGATCGGCACCTCGGTGCCGTTCCTGCTGCCCGCGGGCATCCACCACGTCCAGAACTGGAACGAGGCCCTCGCCCAGGGGGCCTGGGGCAGACTGGTCGCCCGCTGGTCGGAGGCCCTGCGCCAGGCCTTCGACCTCGAACACTGGGCGGCCTTC
Source organism: Streptosporangium sp. NPDC001559 (assembly GCF_042893955.1). Classification (NCBI taxonomy): domain Bacteria; kingdom Bacillati; phylum Actinomycetota; class Actinomycetes; order Streptosporangiales; family Streptosporangiaceae; genus Streptosporangium; species Streptosporangium sp. NPDC001559. The sequence goes on from NZ_JBIAVG010000009.1 coordinate 304,279, forward strand.
CGCCGTTCCTTCGAGGATCTGTCCCGGCTACTGGCGAAGGTCGGCAAACCGGTCATCCTGCTCTCCGGTGACGTGCACTACTCCTACGTGGCCAAGGCGGACGGGCTGCCCATTCACCAGCTCGTCTGCTCGCCGATCCGCAACCCGCTGAGCCGTACGCTCAGACTGGCCAACATCGTCGCGCAGTTCGGCCTGGCCACCCTGGTCGGCGGCTGGCTCGCGCGCCTGGCGCGCATTCCCCGGCCGCCGTTCGGCTGGCGGGTGACCAACGGTCCGTGGTTCTCCAACGCGCTGGCCACCCTGTCCCTGGACACCACGCCGCCCTCGGCCCGCTGGGACACCGCGACCATCTCCGGGGACGACGTCTCCGAGATCACCACCGTGCGCCTCACCTGATCGCTCACCTGACGGACACCGGCTCCCGTTCCGGTACGGCGGCCCGCCGTACCCCGGGCAGGGCGCGCACGCCCAGGGCACCGGCCAGGGCGAGCACGACGACGTACAGGATGACGGCGTCCGAGACCAGCGGGGCGATCCACGGCCGGTAGACCTCGGCGATCCACCGGGTCAGCGGCGTCGGCTGCAACCGCAGCAGGGCGGTCGCGCCCGGCAGGTAGATCAGCCCGGTGACGACGCCCCTGACGAGCAGCGGCCCGTCGAGCCGGGAGGCGGGCATCAGGGCGAGCAGCGGGAACAGCATCGCGTCGTACCAGGGATGCTGAACCGGCGAGGTGAGCAGCCAGCCCAGGCACCACGCCAGCGCGGGCCGTACGGCGGGCAGGCCGGACGGCCCCTGCGGCAGCCGCCAGCACAGCAGGAGCGCGGCGAGCAACGCCGCGCCCAGGGCGAGCCGCCCTTCGAGCTCCACGGCCTCGGGCCCCAGGTCCCTGACGAGCACCTGCCACGGGTCGGCCAGCGAACGGTCGCCGACCTTGCCCGCCACGTTCGCCAGCGCCTCGGGACCCTGCGTCGCGTACAGCGTGACCAGTGCGGTGAACGCGCCCATCCCCAGGGTCAGGAACGGTCCCGCCCGGTGGCGGGCGGCCCAGGCGAGCCCGGCCCCGGCCAGCACGAACGGCGCCTTGACGGCCGCCGCGGCGCCCAGCAGCGCCCCGGAGACCAGGCCGGAGCCCATCCCCGGCCTGCGCAGCGCGAACAGGGCGGCCACCAGCAGGAACGCGCCCAGACCGTCCATGTGGCCGCCGAGCACCACGTGCCACAGCATCAGCGGGTTGAGGCTCCACAGCAGGTGCGCCCTGACCCGCCGGTCGCGTTCCGGTCCGGCGAGCCGGTCGAGCATGACCGCCGACAGCAGGAACGCCAGGGCGAGGATGACCTTGAAGGCGAACACGGTCGCCGCCATGGAGTCGCCGCCGAGCCGTGAGGCCGCGAACTGCGCCCAGGTGGCCAGCGGGCCGTAAACCGAGGGGGTGTTCCGCCAGGCGAGCGGGGTCAGGTCGCCGACCGGGTCGCCGATCCCGTGCAGCCAGGCCGGGGGAGTCACGTACGGGTCGTGTCCCAGGGCGGCGATCCGCCCGTAGACCGCGTAGTTGAGCACGTCCGTCGACCCGGCGGGCGGCACGAGCGTCAGGAGGGCGACGACGAGCGGCGTGCCGACCGCGAACAGGCCCCGCACGGGGAGCCACCCGCGGCGCAGCGCGTACAGCGCGGCGCACGTCCCCAGCCCCCCGGCGAGCAGGGCCACCCAGCCGAGCTGGATCACCGGCGTCTGTGGCGGGTCCAGGCGCAGGGACCAGGGCGGCGCACCCGCGCCCAGCTCGGGAACCGCCGCGGACGGCCCGAGCAGGGAGACGGCGAGCATCGCCGCGACGGAGAGCGCGACCATGAGGAGCCCCGCGGGGCCGGTGAGCCGCGCGCGCAGGGGTGGTCTGGCGCCGGGACCCGGCCCGGTCAGGAAAGAACGCCGACCAAGCCCACCCGACGCCGCCACCTGCCGAACCCCCCCCGGAGCCACCGCCCGCGCCACGTCCGCCGGGGCGGCCAGGACGGCGGCTTCCACGGCGACGACGCGATGTCCACTCCAGCCTAGATCGCCTGGAACGTAACCGAGGCCGGTGATCTCCTACTTCGCGAACTCCGTCAGGGCCTCGGCGAGCCGGTCGACGGCCCACAGGAGGTCCTCCTCGGAGACGACGATGGGCGGGGCGAGACGGATCGTCGAACCGTGGGTGTCCTTGGCCAGTACCCCCAGGCGCATCAGCGCCTCGGAGACCTGCCTGCCGGTGGCCAGGGAGGGGTCGATGTCGACGCCCGCCCACAGGCCACGGCCGCGTACGGTGACCACGCCCCGGCCGACGAGGGCGCGCAGCCTCTCGTGCAGCACCGTGCCGAGTTCCCTGGCCCGCGCCTGGTACTCGCCGGTGCGGAGCATCTCGACGACCGCGTTCGCGACCGCGCAGGCCAGCGGGTTGCCGCCGAAGGTCGAGCCGTGCTGGCCGGGCTTGATGACGCCGAGCACGTCCTGGTCGGCGGTGATCGCCGAGACCGGGACGACACCGCCGCCCAGGGCCTTGCCCAGCACGTAGACGTCGGGCACGACGCCCTCGTGCTCACAGGCGAAGGTCTCACCGGTACGGCCGAGCCCCGACTGGATCTCGTCGGCGATCATCAGGATGTTCTCCGCCGAGCAGAGCTCGCGGACCTGGGTGAGGTAGCCGTCCGGCGGGACGAGCACGCCCGCCTCCCCCTGGATGGGTTCGAGCAGCACCGCGACCGTGTTGGGACCCACGGCCTCGCGGATCGCCTCGATCGAGCCGTACTTCACGATCCTGAAGCCGGGGGTGTACGGGCCGAAGCCGTCGTGGGCGTCGGGGTCGGTGGAGAAGCTGACGATCGTGGTGGTACGGCCGTGGAAGTTGTCCTCCATCACGATGATCTCGGCCTGGCCGTCCGGCACGCCCTTGACCTCGTAGCCCCACTTGCGGGCCACCTTGATCGCGGTCTCCACGGCCTCCGCGCCGGTGTTCATCGGCAGGACCATGTCCTTGCCGGTGAGGTCGCCGAGGCCGGCGGCGAAGGCGGCGAACTGGTCGTGGAAGAAGGCGCGGCTGGTCAGGGTGAGTCTGGCCAGTTGCTCCTGGGCCGCTTCGATGATCTTCGGGTTGCCGTGGCCGAAGTTCAGTGAGGAGTAGCCGGACAGGCAGTCCAGATAGCGCCTGCCCTCGACGTCGGTGACCCAGGCGCCCTGAGCCTCGTGGATCACGACGGGGAGAGGGTGGTAGTTGTGCGCGCTGCGGCGCTCGCTGAGCTCGATGAACTCTTCTGTGCTCGTCATCGGTCCGTTCGCCGTTCCTTGCCTTTTGTTGCGTTCTGTCTGCTTTATCCCCGGATTTCCAGGGTGCAGCACTTGGGTCCGCCCCCCGCCTTGCGCAGTTCGGCCAGCTCGACCGGCACGACCTCGAAGCCGCGCCGCTTGAGCTCCAGTTGCAGGCCGGTCGCCTCGGCGTTGATCACCACGTGGGTGCCGTCGCTGACCGCGTTGAGGCCGAGCACCACGGCGTCGTCCTCGGTGGCGACGACGGCGTCGGGGAACAGGTTCCTGAGCGCCTCCTGGCTCCCCGGGGAGAAGGCCTCGGGGAAGTACGCCACGTTGTGCCCGTTCAGCGGGAAGAGCGCGGTGTCGAGGTGGTAGAAGCGGGGATCGACCAGCCGCAGCGAGACCACCGGGCGGCCGAGGAACTCCTGCGCCTCCCCGTGCGCCGCCACGTCCGTGCGGAACCCGGTCCCCGCGAGCACCAGGTGGTCGAGGGTGAGGAAGTCGCCCTCGCCCTCGTTGGTGAACTCGGCCTCACGCGCGGCGGTGTAGCCGTTGGAGGTGAACCACTCCAGGTAGGCGGGGCCCTCCGCGGCCCGCTCGGGATGCGTGAAGCGCGCGCCGTACACCCTGCCGCCCACGACCAGGGCGCCGTTGGCGGCGAAGACCATGTCGGGCAGGCCCTCCACCGGGTCGATCAGGCTGACCCGGTGGCCGAGCTCCTCGTAGACGCCTTTGAGCCCCTCCCACTGACGGATCGCGACCTCACGGTCCGCGCCCGCCTCCGGGTCCATCCACGGGTTGATCGCGTACTCGACGGCGAAGTGGTCGGGCCGACACATGAGGTAGTGCCTCGTCATTGAGAACCCCGTAAAGGATGTTGTGGTGGGAGACGGCACCAGCCTAGAAACGGGGCATATTCGGGGCCAATAGCCTGATCTTGCGCGTTGCCGCAGGTCTCTTGCGTGATTCAGGCGAGGAACGGCGATTCGTTGCGTGATGTCAGCAGCGGGGCGTCGATCAGCCGGGAGAGCACGATGGAACTCTTCGTACGGACCACGAAGGGCTCGGCGGCGATGCGCTCGATCACCTGCTCCACATGGCGCACGTCGGTGGCCCTGATGTGCAGCAGCGCGTCCGCCTCACCGGTGATGGTGCACGCCGAGACGACCTCGGGATGCCGGGTGACGGCGACCCCGATCTCCGACGGCGAGGTCTTGCCCGCGCAGAACAGCTCGACGTAGGCCTCGGTGGTCCAGCCGAGCGCCGCTGGCTCGACCCTGGCGGTGAACCCGGTGATCGCCCCCACCTCGCGCAACCGGTCGACCCGGCGCTTCACCGCCGAGGCGGACAGGCCCACCCGCTGCCCGATCTCGGCATAGGTTGCGCGGGCGTCCTCGACGAGCGCCCCGATGATGTCACGATCCAACCGGTCCAGTTCCACGCTGCTTTCTAACACAGCACGAGGGCCGCGACGCGCGTCGCGGCCCTCGCTGGAGAAGCGGGATCAGGCGGGCTCGGCCTCGCCCGTCGTCTGCTCAAGGGCCTCCTCGGGGGAGGCCTCAAGGTCGTCGGAGGCCTGGGCCAGCGCGGAGGCCTTGTCCAGGCGCACCCAGCTCGTCACGCTCTCCACGGCGAACAGCACGCCGAGGTACAGCGTGAGCGCGGCGACGACCCAGGTGGCGGCGCCGAACGCGGCCCCCGCGCCGATCGCCAGCAGCCGCAGCTCCCAGCCGAGACCGGCCTTGAACACCCAGTCGGGCGGCCAGATGCTCTGCCGCGTCCGGTAGACCGTGTCGTAGGTGTGGTAGCCGACCACGTAGAGCAGCACGAACAGCAGCCACTTGGGTACGCCGGCGGCCAGACCGACGAGGATGATCGTCAGGAACTCGGCCGCCCTGATCAGCGGGGGAACCAGCCAGTCGAGCTTGCCCAGGTGGTCACGGGCGGCCGTCGGCAGCACCAGGACCAGCATGACCAGGGCGGGCAGGAGCAGGATCGGCCCCTGGGTCAGCACCCCGGCGACCGCGACCGCGACGATCACCACGAGCGCGGCGAGCGCCCCGGGCACCGGGGGCAGCCCGGGCCCGACCCGGCCGCGCAGCGCGGCGACGAGCGGGCCGTCGTCGCGGTAGGCGAGCAGCCGGGCGGTCTGGATGCGCAGCCGCTCCAGATAGGGGTCGGGAACGGGGGTTGTCTGCGGCTGGGTGATCATGCGAGCGACCTCATCAGGCGTCCGGTGAGCGTGTAGGCGGTGGCGACGCCGCCCCAGATGATCAGGGTGATGAAGGTGATCCTGGCGTCGAAGAAGGCGCTGACGAGCGCGATGGCGGCGAAGCGCTCGCCGATCGGGAAGACGACCATCTTGCGGGCCCAGTAGACGGCCCTGTTCCTGCCGGCCTTGCTCCACATCTTCAGCAGGCCGCGGATGCCGCCGCTACGGGCGATCTTGCGCTGCTCCAGCGCCGCGCGCAGCTCGGTGTCGGGGCTGACGGACAACGGCATCGAGGGCAGCGGGGCCGGAGGCCTGCGCCGGTTGGCCGCGCCGAAGGAGAAGTCGAGCAGGTGCTTGACGGACTGCAGGGCGATCGCGGTCAGCGCCAGCGTCCACACGTCGCCGACCCCGGAGACGGCCGCGCCGACCGCGAGCCCGGCGAAGACCACATACTCCTTGAACCGGTCGAAGGTGGCGTCGAGCCAGGCGCCGAGCACGCCGAACTTGCGGGCGTAACGCGCGACCTGACCGTCCACGCAGTCGAAGACGAACGCGAAGTAGATCAGGATGGCACCCGCGATCATGCCGGGCCGCGCGCCGGTCGCGAAGCACGCAGCGGACGCGACGCCGAGCGCGATCGAGATCAGTGTGACCTGGTTCGGGGTGAGCCCGCGCCTGGCCGCCCAACGGGCGATGAAGCGCGAGTAGGTGCTGACGAAGTAGGTGGTGAAGAAGCCGTCGGCGCCCTTGACCGCGTTGTTCAGGCGGGCCCTGTCCTCGTTGAACCCCGCCATCTCGGCGACCGCCTGCACGGCCTCCTCCGGGGTGTTCAACCGGCGGAAGAACAGGTCGCGCCTGCCCCGGATGCCGACCGAGACGCCCCGCCGTACCAGGCCGAGGACGAGGAGCTGGATCAGGTCGTCCTCGGGGCCGAACAGGTGGGCCATGTCGGCCAGCTCACGGGCCGCCTCGGCCAGCGTGGCCGCGTGCTTGTGGTGCAGGTGCAACGGGCCGAGCAGGACGGAGTTCGGACGGGTCACCGCGTGGAAGGCGGAGCCGACCGAGATCACCCGGGACTTGCTCGCCCGCACCCTGACCGGCAGGCCCTCCAGGCTCCGGTCGCCGATCTCCGGCAGCGCCTCGTCGATCGGGACGTCGGGGACGATGAAGTCGCCGTTCTCGTCCTCCTCACGGGGCTCCTTGGTGATCAGAGCGAGCGCGCCGCGTTTCGACTTGGTGATCTGGTAGATCAGCTCGTCGTGGATCAGCGAGTTCGCGGGGAGGATGAGCAGGTTCTCCGTCGCGTCCTCGACCGCGTCGGCGACGGCGCGCAGGTCGTCCGCGAGATTCGCGGTCTCGACGAGGCGGCCGGGAAGACCCCGGTGAACCGCGGCCTCGCCGGAACGGACGATCGTCACCGGCGCGGGATCAAGGGAGGCGATCTGTCCGTGCAGCTTGCCGATCACCGTGGGGGAGCCGGGGAGCGCGGGCAGGGTCAGCGCGGCGGGCGGCGTCGGCTGGCCGAAAGCGGTTGAGGTGCCGGGTGAAGAACCCAGCAGGACCACGCGGGGCATGGCACCCTTTCGTACAGGGATGGGGTGAAACATGGCATGGGGAACTCGCCAGGGGCCAAAGTTTAATGAGTTTTAGGTGAACAACACGCACTCGTGATCCTTCCGTTCCCGTTGATCATGGTTGGACCGGCATGCCGCCGTGCCATCTAGACTGATCCGGTGAGCCTGTACCGTGACGAGGGCATCGTGCTGCGCACGCACAAGCTGGGCGAGGCAGATCGCATCGTCACCGTCCTGACCAGGCGAACCGGAAAGATCCGGGGCGTCGCCAAGGGTGTGCGGCGGACCATGTCGCGCTTCGGCGCCCGCCTTGAGCCCTTCACCCACGTGGACCTCCAACTCCACACCGGCCGCACGCTCGACGTGATCACCCAGGCCGAGACCATCCGCCCGTACGGCGAGGCCTTCGTGGCCGACTATCCGCGCTACACGGCGGGCAGCGCGATGCTGGAGACCGCCGACCGGCTGATCATGGCGGAGAAGGAACCGGCCCTGCGGCACTTCCTGCTGCTGGTCGGAGGCCTGCGCACGCTGGGCTCCGGGGAGCACGAGGCCAGGCTCGTGCTCGACGCCTACTTCCTGCGCTCACTGGCCGTCGCGGGCTACGCTCCGGCCCTGGAGGAGTGCGCCCGGTGCAGGACGACCTCGGTCAGGGCCTTCGCCATCGTGGCCGGGGGAGTGGTGTGCGGGGCCTGCCGCCCGGCGGGCGCCGCCGTACCGGCCGGGGAGACCATCGCGCTGATGGTCGCCCTGCTCAAGGGCGACTGGCGGAGCGCGGACGCCTCGGAGAGCAGGCACCGCACCGAGTGCAGCGGCCTGGTCGCCGCCTACCTTCAATGGCACCTCGAACACGGCATACGCTCGCTCCGGCATGTGGAGCGGGAGCGCGCAGAAAGGGAACCCGCCACGTGAACGTCCGTCCCCCGGTGCCTCATCCGTCCGGAGCGACCCCGCCGCCCATCCCCCGCGACCTCGTGCCCCGGCACGTGGCGATCGTGATGGACGGCAACGGCAGGTGGGCCAAGCAGCGCGGCCTGCCGCGCACCGAGGGGCACAAGGCCGGCGAGTCGTCGCTGTTCGACGTGATCGAGGGCGCGATCGAGCTGGGCATCCCCTACCTGTCCGCCTACGCCTTCTCCACGGAGAACTGGAAGCGCTCGCCGGACGAGATCCGGTTCCTGATGGGCTTCAACCGCGACGTGATCCGCCGCCGCAGGGACGAGCTCAACGCGATGGGGGTGCGGGTGCGCTGGGCGGGCCGTCCGGGACGGCTCTGGAAGAGCGTCATCAAGGAGCTGCAGGACGCCGAGCGGATGACCGAGGGCAACTCGACACTGACCCTGCAGTTCTGCGTCAACTACGGCGGCCGGGCCGAGATCGTGGACGCGGCGCTGCGCCTGGCGGAGGACATCGCCGCGGGCAGGGTCAAGCCGGGCAAGGTCAAAGAAGAGACCTTCGCCAGATATCTCGACGAGCCGGACATCCCCGACGTCGACCTGTTCGTGCGTTCCTCCGGCGAACAGCGCACCTCCAACTACCTGATCTGGCAGATGGCCTACGCGGAGATGGTCTTCCTGAACCGCCTGTGGCCCGACTTCGACCGCCGCGACCTCTGGGAGGCCTGCGAGCTGTTCGCCAAGCGCGACAGAAGGTACGGCGGAGCCGTGCCGAACCCCGTGGCGCGGGTCCCACTCCCCTGAGACCGGCGTTCCGGGGCCGCCCCCTCCGGGTCAGGGGCGGGCGGGCGTACCCGGTCCTGTCAGGCCTTGACCTCGCGCAGCCGTCCCGTCTCGACCTCGTAGACGAAGCCGCGGACCGAGTCGGTGTGCGGGATGAACGGGTCGTTCTTGATCCGGTTGACGGACTGCAGGACGTCCTCCTCCAGGTCGGGGAAGGCCTCCGGCGCCCAGTCGGGTTTCGTTCCGACCTCGGCCTGGATCTGCCGCTTGAACTCGTCGTCGGTGAAGGTGAGCATGCCGCAGTCGGTGTGGTGGATGAGGATGATCTCCCGCGTGCCGAGCAGGCGCTGGCTGATGGCCAGGCTGCGCCGCTCGTCGGCGGTCACCACACCGCCCGCGTTGCGGATGACGTGCGCGTCGCCCTCGGTGAGACCCAGCAGGCCGTAGGGGTTCAGCCTGGCGTCCATACAGGCCAGCACGGCGACACGGCGCGCCGGAGGCAACGGCAGGTCTCCCTTGTCGAACGCCGCGGCATAACGCTCCGCGTTGGCGAGAAGCTCGTCGGTGACACTCATGAACTCTCCTGTCGGTTTTCACGGCAACGCCACACCCAAACTACCCCCATTGCCTACCTGGTCAATAGGTAATTACAGAGAGTGCCCCCCAAGAATTCCGCTCAGGTTCTCCTGATGCCGACCGTGAAGGGTTCGGGCTTGTGCCTTACCGGTGCCGTGTGTGAGGAGTGTCCGGCTTGGGCGCGTCGGTGCTTGGACTGAGGAGCGAAGGAGCGAAGCGGATGAGCGACGAGGGAAAGCGCCGACTCGAAAGCGCCCAAGCCCGCGACGCCGTAGGCGGAGCAAAGAGACACAGCGACGAGGGAAAGCGCCCAAGCCCGCGACGCCGAAGGCGTCGCAAAGAACTACGCCCGCCGGCGCGCCCGGTAAGCCGCCACATGCATCCGGTTCCCGCAGGTGCGGCTGTCGCAGTACACGCGGGAGCGGTTGCGCGACTCGTCCACGAAGACGTTGTCGCAGTCGGGCGCGGAGCAGGTGCGCAGCCGTTCCCACTCGCCTTCGACGAGCAGGTGGGCCAGCGCGACCCCCAGGTCGGCCGACAGGTGTTCGCCGACGGAGGCGCCGGGGGCGAAGTAGTGGACGTGCAGGGGGTGCCCGTCGTGCTCGGTCAGCCGCGGGGTGATGCGGGTACCGCTCAGCAGTGTGTTCAGCCGGATGACCGCCGTCGCCTGGTCCGGGGCGGTGAAGACCTTGTGGAAGGCCTCGCGTGCCGCGCGCACCTGGTTCAGGTCGGCGGAGCAGAGCTCACCGACACCGCTGACCTGGTGGCGCTCCACGAACTCACCGAGCTCCCGCAGATCGGTCAGCCTGTCGGGGCCTCCGGTCGCGGGGGAGGTGTTGATGAGGTCGACCACGGTCGCGAGTGAGTGCACCATGTCATGTCCGAATGGCATGTTGACTCCTGAAGAGGGCGGTTTCGGCGTGGGAGGGCGCGTCCGGCGACTCGCCGTCTCGGACGATTATCCCCCGTAACGCGGGCGTGAGGGGCTTTTCACGGTACGTCAGCCACGCCGTGGCCGGGGCGGTCGTCAGGAGTGACTCACCGCCGCGTGCGTCCTGGCGGCGGTCGAGCAGGAGGCGCAGGTGCCGAAGACCTCGACCGTGTGCGTGACGTCGGTGAAGCCGTGCTCGGCCCCGACCGTCTCGGCCCAGCGTTCGACCGCGGGCCCGGCGACCTCGACGGTCCTGCCGCAGCGGCGGCAGACGAGGTGGTGGTGATGGTCGCCGCTGGCGCAGGCGCGGTAGACGGACTCACCGTCGTCGGTCCTGAGCATGTCGACGTGGCCGCTGTCGGCCAGGGCCTGCAACGCCCGGTAGACGGTCGTCAGGCCTATCTTGGCGCCCTCGGCGCGCATCTCGGCGTAGACGTCCTGCGCGCTTCGGAAGCCCTCGCTGTGGCGGAGGACGTCATGGACGGCATCGCGTCTGCTGCTCATGGATTGGACTCCTGTGGTCGGCTTCGGCGTACGAATCTACCGAGCGCGAGGGCCAGGACGAACCCTCCGAGCGCTATGACAACAATGATGGCGCCCGATGGCACCTTGACATAAAAGGAGGAAGTCAGCCCGCTGACCGTGGAAACCATCCCGAAGACCATGGACAGCAGCATCGTGCTCCTGAAGCCCCGGGTGAGTTGCTGGCTGGTGGCGACCGGGACCACCATCAGCGCGCTGACCAGGAGCAGGCCGACCACGCGCATCGCGATGACCACGGTCAGCGCCGCGGTGACGGCGATCAGCAGGCTCAGGAAACGCACCGGCAGCCCCGACGTCCTGGCGACCTCCTCGTCCTGGCAGAGCACGTACAGCTCGCGGCCGAAGAAGACGACGACGCACAGGACGGCGACCGCGAGCAGGGCGATCACCCAGACGTCCTCGACGCTGACGCTGCTGATCGAGCCGAACAGGTAGTACAGCAGGCTGGAGTTGCTGCCTCCGGGGGCGAGCGAGATGAGCAGCACGCCTCCGGCGATGCCGCCGTAGAACAGCAGGGCGAGCGCCACGTCGCCGCCTGTCCTGCCGCGCTCGCGGACCAGTTCGATGGCCACCGCACCGAGCACCGACACCACGACGGCGGTCAGCACGGGGGCGGTGCCGGTCAGGAAGCCGAACGCGACACCGGTGAGCGCGACGTGCCCGATGCCGTCGCCGAGCAGGGCCAGCCTGCGCTGCACGATGAAGGTGCCGATGGCCGGGGCGGCGAGACCGACCAGCAGCGCGGCGATCAGTGCCCGCTGCATGAACTCGTACTGCAGAAGGTCCATCACGACGTCGGTCTCCAGTCGAGCGAGCTCAGCGGTTTGCCCGCCTCATGCGGGTGGACGTGGTCGTGGCCGGGCAGCGCGTGCGCGCCGACCGCGTGGGGCGGCGCGCCGTCGTGGCACACGAATCCGTTCCTGAGCACGACGGCCCGGGTGATGAGCGGTTCGAGCGGGCCGAGCTCGTGGGCGACCAGCAGGACCGTCTTGCCCTGGGCGACCAGGGAGGTCAGGGTGTCGGCCAGCAGCTGCTGGCTCTGGGCGTCGACGCCCGCCGTCGGCTCGTCCATGACGAAGGTGTCGGGTTCGCCCGCCAGGGCGCGGGCGATGAGCACCCGCTGCTGCTGTCCGCCGGACAGGGCCTGGACCGGGTCGCCCGCCCTGTCGGCCATGCCGACGGCCCGCAGAGCCATGGAGGTCGCCTCTTTGTCGGCGGCGCCGGTCAGGCGCAGGCGCCGCTGCCTGGCGATCCTGCCGGAGGCGACGACCTCGCGGATGGTGGTGGGCACGCCGCCGCCGACCGAGAGCCGCTGGGGCACGTACCCGATCCGCCACCACTGCCTGAACCGGGCGGGCGGCGTGCCGTACAGCAGGGTGGTGCCGCCGGACAGGGGGACGAGGCCGAGCAGGGCGCGGATGAGGGTGGACTTGCCCGAGCCGTTCGCGCCCAGCACGGCCACCACCTCACCGGCTCCGATGGTCAGGTCGACGCCCCGGAGCACCGGGCGGCGGTCCAGGCTGACCTGGCCGCCGCTCATGCTGAAAACCGTTTCGATGGATGTCACGTGTCGCCTTTACGAGCAGCCGAGCGCCGTCTGGAGCGCACTGAGGTTCTGGCGCATGGCGGACAGGTAGTCGCCGTTCGCCGGCTGGCTTTCGACCGGGTCCAGAACGGCGGTCCTGGCGCCGATCTCGGTGGAGAGGACCTCGGCGACCTTCGGGCTGACGAGGGCCTCACTGAAAATCGTAGTCACTTTCTCCTGCTTGGCCACTTTCGCCACCTCGGCGAGCCGGGCGGGGGAGGGCTCGGTCTCCGGGTCGATGCCGTTGATCCCGATCTGGCGGAGCTTGTAGCGGTCGGCGAGGTAGCCGAACGCGGCGTGACTGGTGACGATCGCCGTCGAGGAGCACCCGCTCAGGCCCCGTGACATCTCACCGTCCAGGGTGGTGAGGTCGGCGACGGTCGCGGCGGCCCGGTCCCGGTAGCCCTTGGCGTGGGCCGGGTCGGCCTCGGCGAGCCTGTCGCCGAGCTTGGTGGCGATCGTGGCCATCCGGGAGGGGTCGAGCCAGACGTGCGGGTCGTGGGCGGCGTCGCCCGTCTCGCCCCCGTCCTGTTCCCCGGCCGACGAGGGGGACGAGGGAGACGAGGGGATGGTCTTGACCAGGGAGGCGACGTCGAGGCCCCGGCCGGCCGCGTGCTGTTCGACGGCCTCGTCCACCGCGGGCTGCACGTCCTTGACGTAGACGACGAGACCGGTCTCCTCGATGCCGGCGACCTGGACGGGGGACAGTTCGAGGTCGTGCGGCTCGACTCCGGGTTTGGTCAGGGCGGTGACGGTGGCGTCGGGGCCGCCGATCCGCTCCGCCAGCCACTGCAGGGGGTACATGGCCGCGGTGATGTCGGTCTTACCTCCCTGTGCTCCGGCCGGTCCTGCCTGGCCGGAGCCGCAGGCGGTGGTGACGGTGAGGACGGCGGTGAGAGCGGCGAGCAGACTTGCTGTGCGCATGTGCATACGTCGGGAGGAGCCGGACATCATGCTCACCAGTATGCGCGTAAATGAAAATGGTTGTCAAAATCGTCTAGAACGCCCCGAATCTGTCGGCGACCAGCAGGAGCAGGAAGGTCAGCAGGGCGACGCGCAGGATGCGCCCCCTGACGCCGAGGGAGGGCCACGACATGTAGGCCAGCCAGCCGACGAACCCGATCACCGGCAGTACCGCGATCCCGCCGAGGAAGGACGGCACGGCGAACCCGGCCAGCAGCAACGCCACCAGGACCACCGGCAGGATCCAGCGGGGAAGCTGGAAGAGGAAGACGAGCGGGGCCGCGCTGCGCCGTTCGACCTCGCGCCGCAGCCCCGTGGCTCCGGGCGTGAAGAACTGCTCGCCGGGCGGCAGCGGACGGGGGCCTTTCGCCGCGCCCCGGGCGGGGCGGGGCCTGGCCATCGGGTGTGCGGGGCGCTCACGGCGTTTTTCGGCCACGGCCCGAGCCTAACGCCGTGACCCCTCCCGGCGGCAGCTCCCGCACCGATGCGCGGGGGCGGGAGGGGCTCTGGCATTCTGGGCGGATGCTCGCTCTCATCCGTTACTCGGTGCCCGCAGGCCGTACCGGGGAGTTCCTCGCCCAGGCGCACGACATCGTCGACACCCTGGCGGGGCAGCCGGGATACGTGCGCGGGCGCGTGGTCAGGTCGGTGGACGAGCCCGAGTTGTGGGCGCTGGTCAGCGAGTGGGAGGGGGCCGGGTTCTACCGGCGCGCGCTCGGCGCGGCCAGGATGGCGATGTACCCGCTGATGCCCCTGATGCTCAACGAGCCCAGCGCCTTCGAGGACGCCGAACGTCCGTAGGACCCGCCGCACGGGCGGCGTGAGGGGTAATGCGCGTCTGGCGCCGGTGCGGCTCCCCTAAGCTGGGGTCTCGACCAATTCCTCGCCGACCTCCAGCCGGATGGAGATTTTCCCTTATGGCACGCCGTACGGACATCATGGACACCATCGTCAGCCTCGCCAAGCGACGTGGGCTCGTCTACCCCTCCAGCGAGATCTACGGTGGCCTCCGGGCCTCCTGGGACTACGGACCACTGGGGGTGGAGCTCAAGAACAACGTGAAGCGGCAGTGGTGGAAGACCATGGTGCAGGGCCGCGACGACGTCGTCGGTCTTGACTCCTGCGTGATCCTCGCCCGCGAGGTGTGGCAGGCCAGCGGCCACGTGGAGACCTTCACCGACCCGCTGACCGAGTGCCAGTCGTGTCACAAGCGCTACCGGGCCGACCACCTTGAGGAGGCCTACGCCGAGAAGCACGGCAAGCAGCCCGCCGAGGGCCTGGCCGACATCACCTGCCCCAACTGCGGCAACAAGGGCGCCTTCACCCAGCCCAAGCAGTTCAGCGGCCTGCTGAAGACCTACCTCGGCGCCGTCGAGGACGAGTCCGGCCTGGCCTACCTGCGCCCGGAGACCGCGCAGGGCATCTTCATCAACTACCTCAACGTGCAGCAGTCGGCGCGCAGGAAGATCCCGTTCGGCATCGGCCAGGTCGGCAAGTCGTTCCGCAACGAGATCACCCCCGGCAACTTCATCTTCCGCACCCGCGAGTTCGAGCAGATGGAGATGGAGTTCTTCGTCAAGCCGGGCAGCGACGAGGAGTGGCACCAGTACTGGATCGACGAGCGTTTCCGCTGGTACACCGACCTGGGCATCACCCCGGAGAACCTGCGTCTGTACGAGCACCCCAAGGAGAAGCTCTCCCACTACTCCAAGCGGACCGTCGACATCGAGTACCGCTTCAACTTCACCGGTGGCGAGTGGGGTGAGCTGGAGGGCATCGCCAACCGCACCGACTTCGACCTGACGGCCCACGGCAAGGCCTCCGGCACCGACCTGAGCTTCTTCGAGCAGGAGACCGGCGAGCGCTACGTCCCCTACGTGATCGAGCCCGCCGCCGGTGTCGACCGCGCCACGCTCACCTTCCTGATCGACGCCTACACCGAGGACGAGGCGCCCAACGCCAAGGGCGTCATGGAGAAGCGCACGGTCATGCGGCTCGACCACCGCCTCGCGCCGGTCAAGGTCGCGGTGCTGCCGCTGTCGCGCAACGCCGACCTGTCGCCGAAGGCGAAGGACCTGGCCGCCCAGCTGCGCCGCCGGTGGAACGTCGAGTTCGACGACGCGGGCGCCATCGGCCGCCGCTACCGCCGTCAGGACGAGATCGGCACGCCGTTCTGCGTCACCGTCGACTTCGACACCCTTGAGGACCACGCGGTGACCATCCGCGAGCGCGACTCGATGACCCAGGAGCGCGTGGCCCTCGACAAGGTCGACGCCTACCTCCGGCAGCACCTCAACGACTGACCCATCCGGCCCCCGCCCCGGCGACCACGGGAGCGGGGGCCGTCTGTGTCCGCGGGGGGTCGGCGTCCTGAGGTCCGGAGCCGCCCGGGACGACCGGCCCGACCAGGGGCGCGACCCCCTGATGTACGGCGACGCAGACCACGAGCCGGTCTTCCGGCCACTCCTCCCGTAGCGGGACGAAGGCCAGCGTGGCCAGCCGGTCCCCGGCGGGACTGTTCTCGAAGAGCGGCTCAAGCCGTTCCCGGCATCCCCGCGCGGCCGTCTCCCGCACCTTCGCGTCGCCCGGCCAGATCCCGGGGGGTAACAGGAACCTGGCCAGCACCTCGCCATCGTGCGGGGCCGAACAGCTCACCAGGGGCAGGATTCCGCTGTTCTTGTCGGAGGTCGTGCTGTCGGAGACCTCGTTGACGCAGGTGCCGAGCCGTACGTCGTCGATGTAGGTGACGGCGCCGGGCTCCTGTGACCGTTCGGCGGAGGCCGGGCCTGAGGAGGCCAGGGCGCCCGGCCCGGGGCGTGACAGCAGACGAGGCACGAGGACGGCCAGACCGGCGAGCAGGGCGGCCAGGGCGAGCGTCCCCGTCAGAACCCAGGCGACGACCCTTCTCGTACGGCGCCCCGCCCGCGCGGCCCGCCTCGGGTCGGCCTGCTCCCCGGCAGGGGCCGCCCAGCCGGGCCGCCCCGCCTCCCACGGCGGCCTGGCCGTCTGTCGTTCCTCCTCGCGGCTGTCCGGCCTGGCCCAGGGATGGTCGTTCCTCGCTTCGCCACTACTCATCACAAAGGTGACAATCCCATGCGAAGCCGGGGTGAGCCAGGAGATCTTCGACAATCGGGACCCGGTCGTTTCCCGTGTGGCCTCGGGAACGTGTGTGACGCGCGTTACATCGGATGCGCGGGAAGGCCGTTCCGTACCCCATACCCCATGGGTTGAACCCTCCGTGAACGCGTTTGAATGCTGAGACAATTGGTTTATACCAATTGGTTTATACCAATTCTTGGGGTGGCCCATATCACTGCGGCTTTGCTGCTCATTTAAATTGGATTAGACCGCTACGTAGCCTTCTACCTGGGCAAACGCTCTTTCGTGGGGTGGGTGGCGTTTCGTCTTCTTCTGCGTCGGTAGAGTCCAACCAAGGCGGGACCACACGTCATTTGAAGTCGCAGAAGGAGCAACCGTGCCCAAGTACGTTTACGACTTCACCGAGGGCAACAAAGATCTCAAGGATCTGCTCGGCGGTAAGGGGGCCAACCTGGCCGAGATGACCAATCTCGGGTTGCCGGTGCCCCCCGGCTTCACCATCACCACCGACGCGTGCCGCCGTTTCCTTGAGGACGGCGGGCTCCCCGAGGGGCTGGACGAGGAGATCTCCCGGCACCTGACGGCGCTGGAGGGCCGGATGGGCAGGCGTCTCGGCCAGGCCGACGACCCCCTGCTGGTCAGCGTGCGCTCCGGGGCCAAGTTCTCCATGCCGGGCATGATGGAGACCGTCCTGAACATCGGGCTCAACGACCAGTCCGTGCACGGCCTGGTCAAGCAGGCCGGGGGCAACGAGCGCTTCGCCTGGGACTCCTACCGGCGCCTCATCCAGATGTTCGGCAAGACCGTCCAGGGCATCGACGGTGAGCTGTTCGACGAGGCCCTGGAGGAGCTCAAGAACGGCCGTGACGACCTGGAGCTCGAGGCCGCCGACTTCCAGCGCCTGGTCGAGATCTACAAGGGCATCGTCCGCGAGCGGACCGGCCAGGACTTCCCCGCGGACCCGCACGAGCAGATGCGCATGGCCGTGATGGCGGTCTTCGAGTCGTGGAACGCCCCGCGCGCCATCCTCTACCGCCGTCAGGAGCGCATCCCCGCCGACCTGGGCACGGCCGTCAACGTGTGCTCGATGGTGTTCGGCAACTGCGGCATGGACTCGGGCACCGGCGTCGCCTTCACCCGCGACCCCGGGAGCGGCCACCAGGGTGTCTACGGCGACTACCTGCAGAACGCCCAGGGTGAGGACGTGGTCGCGGGCATCCGCAACACCATGCCGCTGCAGGATCTGGAGCGCCTCGACAAGGCCGTCTACGACGAGCTCATGAAGATCATGGAGACGCTGGAGAACCACTACCGCGACCTGTGCGACATCGAGTTCACTGTCGAGCGCGGCAAGCTGTGGATGCTCCAGACCCGGGTGGGCAAGCGGACCGCGGGGGCGGCCTTCCGCATCGCCGTACAGCTGGTCGACCAGGGCCTGATCGACCTCGACGAAGCCGTGACCCGGGTGAACGGCGCCCAGCTGGCCCAGCTGATGTTCCCGCGCTTCGACGGCGACGCGAAGAGCGCCAGGATCACCACCGGGATGAACGCCTCGCCCGGCGCCGCCGTCGGCAAGGCCGTCTTCTCCTCCGCACGGGCCGTCGAGCTGGCCGCGGCGGGCGAGGCCGTCATCCTGGTCCGCCGCGAGACCAACCCCGACGACCTGGCGGGCATGATCGCCGCCCAGGGCGTGCTCACCAGCCGGGGCGGCAAGACCTCCCACGCCGCGGTCGTCGCCCGGGGCATGGGCAAGACCTGCGTGTGCGGCGCGGAGGAGCTTGAGGTCTCCACCAAGGAGCGCAGGTTCACCGCCCCCGGCGGCGTCGTGGTCTCCGAGGGGGACGTCATCTCCATCGACGGATCGAGCGGCGCGGTCTACCTCGGCGAGGTGCCCGTCGTCCCCTCCCCGGTCGTCGAGTACTTCGAGGGCGCGACCGACCAGGACGACGAGCTGGTCGCGGCCGTGCACCGCATCATGACCCACGCCGACGCCGCCAGGCGGCTGAAGGTGCGGGCCAACGCCGACAACGCCGAGGACGCCTCCCGCGCCCGCAGGTTCGGCGCCGAGGGCATCGGGCTGTGCCGTACCGAGCACATGTTCCTCGGGGACCGCAGGCAGCTGGTGGAGGACCTCGTCCTGGCCTCCTCCGAGGAGGAGCGCGACCGGGCGCTGGCCGCCCTCGAACCGCTGCAGAAGGCGGACTTCGTGGAGATCTTCCAGGCGATGGCGGGCCTGCCCGTCACGATCCGGCTGATCGACCCGCCGCTGCACGAGTTCCTGCCCGACTACACCGAGCTGTCGGTCAAGGTGGCCCTCGCCGGGGACCAGGCCGAGGAGAAGGACCGCAGGGTGCTGGCCGCGGTCAAGCGCCTGCACGAGCAGAACCCCATGCTCGGCCTGCGCGGTGTACGGCTCGGCCTGGTCATCCCCGGCCTGTTCGCCATGCAGGTCAGGGCGATCGCCGAGGCCGCCAAGGCCGTGGAGGGCGCCCGCGCCGAGATCATGATCCCGCTGGTCGGCGCGGTCCAGGAGCTGGAGCACGTCAGGGACGAGGCGCGGCGGATCCTGGCCGAGGTCGGCGTCGAGGCGCTGGTCGGCACGATGATCGAGGTGCCCAGGGCGGCGCTGACCGCGGCGCAGATCGCCGAGGCCGCGGAGTTCTTCTCCTTCGGCACCAACGACCTGACCCAGATGACCTGGGCCTTCTCCCGGGACGACGTGGAGGCGGCGTTCTTCTCCAAGTACCTGGAGCTCGGCGTCTTCGGTGTCTCGCCGTTCGAGTCGCTGGACCGCGACGGAGTCGGCAGGCTCGTGCGGATCGCCGCCGAGGAGGGACGCGCGACCAGGCCCGACCTCAAGCTCGGCATCTGCGGCGAGCACGGCGGCGACCCGGACTCCATCCACTTCTGCCACCAGGCCGGGCTCGACTACGTGTCCTGCTCGCCGTTCCGCATCCCCGTCGCCCGTCTTGAGGCGGGCCGTGCGGCCCTGGTGAGCACGGGTTCGGACACCCGCTGACGGATCGTGCGCCCCGGCCTCTTCCCTGGAGGGAGAGGCCGGGGTTTCCAGGAGTCACCAGGTGTTTCCACGACGTTTCGCATAGGTGGCACCTTTCCTGGATAAAATCACTGCACTTATGCACGCTTATGACGAGCATGACCAGGCCAGATGGGTGCCGGAACCGCCCGGCAACCCCGAACGAAGCCCGTTCGAACGCGATCGGGCGCGGGTGCTGCACAGCGCGGGGCTGCGCAGGCTCGCCGCCAAGACCCAGGTGGTCGGACCGGCGGAGACGCTCGGCAGCGGGCAGCACATTCCGCGCACCCGGCTGACCCACTCCCTGGAGTGCGCGCAGATCGGCAGGGAGATGGGCCAGGCCCTGCGCAGGGACCCCGACCTGGTCGAGACCGCGTGCCTGGCCCACGACCTGGGGCATCCGCCGTTCGGGCACAACGGGGAGACCGCGCTCAACGAACTGGCCGCCGGGTGCGGCGGGTTCGAGGGGAACGCGCAGAGCCTGCGCCTGCTGACCCGTCTTGAGGCCAAGGTCCTCACCGAGGACGGCCGCAGCGCCGGACTCAACCTCACCCGGGCCTGCCTGGACGCCGCGACCAAGTATCCCTGGACCAGGGAGCGAAGCCCCAAGTACTGCGCCTACCCGGAGGACATGGCGGTCTTCGAGTGGATCAGGCGGGGCGCCCCCGAGGGCAGCGTCAGCTTCGAGGCCCAGATCATGGACTGGGCCGACGACGTCGCCTACTCGGTGCACGACCTGGAGGACGCCCTGCACTCCGGCGCCGTCATGCCGCAGGTGCTGCGCGACCCGGCGGAGCGCGGGGGCGTCTGCGCGACGACCCGTGCCTGGTACGCCCCCGACGCCGCGCCCGCGGAGCTCGACGACGTCCTCGGCGGGCTGTTCGCCCTGCCGCTGTGGCCCCGCCACTTCGACGGCACGCTCGCCGACCTCGTCGCGACCAAGGCGCTCACCAGCTCCCTCATCGGTCACCTGTGCCGCTCCGCGCAGGAGGCGACCCGCGAGGCGTACGGCGAGGCCGCGGGACGCCACGGCGCCAACCTGGTCGTCCCCCGGCGCACCCGTCTCGAATGCGCCCTGCTGAAGGGGCTGACCGCGCACTACGTGATGACCAGCGACGCGCACAGCGCCAACCAGGCCAGGCAGCGTGAGATCGTCCGCGACCTCGCCCACCTGATCATGCTCGGCGCGCCGCTCACCCTGGAACCCGCGCTGCGTCCCGCCTTCACCAGGGCGGAGACCGACGCCGGGCGGCTGCGGGTGGTCGTCGACCAGATCGCCTCGCTCACCGACACCTCCGCGCTCACCTGGCACCGGCGCCTGTCGGGCGGCTGAGCCACGGCTCGTGGTTCAGTGGTGGAATCCTGGCCTGTGCTCCGCCCCGCCGCCCCGGTGGAGCCGGTCCAGGCAGCGCCGGATGTCCTCGGCGAGCAGGGAGACCTCGTCACGGCCGATGCCGTGCCTGATCAGCACCCGCTGGACGACCGTCTCCTGCCGGTCGGGCGGCAGCGGGTAGGAGGGAACCTGCCAGCCCCTGGTGCGCAGCTGTTCTGACAGGTCGTAGAGGGAGAAGCCGGGGTCGGGACCGGCCAGGGTGTAGGAGACCGCGGGCAGGGCGCCCCGGCCGTCGTAGAGCAGTTCGAACGGCCCCATCTTGGCGATCCGGTCCGCCAGGAACCGCGCGGTGTCCAGGCACGCCCGCTGGACCCTGCGGTAGCCCTCCCGGCCCAGCCGCAGCATCGTGTAGTACTGGGCGACGATCTCGCCGCCGGGACGGGAGAAGTTGAGGGCGAACGTCGGCATCTCACCGCCCAGGTAGCCGACGTCGAAGATCAGGTCCTTCGGCAGCAGGTCGGCCGAGCGCCACACGATCCACCCGACGCCGAGCGGCGCCAGGCCGTACTTGTGGCCGGAGGCGTTGATGGAGGCGACCCGTTCGAGCCGGAAGTCCCACGGCAGGTCGGGCTGGACGAACGGGGCGACGAACCCGCCGCTGGCGGCGTCCACGTGGATCGGCACGTCCAGGCCCGTCTCGGTGTGGATCGCGTCGAGTTCCCCGGCGATGCCGGCGACCGGTTCGAAGTCACAGGTGTAGGTGACGCCCAGGATCGCCACGACGCCGATCGTGTTCTCGTCGACGTAGTCGCGTAGCTGGTGCGGGCGGAGACCGGTCGCGTCGCGTTCGAGCGGCACCTGCCGCAGCTCGACGTCGAAGTAGCGGGCGAACTTCTCCCAGCAGACCTGCACCGGGCCGCAGACCAGGTTGGGGCGGTCGGTCGGCTTGCCGTCCTCCCGGCGGCGACGGCGCCATCTCCACTTGAGCGCCAGCCCCCCGAGCATCGCCGCCTCACTCGACCCGGTCGTCGAGCAGCCCATCGTGCCCACGCCGTCGGGGGAGTTCCACAGGTCGGCCAGGATGTGCACGCACCGGGACTCGATCTCGGCCGTCTGCGGGTACTCGTCCTTGTCGATCATGTTCTTGCCGAGGCAGAGATCCATCAGACGATGGGTCTCCTCGTCGCTCCAGGTGGTGCAGAACGTCGCCAGGTTCTGCGCGGAGTTCCCGTCGAGCAGGAGTTCCGAGCTGACGAGGTCGTAGACCGCGCGCGGTTCGGCGGGGGAGTCGGGAAGGCGGCGTTTCGGCAGCGGCCGTTCGCTCAGCGGCGAGGTGTACACGTCGTCCCAGGAGGTGACCTTGTGCAGGGGCATGTGGATCTCCTGTTCGCCGGGCCAGGCCCGGTCGGCGGTACGGTGCCGGGGTCCATCGGCTACCTACCCGACCGGCAAACGCCACAAAGTCCGACGAAATTCACGAATGGCCCAAGAGGATTGTGCGGTGCTTGTTCGCGGTCGGCGTTCCGGTATGTCGGGAAACCTGTGGTTTATGGCTGGATCAAGGATTGTCGGAGTTTCCCGGTCATGGTTACGTGAACCCATCGGGGACGGGCGCGCGTTCCGGTGACGCGCACGGGACGCGACGCCCTTCGACCAGTGAGGGGAACGCATGCGAGTCTTCAACGGGCTGCTCGTCGGTGTGCTCGTCGCCGCCGCCCTGGCCCTGTTACCCACCTCCGCCGCGCAGGCCCAGGTGTGTCAGCACCGTACGGGCGTCAGTCACGGCGGCGGGATCTTCCCGAACACGTTCACCGAGGACTCCGTCTGCGGCAACCAGACGGGAGCCCCGGTCCACGCGACTCCGGACGGCTCGTCGCCGCAGGTGGGGGTCATGGACACCGCCCAGAGCTGGTTCCTGTGCTGGACGCGCGGCCAGCAGCACGGCGGTGGCAACAACGTGTGGTACTACACCCAGGGCGACCGTGTGGTGAGCAACCCGGAGCGGCACGGCTACGGCTTCGTGCCCGCGCTCTACCTGAACACCTCACTGGACCCGGACGACGCCAGGCTCGCCCAGTGCCCGCCGCTGCCCGCCGAGCGCTCGACCGCCTACATGGTCTACGACCGTGTCACCGGCACGTCCGTGCGCAGCGAGGAGCACAAGAGGTTCCGCTCCGCCTCGCTGGTGAAGCTGCTCATCGCCCTCGACTACCTCGAAACCCTCGGCCCGGGTACGGCGGTGCCCACCGCCGACGCCCAGCTGCTGCAGAGCATGCTGCGTTCGAGTAAGGACAGCGCCGCGAGCACCCTGTGGGTGCGTGGCGGCTGGGAGACGATCGTGAGCCGGATGGTGACCAAGATCGGCCTGACCGACACGGCGCCGCCGGCCGACCGGGGGATGTGGGGCTACACCGAGATCAGCGCCGCCGACGTGGTGAAGATCTACCGCTACATCCTGGAGAGAGCCGACCCGTCCTTCAGGAACCTCATCATGGGGCACCTGCGCCAGGCCACCCGGTGCGCGGACGACGGCTGGGACCAGTACTTCGGCATCCCGCGCGCCGTCTCCGCCCCCTGGGCCGTCAAGCAGGGCTGGTCCGCCTTCGACGAGGACCCGCGGTGCCCGGTGGCGGCCGGTACGCGGAGCCCGTCCGCCCGTACGGCGAGTGTCGACCTGGCCAGCCCCGCGATGCACACCTCCGGGACCCTCTGTGCGAACGACCGGAAGATCATGGTGGTGCTGACCCTCAACCCCCTGGGCACCACCTGGGCCGACGCCGCCTCCCGCATCACCACCCAGGCGGGGACCCTCTACGCGGCGGCACCCTGCTGACAGGGCGAACGCGGAAACCCGGTCTGTAACCCGGTCTGTGGGCCGGAAACGGACCCACAGACCGGGAAGGCGCGTGCCCGGACCTCCACCGTCCGCCCCGAAGAGCACCGGACCCATCCGGACGAGATCGGTGGAGCGGACCTGGGAGCGGCGCTCGTCAGCCGGGGACGGGCTTCGAGGCGGGAGCCCTCCCCGGGACGGGTTGACCATACTTTGTAAAGGCGATTTCCGATGACCGCAGCCTGAACGGCGTGCCTGAGGCCGTCCCGCACGGGCCACCTGACCGCGTACGGGCTACCAGCCCACGGGGAAGGCACGGGTGCCGAAGACCACCCCGTCGTAGTTGAAGGGCAGGTCGGCGTCGTCCCCGATGACGTGGAGAGCGGGCAGGCGGTCGAAGAGGGCGCGGTAGGCGATCTCCAGTTCGGCGCGGGCGAGGTTCTGGCCGAGGCACTGGTGGACGCCGTAGCCGAAGGCCAGGTGGTTGCGGGCGCCCCGGCGGATGTCGAAGTCGTCGGGCCGGTCGAAGACGCGGGGGTCGCGGTTGGCCGAGGCGCCGAGCACGAACATGCCCTCCCCGGCTCGTACGGCCTGGCCTCCGATCTCCATGTCCCGGGTGGCGACCCGGTCGAAGCCCACCCAGTCGACGATCGAGTGGTAGCGCAGCAACTCCTCGACGGCGAAGGGCCAGCCGGTGGGGTCGGCGCGCAGGGCGGCGAGCTGGTCCGGGTGACGCAGCAGGGTGTGCACGCCCAGCGGGATCATGTTCGCGGTCGTCTCGTGCCCGGCGATGAGCAGCAGGAAGACCATGCCGACCAGGGCGTCGTGGGTCAGCTCGCCGGTCTCCCGCCGCGCGGTGACCAGGCGTCCGATGAGGTCGTCGCCCGGCTCGCCCTCCGCCTCGGTGATCAGCCCGTCGAGGTAGTGCCAGACCTCGATGGCGGCGGCGATCCCGTCGGCGGAGGAGCCGACGCCGGTGTCCATCATCTTGCGGGTCCTGGCCCGGAAGAAGTCGCGGTCGGCGTAGGGGACGCCGAGGAGGGTGCAGGTCACCATGGACGGCAGGGCGAAGCCGAAGGCGTCGACGAGGTCGGTCGGAGAGCCCGCCTTCAGCATGTCGTCGATGAGCAGGTCGGTGGCCTCCTGGATGGCCGGGCGCATCTCCTTGACCCGTCGCACGGTGAACTCGGGGATCAGCATCCGCCGGTAGAGGCTGTGCTCCGGCGGGTCCATGTCGATGAACTGGCCGGCCTGGAACCTCCTGCGGATCTTCAGCTCCTCCTCGGAGGGGTCGTCAGGCCGCATCGCGGGCATCGGATGGCCGGGGGACGCCGGATCGGTGCTGACCGTGGGATCGCTGAGCACCTGCTGTGCCTCGGCGTGCCGGGTCACCAGCCAGACCTCGCCCCTGGCGATCCTGGCTCTGACGAGTGGGGCCTGTTCGCGGAGCCGTTCGTACTCGTCCGGGGGAGAAAAAGGACAAGTGCGAGAAATTGGGAAATCTGTCGTCATTTGATCTTGCTCCCAAAGGGCCGCCACATTTGTTCTTTTCGGGAAAACGTAGCAAAAGTTACCTGTCTGTCAAGGTGTCGCTTTTGGGTGGCCGAAAAGGTGATATTTATTTATTGGGGTGATTTCTCGGATTTGGGGATGAGGAATAGTGATCAATCGGCTGGCGGCGCGGTGAAGGAGCCGGTCGCGGTGCGGCCGCGCGCCGGTCACGGGGGTCATGCCGCCCGCGTAAGGGCGTTCCCGCCGCCCGAGGGCCCCGGCGGGTCGCCGTACTCATGGAAACCGTGATATCCCGGCGCGGCTCTTGTGGTCCGTGCCGGCTGTGTGAACGGTGAAAGACGCCGGAAACCCCGTCTCCGGCGGAGAGGACCCGCGGGAACGGGTCAGTTGCCCAGGGGGATCTTCTCCTCGGGCGTCGGGGACGGCTTCTCCGGCTTGTCCGTCGAACCGGGCTTGGAGGCGCACAGGGTCGAGCACTTGGGGGAGGCGCCGACCCGGTTCATCACGGTCCGCGACTCCTCGGCGGGCGAGAGCGTGCGGTTGCCGTCCAGCCAGGCGTCCAGGTAGTTCCACGGCGGGACCATGCCGCGCCGTACCCACCAGAGGGAGTGGTCGGTCTTCCAGGAGATCGCGAAGTAGAGGTTGCTCGCGGTCGAGCGGGCGTTGCCCGAGTTGCCGACCTGACCGAGGACCTGACCCGCGGAGACCCTGACGCCGGGCTTGATCCCCGGAGTGATCCTGTCCAGGTGGCCGCCGAGGTAGCGCACGCCGTCGTCACCGATGACCGTGACGAAACGGCCCTCCCGGTCGGGGCCCCGGTCGGTCGAGGGCTTCCACCGGTTCTTGGCGTTGACCTCGTCGACCACCCCGTTCACCGGGGAGACGAACGAGCAGCCCTTCCCGGTCCAGATCGTGGTCTTCGGCAGCACGAGAAGCCTGCTCTCGTAGCTCACCCTGCAGTCCTTGACCGGGAAGACGTAGCTGAAGTTCGACAGTTTCGGCGGTGGGACCCGCACCGGGTCGTCGCCCGCCGGTCGGGTCACACTCGCCTGCGCGGCGGGCGCCGGGGACGGGGTGGGAATCGTCGCCGTGACCTTTCCCGGCCCTGTGGCCGCGACCTCCGCCGCGGGGGGAAGGGTGCTGACACCCGCGACCCCTCCCGGGGACGCGCAGGCCCCGGTGGCGAGCAGAACGCCCATCGCCACACTCAGTCGAGCTATGTGCCCCGATCGCATGATCTCCACCAGGCTAACGTTATCGATAACCAGCCTTTACCTTTGTAGCCGACCTTCCGATTGGTCACGACCTGTTCGGGAAAGTCGGCGTCCCAGCCGGGGCCGCTCCGGGACGCCCGGGATGTCGGAGGACCGCACTAGACTCACGGCGTGGCAGGCCGGATCAGTGACGAGGACATCGCGCTCGTGCGGGAGCGCTCGCCGATCG
This sequence comes from Streptosporangium sp. NPDC001559, assembly GCF_042893955.1. Lineage (NCBI taxonomy): Bacteria > Bacillati > Actinomycetota > Actinomycetes > Streptosporangiales > Streptosporangiaceae > Streptosporangium > Streptosporangium sp. NPDC001559. The sequence continues at coordinate 330,876 of NZ_JBIAVG010000009.1, forward strand.
CGGACATCGTGGGTGAGCACATCCAGCTCCGCAACGCGGGCGGCGGCAACATGAAGGGACTGTGTCCCTTCCACGACGAGAAGAGTCCCTCCTTCAACGTCACCCCCGCCCGCGGCTACTGGTACTGCTTCGGCTGCGCCGAGGGCGGCGACGTCATCACCTTCGTCCGCCGTCTTGAGCACCTGTCGTTCGGTGAGGCCGTCGAACGGCTGGCCAACCGGGCCGGCATCCAGCTGCGCTACGAGCAGGGCGGCTACGTCCCCGGGCGCGAGCAGGGGGAGCGCAGCCGTCTCATCGAGGCGCACCGGGCGGCGGCGGAGTTCTACACCGAGCGGCTCTCCTCCCCGGAGGCCGCGGCCGGGCGCAGGTTCCTGTCCGAGCGCGGGTTCGAGCGGGCCGACGCCGAGCACTTCGGGGTCGGTTACGCGCCCGCCGAGTGGGAGGCCCTCTCCCGGCACCTGATGGCCAGGGGCTTCACCGCCGCGGAGCTGATCAAGGGCGGCCTGGCGAAGGAGGGACGGCGAGGGCCGATGGACCGCTTCCGCGGCAGGCTCGTCTGGCCGATCCGCGACATCACCGGCGACGTCATCGGATTCGGCGCCCGCAAGCTGAACGACGCCGAGGACGGCCCGAAGTACCTCAACACCCCCGAGAGCCCGCTCTACAAGAAGAGCGAGGTCCTCTACGGCGTAGACCTGGCCAAACGGGAGATCTCCAAGCGGTCCCAGGCGGTGATCGTCGAGGGATACACCGACGTGATGGCCTGCCACCTGTCGGGGGTGCCGACGGCGGTCGCCACCTGCGGAACCGCCTTCGGCCAGGAGCACATCAAGGTGCTGCGGCGGCTGCTGCTCGACCAGTCGGGCTCGCAGGGCGAGGTGATCTTCACCTTCGACGGCGACGCCGCGGGGCAGAAGGCGGCGCTGCGGGCCTTCGCCGACGAGCAGAAGTTCGTCACGCAGACCTTCGTCGCGGTCCAGGGTGACGGGCTCGACCCGTGCGACCTGCGCATCACCCGTGGCGAGGCCGCGGTCCGCGACCTGATCGCCAGCCGGGAGCCGCTGTTCGCCTTCGCCATCCGCAGCGTGATCCTCCGCCACGACGTGAGCACGAACGAGGGCAGACTGTCCGCGCTGGACGCCGCGGCCCCGATCGTGGCCGGCATCAAGGACAGGGCGCTGCGCCAGCTGTACGCCGTCGACCTCGACCGCTGGCTGGGCTTCAACAACGAGCAGTTCGTCGTGGACCGCATCGCCGAGGTCTCCGTCGCCGCCCAGGGGGCGCCGCAGCGTCCGCAGCGGCCCGCCGGGCCGCGCAAGGTCGCCGAGCTGACCGACCCTGCGGTGCGGACCGAGGCGGAGGTGCTGAAGCTGGCCGTGCAGCGGCCCGCGCTGCTGGGGCCCGGTTACGACACGATCGGCGCCGAGGCGTTCACGTTGCCCGAGCACGTCGCCCTGCACAAGCTGATCCTGGAGGCGGGCGGTACGGCCACGGCGGGCCCCGGCGGACGGGAGTGGGTCGACCGGCTGCTCGGCGTGTCGACCGAGGCGCTGCGCCCGCTGGTCACCCGGCTCGCGGTCGAGGGGCTGCGCGTCGACCTGGACGACGAGGAGAGATACGCCTCGGGGATGCTCACCGCGCTCGAACTGATCTCGGTAGAGCGGGCCGTCGAGCAGCTCAAGTCGCAGATGCAGCGGACCAATCCCGTTGAGGAGCAGGAGGGGTTCAACCGGCTGTTCGCCGAGCTCGTCGCGCTCGAACAGCAGCGCCGGGTGCTGAAGGACCGTGCCTCGGGCGGCTGATCACGTAATGTGCTTTGATTTCCATACGGCGATTCGACCAAACCCCAATAAGGTCTCGGTTCGATAATGATCGCCGCCTTACCTTCGGTGACAAAAATAGGTCTGCCATTTAGGGGACCGAATACAGCAGACTGTCTCCCGTGGGTGCATCGGTGCTGCCAAGTGGGCCGCCATCGGTAGACCAGGTGGCCGACCTCGTCGCGAAGGGAAGAGAGCGCGGAAGCGTCACGGTCGATGACGTCGCCGCCGCCCTCGACAAATCCGAGCTGCCGTCGGACGCGCTTGAACGCGTCGTGCGCATGCTCGCCGAACACGGAGTGGAGGTCCTCGAACCACAGGGCGACGAGGACACCGTCCGGTCCGATGAGGAGGATGTCGGTAAGAGAGCCCCGACCAGCGATCTGGTCCGCATCTACCTGCGGGAGATCGGCCGGGTGCCCCTGCTCACGGCGGAGGAGGAGGTGGAGCTCGCCAAGTCCATCGAGGCGGGACTGTTCGCCGAGGACAAGCTGACCAATGTCGTCTCGAGAATGTCCTTCCCCGAGTTCAAGGAGCTCGTGTGGGAGGGCACGCGGGCCAAGCAACGGTTGATCGAGGCCAATCTGCGGCTCGTCGTCTCGATCGCCAAAAGGTACGTCGGGCGCGGGATGTTGTTCCTGGACCTCATCCAGGAGGGCAACCTCGGGCTCATCAGAGCGGTCGAGAAATTCGACTACACCAAGGGATACAAGTTCTCCACGTACGCCACGTGGTGGATTCGCCAGGCGATCACGCGGGCCATCGCCGACCAGGCGCGCACCATTCGCATTCCGGTGCACATGGTCGAGACCATCAACAAACTGGTCCGTGTTCAGCGCCAGCTCCACCAGGACCTCGGCCGTGAGCCGGCGCCCGAGGAGATCGCGCTGGAGATGGACCTGCCGATCGAGCGTGTGATCGAGATCCAGCGCATCGCGCAGGAACCGGTCTCACTGCAGTCGCCCATCGGCGAGGAGGACTCCGACCTCGGCGACTTCATCGAGGACGCCGACGCCGTCGTGCCGATGGAGGCCGCGGCCTTCATCATGCTCCAGGACCAGCTCGACGACATTCTCGCGACGCTGTCCGAACGGGAGCAGCGCATCATCCAGCTGCGCTTCGGCCTGGCGGACGGGCACCCCAGGACGCTTGAGGAGGTCGGCAGGGAGTTCGGCGTGACGCGGGAGCGCATCCGGCAGATCGAGTCGAAGACGCTGGCGAAGCTGCGCCACCCGACCCGCGCCCAGATGCTGCGCGACTACCTGGACTGAGTGTCCCGTACGGCGGAGGCCCCCGGAGAACCCGTTCCGGGGGCCTCCGCCGTACCTCGGAGGCGTTGGTCTTTTGCCGGGAAGCGGGCGGGTTCGAGGAGTTCCTCCCCGCCGTTCCTGCTGAGGATCTCCGGGTGCTTCGGCACGTCGCCGAGGCTGTGACGTGCGGTTACAGGATTATGGATGCTTCGGGAAAGATCTTCGGGGAGCCGTCCATGTCCGTTGTCCTTCGTCCGGCCGCGGCCTGCGGCCTGCTCGCCCTCGTTCTGGCCGCGTGCGGTACGGCCGGCACCGGCCGCGGCGGCGCCCCGGTCGTCCCGGCCGTGCCCGCCGTCGCGCCGCCGGGCGAGTACACCGCCCAGGAGGTGCTGGAGGCCGCGCGCGTGGTCGGGGAGTACCGGACCTACGCGGAGAAGCGGATCTACGACGCCATCGCCAAGACCGCCAAGTTCGTCAACGCGGTCAAGAAGGGCGACGTGGAGAAGGCGAAGGCCCTCTACGCGCCGAGCAGGGTCGGCTGGGAGAGCGTCGAGCCGGTCGTGGGGGCCTTTCCCGAGATCGACACCAGGGTGGACTCGCGGGAGGCCGACCTCGGCCAGGGCGAGGAGTGGATGGGCTGGCACCGGCTGGAGAAGGCGCTGTGGCGGGCACCGCAGACCCTCAGCCGGGAGGCCGTGTACGGCGACACCCTGCTGGCCGACCTCAGCAGGCTCAGGGTCCTGCTGCCGCACGCGGAGATCACCGTGGCCTCCATGGCGGCCGGGGCGAAGGAACTGCTCGACGAGGTGGCGATCGGCAAGGTGACCGGCGAGGAGGAGACCTTCTCGCACACCGACCTGTGGGACTTCAAGGCCAACGTGGACGGCGCCTTCGAGGTCTACCGGCTGCTGCGGCCGATGGTTTTCCGGCGTGACCCCAAGCTCTCGGCCACCCTGGACACCGAGTTCGCCGACATGCGGGCCCTGCTCGCCAAGCACGCCAGGGGCGACGGGTTCGCCGCCTACAACGACCTGTCGAAGGAGCAGATCAAGGAACTCTCCGACGGGCTCAACGCCCTGGCCGAACCGTTGTCCGATCTGGCCGCGGTGATCTCGGGCTGAGCCGGACAGGTCTCAACAAGCCTCTCAAGGGTCTCTCAGCGGGCCGCCGTCCCCGCCGTCTCCCCCCATCCCGTCCCCGCCGTCCCCGCCGGTTCCCCCCTCGTCGCCCTGGCCCCCTGAGTCTCCAGCGCCCCCTGAGCCGCCTGAGCCGCCGTCTCCGCCTCCGCCGTCACCGCCCCGGCCCCCTCCCCGGTCCTGGCCGTCCCGGCCGTTCTGGCCGCTGTGTGGCGCCTCGCCGGGAGGGGCGGCCGTGCGTCCGGTGCCGGACGTCCCCGATGTCCCGGGTGCTTCCGGTACTGCCGGCGCTTCCGGTGTTCCCGGCGTTCCGGGAGGGGCGGCGTCGGCGAGGGCGGACGACGGCTGGAGGAACACCGTCGGGAACACCGGGGAGAACGCGTTCACGGTGCCGGTGACCGCCAAAGACAATCCACCGATCATGATTTTCCGCTTTATATCCATAAAGCCCCATTTTTGGGGTTCTGCCCGATAGGTGTCTGTCGTACGCCGAATGGCCGATAGGGCGGGCCGCCGGGAAACGGCCCTCGGGGACGCGTGGACGGCCGGGTAGAGACGTGCCAGAAGCATGCAGAAGGGGCGAAGGGCTGTTCTCCCGGCGAATACTGGCCCAGACTGGGCGAATGGAGGGGCGGACAGCGGTGGACGATGTCGCACTCGGACGCGAGGCGTGGTCCGTACTCGACGCCAATCGCGCGGGCGCCGTGACCGTGCCCGCGCCCGGCCTGTATCCGCACCAGTGGAACTGGGACTCGACCTTCGTCGCGATCGGTGTCTCCCGCTGCGACACCCGCAGGGCGGGCACGGAACTGCTCAGCCTTCTGGCCGGGCAGTGGCACACCGGGATGGTGCCTCACATCGTCTTCAGCCGGGGTCTCGCCGACGCCTACTTCCCCGGCCCCTCCGTCTGGAGGTCCGGGGAACACCCCGCCGCCCCCAACGGGGTGCCGACCTCCGGGCTGACCCAGCCGCCCCTGCACGCCCTGGCCACCTGGTGGATGTGGCGGCATGCGAGGAACCGCGAGGAGGCGCTCGGCCTGGTCCGCAGGCTGTACCCCATGCTTGTGGCCCAGCACGACTACCTCACCACGGCCAGGGACCTGGGCGGGGGAGGACTGGCCGCGATCGTCCACCCCTGGGAGTCGGGGATGGACGACAGCCCGGTGTGGGACGCCCCGCTGGACGCCGTGACCCGGGCCTCCGGCGCCCACGGGGAGGAGCCGTTCCCCGACCGCTACGTCTGGCTGGCCCAGCGCTACCGCGACTCCGGCTACGACCCGGCCTACCTGCGCGCGGAGCATCCCTTCGCGGTCGAGGACCCGCTGTTCAACGGGATCTGGCTGGCCTCCTGCCAGGCGCTCGCCGAGCTGGCCCCGCTGGCCGGGGCCGACCCCGCGCCGCACCGGGAGGCGGCCGAGCGGATCCGCGCCGGGCTGCTGGAACGCCTCTGGGGAGGCGAGGCCTTCCACGCCCTCGACCTGCGCTCGGGACGGCTCAACCCGATGTGCACCGTGGGCGCCTTCGGGCCGATGCTCGACCCCGGCCTGCCCGCCGACCGGGTGACCAAGCTGGTCGGGGTGCTCGAATCGGCCCGGTTCATGGGGGCCGCCGGGTACCCCGTGCCCAGCTGCGAGATCCGTGCCACCCAGTTCGACCGGTCGCGCTACTGGCGGGGGCCGTCCTGGGTGAACACCAACTGGCTGCTGCGGCGGGCGGCGGCCGTACACGGGCTGGACGGCCTGGCGCGGCTGCTCGGCGTCTGCACCCTGCGCCTGGTACGGCAGGCGGGCTTCAGGGAGTGCTTCGACCCCTTCGACGGCAGCGGCAGGGGCAGCAGGGACTTCTCCTGGTCCGCCGCGCTCACCCTCGACCTGCTCGCCGATAACGTGGAGGGATGAAGCTCTTCAATCGGACGCCCGCGGGGGTCCGCGCGGTCGTGGCGCCGACCGACCGGGTGCTCACCTACGCCGAGGGGCCCGAAGGCCACGTGGTCGCGACCGACAAGGCGCTCTATCTGGGCGAGACCAGGCTGCCGTGGTTCCGGATCGACCGGGGGGTGTGGGACGAGGAGGGGCTGACGGTCGTCACCACGGAGGGGCGGACGCTCCGGGCGCCGCTGCCCGAGCCGGGGCGGGTGCCGGAGGCCGTGCGGGAGCGGGTCATGGCCTCGATCGTGGTCAGTCAGTACGCCCCGCTGGACGCCAGAGGGGGAGTGCGGCTGGTGGCGAGGAAGACCGACGACGACCAGATGATCTGGGAGTTCGTCTTCGACGCCGGGATGGACCCGCAGGACCCCGGCCTGCGCGCTCTCGCCGAGCAGGCCCTGGAGGAGACGCGCCGCAGTTTCGGCGTCTGAGGGCGTCCCACGACCGGCTTTTCCCGGTGTGGAACGCGAAAGGGCCCGTGCGGGCCCGGCGGGCGCCGTGACCCGCGCGGGCCCGACGGGGTCAGTGGGGGGTGACGGCCTTCTCCCCCCGTGGCCATCCGGTACCCGTTTCGTCGTGCTCGTCCAGCCCCCTGCCGTCGCGCGGCTGCAGGAACGGCAGTTTGTCCCTGGCCACGTCACTCACCTTCGTCCTGGCCACGTCGGTGGCCTTGGAAACCTGGGCGCCGACCAGCCCCGCGGCCTCCTGGACGGCGGGGTTGTCCGAGACCCGGCGCGCCATCCGCTTGAGCTGCTCGTAGCGCTCCCGGCCTGCGCGGCTCCCAAGGATGTAGCCGACCGCGAGGCCTACACCGAACATCAGTCGGTAACGCATCTCCACCTCCACAAGCGTCCTGGGCGGGACCCTACCCGCGGACCGTGAGTTGTCTCGGCTCTACCCCGGAGCATCGATGCGACACACACTCCCGGAGTGCGCTAATCTATTCCTGCGCCGCAAGGAGCGGGGGAAAACCCCAGGTCCGAACAGCGCGAAGCACGATCCCGTGTAGCTCAATCGGCAGAGCAGCCGGCTGTTAACCGGCAGGTTATAGGTTCGAGTCCTATCGCGGGAGCCATCAGGAAGGCCCCGGGAGCACAGCTCCCGGGGCCTTCGCCGTTTCGTGTCCTATTTCGCGGACAAATCCCGGTGAATCACAGAAAATAGGGGGCGCATCGCCTCGTGTCCTTCCGCTCGCGCTCGGTGACCGGGTCGTGGGCGCCGTACCGTGGTGACTTCGCCGCGGGATCCCGGAGACCGCTGTGGGATCGCCGCCGGGCCGGAGGCATCACGCGGGACATCACGCCGAGGGAACCGTGCCGCCCGGAACGGCATGCCGTACCCGTTAGACGTATACAGGTGGTTTTTCTGTGCCGACTTGGCCGAAACCCCGGCGCCAGACGCCGGCGAGGGAACAGGGAGCACGCGGGCAGGGTTACGCGGGAGCCCACCGGGACGACGGGAGGGCGGCGTGGCAGGTGCCCTCCCATCCGGTGGCCCCGCCGGTGGACGTGACGGCCGCCGAGGAGTTCCTGACGCTGTTCCACGAGGAGAACCCGGAGGCGGGCCCCGTGAAGCCCAGGCTGCGCGAGGTGCGCGCCGAGATCACCGCGACGGGGACCTACACCCACACGCCGAAGGAACTCGTCTTCGGCGCCAGGGTGGCCTGGCGCAACAGCGACAGGTGCATCGGGCGGTTGTACTGGAAGTCGCTGCGGGTGCGCGACCGGCGCCGGGTGAACACGGCCGAGGGGGTCGCCGTCGAGTGCGTCGACCACCTCCGTGAGGCCGTCTCCGACGGCCGGATCCGGCCGATGATCACGATCTTCGCCCAGGACCGCCCAGGGGCGCCGGGGCCGAGGATCTGGAACGAGCAGCTCATCCGTTACGCGGGGTACGCGATGGACGACGGTTCGGTCGTCGGAGACCCGCGCAACGCCGGGTTCACCACGATGGCCCGCAAGCTTGGCTGGCCGGGCGGCCGGGGCACGCCCTTCGACGTGCTTCCCCTGGCGGTCTCGATGGGCGACGGGCCGCCGCTGCTGTCCACGATCCCCGGGGACGCGGTGCTCGAGGTGCCGCTGTCCCACCCGGCCTATCCGTGGTTCGAGCGGCTGGGGCTGCGCTGGCACGCCGTACCGGTGATATCGAACATGTGCCTGGAGATCGGCGGGGTCTGCTACCGGGCCGCGCCGTTCAACGGCTGGTACATGGGTACCGAGATCGGGGCGCGCAACCTCGCGGACCCCGACCGCTACAACCTGGTGCCCCTGGTCGCCGCGCGGCTCGGCCTGGACACCCGTAACGAGCGTTCGCTGTGGCGCGACCACGCGCTGGTCGAGCTGAACGTGGCGGTCCTGTACTCCTTCGACAGGGCGGGGGTCACCATAACCGACCACCACGCCGAGTCCAGGCGCTTCCTGACGCACGTGGCACGGGAGGAGAGCGCGGGCAGGACCTGCCCGGCCGACTGGAGCTGGATCGTCCCGCCCATCTCGGGGGCCGCGACCCCGGTCTTCCACCGGTACTACGACCAGGAGCGGCTCTCGCCGAACTTCGTCACCCACCCCGACTCCAAGGAGCGGTCGGCGGGCCGGTGGAGCCCGGGGCGGTGACGCCCTTCTCAGCGGTTCCCGGGGCCCTCGGGGTTTCCGGCGACCAGGGAGAGCCAGTGCGGAGGTGAGGCGAAGGGGACCGTCCTGGCGGTGACGGCCTCCATCAGCGCGGCGGCCGAGGCGCGGGCGCCCTCCACGATCTCCCTGGGGTAGGCGTAGCGGACCTGGTGCTCCTCGAACTCGTCCTCGTCGTCCAGGAGCACCCGGCCGTCCTTGCGCATGCGGATCACGTCGAGGTCGAGGTCGACCATGGTCACCTCGTCGCCGTCCCAGCGCGGCACGGTCGAGACGTCACAGTAGATCTCGGCCTTGTACGGCGCCGCGTTGAAGGTGGCCGTCCACCAGGCGTCACGGGGGAAGAGGATCACGAACGGCTCGTCCCAGACGACGGGCGGCTCCTGCCCCCGCCTGCCGCTGCTGCCGGGCGGGCAGCCGACCCACACGCCGTGTTCGTCCTCGCCGAGGAGCAGGGCCGGGTGGTTCCAGTGCAGCGAGCCGTCGTACTTGCGGTAGACCACGCGCACGATCTCATGAGACATCCCCCGACTTTAAGGGTTGACAGAGATCTATGTATTTCCTACCGTATAACTAGGTTAAGAGTGTCAGTGCAAAGCCCCGGCTTGCTGACCGGCAACCCTCGCACCGCGGCGGGGTGCCCCCGGGGAAGACCGGGTGGCACGGTCGGCGTGCCGCAAGCGCGGACCCGCACGGGTCACCGAGGGACGCCCTGGGAGTGTCACATGTCCGAGATCACACTCAACTACGCGAGCCCCGTGGACCTGGACGCCCACGGCCGCTACCGGCCCGGTGGCAGGCCCGGCCCCCGCTACCCCTTCCAGGGACGGATCACCGACGACGGCACCGGGGAGTTCCCCGCCGAGGCCGGGCGCTACCACCTCTACGTCGCGGCGGTCTGTCCCTACGCGCAGCGTACGGCGATCGTGCGCTCCCTCAAAGGGCTGCAGGACGTCGTCTCGCTGTCCTACGTGGACGACGAGCGGGACGGCAGGGGGTGGGCGTTCCGCGAGCGGCGCGGCGCCGACCCGGTCAACGGCTTCGCGACCCTCAGGCAGGCCTACGAGGCGACCGAACCCGGATTCGACGGACACGTCTCCGTGCCGGTGCTGTGGGACCGGCACGGAGGGCGCATCGTCAGCAACAACTTCCCGGACATCACCATCGACCTGGGCACGCGCTTCGGCGGCGACCCCGAGGCCGACCTCTACCCCGAGGAGCTGCGACCCGAGATCGACGCGCTCAACGCGCGCGTCTACGAGTACGCCAACACCGCCGCGGGCCGGGTCTCCGCCGCCACGACCGAAGCGGAGTACCACCGGGCGAGGAAGGCCGTGATCGGCTTCCTCGACGAACTCGACGCCAGGCTGGCCGGTCGCAGGTTCCTGTTCGGCTCCGCGATCACCGAGTCCGACGTACGGCTCTGGCCCACCCTGGTCAGGTTCGACGTGAGCGACAACCCGTCGGCCAGGATCAGCGAGCGCCCGTTGACCGCCTTCCCCAACCTGTGGGACTACGCCAGGGACCTCTACCAGCACCCCGCCTTCCGCGAGAACACCGACCTCACCGTGCTCGCCTCCCCCGCGAGGGAGACCGACCCGTGGCGGGTGCCGGTCGAGCCCGCCACCCCCGACTGGGACCTGCCCCATCGAAGAGCAGCGCTGTGACGGGCCGTACGAGAGGGGAGTGGTCGGCGTGAGCGCCTCCATCGCGATCATCGGCGCCGGGCCGACCGGCACCTGCCTGGTCGAGCGGATCTGCGCCAACGCCGCCGAACTGCTCAGCTGGCCGTCGCTCGACGTCCACGTGATCGACCCCTACCCGCCGGGCGGCGGCAGGGTCTGGCGCGAGCGGCAGCCCGACCTGCTCTGGATGAACTCCGCCGCCGCCGACGTGACGCTCTTCACCGACGAGTCCGTCCGGTGCGTCGGCCCGATACGCCCCGGCCCCTCACTGGCCGAGTGGCTCGGCTGCGACCCCGCACGCTTCGTCCCCCGGCCCGTGCAGAACGCCTACCTCACCCACGTCTTCCGGCGCGCCGTGGACACCGCCCCCCGCGGTGTCCGGGTACACGTGCACCGGACCCGGGCACTCGACCTGACCGACGTCCCGGGAGGCCAGGCCGTACGGCTTGAGGACGGGACGACACTCGAGGTGGGCGCCGTGATCCTCGCGCAGGGACACGGCGACGTCACCCCGTCGGCGGAGGAACGCGGGCTGACGGCCCTGGCGCGGGAGAGCGGCCTGCGCTACCTGCCGACCGGCTACACCGCAGACCTCGACCTCGGCCTGGACCGGCTGCCCGCCGGTGAACCGGTGATCGTACGCGGCCTGGGACTGGCCTTCGTCGACCTGATGGTGCTGCTCACCTCGGGAAGGGGCGGCCGGTTCGTCAGGGAACACGACGGGGAGCTCGTCTACCTGCCCAGCGGGCGGGAACCGCTGCTGCACGTGGGGTCCCGGCGCGGTGTGCCGTACCACGCCAAGACCGCCTACCCCTTCCAGGGGCTCCGGCCGCCCGCGCCGCGCTTCCTGACGGCGGGGGCGCTGGGGGAGGGGCCGTGGAACTTCCGGCGGGACGTGTGGCCCCTGGTCGCCAAGGAACTCGCCTTCGCCTACTACCACGAACTCCTCAACAACCATCCGAAACGGGTCAGGGCCGGTTGGCCGGAGTTCGCCGAACGGTTCGCCGCCGAGGAATGGCGCAGCCCCGGGATGCGGCTGCTGATCCGCAAGGCCGTACCCCGGCACGCCGACCGGCTCGACCTGGACCGGCTCGACCGGCCGCTGGAGCGGATCCGCTTCGGCGACCAGGCGGGACTGCGGCGGTGGATGGACGGCTACATGGCCGCCGACCTGCAACGACGCTCCGACCCCGCGCACAGCGCCGACCACGCCCTGATCCTCGGGCTGCTGTCCGTCAACGGCGTCCTCGCCGAACGGGGAATCTCCGACCGGTGGTTCGAGGGCTTCTTCAGCTACATCGCCAGCGGACCGCCCGGCCCCCGGCTTGAGGAACTCAAGGCCCTGGCCAGGGCGGGCGTGGTCACCTTCCTCGGCGCCGACGTCAGAGTCGAGCACCGCGGCGGGCGATGGGTCGCGCAGAGCCCCACCCTGCCCGGCGCCGTCACCGCCAAGTCCCTCGTCGAGGCCAGGCTGCCCGCACCCAGCGTGAGCCGCTCGACCGACCCGCTGATCTCCGCGCTGCGCGACCGCGGCGAGGTCGACGAGTCATCGGGCCTGCTGAGGGTACGGCCCGCCGACCGCCGCCTGCTCGACCGCCTCGACACCCCGCACCCCCGCAGGTTCGCCTTCGGCCCCTGGGTCGTCGGCGGCCGGGTCACCGGCGGCTTCGCCAGACCCGGCCTTGACGCCCCGCTCTTCCGCCACGCCGACGCCCTGGCCCGGATCGTGTTGTCCGAGGCCGTCACCACCGAGATCAGACATGTCGCCTGAGGCGGCGCACGACCCCCCGAGGAGAAGGTAAGTGAAAGTGCAACGGGGCGTCCTGGCTCTGGCCGGGGTGCTGACGCTCGCCGCGTGCGGAACCGAGACCGGGGCCGCGAACCCGGCCTCAGGCGGCGCCGAGGGGGACTCGCTGGTGTGGGCGATCGAGACGCAGCCCATCACGTTCAACCCCCAGCAGTGGGGCCAGAACAAGGCCAGGCTGCTGGTGCACAACCAGTTCGACGCGCTCGTCGCCAGAGGTAAGGACGGCGAGTTCCTGCCGTGGCTGGCCACCTCGTGGGAGGTCTCCAAGGACGGCCTCACCTACACCTTCAAGCTCAGAAGGGACGTGACCTTCCACGACGGCGAGAAGTTCGACGCCGCCTCGGTCAAGGCCAACCTCGACCAGCTCGTCGCGCCCGGGTACAACCCCGCCGTCGCCGGCATCCAGCTGCGCGACTACTCCTCGGCCGAGGTGACGGACCCCTACACGCTGAAGATCACGCTCAAGGCGCCCGACGCCCTGTTCCTGGACTTCCTGGCCTCGCCGTACGCCGGACAGGTCTCCCCGAAGTCGCTGAAGAACGCCAAGGACCTCAAGGCGGGCGGCCCCGACCTCGTCGGCACGGGACCGTTCATCCTCGACCGGTTCACCCCCGGCCAGGAGGCCCACTACCGGCGCAACCCGGCCTACAACTGGGCGCCGCCCAACGCCGCGCACCAGGGACCCGCCTACCTGGCGGAGATCACCTACCGGTTCCTGCCCGAGGCGGCGGTCCGGGTCGGCGCGCTCACCTCGGGACAGGTCCAGGTGATCGAGGGCGTGCCCGCCACCGAACTCGGCCTGCTCAAGGCCGACCCCGGCGTGAAGGTGGAGACCAACCTCAACTCGGGCAGCGCGTTCTCCTACTACTTCAACGTCTCCCACCCGCCCTTCGACGACAAACGGGTGCGTGAGGCCTTCAGGGACGCCGTGGACGTGGACACCGTGCTCAACTCGGTCTACCAGGGCACGGCCAGGCGAGCCTGGAGCATCGTCGGCCAGGGCAGCCCGCAGTTCTACGACGCCTCCCTGGAGAACACCTACGGCAACGACGCGCGACGGGCCAACGAACTGCTCGACGAGGCGGGCTGGACGAAACGCGACGCCGAGGGCTTCCGGGTCAAGGACGGCAAGCGGCTGACCGTCCGGTCCGTCGAGTCGGCCCCCTACGTCAGGGATCGCCGCGACATCCTCGCGCAGGCCGTACAGGCCGCGGTCAAACAGAGCGCGGGCATCGACTTCCAGCCCAAGGTGGTCGACCAGGGCACCCAGCAGAAGGCCCTGGAGGACGACCAGTACGAACTGTTCCAGAACTCGCGCGGCGACACCGACGCGGGGGCCGCGCTCAACCTGATCCTGCCGAAGGGCGCCGCGATCAACCGCACCCACTTCGAGAACGCGGACCTGGACAAGCTGCTCGCCGAGGCCTCGGCCACCTCCGACCAGGCCAGACGCAAGGAGCTCTACGCGAAGGCGCAGCGGACCGTCATCGCGGACGAGGCCCTGCTGCTGCCGCTCTACGTCCCGGCGGACCAGGTCGCCTACGGCACCGGGATCACCGGGATCACCTTCGAACCGGTCTCCGGTACCCCCAACAGTGCTTACGACGTCCGGACAGGCACGTGAGCACCCTCACACTCACCCGGCGGCGGGGGCTGGCCGCCGCCGGGTGGACCGGCCCGGTGGTCAGGCGGCTCGGAGCAGGACTCGTCGTGCTCTGGGTCGCCGCCACCGCGGCCTACGCCGCGCTGTTGCTCGTCCCCGGCGACACCGTGGACGTCCTCATCGCCGACGGCCTCGACACCCCGCAGCGGCGGGCCGCGATCGTCGCAGAATGGGGACTCGACCGCCCTGTCCCGCAGCAGTACGCCGACTACCTGCTGCGGCTGCTGCACGGCGACCTCGGCCGCTCCTACGTCCTGCAGCGCGACGTCGCCGAGATCCTGTCCTCGCAGGTCTGGCCGACCGTCAGACTCGCGCTCACCGCGGCGGCCTTCGGCGTCGCGATCGCCCTGGTGCTCGCGCTGACCACCGCTGGGCGCCGCTCCTGGGCCGGCGCGCTCGCCGGGCTCTCCGAGCTGACCGCCGCCTCGGTCCCGCCGTTCCTGGCCGGTCTCCTGCTGCTGGCCGTCTTCTCCTTCACCCTCGGCTGGTTCCCCGTCTCCGGCGACCGCGGCTTCGCCTCCCTCGTGCTGCCCGCCCTGGCCCTCGGCCTGCAGATCGCCGGAACACTCGGCCAGGTGCTGCGCGAAGGCCTGGAACGGGCGCTTGAGGAACCGTTCGCGGTGACCGCCCGCTCGCGCGGCATCACCGAACGGCGGCTCGTCGCCAGGCACGCCCTGCGGCACGCGCTGCTGCCCGCCGTGACCCTCACCGGCTGGTTCGTCGGCGTCCTGCTCGGCGGGGCGATCGTCGTCGAGGCCGTCTTCGGCAGGCCCGGCCTGGGCCAGATCACCCTCCTCGCGGTCACCGGCAAGGACATGCCGGTGGTCATGGCGGTCATCATGCTGGCCGCCGTGGTCTACGTGACGGTCAGCACCCTCGTGGACCTCGCCTACCTCGTGATCGACCCCCGGCTGAGGAAGAGCCGATGACCGTCTCCGACAGGGAACAGGCCACGGCGCCGCCGCCGGCCGACGACGGGCCGGTTCCCGCCGCCGTCCCACGCCGGTACGGCGTGCGCCCTGGACAGGTCGTCTCACTGCTCCTCCTCGCCGTCGTCGCGGTCGCCGCCCTGGCCCCTGGCCTGCTGAGCGGCGCCGACCCGCTGGCCGCCGACCCACTGCACGCGCTCGCCCCGCCGAGCGCGTCGCACTGGTTCGGCACCGACCACCTCGGCCGCGACGTGTTCTCCCGGGTCGTCCACGGAGCGGGGTACTCACTGGGCATCGGCGCCGCGGCCATCCTGTTCGCCACCGTCCTGGGCACCCTCCTCGGCGCGCTGGCCGGGCTGTCCCCCCGCTACGTCGACGAGCCGCTCAGCCGGCTGTTCGACGTCCTGGCCAGCTTCCCCGAACTGCTGCTCGCCATGCTCGTCATCAGCGTCACCGGACCCGGCGCGGGCAACGTGATCATCGCGATCGGACTGGTCCAGCTGCCCAACTACGCCCGCGTCATCAGAGGGCAGACCTTCGTCGTGCGCCGCTCCGGCTACGTGGAACAGGCCGTCACCCTCGGACTGCGCCGGCCGGCCCTGGTCGCACGGCACGTGCTGCCCAACATCCTGGGGCCGCTTCCTGTGCTCGCCACCATCGGCATGGGCACCGCCATCATCGCCACCTCGGGACTCAGCTTCCTCGGCATGGGCCCGCAGCCGCCCGACCCCGAATGGGGCTCGATGCTGGCCGAGGCGCGCAACTACCTGCGTGTGGCCTGGTGGACCGTGCTCTTCCCCGGCCTGTCCGTCACGCTGACCGTCGTCAGCCTGACCGTGGTCGGGCGACGCCTCCAACGCCGTTTCGAGGGGAGACTCCCGTGAACCTCATCGAGATCGAGGACCTGCGTGTGGCCTTCCCCAGGGCCGGGGTCGAGGCCGTCAGGGGAGTGAACCTGTCGATCGCCGAAGGCGAGTGCGTGGCGATCGTCGGGGAGTCCGGATCGGGCAAGAGCGTGACCGCCAGGACCCTGGTCGGGCTGACCGGCCAGGGCGCGACCGTGACGGCGGGAAGATTCGACGTCAGGGGCAGGGACGCCCGCCGGTTCGGGCCACGCGACTGGCGCAGGCTGCGCGGGCGCTTCGCCGGGCTCGTACTCCAGGACGCCCTCGTCTCCCTCGACCCGCTGCGCACCGTCGGAGCCGAGATCGCCGAGGTGCTCGCCGCCCACGACGTCGTGCCCCGGGCGGGCCGTAAGGAAAGGGCGCTCGAACTGCTCGACGCGGTCGGCGTCCCGGAACCGAAGCTGCGGGCCGGGCAGTACCCCCACCAGCTGTCCGGCGGGCTGCGCCAGCGAGCGCTGATCGCCTCGGCCATCGCGGCCGGGCCGCCGCTGCTCATCGCGGACGAGCCGACCACCGCACTCGACGTCACCGTGCAGGCCCAGATCCTGCGCCTGCTGGCCGCGCGCAGGGCCGAGGGCACCGCGCTGCTGATGATCAGCCACGACCTGGCCGTCGTCTCCTCCATCGCCGACCGGGTGCTCGTCATGAAGGACGGCGTGGTCGTCGAGGAGGGACCGACCGGCCGGGTGCTTTCCGCCCCCGAGCGGGACTACACCAGACTGCTGCTGGCCGCCGTACCGTCCGCCGCCTCAAGAGGAACCCGCCTGTCGGCCATCGCCACCGGCGGCGTCCCGCTGCGCACCCCGCTGCCGGAACGGAAGGTCGACCACGGCTCACCGGTCGTCGAGGTCAGAGGCCTGTCGGCCGAGTACGGCTCCCGCCGGGTGGTCGACGACGTCTCCTTCGAGGTCCACGCGGGAGAGACCGTCGGCGTCGTGGGGGAGTCAGGGTCGGGCAAGACGACCGTCGCCCGGCTCGTCATGGGCCTGATGAGGCCCCTCGCCGGGCAGGTACGGCTGGACGGCTCCCCCTGGTCGGAGCTGTCCGAGCGGGAACGCCGCCCCCGCCGCTCCGTCATCCAGGTGATCTCGCAGAACCCGCTGGACTCCTTCGACCCCCGCTACACCGTCGGTCGTCTCGTCGCCGAACCCCTCGGCGGGCCGGGACGGGAACGCGCCGCCAGGGTCGCGGAACTGCTCGAACGGGTCGGGCTGCCCGCGGGCATCGCAGGGCGTCACCCTCGGGCGCTGTCCGGCGGCCAGCGGCAGCGGGTCGCCATCGCCAGGGCACTGGCCCCCCGGCCGCGGGTGCTCGTCTGCGACGAACCGGTCTCCGCGCTGGACGTCTCCGTACAGGCGCAGGTGCTCGACCTGCTCGGCGAGATCCAGGCGGCCGACGGGACCGCTCTGATCTTCATCTCGCACGACCTCGGGGTCGTCCACCACATCAGCGACCGGGTCGTGGTCATGCGCGAGGGACGGGTCGTCGAGGACGGGCACGTGGACGAGGTGTTCTTTCTGCCCAAGCACGACTACACGAGGGAACTGCTCGGCGCGGTGCCCAAACTCGCGACCACCTCCTGAGGCCGTTTCGGCGCTGTCGTCCTCTGGCGGCCTTCCGGCGCTCCTCCGCCGGTCGGCCTGGTGGTTCCCGGTTTCTCCGGCGGCCGTCCTGCTTCTTGGCCGCTGTCGTGTTCTCGGCTGCCCACGTCGTTTTCCGACGTTTCTCGGACGGCCGTCCTGCCTCGTGTCTTTGGTGTCCGCAGGTTCGGGGATGCTTCGAGAGCGTCGTTCCGGTTCCCGGACCGGCCGCGTTCAGACCAGACGGCGGGCACCCGCCGACGGAACCGCCGGGTGGATCCCGGGGGCGGCCCAGCCGCGTTCGGCGTAGGCGGCGCTCACCGACTCCCGTACGGTCTCCACCCGCTCGTCGGGGACCAGCGCGATGACCGAGCCGCCGAAGCCGCCACCGGTCATCCTGGCGCCCCTGGCCCCGCCCCTGACCGACGCCTCGACGGCCACGTCCAGCTCCGGGCACGAGACCTGGAACTGGTCGCGCAACGACAGGTGGGAGGCGTTCAACAGCGCGCCGATCTCCCGCACCGCCCCGGCCCTCAGCAGCCCGATCAGCGCCTCGACCCGGTGGTTCTCCGTCACGACGTGCTGGACACGCCTGCGTTCGTCGCCGTCGAGCCTGCCGAGCGCGCCCGCCAGATCCGTGACGTCGCGCAGGGAGGCCACCCCGAGACGCTTGGCGGCGTTCTCACACTCCTGGCGGCGGCGGGCGTACTGCCCGTCGGCCAGCGCGTGACGTACCCCGGTGTTGACGATCAGCAGCCGCAGGCCGTGCCCGGCCGGGTCGAACGGGACGTTCTTGGTGGCCAGGCTCCGGCAGTCCATGAACAGCGCCCTGCCCTCCTGCGCGAGCGCGGAGGCGGCCTGGTCCATGATCCCGCACGGCATGCCGACGAAGTCGTTCTCCGCCCGCCGCGCGGCCAGCGCCACCCGCATCCCCTCCAGGCCGAGGCCGTACAGGTCGTTGAGGGCGACGCAGACGGCCACCTCCAGCGCCGCGCTCGACGAGAGCCCCGCGCCCTGCGGCACGTCCCCGTCGACGACCAGGTCCGCCCCCCGCACCGGATGCCCGGCCTCGCGCAGCGCCCAGAACACCCCCGCGACATAACGCGCCCACCCCTCGGCCTCGTCAGGACTCCCGAGGGTCACGACCCCGCCGGCCTGCAGCGAGCGAAGCCTGATGAGATCGTCCCGCCTGGGGGAGACCGCCGCGGTGACCCCCCACGGGACGGCGAACGGCAGCACGAACCCGTCGTTGTAGTCGGTGTGCTCACCAATGAGGTTCACCCGCCCCGGGGCGTGCCACACCCCCTCGGGCTCCGCCTGGAAGGTCTCACGAAAAGCCTCAACAACGCGCATGATCGAACATCCTCCAACAAGGTCCCCCTGTAGGGTAGCGACTCCACCGAAACCCGGCGTCGCCGTTCAAGGTCACATCTTGGCCCCGTCCCGCTCGGCCGATGTGCGAACGGCGCCGACCTTTGGTTGAATGCGGCAGTACGGCGTGCGCGAGGGGCGGTAGCTCAGCCGGTTAGAGCAGGGGACTCATAATCCCTGGGTCGCGGGTTCGAGTCCCGCCCGCCCTACCTCTTGTGACCATAGGAAAAGCGCCCCTGACCTGGTGTTTCCCGGTCAGAGGCGCTTCTTTCACGTCCGGCTGGCCACGACCGTCACCGGTCGTCTGCGGCTACTTCTTCCCAATGCCTTCCCACGGGATCACGTCTCTCTGAGGGCGTCGGTGATCCGGCGCCGGGCGGTCTCGTCCTGACCGGCGATGCACTTGGCGTAGATCCGCAGCAGGACCTCCACGCTGTGTCCCGCCCACTGGGCCACCTGGGTCGCCGGAACCCCCGCGTTGAGCCACGTCGAGACGCAGGCGTGCCGGAGGTCGTAGACCCGCCTGGCCAGTGGTGAGGCGGCCTCCGAGGCGGTGAGCGCCTCGGCCCGCGCGGCGATCCACGCGCGCCGGTAGGTGATGGTCGGCAGTTCCCCGCCCTGGACTCCGTAGAACAGCCGGCCCCCGGGGCCGTCGCCGAACTCCGCGAGGTGGTCGCGCAGAATCCTCACCAGCTCTGGCGGGCACGGCACGGTGCGGGTGTGCCCGTCCGGGCGGTGCTTGAGCGGACGCACCTCGCGGAGCGCGCCGTCGTCGGTCCACTCCCGACCGGCGAACGGCGCCGCCTCGGCGAAGCTCAGCTCCCCCCAACCGTCCGCGGGCTCTTCCATCCGTCCCGTCTCCGGGTTCTCGACCTGGGGCGGAAGGATGACGTTGAACGCGCGAAGGTTGACGGCCTCCTCGGGACGCAGACCGGCGTAGTACATGACCGCGAAGAACGCCCTGAGCCGCTGGCCGCTCGGCTCCTGGGCCGCGACGGCGGCCAGCAGCGCCCGCGCCTGGGCGTGGTTGACGACGCTCCGGCGGTCCACCTCGGAAGAGGTGCGGGGCCGCTTCCACTTCAGCTCTTTGATCGGATTCCTCTCCAGAAGCTTGAGTTCCACGGCGTAGTCGAGGGCGTTCTGCAGGATGGTCTTGTGCCGCAGGATCGTGCTCGTCGCCGACCTCTTACCGTCGAGGCGGGTGGTCGCGGCCTCCAGCAGGTCGCGTACGGCCTGCGCCTCGGTGAGCGCGGAGACGGGTTTGGTGTTGGCGGCGAGCCAGCGCAGAGCGGCGGCCGTCTCGCCGGTCGCCTCGTCGCGCTGCTTGGTGTTGAACGCCCAGCGCTTCAGCGCGTGCCGCAGCTGCTTGCCGTCGGGCCTGCCGCGGTCACCGGCGAACATGGCGGGCGTGGCGGCGGCCAACGCCCGCGCGATGTCCTGACGGTAGTTCGCCGAGGACGCCTTCCACTTCATGTCCACGAACTTGCACGCGAAGCCGTACCAGCTCATCTCGACGGCCGCGGCCCGGCTCCACGAGACTGGCTCTCCGGTGAGGGTGCTGAACGGTTCACCGTTCCGCGCGGCGATGAGCAGGGAACTGCGGTAGGCGTCCGCCTGGGCCTCCTTGGGGAAGGAAGCCTTCCGCAGCTTGCCCGCCGTCTGCCACGGCACCCGGTAGGACGTCACCTTGCCGCTCTTGTTCTTGCGCCTCTCGATTTTGTAGACGCGCACGTCGTAGGTGGCGTTGATCAAGCGGCGTCCTCTCGGTCGGCGAGCCAGTTCTCGTAGTCGGTCAGGTAGATGCGCAGCTCTCCGTTGGGGAGCTTGGTGCACTTGGGCGCGCGACCCTTGGTGCGCCAGTCGTAGAAGGTGGACCGGCTGATCTCCAGGTCCTTGCAGATGTAGTCGACGGTGATCTTTTTGGCGCTGGCCCTGGGCATGGGGCGTGTCCTTCCAGACTCCGTAGGCGGTGACGGTGAGTGACGGTCGTTCGGGGCGGCGGAGGGGGTTGCAGCGGTGCAGCGCGTCAGCAGAAATCAGCAAAAACATTTCTGTTGTTTTTTGCTGACGTGCTGCGGCGCTGCAGACCCGGTGATGGGTGCGGGGCGCGGCCACGGTGCGTGACCTTTGGCGGGGGTCACGCCGTGGCTGCGGGGTGGACTTCGTAGGCCGGAGAGGCGGGCCGTCCCCGGCCGGTCTGCGGGGCGGTGGGCAGGCGCCGAATCCAGCCGTGGGCCTCCAGCACCCGTAGGGCGGGGTCCAGGTCGGCGACCTTGGCGAACCGGGAGCGCATGGCGGGCAGGACCTCACGGGCGGTGAAGCGAGTCGTGCCGGTGCGACCGGCCCAGTCCAGCAGGGCGCGGGCGTCGGCGACGGCGGGGTCGGCGCCGATGTGGTCGTAGGCGGTCTGGGCGTGGCTGGTGAAGTACTCGCCGATCTCGCAGGCCGCGGCGAAGGTGTCCAGGTCGATCGGGCGGTTCCAGCCGTCGCGTAGATGCTTGGCCAGGTGCAGCAGGGCGGCGATGCGGATGGTGGCCCCGACAAGCTTGCCGCCCCAGTCGGTCATGTGGTGCAGGTCCCCGCCGGGCCGGAACCGTACCTCGGTGTCGGCCAGCAGCCGCCTGATGGCCTCGGCGGCTTCGGCGTCGAAGTGCAGGGTGACGGGTTCGGGCAGGTCGTGCAGGGACAGCAGCAGCGCGGTCAGGTTGGTGGCGTAGCGCTGCGCGGCCTGGGCGGGGATGGGGTCGGGGTTCTCCTTGCGGTAGCCCAGCAGCGAGGTCGGCAGCGCGTACAGCAGCCGCCCCAGCAGGCCCTGCTCACGGAACTCGGGGGTGTCGCCGAGCCGGGCCAGCACTCCCGGCTGCACGCACACGCCCAGCGTGAGGGTCGTGGACTCGATGCGCTCGGAGGGGCGGCCCATGCGGTCGATGCGCATCTCCTCGCCCGCGTGCCCGGACAGGAACACCTCCAGGTCGGGGCTTCCGGAGTAGCGGCCGGCCAGGATGGAGAAGATCTTTCCCTCCGGGGCCAGGACCGCGAACCGGCCGCCTTGTTCGGCCAACAGCGAGGTCAGGCGTTCCACGGTGGCGTTGGCGGTGAACAGTTTCGGCTCGGCCGGGACGGTCAGGCCGTCCAGGGCCATGGCGGCGGAGGAGGCTTCGGCCAGGGCCTCGGTCTGCCGGTCGGGGTCGGCGTTGGCGGCGATGCGGGCGGTCTTGTCGGCCTCGGCCTCGGCGATCTTCCGGGTGAGTTCGGCTTCGACGATGAGCGGCCGGGCCGCCTCGGCGAGGTGGTTCTCGGCGGTGCGGACGGGGGCGGTCATCAGGGCGTAGACCTCGGACTTGCGGTTGCCGGGCGGCAGCACCACCACGACGTACAGGTTGGTCGGCTCCCGCCAGGCGGGCGCCTGCACCCACACCCGTCCGGCGGCGGCAACCGCCAGCACCGCCAACGCCAGGCACCCGGCCAGGTCCGGCGGGGTCTGGGTGACCTCGGCCACCGCCCCGGCGTACTCGCCCAGCCAGGACGGCAGCGCCCACACCGGGAACGCCGCGGCCTCCCGCACGGCCGACAACGGCGTCGGCTCCGGCCACCCCTGCTCGTCGACGGCGGTCAGCGTGGTCAGTTCGGCGGTCACGGCCGCCCGCAGCTGCGCGGCCTCGGTGTGGGCGGTAGTGGTGTCGTGGCCGAGCTGGACCAGGCGGGTGCCGGCGGCGATGACCTGGCGGGCGTAGGCCAGCCCCCGCAGCAGGTGGGCGTAGTAGGGGGCGTTGACCGCGGTCGGCACCATGGCGATCAGCGTGTGCAGATACGGCGCACCCCCGATGGCGGCCAGGTCCCGGCCCAGCGCGGCACCCACCGCCAGCGGGTCGGTGGGCGCCCCCTGGTCGGCCAGTGCGGTGATGGTCTCCCAGATCCGGGCGTGCGCCGGACGGTGAAACACCCCGGGCTCCAGCAGCGGCCGGATCGTGGCCAGCGCGGTCGGTGACAGCATCGCCGCCCCCAGCACACACTGTTCGGCCTCGATGTTGTGCGGTAGGGGCTGCGCCCACTCGCCCCCGTCTCCGTCGCCGGGGTGGATCACCCGCAGCCTGCCCGCTGAGGTGCTCACGCCGTCCGTCTTGTCTGCGCGGCGCGGGGAAGGTACGGGAAAGCGAGCATGGGTGGATCTCCTGTCGATGGAAGAGAACGAGGGGCGCGTCTCGCGCGTACGGCTGCGCGTGGGATGCGAGCCAAAAAGTTTTTGATCTTGCTGCCAGGGGTGCCAGAGCGGGGTGCCAGCCCTGCCGCCTGGGGTGCCAGGGGGTGCCAGGGGGTGCCAGAAAGGGTGCCAGCGGGGGTGCCAGGGAGGTGCCAGAAATCCTGGCACCCCGTCTGACCTGTAACTCTCTCCCCCAACCCCCGCTCCTGGCACCCGAAGGGGTGCCAGGCGATCTTTAGATCTCGGGCCGGGTCGGCATCAGGTACCGCTGTGCCTCGTCGTCGTAGCCGCCCAAGATGCCCGCAGAGACCAGGCGCTTGAGCCGGTCCTGAATCCAGGCGCGGGAGATGTCGGTGGTCTCCCACAGTGACTTGAGGTCGCCGGAGGAGAAGGCGCGGGCGCCCTCGTCCCACATCTCCTGCAGGCACTCCATCAGGGCCGCGCCGCGCTCTTCGGCGGTCATCTTGCGATCCGGCGCGGCGAACGTCATCGGAGGTTCGCCCTCGTCGATGTCGGGGATCTCGTCGTCCAGGTCGGCCTGCACGTCCGGGTCGGGGTCGTCGGTGGCCAGGTACTCGGCGGCCACGTTCCTCACCTCCTCGTCGTCGGCGTCCTCGTCGCTCGGGAGCTCCGGAGCGTCCAAGGCAGGCAACGGGGCGGGGCTGGTCAGCGCGGAGGCGTCCAGCCGGGACAGAGTCGCGGTGCCGGGATCGACCTTCTTGTAGGCGGCCGGGAAGGCAGCGGCGTGCGCGCGCAACGCGGCGTTGGCCCGCTCGTCGTCGAAGGCCCCGTTGGCGTCGAGTCCCCAGGCGTAGGTGCGCATTGGCATCGTGATCCGTTCGTCCGGGATGCTGGGTGCGTCCAGGTAGGCCATGCCGGGCTGCTTGTTCGACCAGAGTTCGGGGCGGCATCCGGCGTCGTCCTGCTGTTCCGACAGGCCGAAGGACGCATCGGCGGCCGAGTCGACGCCGAAGCACATCTTGGCCAGCTGCCCACGCGCCAGGGTCGGCATCTGCGTGTAGTCCGAACGCTGCAGGCTCAGCACGACCGTGCCACCGGCGGAGCGGATCGCCTTGACCAGGCTCAGGAACTGCTCCTGTTCCTTGTCCGACAGGGCATCGAAGATGTCGGGGAACTCCTCCAGCCACAGAATCCAGTAGGTCAGGCCGCAGCCCTTGACCCACTTCTGCAGGCCCTTGGCGGCCAGCTGGTCGGTGCGCTCCTTGACCTTGGACTGCATCTCGCCCAGCAGCTGGCGGGCGCCCTGCTTGGTGGTCTCCAGCCGATGCAGCGCGGGCTTGAGCGGGCCGAGGGTCTGCTCACCCTTGGTGATGTCGATCGCGAACACCGCCACGTCGTCCCGGGTGACGGCCTCGGCCAGGAAGTTCCACGCCCCGCCGATGGACTTGCCCGCGCCGGTCTTGCCCATGACCTGCAGGTGATGGCCGGTGATGACGTAGGCGACCTCGTCCAGGTCCTGCCACAACCCTAGCCGGATCGGATCGGCGATCGACGAACCGGGCGCCGAGGGGCCGGGCCAGGGGATCGGGTTCTTCATCACTCGCGGATCGGAGATGACCACCCTGGCCTTGCTGGCGTCGTCGGGGTCGACGCTGGTGGTGATGCTGCCGGGCGGCAGGCCGATGCCGGACTCGACGTAGGGGAGCTTCTTGGTCAGGTCGTCGGCGGTCTGCCGCCCGGCCTCCAGCTGCACCGCCCCCTCGACCTTGTGCGCGCTCGCCCGCGTGGTCCTCGCCTCCACCGCGTGCATCCCGGCGGCGGTGGCGCCGCGGCCGAACAGGAACCCCAACGGGTCGGTGACGGCCCCGGCCACGTCGATCTGCTTGGTGCGGATCACGGTGCGGATGTTGAACGACAGGGCCATGGTGACCCCGCCGACCAGAATCAACCGGCCGGTCACCGTGGAGGTGGGGCCGTTGATGGTGGCCGCGCACACCCACAGCCCCCCGGCCAGGGTGGTCAGGGTGGTGTGCAGCCGGCCGACGGGGCTGCGGGCGTGGGACTGGTGCCAGGTCAGGCCGGTCAGCCCGATCACACACCCGGTGATCAGGGCGGTGGTCCACGCCACCACCTGCGGGTCGTCAGAGCGCAGGGTGACGTGGAAGACGAACCCGAGCCCGAACAGTAGGACACCGATCAGCCAGGGCGGGAAGTACAGCAGCGCCTTGGACACCTCGCGGGTGGCGACCTGCTCCCAGGAACCCGGGCTGTCCATGACGGTGGGCGCGTGCTGCGCGTGGCGGGCCATCAGACGTCGTTCCAGTTGAACTCGGCACGCCGCTTTTCGGGCTTGGCCTGCGGGAGGATGTCGACGAACTCCTTGCGGAACTGGGCGTGGAACTTCACCAGCTCCACCCCGGAACCCTTCTGCAGCTCGGCGGCGCGCTTGAGCCGCTTGACCACACGGCGGGCGCGCATGCGCACATCCGGCGCTCCGAACACGCTCAGAACCGGGTGGCCCTTGAAGGAGCGGATGAGCACGGCATAGAGCTCGTCGGCGCCGAGGGTGAGTTCCTCGCCCAGGTCCCGGCACAGGTCACGGCCGACCTTGGCGTAGTTGGTGATGGCCACCGGACCCTGCCAGGGGATGTTGGACAGTTCAGGGATGCGGCTACGGCCGGGCTTGTCGCTCACAGGTCGTCGTCCTCTCCGAAACGGTGAGAGCGGGAATCACGGATGGCCTGGCGCAGCAGACGGGCCAGGTAGGCGATACGGCGGGTACCGAGCCGGGCGGCGATCAGCGCGTCCAGCGCGCCGATCAGCAGCCCCAGCGCCTGACCGAGAACGGCCAGCGCCATCAGCAGCCAGGCCAGCACGCTCAGGCACAGGTTCCGCACGCGTTCGTGCAGCGGTCGGGGCGGGGCGTCGGTGATGACGTAGACCACCCGGGGCGGACGCACACTCACCGACCCACCCCCGCCAGGTCGAACAGGGTCCCCTGGTTCGCGCACAGACCGCACGGCTCCCACGCCGACCGGCCGTGAGCGCGCGGGGCCTGGCACCGCTCAGCGGCCGGCACCTTCGGCAGGGACAGAACGTGCTCGTTCAGGTCCACCTGGGCCATGCGGCGAGCGGCGTGCTCCTCACCGGCCACACCGCACAGGCACACGAACCGGTAGACGGTGCTGACCTCCCCGGCGGTGCGGGTGATCTCCGGCCGGTGCCGGACGGGCGCGGGTGCGGGCGTGATGGCGGTCATCAGGCGCCCCCGGTGTGGGCGTCGCGGGGGTCGTTGCGGACCTTGGACACCCAGCCGATCGACCAGCCGGTCTTGTCGGCCAGGTCGCGCACGCTCGCGCCGGGGGTGTTCAGGACGAGGGCGCGGGCGTCGTCCTCGGGCATCCGAGGAGCGTTCAGCGCAGGCGCCTTGCGGGTGTTCGCCGAAGCGTTCACGCCGGTGCCGCTTGCGTTCAGGGCCTGGCGTTCACGGCATTCGCGGGCCATCTCCTCCGCTCGTTCACGGGCCTGCCGCTCCTGCTGCTCGCGCTCCTGGCGTTCACGCTCAGCGCGCTCGCGCTGCTCGTGTTCACGGCGCTCGCGCTCGGCCCGCTCCCGCTGTTCACGGGCCGCCCGCTCCTGACGCTCCCGCTCCTGCTGGCGTTCCTGTCTTTCGGCCTCTTCACGGCGGGCGGCGAGTTCGGCTTCCCGCTGCTCACGGGCTATCCGCGCCTCGTGCTCGCGCCGCTGCTGCTCCAGAAGGGCGGCGTACTCCCGTTCTTCGCGTTCGCGGCGCTCGGCCCGTTCCTGCTGGCGTTCACGCTCTTCGCGCTCGCGCTGCTCGCGCTCCTGCTCGGCCTGTTCACGCGCTTCACGCTCGCGGCGTTCGTGAACACGCTGCCGCTCGGCCTCCGCAGCCTGTTCACGCTCGATCCGATCGAGGGCTTTGGCGATGGCCCGCCGGTAGGCAAGACCGGCTTCGGCGGTCACGATCAGCAGCAGCGGAGCGACCGCGTGAACAGCGACTCCGGCAATGTCCTGCTTCCATGCCGAGTCGCCGATGTTCAGCGCCACCGTGAACAGGCCGGTGAGCCAGCGCAGAATGACCGGCCACGGCCCGCCGTCACCTCCGAGCCGTGACACCGCGGAGTCGAGCCGGATCACGATGACCACGGCGGCATCGACGACGACGGGCAGGATCGGGGCGGTCCAGTCCCACCCGTCCGGGGTGACCCGCTCCACGAGCGGAGTCACCGTCAGGACGGAGAACAGGACGGCGCCCGCGGTGATGGCCCACGTCCCGACGCTCAGCGTCCTCTCGGCCACCATGATCTGTTTCTGCGACAGGGGCGCCTTCGTGCCTCCCTCCTTTCCGTAGGAGGCGGCCAGCCCGGCAGCGGCCGGCAAGAGGGGGACGGACTCGTTCATGACGCCCCCGCGATGATCAGAGCGGCGGCGAACAGCCATCCGATGTGCCAGGACTGATCCAGGGCGTAGGCGCCGGTGCCCAGGTGCGGGGCGTCGTCGTGGCCAGGCCGGGGCGCTCCCAGCTGGTAGAAGCCGCCCTTGCCGATCGCGTCGGCGAGCCGGGCGAGGGTCGTGCGCCGGTCGGCCCAGTAATGCGACAGGGCGTCGGCGCCCAGTCCGGCGAGCAGGGCCAGCGGCGCCAGCCTCACCCCGGTCACCAGGGCGAGCGCGGCCAGCGCGGCGGCCTTGGTGGCGGTCAGGGTGAGCACGTGCTTGACGCAGGCGATCCGCCCCTCCCAGCCAGGGACGCCCTTGGCACACGCCTGGTGGTGGGTCTGCACCCAGTGATCGCCCACGCTGTGCGCGGCGAACAGGGCGACGAACACCGCGGCGAACGTCGTAGCCGAAGACATTCGGGCCTCCTCAGTAGCCGGGCTGGGAACGAAGGATGCGGCAGGCGCCGCACTGGGCCGACAGCCGAGCGCCGTGGGTCGGGCAGCGCGGGATCTGACCACTGGGGCCGGTCGAGCAGCGCGTGCAGCCGGTCAGCGCGGTGTGACGACGCGTGCAGGTCGAGCACTGGAAGCGGGTCATGCTCATTCCTTCTCGTCATCGCTGGCCGGGGTGGAGGCGGGCTGGTCGGTGGCCTGCTGGGCGGCCCAGTCGGGGGTGGGGCCGAAGGTGGTGGCCAGGGCGGTGCCCATCGCGGTCCACAGCGCCCACGCTTCGTCGGCGGTCAGGCCGAGCCGGGCGTTGCCGACGCACAGGTACACCGCGTACGAGCCGCCGGTGCGCACCGTGACGCGGGTCGTGCCGGACTTGTTCCACGGCGCCGGGGCCAGGACGGAGAAGTAGCGCTGTTCCATGTCAGGCCACCCGCTGCCCGAACTCGGCCACCTGGTTGACCTGCTCGGGCGTACGGCCCGCCCAGATCCCAGAGAAGGGACGAACCTCGGCGGCGTACAGGCCGCACAGCAGGAGGGCGGGGCAGGTGGCGCACACCTCGCGGGCGACCTCCTCACGGGCGGCCTGCTCGCCGGGGGTCTCGGCGTCGGCGCCGGTGTGCATCTCGGGGTCGTAGGCGCACTCGGGGACCGGTGGCTCACCCTCGATGCGCCAGGCCGCAGCGAGCTGCTCGTCGGTCATCCGGGACGGGTGCAGGGCGGCCGCGAGCCGGGCGCCGTAGGCGTCGGCGTAGACGCGGGCGACGGCGCTCAGGTCGGCGCCGCTGTGGTTGGTCAGGTCGGTGGTGCACACCGTGCTGAACCGGCCGCCGGTGCGCTCGACCACGGCCAGACGTGCCGCGTCGGGCAGTGACGGGTCCCGCAGGCGCAGGCCGTCGGTGATGGGCTCGACCCCCACCATGTGGTTCGAGTCGGTGGTGTGCAGGCGAACGAGATTTGCCATGATGGCGAGAACTCCTGACTACTGAAGAGTGGAAAAGGAGCCGGCCGGGGCGGCGTCGGGACTTGGCGGAAACGAGCCGCCCCGGACCAGCGTGGAGAGGGCCGAGCAGGTCAGCTGGCCATCACGGTGGAGGAATGGCCGTTGGCGCACTCGCCGGTGAACAGGCCCTTGAGGTCATCGCTGTAGCCGATGGTCGGCTGACCGCACACGCAGGTGTAAGCCATCGTGAACCGGGCGTCGTGGTTGGTCCGGTACACGGCGAAGTCGACTTTCTTGCCCATGACGTACTCCTTCGAGGGTTACGGGCGGGAGGTGTGAGCAGTGATGGTGGCGGCAATCCAGCGGGCTGCAGCGCCTCGGGAGGGCAGGTCGTACCAGGTCGTGGTGGGCGGGTCGTAGCCGACGCCCGCGCTCCACACGACCCCGCCGCGCGGGCCGCGGCGGCGGGTGATGACCCCGGCGACGTCGGCGGCGGTGCGGGGGGTGGCGGGGGTGGTGGTGACCAGGTAGCCGACCGGGTCCGGCGGGGTGCCGATGCGGCGCAGGACGGCAGGGCCGGGGTGCAGCCACAGCCCCGCCGACCGGAGGGCGGGCTGGCCGTAGCCGGTGACCCAGGTCGCGGTCAGCCGCAGGTTCGCCTCCGACCGCATCTCGTCGACGTCGGGATTGGGGTCGGTGTCGGGAGCGATGTGGGCGGTGAGGTCGTGGACGGTGCCGCACGACCAGCACACCGCCCGCATCCCCAGCTCACTCATCCCGCCGGGCCGCTCCAGGCGCAGGGTCTGCACGTCCCAGGCGGGACGGCGGCAGCCGGGCAGGTGACCGACGGGCCGCCAGTTGAGGTAGGAGTGCCGCAGGTTGCTCACCGCTGCCTGCCGCACTGACCGGTGCCCTCGCATACCCCGCACTTCTGGGTGGAGGTCATCCACCCCTCACCGCCGCAGCAGTGACAGGGACCCCGGAGCGCGATCAGCAGAGTCGTTCTGTGGGACATGATTGGTGTGCTCCTTGTCGAGGAGTCGCGGGGCTGTCCTGGTCTTGGCGGATGGGGACAGCCCCAGTTTTTGAGGCTTTCGGCGCGATTACCAGAAGCCTTTTCCGTGCTCTGAGCAGCCCAAATAAGGCCCCTCCAGCCGCTTCCGCTCCTCGCGGTGGCGACATGCTCAACATAGACAACCTGCTTAGGCAGGTCAACAGAGTTGAGCATCTCGGCTGTGTTGGGCATGTGGCTTAGCATTGGGGTATGAGCCTTGACCCGGACGACCCTCGCCCGCCATACCAGCAGGTCAGCAGCTCTCTACGAGCCGCGATTCTCACGAAGAGAGAGGGGTTCCAGCCCGGCGACAAACTTCCTTCAGGGCCGGAGCTGTCCAAGCACTACGGCGTAGCGCGCGGAACAGTGGACAAGGCCCTGGACCTCCTCAGGAGCGAAGGGCTGATCGTCACCCGGCAGGGAAGCGGCTCCTTCGTCCGGGAGCGGACAGAACGGCCGGTCGGGCTGCGCCCGCACCTGGAAGCCGCGTTCGCCGAGCCGCACGTCACCATCGACTTCTCGGGCTTCTCCAGCGAGACGCTGCACAACGCGATACAGGAACCGCTCGACAAGGTCCGCTCGGGCCGCCTCGCTCCGGAGACGATCAGCGTGCGGCTGCTGCTGCCGGACACCTCGGCGCAGATGGCCGTACCCGTCCTCGTGGACGACCTGCGCGACGAAGCCGCGCTTCGGGAACGCGCCCGCACCATCGCCCTGACCAACGCCGGCGGTATCGCACACTCGGTCCAGGTCCTCGCCGAACTGGGGCTTGTCCAGTCGGCGAGCGTCCAGGTGAAGGTGCACAAGGCGTCGAGCCTGTTCAAGCTGTACATCCTGAACCGCTCCGAGGCCTTCTTCGGGTTCTATCCATTGCGTGAGCGGTCCCTGACGATCGACGGCGACAGCCACACCTTCTACGACGTCACCGGGAAGGACACCACCCTGTTCCACCACTCCGCAGGCCCCGACGACGCGTCTCTAGGCTCGCAGTACGTGCAGCAGGCCCAAGTCTGGTTCGACAGCGTGTGGACCACCATCGCCTACGAGCGCCCCGAATGAACGCCGACCTTGCGGAAGTGCTGCGGCCGGTGAAACACGTCCTGATCGACTTCGACGGCCCCATCTGCTCGGTCTTCGCCGGCCTTCCCGCACCGGAGGTCGCCCAGCGCCTGCGCGCAACCCTGCTTTCCAACGGAGAGCAGGTGCTGGCGAGTTGGGGGAGCGAGACCGACCCGCTCGCCCTTCTGCGGCGCATCAGCACCGAACGGCCGGCCCTGGCGGCGGTGGCGGATGCGGCACTGACGCGGCTGGAAGAGAAAGCCGTCGAACTCGCCCAACCGACGTCCGGGGGAGAGGCTGTTCTTCGAGCCTGTGGCGAGTCCGGTCGAACCGTCTGGCTGGTCAGCAACAACGCGAGCAGCGCGATTCGCGCCTATCTGAACGCGCATGGTCTCAGCAGCCAAGTGGCGGGTGTCTTTGGCCGTGTCCCGGCTGATCCGGCGTCGATGAAGCCCAGTCCACGGCTGTTGCTGGACGCCATGAACGCCGCTGGTTCCGGCCCTGCGGAGTGCATCTTTATTGGCGACGCCATACGAGACGTCGAAGCGGGTGACGCTGCAGGCGTCTCAACCATCGGGTACGCCAACAAGCCAGGCAAGGACAGCTCCTTGGCAGCTGCTGGCGCTGTAGTGGTTGTGGGATCGATGAAGGTCATTGCGGTAGCTCTAATTTGAGCTGCGATTTACAAATGACACATCTCTGGATGTGAATTTCCTACATGAGCATCAAGTGCGAGCTCCCTATGGCGGCCTATCTCACGCGCCTGAAAAACCGTGTCCTAATGGACAAGATTTCCATAGGTATCACTGAGCCTGATTGCGATCAAACATTCCTATCGCTCTGGCCGCTTAATCGGCTGAAGTGGCAGGGCGTCGAATTATATGGCCAGTTCGGCAGGCCGATGTGAGGTTAATGTTATGTCAACCATATTTCGGCCATCGCGCTATTCTAGGAGCCTAATGAGCTGCGATACGCATAGCTATGTTGAGCACATAGATAGAGCGTGAGACCTTCAGGTGTTGTTGTACGAGACAATCCTCCCCAAGCCCGAGCAGGATCTAGCTCAATTAGCAGACTCTCCAAGGCCCGAAAATCTGCCTCAAGCGTTGCCCGAGACTCGGCGATCGCGTTTATATCGCCAAGTGGTTCATTCTTTTCCCCGCTAATCGTAGGTTCAGGAATCTGCGATACTAGCTCTTTCATTGCATCAGCTTCGGCTTTGGTTTGTTGCTCAAGCTGATCGACGGTCATACCAAGAACTGGCCCCAGAAACGGGGCGGTATGCTTAAGTACGGTGACCAAATATTTTAAGTATGGGCTCATGCGCCGGAACCACTCAGGAAGTTCCTTAATTTGATAACAACCTCTGCTTTCTGGAAGAGGGTGCCAGGCGCCGGGCTCCTCGCAATAAAGACGGAGCTCGAATGCGCTTCCTGCGAGCCGATTCCTTGGGATTGGCGTTAATGAAAAAACGCTTGGACAGCGAACCTCTTGCTGAGCTTGTACGATCCGCTGCAGTTTCAGAAACATTCGCTGTATGTACTCTGTCTGGTTATCTTGCTTCTCGGTCGACTGAGTAATAATCTTCGTCAATCGATCGAGGCCGATCCGTGTGACATCACGTTCCGATGGGGCCAGCCCGAGAACGAGCATAGGTACACCTAGAAACTCGCCTGACTTCCGGCATTCGATTTCATGTCGCGGAGGATTTCGGAGCAAGCGACTCTGTAAGTCTTCATAGTCGAAGAGCTCAGGGCATGCCGACGTTCCTCGGCAGGGGCAAGGAACTTGCCGTATAATGTCGAGCCCAGGAAACCGTTCTAGGGTTCTGTTTAGTCCGTCATCAAGTACCGAGAAAAATGCTGCCGGAGCAGGGCCACGGACAGCCAACTCTATGACATTTCGATGACGGTCAGCGCGCAAAAGAGCTCGGTGAATATTGTCTGTATGCTGGAGGAGAGCTCCTGTTCTCCAGTGTCGGCTTGTCGTAAAACGATGTGATCTAGCTATAAACCAGGTCGGAATCCCTGGCGGCATCGTGTTGAGGCGATAAATAACTTTGATTTCCTTTGTGGTGGGTAGTCTATTCATCTCCTCCCATAATTCATGGTAAGATGGCGGATTCCATGGCAGTCGCTCTACTACCAAGCTAATATCAGCTTTACGTCCGTCGTCTATTTGATAGGACAGGTCATATTTGTCCATCATGCCCAGAAAATGGTCCCTCAGTCCGCGGTCTAAATCCCACCACAGCTCATTTAAATGATTGCGCGTAAGTAAGCCGTGGCGGTTTGCGACCTCTGAGCTGTCTAGAACCTTACTGATGTATTCGTTTACCCATTCTGGCTGTAGAACGACGGTTTGGGCCAGTTCCTCATCATCGTGATAGTAAAGAATATCACCGAGTTGATGCATTGCGATTGCAATATATCTCTGCTGTACGGGATCGCTTACGCCTGTACGACTCATTATTTCCCACATGCGCCCAGGCGTGATATGTTTTTCCGGTAAAATGCGAATGGCATCAGCGCTTTTAAGCCATGTTGTTGGCCATTCTGTGCCCATGAGTGGAAGGTTTGTTGCTCTTTCTCTGATGGAGGATATTAGATTGTCTATGCCGCAGCATGTTTCGCTATCAATCGAGATGCTGTCGGCTATCCTTGGATATTCCTGACGCAGCTCATCTAGCGGTAAGTCAACTGGCCGTTCATTATGATCGGCGTGTGTGGCGATCAAAATAATCGGGGAGCCTGGGGCGCGCGCCGTTATAATATCCAGCCAATACCGAAGCTTTCCTTGTTCCCATCCAAGTCTGGCGTTCCAGAGGAGGAGAAAGAGGGATCGGTCGGTAATAAAGAACTGATGTGTCGCGTGATATATTTGTTGGCCACCAAAATCCCAAGCGCTCAAGTCCATATTGACTTCGGCGCGGTCAGGATGCTTTATTGGTAGATGGCTTATTTGTAGTCCATGCGTAGTTGGTTCGCTGGGGTTGTGAGGCTTTCCGGTAAGGGCCTTTATCAGCGATGTCTTTCCAACCCCACCTTCTCCAACAATCAGGAGTTTGGAGACCCATTGTTCGGAAGCTCCTTCTCTGCGTGCGCGAAGGAACGCCAATACTGATTCTGTTCCACTCGATGTAATCTCTGGAGGTGGACTGATGGAAAGGTTCCCATGTGTGGATAAGTTGCGCAGCATCACTAGATCGACGAGCCAATCAGGAATAACGCGCAACTTATTGTTGCTGATGTTGAGGTCGGTGAGGCCCGTCAGTGCAGCCATACCCTCAGGCAGTGCAGCGAGCTGATTGTTGCTGATGTTGAGGTCGGTGAGGCCCGTCAGTGCAGCCATACCCTCAGGCAGTGCAGCGAGCTGATTGTTGCTGATGTTGAGGTCGGTGAG